>NZ_LT629743.1:726250-1452500 GCF_900105095.1 Erythrobacter sp. HL-111 | reverse complement strand
CCCGCAAAGCCTGCTGGTCGCGCGCGCCCGCTCGGCCCGGATGATCGCGCCGTCGGGCCGGGCGGTGGACATGCCGGTCGGCGAGATCGGCTATGTCGGCATGGTCGACCGCGAGGAATTCGACGAATGGCTGCGCGAACGCGCGCGCCATTCGGGCGCCGAACGGCTCGAGGGCACCTTCGAGAAGATCGTGCGCGACGACAAGGCCCATCCGCTCGTCACCTTCCGGCGCACCCGCGGCGGCCCGATCGAAAGCGTGCGCGCGCGCTGCGTGATCGGGGCCGACGGCGCGCGCTCGGCGGTTGCGAAGCAGTGCCTGCCGGGCGCCGACCGGGTCCCCTGCGTCTTCGCCTATCACGAGATCATCAAGTCGCCCGAGCAGGATTCGGACGCCTACGACCATTCGCGCTGCGACGTGTTCTACCAGGGCCGGCTCTCGCCCGATTTCTACGCCTGGGTCTTCCCCCACGGCGAAACCGCGAGCGTCGGGGTGGGCAGCGCGAACAAGGGCTTTTCGCTGAGGGGCGCGATCTCGACCATGCGCGCCGACCTCGGGCTGACCCGCTGCGAGACGGTTCGCCGCGAAGGCGCGCCGATCCCGCTGAAGCCCCTGAAACGCTGGGACAACGGGGCCGACGTGATCGTCGCGGGCGATGCGGCGGGCGTCGTCGCGCCGGCTTCGGGAGAAGGGATCTACTACGCCATGACAGGCGGGCGGATCGTCGCCGAGGCGGCTTCCGAATTCCTCAAGACCGGCGAGGCCAAGGCCCTGAAGAAGGCCCGCGCCCGGTTCATGCGGGAGCACGGGAAAGTCTTCTTCATCCTCGGGATCATGCAGTATTTCTGGTATTCGAGCGACAAGCGCCGCGAACGCTTCGTGACCATGTGCGACGACAAGGACGTGCAGCAGCTCACCTGGCAGGCCTACATGAACAAGAAGCTGGTCCGGGCCAAGCCGATGGCGCACGTCAAGATCTTTCTCAAGGACACCGCACATCTTCTGGGCTTGAGGGAGGCGACCCGTTAAACCGCTCACCATGAAAGCCACCTGGATCCTGCCGTTCGCCGTCGCCACGCTGGTCGCCCTGTGCGTGGCCGCGCTGGGGGCGACGATCACCGATCTGGGTCCATGGTACCAGGCGCTCGAAAAGCCGTCCTGGACGCCGCCCGACCCGATGTTCCCGATGGCGTGGACGATGATGTATGCGCTGATCGTCGTCTCGGCGGTGACGGCGTGGCGGGCGGCGCCGGACAGCCGGGTGTCCGAACGGATCGTTAGCCTCTTTGCCCTCAACGGGTTTCTCAACATCACCTGGAGCCTGCTGTTCTTCCGCCTGCAGCGGCCCGACTGGGCGTTCTACGAGCTGATCGCGCTGTGGCTTTCGATCATCGCGCTCATCATCTATTGCGGCCGCTATTCGCGCGGGGCAAGCCTGCTGCTCGTGCCCTATCTCGGCTGGGTCAGCATGGCCGGTGCGCTCAACTGGGCGGTGGTGGAGCTGAACCCGCCCTTCCATTGAACCATCCGCCGCAGGCTCGCCGGGATCGGGCCTGACGCGCTCGCCCGCGCACGCCTGCGGCCCTCCCCGATCGATCGCGGCGGCTTTCCCGGCTGGCCGCTGCCCCCGATCGCCCCCGCGCAAGGCATGGGGCTGGCGCGGGCGGCTTTTCCTGTGGCACACCCGCGTTCGCCGTCAAACCCAAGGGAAAGCCGCGCCATGTCCTGGCTGTTCGAAACCGGCCACGCGGCCGACCTGATCCTCGCGGTCCTCGCGCTCGAGGCCCTGTGGCTGCGCCGGGGCGGGTGGAGCTGGCGCGCGCTTGCCGGCCTGCTTGGCCCTGCGGCGCTGCTGGTCCTGGGCCTGAGGGGCGCGCTGACCGGGGCCGCCTGGCCGCTGGTGGCGCTGCCGCTCGCGCTGTCGCTGCCGCTCCACCTGCTCGACCTGCGCCTGCGAAGTGGGGGCGGTGGCGAGGGCGGGGAGCGGGGCTGACGTTTCGCGGGTCGTTGCGCCCGGCGGACAAGCCCCGCGTTCGGGCCAGCGCGATCACGCCACCGCGATTATGCCACCGCGATCACGCCAAGGCGATAACGCCCGCCATGGCGCGGTGAGCGCCGGCGCTTATCCGCGATCCCTTCGGCCACGAAAGAAGAAGCCCGGCCGCGCCATGGGGCGGGCCGGGCTTTCCTGTCGAGGCCGACCGGCGAAGGACCGCCGCACCGTGCGGTCCTTCGCCGTGCGGGCGCGTCACTTGGGAGCGTAGTAGTGCTCCTGCGCCCAGACATACCAGTTGTCGACCACGGTCCCGGTCAGCAGGATCCCGATGCCGCCCGTGAGCGTGGTCAGGACCGCGAACCACCAGGCCCAGCGGTGGATGGATTCCATCGAGGCGTTGAAGCCCATGGTCCACCGCCAGAACAGCGCCGCGCGTTCCGAAGCGGTGCCGCGGTCGGTGATCTGCTCGATCTCGCGCTCGCCGCCATAGCGGCCCACCGCGAGGATCGTTGCCCCGTGCATCGCGAACAGGACCGCCGAACCGTAGAGGAACACGATCGAGAGCGCGTGGAACGGGTTGTAGAACAGGTTGCCGTAGATCAGCGAGAAGTTGTTGGTCCAGTCGAGGTGGGAGAAGATGCCGTAGGGCACCGCTTCCGACCACTGGCCGAGCAGGAGCGGGCGGATGAAGCCCAGCACCAGGAACAGCCAGATCGCGCTGGCGAAGGCCCAGGGAATGTGCATCCCCATGCCGAGCGCCTTGGCCCGCGAATAGGTCCGCAGCCACCACAGCAGCACCGCCGCCGTGAGGAACCCGCCCGTCAGGATGAACCAGCCCCCCTCGTTCAGCGGGACGAACAGGCTGAAACCGTATTCGGGACCCGGGGGATCGAGCGAGAGCCAGAACAGTTCGCGGATGAAGGCCTGCGGGCTCCAGTTGACCTGGTCCCAGTAATTGAACCCGATGATCAGGAACGCGATCGTCCCGAAGACGAGCGAGGCCGTGCCGAGCCAGCCGAGGTAGACCGGGCCGAACTGGGCCTGGCCGATCTTGCCGAGCCAGTAGTTGTTGCCCGTCGACGGGATGCGGATGTCCTCCTCCGGAGCGAGGGGGATACCCATTTCGGGCGGTCCGATTACCTGGACCTGCGTGAAGATGTTTTGATAAGTCGCCATGGTTCAGGTGCTCCTCACGACCAGATTGGGATCTTCTTCCAGAAATCCCAGAATTCCGGCCAGCTGCCGACATAAAGGGTGCCTGAAATCACGATGCAGATGGCGCTCCAGAACCCCGCGTTGAGCGCGAGGAAGAGCCCGACACGGTGGATGCCCAGCGTGCCGACCGAATAGCCGATGAAGTCACGGAAATAGGTGTCTTCGTATTCGGGCGTCTTCACGTTGGTTCCGTTGGACGGGTTCACCGCCGAAAGGACGAGGCCGCCATGCAGCGCGAGAGCGAGGCAGTTCGTGAAGAAGAAGGCGATCGCCAGCATGTGGACCGGGTTGTAGTGGAAGTTCACGTACATGTACCCGGTGTTGGAGACCCAATCGAGGTGGCTCCAGATGCCGTAGGGAAAGCCGTGTCCCCACGCGCCCATCCACAGAGGACGGATGACGTTGAGGGTGACATAGGCGAACACGGCGATGCTGAAGGCGACCGGCACGTGATAGCCCATCCCCAGCTTGCGCGAGATCTCGGCCTGCCGGAAAACCCAGGAGTAGAAGGCAACGACCGCGCAGGCGGTGATGATCTGCCAGTACCCGCCCTCGCTCAGCGGGGCGAGCGAAAGTCCGGCCTCGATCGCCGGCGGCTGGATGTCGATCAGCCAGGGGTTGAGTGTCGGCCCTTCGACGGCGGCGGCGAAGATGAGCGCGGTGCCGAGCAGCGCGCTGAGAGCCGTCGTCACCCCGAAGAAGCCGACATAAAACGGCCCGACCCAGAAGTCGAAAAGGTCGCCGCCGATCAAGGTGCCGCCGCGCACGCGGTATTTCCGCTCGAAACTAAGGAGCGCCATAGGTCCATCCTCCCCGCCTGACCGGCGGGCTTTGAAGGTTTCGTCAGAAGTGTCAGGAGGCAGGCAGGCGAACCTGCCCCCTCACATTTCGGCAAGGGCTAGCCGGCGGTCGGGGCTTCCGACTGCTCGATAGCCGCCTGAGCCGGCGCCGTGGTGCCGGGGGCGTTTTCAAGCCAGTTGTAGCGATCCGTGCTGAGCAGGATGAAGTGGATGGTGAAGGCGAGCACGGCGAGAACGACGTGCAGGCCCACCAGAGCCCGACGGATGTCGAAGTAGAACCAGATTCTCCACATGAGAAATTCCTTTCAGTGTAACCTCTTGACCGGATGTCTGTCCGGCGCGTGGCCGGTCAGGCGATCGATCAGAGGCCGAAGCCGCCGCCGAACCAGGGCTTGTAGGCCCACATCAGCGCATGCGCGACGATCGCGATGACGACATAGAGGGTGAAGGTCGACATGAAGCCCTTGTGGATTTCCTGGGCTTCTTCGGGCGTGAGGTAGGTTCCCACCCGCTCACCGCCGGGGTTCGGATCTGTCATTGGTATGTCTCCGTTCAGTTGGGTTTGAGTGGGAGCCCGAAGGCCCCCGTCGGCATCCCCGCGTGATCCCCCACGTGGATTTGGTCGCCCGCAAGCGGGCATTCGGTCGCGCCGTCGCCGGCGTGTGTCCTTCCGGGAGAAGGGCGGCTGCGCGCATCACGCAGTCTCTCCCTGGAGGCGCCCCTCGGCGAGGCATTCGATGGTCACCACCCGGTCGCCGCGGCGGCGGGCGGTCCGTTCGGCCGCGTCGCGCAGGCGCTTGGCGGCGGAAATGCGGATCAGGACCGGCTGTTCTTCGACGAGCCTATCGAGCTCGGCCTTGGCGTCCTTGTCCCAGGTCAATTCGGGCTCGTTCTTCGCCGGCGTCGCATCGACCTTGTCGAGATCGGTGCCGAGCGGGAGGATGTAGAACAGCGCATCGAACAGCGCGTTGCACACCTCCTGGACGAGATAGGTCGCCCCGGCATAGCCCATAAAGGGCGTGCCCGTGTGGCGGCGGATCGCCGCGCCCGGGAAGCTCGCCGGGATGAACATGCCGCGCGCCCCGCATTCGGCCATGTACATGCGTTCGTTG
The DNA here is from genome assembly GCF_900105095.1 of Erythrobacter sp. HL-111. NCBI lineage: Bacteria > Pseudomonadati > Pseudomonadota > Alphaproteobacteria > Sphingomonadales > Erythrobacteraceae > Erythrobacter > Erythrobacter sp. HL-111. Next base: position 1,447,379 of record NZ_LT629743.1, on the reverse strand, counting down.
TAGCTGCCGAACATGACGAGCGGCGGGTTCGCCGCGATCTGTTCGCGCACGTCCTCGTTCTTCGGCTTGACCCCGGCGCAGCGCGACACCGCCATGGTGCAGGGCAGGCCCATGTCGTCCTCGAGGAAGTGGCGGATGCCGCGGGCATAGGTTTCGTTGGCGACGATGCCGAAGCTCGCCGTGCCGAAGAAATCCTGCGTGACCGAGCGCCACAGGTCCCACAGCGGCTTGATCGTGGTGTGCTTCTCGCGCTCGATGAAGGGTTCGGGATCGAGCCCGAGTTCCTCACCCAGGGCGCGCAGGAACTTGGTCGTCGAGCTGAGCCCGATCGGCGCCTGGAAATACGGGATCTCGAGCGTTTCGCACAGGTTCCGCCCGAACTCGCGGTACATGCAGACGTTCGCGTCCGCCGTGCCGAGCTGGCGGATATCGGCAAGGTGGCTGCCGAGCGGGAAGACCATCCCGACTTCGGCCCCGATGCCCTCGACCAGCCGCCTGATCTCGGCAAGGTCGCTCGGCATGTTGAACATGCCGTAGCTCGGGCCGATGATGTTGACGACCGGCTTTTCGCCTTCCTTGCGCGGCTTTCGCGCGGGGACCTTCTTGGGGCCGAATTCGGTCCACAGCCAGGTCAGCGCGCGATCGGCCGATTGCCACTGGTCCTCGTCGATCGTGCGCGGGAGGAAACGCTTGATGTTCGTGCCCTGCGGCGTGACGCCGCCACCGATCATCTCGGCGATGGAGCCCGTCACGACGACGGCGGGCAGTTCCGGATCGAGCGTTTCCCAGGCCCGCCTCATCGCGCCTTCGGTCCCGGTCTTGCCGAGCTCTTCCTCGGCGAGGCCGGTCACGACGATCGGCAGTTCGTGCGGGGGCAGGGCATCGGTGTAATGCAGCACCGAGGTCACCGGCAGGTTCTCGCAGCCGACGGGGCCGTCGATGATGACCTGCAGGCCCTTCACCGCGGTGAAGACGTAGGTCGCGCCCCAGTAGCCGCCAGCCCTGTCGTGATCGAGAACGAGAGTCATGCCTGTCCTCCTTCCTGACGGGAGATCGCGGCGAAACCGGAGGCGCCGTGGTCGGGAACGTGTGTCATCATGTGCCGATCGCCTCCGATGCCTTGCGCGCCGCCTCGTTGAGGGCCGCGTATTTCTTGCGGAACTTGGGCCGGTCGACGGGCGTGTCCTCCCAGACGCCGGCGGCGTGTTCGGTCCCGACGCCCTCGAAGAAGTCGCGCATCGTGTCGAAGCGTTCCTTGTTGTGGAGCGCGCCGTTGATCACCGTGGCAAGGCTGCCTGCGCCCGCCGGACCCATCAGCGGCCGGGCCGAGATGAGATTGGTGAAGTAGAGCGAGGGGATCGCCTTCGTCTTCGCGTGCTGGACGACCGGGGTCGTGCCGATCGCAAGATCGGGGCGGAATTCCTCGATCGCGGCGATGTCCTGTTCGAGGCTGGCGCGATAGTTCACCCGGCAGCCGCGCGCCTCGAGCCATTCGCGGTCGGGATCCGACCACTTCGTCCTGGGGCAGGCGCTGCCGACATAGGGCACCTCGGCGCCGCTTTCGACCAGCAGGCGGGCGACGAGGAGTTCCGAACCCTCATAGCCCGACACCGTGATCCGGCCCTTGATCTGGGAGCCCGAAAGCGCCCCCCTGATCGCGCCGATCATGGCGTTCTTGACCCCGTCGACCTTGTCGCGGGGGAGGCCCATCGCCTCGCCCACGGCGTCGAGCCAGGCGGCGGTGCCGTCGGCGCCGACCGGGGCGGAGCCGATGATCGGCCGCCCCGCCGCTTCGAATTCGCGGATCGCGGCAGTGTAGAAGGGGTGGATCGCGGCGACCACCGACCCGTCGAGCGCCGAATAGAGTTCGCGCCATTCGCGGGTCGGGACGACCGGCCCGGCGGCGAGGCCCAGTGGTTCGAGCATCTGCCCGATGACCACCGGATCGGCCGGGAACATCTCGCCCAGAAGCGTCACCGTGGGCTTGTCCGTGCGTTCGCGCGGAGCGGCGACGGGACCCTGTTCAACCTCCTCGCGGGCATAATTGAGCATCGCGCCGGCGAGGATGTCCTTCGCCTCGGCATGGGTCGGCACGCCGAAGCCCGGCACGTCGATGCCGATGATGCGGACCCCGTTGATCTGTTTCTTCAGCAGGCGCAGCGGCACGCCCGAAGCGGTTGGGACGCACAGGTTCGTTACCACGATCGCGTCGTATTTCTCCGGGTCGGCAAGGCCTTCGACCGCTTCCTTGATGTCCTCGAACAGCTTGCCTGTGACGAGCGTTTCCGAATTGAACGGGACATAGCCGACCGTGCGGCGCGCACCGTAGAAATGCGAGGTGAAGGTCAGGCCATAGACGCAGCAGGCCGAGCCCGACAGCACCGTCGCGGTCCGCCGCATCCTCAGGCCGACGCGCAGGGAGCCGAAGGCCGGGCACATGCTCTGCGGCTGGTCGTGCGGCCCGGCGTTCGGATCGACCGGATAGTCCTTGGCGTATTGCTCGAGGATGTCGCTCTTGCCCGCGGCCTTCGCGGCTTCGAGCATCCGTTCCTTGCCGCCGTGGCAGCCGCTTCCCTCGGCCACGGGCGCCTCGGGCGCGCTGGCGAGATCGATGCGGTCGGGCGCGCGCAGTTCGCCTGCGGCCTCGCCGAGAGTGTCCGAATCGCGGGTTTCGGAGGTGGGGTTGAAGTCGCTCATGGTCAGACCTCGTCGTAGATCACTTCGAGGGAGGGTTTTTCTTCGAACACGCCGCCGCGCATGTCGGCCTGGGTCGCCGGGATCAGCGTGACGTTGCCGCCGGTGTCCTCGGGTTTGAACAGGCCGAGCAGCCCGTCCTGGTCGAGCGGCTTGGGCTGGAGCGGCGGGGCGGCCGCGACATTGGCCGCAAGCGTTTCGAACAGGCCGCCCCATTCGCTGTCGGGCTTGCCGATGATCTGGTAGTTCGCGGATTTCCGGCGGATGTCCTCGTGCGCGGGGATGGCGGTGAGCACCGGGATGCCGACCGCTTCGGCGAAGGCCTGCGCCTCGCCCGTGCCGTCATCCTTGTTCACGATCATCCCGGCGACGCCGACATTGCCGCCCATCTTGCGGAAATATTCGACCGCGTGGCAGACATTGTTGGCGACGTAGAGCGATTGCAGGTCGTTCGATCCGACCACGATCACCTTCTGGCACATGTCGCGCGCGATCGGCAGGCCGAACCCGCCGCACACCACGTCGCCGAGGAAGTCGAGCAGGACGTAATCGAAGCCCCAGTCGTGGAAACCGAGCTTTTCGAGGGTCTCGAACCCGTGGATGATCCCGCGCCCGCCGCAGCCGCGGCCGACCTCCGGCCCGCCGAGCTCCATCGCGAACACGCCGTCACGCTGGAAGCACACGTCCTCGATGCCGATTTCCTCGCCGGCGAGCTTCTTCTTCGAACTCGTCTCGATGATCGAGGGGGTCGACTTGCCGCCGAACAGCAGGCTGGTGGTGTCGGACTTGGGATCGCAGCCGATCAGCAGGACGCGCTTGCCCTGCTGGGCCATCATGTAGCTGAGGTTGGCAAGCGCGAAGCTCTTGCCCGAACCGCCCTTGCCGTAGATCGCGATGATCTGCGTTTCCTTGGTGACCTCGCCGGTGTGCACCGGATCGGGTTCCTGCGCGGCTTCCTCGCGCAGCGCGGCGTCGTGGCTTTCAAGCATGGTCATCGGCAATCCCTCCAGTCAAGAACCATTTTCAGGCAACCGGGATCGCTGAAGGCCTGCGGATAGGCCTCGCCAGCATCCCGGGCCGGACGGCGATCGGTGACCAGTCCGGCCAGGTCGAGACGACCCGTTTCGATGAGATCGTGCGTCTGGGTGATGTCGTCCGCCTGCCATTCGGCGGCGATCCGCAGCCGGGCTTCCTTCATGAAGGCGGCGGGGAAGGCGAAGCTCACGCGTTCCGAATAGAAGCCGGCGAGGACGATCTCGCCGCCCTTCGCCATGCGGGCGACCAGCGTGTCGACGATGTTCGAATCCCCGCTGGCGTCATAGATCGCGCGGTAATCCTTGCGCTCGTCCGCTTCCGGGTGGACCGCGGCATAGCCGGCCGCGCCGTGGCAGCGATCGGGATTGGTTTCCCACACCGTCGGCGCCTCGCCGCCGAGCGCGAGCGTCAGGCGCGCGAGCAACCGGCCGAGCACGCCGTGGCCGATGATGAGATCGGGCAGGTCGCCGCCGTTGATCGCGTGCAGCGCGGTGGCGGTGAGCGCGCAGAGCACGCCCGCCTCGCCGAGCCGTTCGGGAACGGGCAGCACGCGGGCGGACGGGACGATCACCTGGCTCGCCGTGCCGCCGAACAGGCCGCGCGCGCCGGAATAGCAATTGGCGCCGGGCACGAAGACCCAGTCGCCGATCCGGCCCTTTGCCTCTGCGCCCGCGTCGACGATCCGGCCGACCGATTCGTAACCGGGGACGAGCGGATAGCCCATTCCGGGGAAGGGCGGCATGCTGCCGGTCCACAAAAGCTTTTCGGTGCCGGTCGAAACTCCGCTCCAGGCGATTTCCACGAGCACGTCGCCCGGCTGCATCGGCATCAGTTCGAGCGAACGGAGCGCCAGGCGTTCGGGCCCTTCGAGAATGACTGCCAATGTGTCCATCCGGCTCGCTCCTGCTTGCCACCACCCGAAGCGGCATGGATGCCGACTCGAACGGTCGAGATCACCAACTCGGAATTGTCTGTTAAGCCTTACGTAGACGACTGTCAAATTTTTTGGACAACGCCGGTCAGGCCTCGGCCACGACAATGCTCGCGATGACGGGTTGGGGAGTGGGCACGCCGCGCGAGCGCCGGAATCCCGCCTCGGCGAGCATCGCGCGAATCTCCTTTTCCGATCGCGGCCGGCCCGATCCCATCGCCCACAGGTAGAATCCGAAGAACGCCTCCCCCATCGCCTCCGCTCCGGGCACGCGGGCCATCGGTTCGGCGATCATCAGGCGCTTGCCCGGATCGAGCGCGCGGCGGATGTTGCTGAGGAGGTCAAGCGCCGGGCCGTCGTCGTGATCGTGCAGGATGCGGACCAGCGAGACGAGGTCGTAGCCGGCGGGAATCGGGTCCCGGAAGAAATCGCCCGGGTGGAAGGACACCCGCTCCGCCCCGACCGCCTCGGCGAGCGGACGGCGCGCGTTTTCCACAACTTCGGGGAGGTCGAACAGGCCGAGCTCGAGCCGCGGACAGGCCCGCCCGACATGGCCCAGGAACGCGCCGTGCCCGCCGCCCACGTCGAGCAGGCGCCCGGTCGCCGGAAAGCGGAAGGCGGCAAGCACCTGGTCCGCGACGAAGCGCTGCGAAGTCGCCATGAGCTGCGAATATTCGCTGGTTCCGGTGCCCGCTTCGGCGGCCCCGTGCAGCGCGCCGACATAGGACCAGAAGCGCGACAATTCGGTCGGTTCCGCGCGGTCGCGGCGCAGCAGGTCTAGCGGGGATTCGAGGTCGCGGTAAAGCAGGCGGTGGTGGCGGATCATCGCCTGCGTGCCGGCATCGGCCTGCAGCACCGCACCCTGTTCGCCCAGCATCCAGCCGTCCTCGACCACTTCCTCGGCAAGAGCGAGCGAGCGCGCCGCGCGCAGCAGGCACAGCGCGGCCTCTTCGCCGAGGTCGATCCGCCGCGCGATCTCCGCGGCGCCCAGCGGCCCGTCCTTCAGCACGTCGAGCAATCCGCTCTCGACCGCCGCGCGCGCGATCTGCGAATAGGAAAAGCCGACGACGAGGTCGAACATCGAGCCCGCGCGCGAACGGGCGATTCGCCGAATTAGGGGCAGTTTCGCCGCCCAGTGCTGGAATGCGGGATGTGCGAAAACGGCGTTGCGCCGGGCGGTCCAGCGGACCTTGAACGGCGCGGGGGCCATCAGGAAAGAGGTATTTCGTTTGCCATATGTCCAAACAATTGGACAGGAGGGATGACAAGGTCAATAATATTGTCCCCGCGTCGAAACATCGGCGTGCGGGCAACGGGGAGGACGGGTGAGCGCGCGCATCGTCATTATCGGGGCCGGGATCGGCGGGCTGACCAGCGCCGCGCTGCTCGCCGCGCGCGGCCACGACGTGACCCTCGTCGAAAAGGAGCGCTGGATCGGCGGCAAGGCGCGCCATGTCGAGGTCGACGGGCAGAAGGTCGCCGCCGGACCGACCGTCTTCACCATGCGCGACGTGTTCGAGCGCCTGTTCCACGCCTGCGGCGCGCGGCTCGAGGATTTCATCACCGCCCGCCAGGCCGGGATCATCGCGCGCCACGCCTGGGACGATCGCGGCCATCTCGACCTGTTCGCCGATCCGCTCCACAGCGAGGAGGCGATCGGCGATTTCGCCGGGGCCGCGGCGGCGGCGGGCTACCGCGCCTTTCGCAAGGAGGCGCGGCGCATCTACGAAGTGCTCGACGAACCCTTCCTGCGCGGCGACAAGAGCAGCACGCCGCTGCCGATGATGTGGCGCATCGGGCTCTTCAACATCGGCGACATGCTCGCCATGCGGCCCTTCGACAATCTCTGGAAGGCGCTGGGCGGGCATTTCGCCGATCCGCGCCTGCAGCAGCTCTTCGGCCGCTATGCGACCTATTGCGGTTCCGACCCGTTCCGTTCGCCCGCGACACTCATGCTGATCGCCCACACCGAGGCGCGCGGGGTCTGGCTGATCGATGGCGGGATCGCGGCGCTCGCGCAGGGGATCGGGACGCTGGCCGAGCGCAAGGGGGCGAGAATCCGCACGGGCGAGGCGGTATCGCACGTCCTCGCGCCGAACGGGCGCGTCACGGGGGTGCGGCTCGCCGACGGGGAAATGCTCCCGGCCGACATCGTCGTGTGCAACGGCGATCCCGCCGCGCTCGCGGAGGGGCGCTTCGGTCCCGAGGCCGCGCGCGCCGTGCCTTCGATGCCGCCCGCGAGGCGCTCGCTCTCCGCGCTCGTCTGGTTCGCCCACGCGAAGACCGGCGGCTTCGACCTCACCCATCACAATGTATTCTTCTCGCGCGATTACGCCCGCGAGTTCGAGGAGATCCGCGCCGGCCGTCCCCCGAGCGAGCCGACCGTCTATCTCTGCGCGCAGGATCGCGGCGCGCACGGCACCGGCGACGGCCCGGGCGCCGCGCGCGAGCGGATCCAGATCATCGTCAACGCCCCTGCCAACGGGGACACCCACGCCTATCCACCCGAGGAGACCGAAAGATGCACACGGCAGATGAGGGCGACGCTCGCACGGTGCGGGCTCGAACTCGAGGACCCTATGCCCCACGAACTCGCGACACCCGCGAGCTGGGAAAGGCTGTTCCCGCAAACCGGTGGAGCCCTTTATGGCAGGGCGTCGCACGGCTGGGCGGCCTCCTTCCTGAGGCAGGGACCGAAAACGCGGCTGAAGGGGCTCTACTGCGCCGGCGGGGCGACCCACCCGGCGGCCGGGGTCCCCATGGCCGCCTTGTCCGGACTGCTGGCGGCAAGGACGATCGCATCGGACCTCGCTTCGACGCGAAAGTACCACCCGGGGGCTACACCTGGTGGTACGTCGATGCGATCAGCGACGACGGGCAGCACGCCCTGACGATCATCGCCTTCGTCGGCAGCGTCTTTTCGCCCTATTACAAGCGCAAGGGCCGGCTCGACCCGATCGATCACTGCTCGCTCAACGTCGCGCTCTACGGGCCGGAGGCGCGCTGGGTGATGACCGAGCGGCCGCGCCGCGAGGTCACGCGCGAGGCTTCGACCCTCGCGATCGGGCCGAGCCGGGTCGAATGGCAGGGCGATGCGCTCCACATCCATATCGAGGAACGCGACACGCGCCTGTTCAACCCGCTCCGCCGCCCGGTGCGCGGGGTGGTGAAGGTCCATCCCGAGGCCCTGAACCCCACGAGCTTCGCGCTCGACCACGGCGAAAGGCACGTCTGGCACTGCCTCGCCCCGCGCGCGCGGATCGAGGTGGAGATGGAACGGCCCGGCCTGTCGTGGCGGGGCAAGGGCTATTTCGACCACAACCGCGGCACCGAATCGCTCGAGGAGGGGTTTCGCATCTGGCATTGGTCGCGCGCCCACACGACCCGCGGCGCGCTGGTCTGCTACGAGGGCGAGCGCAGCGACGGTTCGCTGTTCGCAAGCGCAATCCGGTTCGACCGCGCCGGCATGGCCGAGGATGCGGAGCTTCCCCCGATCGCCCGCCTGCCGCGCAGCAAGTGGCAGGTGGAACGCCGGGCGCGGTCCGAAATCTCGCTCGCGCGGGTGCGGCGTACGTGGGAGGACACGCCGTTCTATTCGCGCTCCGAGCTTTCCTCGCACCTCGACGGGGAGGAGGTCGTCGCGGTCCAGGAAAGCCTCGACATGCGGCGTTTCGCCTCCCCCGTCGTGCAGTTCATGCTGCCCTACAGGATGCCGCGCCAGCGCCAGTAGGAGGGCTGGGGCCTAGGGCGCATCCCTTTCGCGCTCCGCCGCCTCGCGCGCTTCCCTTTCGGCGCGGGTGCGCTTCAGTTCGCGGTCGGTCTTGACGACCTGCCACACGCCGAAACCGATCGCGAAACCGTAGAAGAAGACGAGTTCGATCCAGCCGAAGTTCATGAGCAGGCCGCCCCGTGCCGCGCGGCGAAGTCCCGGATCAGCGCGGCGGCGCGGTCGGGCGCTTCCTCGTGGGCGAGATGGCCGAAGCCTTCCATCACCTCGAGCGAGGCGTTGGGCAGCCACCCGCTCGCTTCGCGCGTCCAGTCGAGCGGGATCGCCGCATCCCTGTCGGAATGGACCAGCAGGACCGGGTTCCTCGTCTCGCCGAGCCGGGCCCTGAGGCGCGGCAGGTCCCAGTTCGCCATCATCGCCAGCGCCCCCTTGGCATGGCCCGGATTGCGCAGCAGCGCCGAATAGCAGGCGAGCCCGGTCGCATCGATGCGCGAACCGGTCGAGCGCCTGAGGAACCGGTCCGCCTCGCCCGGCAGCATGGTGGTCGCCGAGAAGATGCGCGGGACGAGCGGGTTGACGAACAGCGCCTTGGCGAGTGCGGGAAAGACCTGCGCGGCGGGGCCGGGAAACGGACGCAGCGCGGAATTGAGCCCGAGGATCGGCCCGGAGAAACCATGGTCGAGCGCGAGCTGGATCGCGAGCGCGGTGCCCGCCGAATGGCCGACGATGATCGCCGGGTCGAGCCCGAGGTCCGCGACGAGCCCCGCGACCTTCCCGGCCATGCGCGGGAGGGCGGTGTGCTCGACCGAATGGCCGCGGGTGTAGGCGTGGCGCGGCAGGTCGATCGCGATGCAGTCGTGATCGCGCGCCAGCAGCGGCATGACGTCGCGCCAGGAATGGACCGAAGCCCCCGTGCCGTGCAGCAGCAGCACCTGCGGCGCGCCTGCGGGGCCCATGCGCTGGACGTGCCAGGTCGCGCCGCCCGAGGGGACGAAGGCGCTCGCTTCGCGGTGCGGCCAGATGCGCCCCTCGCGGTTCCAGTCGAGCGCGCGGCTCATGCCGCTGCCCTGCGCGCGCCGGGCTGGGCGGCGGTGATCGCGGTCTGGAGCGTCTTCGCATCGGCGCGGGGGAGAGCGAGGAAGCGCCCGCGCAGCGCCTCGGCCAGCGCCGGCCCCTCGCGCGCCGGGCGGGGCGAGATGTCGACCACCAGCGCCTCGATCCCGCGCGCGGCGATGGCCTTCGCCGCCGCCTCGGCATCCGCGCCCGCCTGCCTGCGGCCCGGCTGGCCGTTCGCGTCGATATTGGCGCGCCCATCGGTCAGGATCACGAGGCTGGCCGTGCGGCCCTTGCCGATCGCGCTTTCGGCGCATTCGCGCGCCGCCTTCAGCCCGAGTGCGAGCGGGGTCCCGCCGCCGCCCGGCAGGCCCGACAGGGCGCGTTTGGCCCGGGTGAGCGAACGGGTCGGGGGAAGCAGCAATTCGGCGGTCTCGCCGCGGAAGGCGACCAGCGCGACCTCGCTGCGGGTGACATAGGCCTGCGCCAGCATCAGCTCGACCGCGCCCTTGGCTTCGGCGAGGCGCGCGGCGGCGGCGGAGCCCGAGGCATCGACCGCGAAGATCGTGACGCGCGGGGCCTTCTCCTCGTACCGGCGGATGCGAAGGTCCTCCTTGCGCATCAGGATCGGGGCCTCGCCGCCGGCGTCGGTGCGGCTGTCGCGTGCCCGTTCGCGGCGGCGGACCTGCTGCCACGGCACGGCGGCGCGCAGGGTGTCGATCAGCGCGAGCCGGTTGCCCCCGCGCGGCATTCCGGGCCGCGCGCCCAGCGGCTTGCCGCGCATCCGCGCTTTCTTCTTCTGCCCGGTCCCGCTCGCGCCGCCGGTGCGGCGCGGCGCGTTGCCCTGCGCGAGCTGTTCGAGCAGGTCCGCCGGGATCGCCGCCTCGGCCGCTTCGACCAGCATTTCCTCGAGCGCGTCCTGCCGTTGCTGCCGTTCGTCCTCGCCCTGTTCGCTCTCGCCGGGTTCGGGCGGGTCGCCGGGGTCTGGCGGCGGCGGCTCGGGCGGGGGCTGGTCGGGCTGCTGCGCCTGGTCTTCCTGCGGCGCGGGCGGGAGGCGCGTCGCGCGCGGGGCGAGGACAAGCCGCACCGCGGCGGCAAGGTCCGCCTCGATCGCCTCGCTCCGCCCGGCCAGCGCGGCGTGGACCCGGGCCGCCTCGCTCGCGAAGAGCAGCGCCCGCAGCGAGGCGACGCCCAGCGCCTCGCCGGTGGCGGCGAGGGCGCCCAGCGCCTCGTCCGAAAGCGGAGCCACGGCGACGGGGTCCACCGTCGGCGCGTCGGGCAGGGGGAGGTCCTGCCACATCCGCGACCCCGCAAGGTCGCAGGAAAAGGCGAGGCGCTCGATCAGGCTTGCCGGCGGGCATTCGTCGGGGTCGGTGCTGTCGTCGAGCAGGACGAGCGCAGGGGTCCTGCCGCTTCCTGCGGCGCCCTCGTCGAGCGCCTGGGCGAGCCGCCCGGCGACCCCGTCCTCGATCCGTTCGGCCATCGGCGCGACCAGCGCGCCGCCCGCCGCTTCCTCGACCAGCCCCGATTGCGCCACCGCGCGCCCGGCGGCGAGGCTCGCGGCGATGTCGATCCCGCCGAGCAGGCGTTCGTCGTCGACATGGCCCGGCAGGCGCCGCCACGGGCGGCCCGCCGCCGCCATCCGTTCGCCCAGCGCCGCGATCAGCGCATCGCGCGCCGGACCGCTCCCGCGCAGCACCATGCCGCCGAACCGCGCGGGAGCCGCGAGGAACAGCCGCGCCGCGAGCAGCGCGTCCTCCATCGGGTCGGGTGCGCCGCCCGCATCGGCCAGCGGAGCGGCGGCGTTCATCCGAACAATTCGTCGATCGCGCGGTTGATGCGCGTGGTCGAGCCGGTTTCGTCGAGCACGTCGCGGCGCAGCCGGTGGCGCAGGGCCGAGGGCGCGACTTCGACCAGGTGCTCCCGCGTGACCGATTTCGCGCCCTTCAGCGCCGCCAGCGCCCGCGCGGCGCGCATCAGGGTGAGTTCGCCGCGCAGTCCGTCCGCGCCCACCGCGAGGCACAGCTCCGCCGCGTCGCGCAGCAGGTCCTCGCCCGGCACCAGCTTGGGAAGCTTCGCCTTGCCGCGCGCGACCTTTTTCAGGATCTTCTCGTCCTCGCCCGCCCATTTCTCCGAGAAGGCCTCCGGGTCGCTCTCGCGCTCGGCGACGAGGCGCATGATCTCGATCCGCGTCTCGATCTCGCCCGGCGTGCGCACCTCGACCGAAAGGCCGAAACGGTCGAGCAATTGCGGGCGCAGTTCGCCTTCTTCGGGGTTGCCCGACCCGATCAGGACGAACCGCGCCGGGTGGCGGACCGACAGGCCCTCGCGCTCGACCACGTTCTCGCCCGATGCGGCGACGTCGAGCAGGAGATCGACGAGATGGTCCTCGAGCAGGTTGATCTCGTCGATGTAGAGAAACCCGCGATGGGCCTTGGCGAGCAGGCCCGGCTCGAACGCCTTTTCGCCCGAACGCAGCGCCCGTTCGAGATCGAGGCTGCCGATCACCCGGTCCTCGGTCGCGCCCAGCGGCAGGTCGACGAAGGGCACGGCGCGCTTCCTGACCGGGCCGCTGCCGCAGACATCGGGATAGCGCCCGGCCTCTTCCCTGGAGCAGCCATAGGGGCAGTTCTCGATCGCTGAAATCGGGGGGAGCAGCGCGGCCAGCGCGCGCGCGGCGGTCGATTTGCCGGTGCCGCGGTCGCCGAAGACCATGACCCCGCCGATGCTCGGATCGACCGCCGCGATCAGCAGGGCCTGTTTCATCTCGTCCTGGCCGACGATCGCGGAAAAGGGAAAACGTGCCATAGGCGGCCACTTTTAGCCCAAGGGACCGTCCCCGCAAGGCCCGATGGATGGCTGCGTGGGGACAATTTCCCCTTGCGATTCCGCGCTCCTCACCGGCTCGCGGTGCGATGGAGCAGGATGACCGGCAGAATCCCCGCCGCGAGCAGGATCAGCGCCGGGATCGAAGCCTCGGCCAGCCGCTCGTCGCCGGCGAGGCGATAGGTGCGCGTCGCCAGCGTCTCGAGGTTGAACGGGCGCAGGATGAGCGTCGCGGGAAGTTCGCGCAGGGTGTCGATGAAGACGAGCGCGCCCGCCCCGGCGAGGCTGGGGGCGAGGAGCGGGGCATGGATCCGCGCCAGCACCCGCGCCGGTCCCGCCCCGAGCGAGCGCGCCGCGGCATCGAGATTGGCCGGGATCGTCGCCATGCCGCTGTCGATCCCGTTGTAGGCGACCGTCAGGAACCGCACCGAAAGCGCGTAGACGAGCACGAGGCTCGTGCCCGTCAGCAGCAGCCCGCCCGGCGCATAGCCGAGCCGGTCGCGGGCGAAGCGGGTCAGTTCCACGTCGAACGCGCCGAGCGGGGCGAGCAGCCCCACCGCGAGCAGCGCCCCGGGCAGGGCATAGCCGAGCGTCGCGAGCCGGATCGCGCCGCCCACCAGCGGGCTGTGCGAACGGCTGCGGGCAAAGACCAGCAGCAGCGCGGCAACGAGGCAGGCGAGCGCCGTGGCAAGGCCCAGCCACAGGCTGTCTTCGGCATAGGCGGCAAGGTCGCGCGTCGCGCCGAGCGCCGCCGGCGTCGCGGCCAGCCCGCCGAGATGCAGGACCGGGACGAGGAAGCCGAGCAGCACCGGCAATGCGCAGGCGAGGCTGGCGAGCGCCTTCAGGGCTGGCGACAATTCCACCAGCGGTGTGCCCGCCCGCGCCCTCGCATCGCGGCTCTCGCTGCGCCCGGAACGGGTCGAGGCCTCGAGCGCGACGAGGACGACGACGAACAGCAGCATGATCGCGGCGAGCTTGAGCGCGGCCTGCTTGTCCCCCATCGCCAGCCAGCTGCGGAAGATCCCGGTCGAGAAGGTGGGAATCGCGAAATATTCCGCGACCCCGAAATCGGCCAGCACTTCCATCAGCACGAGCGCGAGCCCCCCGGCGATCGCGGGCCGCGCGGCGGGCAGGGCGATGCGCCAGAAGGCGCGCCACGGCCCGGCGCCGAGGCTCCTTGCGGCGCGGAACTGGCCGAGGCTCTGCGCGGCGAAGGCGGCGCGGGCGAGCAGGTAGACGTAAGGATAGAGCACGATCCCGAGCACGAAGGCCCCGCCCGGCAGCGAGCGGATGTCGGGCAGGACGCCGCCCCCCCCGTTTCCGGCAAGGCCGCGCAGCGCGCCCTGCACCGGCCCCGCGTAATCGAGCAGGTCGGCATAGATATAGGCCGCGATATAGGCCGGCACCGCCAGCGGCAGGACCAGCGCCCAGGCCAGCACGCGCCGCCCGGGAAACTCCGCCGCCGAAACGAGCCAGGCGCAGCCGACCCCGATGACGCCCGCCAGCGTCCCGGTGAGCAGCATGAGCGCCGCGGTGTTCACCACGTAACGCGGCAGGACCGAACCCGCCATGTGCGCGAGCGCCTCCATCCCCCCCGCAGGCGCGGCGACGAGGATCGCGATGATCGGCAGCGCGGCGAGGGCGGCAAGGGCGAGGGCGGGCCAATCCCACCCGCGCGGCATCGCCGGTGCGCGCCGCGCCCGCGCGGGGCCGTGCGCCGCGCTTGCCTGCGGACCATCTGTCCGACTAATGCGGCTCACTTGCACAGCCATTCACGGTCCATCGGGACAGCGGTCGGCGGAACTGCGGCCAGCGGGACAGCGGCCACGGGAACGGCGGCCATAAGGACAGCAGATTGAGCCTCGAATTCAGACATGTCGCCCATGCATATGGTGAGGTGCAGGCGCTGCGCGATATCAGTCTCGTGGCGCCGGCCGGGGAAATCACCTGCCTGCTTGGCTCCTCGGGGTGCGGCAAGTCAACCTTGCTCGGGCTGGCCGCCGGGCTGCTCCCGGTGCAGCGCGGGGCGATCCTGCTCGGCGGCGAGGTGCTGGCCGACGAAACGCGCTCCCCGCCGCCGGAGAAACGCCCGGTCGGGCTGGTATTCCAGGAAGGGGCGCTGTTCCCGCACATGACGCTCGCCCGGAACGTCGCCTTCGGCCTGCCCCGCGCGCGCCACGGCGAGGTCGGCGCATGGCTCGACCGGGTGGGGCTTTCGGGCCTCGGCGGGCGCTATCCGCACGAGCTTTCGGGCGGGCAGCAGCAGCGCGCCGCGCTCGCCCGGGCGATGGCGCCGGGACCGGCGGTGCTGCTGATGGACGAACCCTTCGCCAGCGTCGACATCGTGCTGCGCCGCAGCCTCAGGCGCGATTGCCGGATGCTGCTCAAGGGGCGCGGCGCGACCACCATCATCGTCACGCACGACCCGGCAGAGGCGCTCGACATAGGCGATCGGATCGCGGTGATGGAAGCGGGGCGCATCGTCCAGTTCGGCAGCCCGGAGGAACTGCACGCCGCCCCGTGCGCCGCTTCGGTCGGGGCGATGTTTTCGGGCGCGCAGGTCATCCCGGCCGAACGGCGCGACGGGGTGCTGGCGACCGCGTTCGGCGACTGGCCGCTCGCCAGCCTCGCCGGGGAAGTGCCCGATGTTCCGCGGCTCGACCTTCTCGTCCACGCGGGCGCGCTCGACCTGTTCGCCGACGAGGCGGGCCTTCCGGTGCGCGACGTCCATGCAACCGGCGAAGGCATGGTGCGCGTGCTGGTGGGCGGGGAGGGCGGGCGCGACCTCGCGATCGAGGCGGCGAACGCTCCGGCGCGGGACGCGCGGTTCCGGGTCGTGCCGCGGCCGGGCTCGGCCCGCGCCTTCGCCGCCCGCTGAGCGTCCGGGGGCGAGGATTGCACTTGCAAGCAGCCGTGCAATATTGCAACGCATTCGCAAATAGCGGCGCGGATCGCCCGCTCCCGACGCTGTAAGAAAGGACTTTCCCGATGCTTCGTACCCTCCTTGCCGGCGCTCTAGCCTTGACCCTTGCCGCGTGCGAGGACAGCCCGGAGGGACCCGCGCCGGGAGACAATGGCGAGGTCAACATCTATTCCTCGCGGCATTACGACACCGATCTCAGGCTCTACGAGGACTTCACCGAAGAGACCGGGATCAAGGTCAACCGGATCGAGGCCGGGGCCGACGCGCTGATCGAGCGGATCGAGAGCGAGGGCGAATTCTCGCCCGCCGACCTGCTCATCACGGTCGATGCCGGACGGCTTTGGCGGGCCGAGGAGGCGGGCATCCTCGATTCCGTTCAATCCGATACCCTCGCCGAGCGCATCCCCGCCTACCTGCGCCACCCCGATGGCCTGTGGTTCGGCCTGTCGACCCGCGCGCGCATCATCATCTACGACAAGGCGCAAGGCCGGCCCGAGGGGCTCGAAACCTATGCGGACCTCGCCGACCCCCGGTTCCGGGGCGATATCTGCGTGCGCTCCTCCTCGAACATCTACAACATCTCGCTCCTCTCCAGCATCGTCGCGCACGAGGGCGAGGAGGCCGCCGAGGAATGGACCAGGGGCGTGGTCGCCAATTTCGCGCGGGATCCGCAGGGCAACGACACCAGCCAGATCGAGGCCGTGGCGGCGGGCGAATGCCGCATCTCGATCGTCAACACCTATTACCTCGCGCGCTATGCCGGCGGGGACGAGGCCGAGCGGGCGATGTTCGATCGGGTGGGCGTGATCTTCCCCAACCAGGACACGACCGGCACCCACGTCAACGTGAGCGGGGCCGGCGTGGTCAAGGGTGCGCCCAACCGGGAGAACGCGATCCGCTTCCTCGAATATCTCACTTCGGACAGCGCGCAGCGCTATTTCGCCAACGGCAACAACGAATACCCGGCGGTAAGCGGGATCGAGGCGGCCTCGGCGGTCGAACGGCTCGGCGGGTTCAGGGCGGACGAGCTCGACGCGGCCGAGATCGGGCGCAACCAGCGCGCGGCGGTGGAGATCTTCGACCGGGCAGGGTGGAATTGAGACCGCTCTTGCCTTGTCCTTTGTCAAGGCGGGCTATGCCGTCATGTCACAAAACTACCTTGCGGCGCAGGGCCTAACAGGCCATGTCGCCGCCGATCCGAAGCGGTGCGTGAAAGCGCTCGGCCGCATCCCACATTCCCGACCCGGCGAGGCAACTAAGTGAACCAGCCCATCATCGACCGCACCCAGTTCACCGAAAGCTCGGCGCTGACGATCGAGACGATCACGCATGTCCACCACTGGAACGACAGCCTGTTCAGCCTCAAGATGACGCGCCCGGCGAGCTTCCGCTTCCGCTCGGGCGAATTCATCATGATCGGCCTGCCGGGCGAGAACGGCAAGCCGCTCCTGCGCGCCTATTCGATGGCGAGCCCGTCCTATGCCGATGAACTCGAATTCCTTTCGATCAAGGTGCAGGACGGCCCGCTGACCTCGCGGCTCCAGCACATCCGGGTCGGCGATCCGATCTATCTCGGCAAGAAGCCGACCGGCACGCTCGTCACCGACGCGCTGCTGCCGGGCAAGAGGCTGTTCATGCTGTCCACCGGCACCGGCCTTGCCCCGTTCATGAGCCTGGTGCGCGATCCCGAAGTCTACGCCATGTATGACGAGGTGATCGTGGTCCATTCGGTCCGCCAGGTGGCCGATCTCGCCTATCGCGAATTGCTCGAATCCAAGCTCGAAGGCGATCCCCTGCTCGAGGACGAGGACCGCGAGCGGATGATCTACGTCCCCACCGTCACGCGCGAGCCGTTCCGCACGCAGGGCCGGATCCAGGCGCTGATCGACGATGGCCGGCTGTTCGAACAGTCGAAGGGCCCGCAGCGGTTTGTGCCCGACGAAGACCGCGTGATGCTGTGCGGGAGCATGGCGATGATCAAGGACCATGCGGCGGACTTGGAACGCCGCGGGTTTGAAGAGGGCGCGAACAACAAGCCGGGGCAGTTCGTGATCGAGCGGGCGTTTGTGGGGTAAACTGATCCCCCTCCTCTTCAGAGGAGGGGCCGGGGGTGGTGGCGCTGCTTACTCGTTGTAAGGCAACACCTGTTCTGGCATTCAGACCCTTGAGCGATTGAGCTTCTGGGGGACTGAGGCCGTGCAACTTCTCGTTTTGCCATTCATCATCCTGAATATGCTCGCTGGCCTCGTTGGCGGTGCCGCCATGCTATTCCAAGGTGAATGGACTGCATTTTTCTTAGGTTTGGCGTGGATGCTAGTCGGAGCGTTTGCACTTTCGCTTGCACTTGTTCCGGGCATGATTTTTTTGCCAATCGTAAAGTGGGCGGCCGAGCGCGAAAGCATGCCGCTTATGTTAATTGCCGGAATTCCGGCGATGATTTGGACATATGTCGTAATTGCAATCTCATGTGTCGTTGTTTTCGCAGCGATCATTAACAATTCCGGCGTTGGACTTTTTCAGATGCTTTGGGGCTATGCTGCTGCAACCGGGCCGTGGTCTTTTCTGGCTCGCAAAGATGCAGAGGCAGGAAACGATCAGGCCTCGATGCCCGCTTTCTTTTCCCAGCTTGGCGTGATCGCAATGATGGTGGTCACATTCATCAATCCTGACGGGACTGACTTTTTTACCCTGATTTACTGGTTTGCACCTGTTTTAGGTATTGGCTTGGTGTTGCAGCTTTTCGTCTTATGGGTTGAAACGAAAAATGCCCGACGCGGATACTGGTGATCGCCCTCCAGCGTGGGTCTGCCTCGCGCTTGCTGGGGCGTGCGTTGCTGCGATCGGCGATTTTCCATACGGCTACTACCAAATCTTGCGCCTCGCTGTGACCGGATACGCAGCGTGGATCGCTGTCTTGTCACACAGTCAGAAGCGGATAGCATGGGCATGGGCATTTGGATTCTTGGCTCTTCTTTATAACCCTTTCATAAAAATCACTCTGGACAGAGACACTTGGGAGCTTGTGAACATCGTCACGTCTGGGATCATTCTGATCGAGTTCTGGAAGTTCCGGAAGGCGATGGCTCAAGGCGAACCAACCGACCCAGTCTAAAACGCACCCCCACTTTCGCGCTTGACCCCCGCCCGCAGGCGCGGTTGTATCGTGGCAAATCAAAACCCTTTGCCCGGAGAGACGCCCCCCATGCTCGCAACCTCGTACCGCACCGCCTATAACGAAGACCACGAGGCCTTCCGCGACACTGTCCGCAAGGTCTTCGCGGAAGCCCTGACCCCGCACATGGACGATCATGAGGCCAACGGCATCGTGCCGCGCGACGTGTGGAAAAAGATGGGGGACGCCGGGATGCTGTGCATGACGGTGAAGGAAGAGAACGGCGGGCTCGGCCTCGATTTCGGCTTCAACTGCGTGCTGACCGAGGAGCTGTCCTATCTCGGCTCCTCGGCGGGCTTCACGCTCCAGAACGACATCACCGCAAATTATTTCGAGCGCCTCGGCACCCCGGAACAGCGCGCGAAATATCTGCCCGGCATGGTCAGCGGCGACATCATCACCGCCATCGCCATGACCGAACCGGGCGCGGGCTCCGACCTTCAAGGCATCCGCACCACGGCGAAGAAGGACGGCAACCACCTCGTCATCAACGGGTCGAAGACCTACATCACCAACGGTCAGAACGCCGACGTGGTGATCGTCGTCGCCAAGACCGATCCGGAAAAGGGCGCCAAGGGCACCAGCCTCGTCCTCGTCGATGCTGACACGCCGGGGTTCGAGCGCGGGCGGAATCTCGACAAGATCGGCCAACATTCCGCCGACACCTCCGAATTGTTCTTCAACGATTGCCGCGTGCCGATGACCAATATCCTCGGCGCCGAAAACATGGGCTTTGTTCACCTGATGGAAGAACTGCCGCAGGAACGGCTCGGCATCGCGGTCGGCGCGCAGGCGGCGGCGCAGCGCGCCTTCGACGAGGCGGTCAAGTTCACCAAGGACCGCAAGGCCTTCGGCAAGACCGTGTTCGAGTTCCAGAACACCAAGTTCACCCTTGCCGACCTCAAAGCCAAGATCCAGGTCGGCTGGGCGCATCTCGACTGGGCGATCCGCAAGCACCTTGCGGGCGAACTCACCACCGACGAGGCGTCGGCGGCCAAGCTGTGGCACACCGACCTGCAATGGGAATGCTGCGATGTCGCGCTGCAGCTCCACGGCGGGGCGGGCTACATGAACGAATACGCCATCGCGCGGCTGTGGCGCGATGCGCGCGTCACCCGCATCTTCGGCGGCACCAACGAGATCATGAAGGAAGTGATCTCGCGCTCGATCTGAGGCATGACGCTTCCCCGCCCCGCGGGGAGGGGATCGAGGGGCGGGGGTGCGGCGTTGGCTTCTCGCGGGCCGCCGGAACCACCCCCAACCCCCTCCTTCGGAAGGAGGGGGCCTTTCTCCGCAAAAGGAGGCAATCGCCATGACCGACCCCCTCGATTTCACCGACAAGCGCGCCCTCGTCATCGGCGGGTCGAGCGGGATCGGCAACGGCATCGCGCAGGGCTTCCGCGCCGCCGGGGCGCAGGTCATCGTTACCGGCACGCGGCCCGATTCGGGGGATTATCTCGAGGCGGAGGATTCGGACTTCACCGGGCTCGCCTATGAACGGCTCGACGTGAGGGAGCGCGACGCGGCGGATGCCCTCGCCGCGAAGATCGGGCCGGTCGACGTGCTTGTCCAGTCGCAGGGGGTGGTGCGCTACAAGCGGGCCGAATTCACCCGCGAGGGGTGGGACGCGGTGGTGGACGTCAATCTCAATTCGGTGATGGACGTGGCGCGCGCCTTCCATCCGGGCCTTGCGGAAAGGGGCGGCTCGATGATCGTCGTCTCCAGCGTCGCGGCGTTCAAGTCCACCATCGGCACGCCCGCCTATGCCGCGTCCAAGGCGGGCGCGGCGAGCCTCGTCAAGACGCTCGGCGAGGCCTGGGCGCGAGACGGTGTGCGCGTCAACGGCATCGCCCCCGGCCTTGTCCCGACCAAGCTCACCGCTGTCACCACCGACCACCCCGAACGGCGCGAAGCCTCGCTCCGCGCGATTCCGCTCGGCCGCATGGGCACGCCGGAGGACATGGCCGGGGCCGCGCTCTTCCTCGCTTCGCCGCTGTCCGCCTACATGACCGGACAGACATTGGTGGTGGATGGCGGGCTGACGCTGTCCTGAAGCGGGCAGGACGGCTTTCCTACGCCCGGCGGGGGTGCCATTGCTTGGCCATGCCGCATCCCCGCCGGATTTTCCGCCCCGCACCCGTGTCCGTCACCTTCGGGAAACCGGGGGTTTTCCTTCATGATTCCAGGCATTTGTCCGCGTTCGGAAAAGGTGACACCCTGTAAACTTCGTAACCTTCAGCCCAATTCCGGCGTGCACCGCCCGCCTTCCTGACGCACAATCCGGCCGCAACCCATCGAAAGGACGAATGCCATGCAATTCACCCGCCTCGGAGCCTCGGGCCTTGCCGTTTCGCGCCTGTGCCTCGGCTGCATGAGCTATGGCGACACGTCGAAGGGCTGGCACGGCGACTGGCTGCTGGGCGAGGGCGAGGCGCGGCCCTTCTTCCGCGCGGCATTGGAAGCGGGCATCAATTTCTTCGACACCGCCAATGGCTATTCGGGCGGCACGTCGGAAGAGATCACGGGCAAGCTGCTCGGGGAAATGGCCCGCCGCGACGAGATCGTGGTCGCGACCAAGGCCTTCATCCCGTGGCGCAATGCGCCCAATACCGGCGGCCTTTCGCGCAAGGCGCTGCTGCAGGCGGTGGACGACAGCCTCACCCGGCTCGGCATGGATTACATCGACCTCTACCAGATCCACCGCTGGGACGACGAAACGCCGATCGAGGAGACGATGGAGGCGCTCCACGACATCGTGAAGGCGGGCAAGGCGCGCTATGTCGGCGCGTCCTCGATGTATGCTTGGCAGTTCGCCAAGGCGCAGGAAACGGCGCGCGCCAACGGGTGGACGCCGTTCGTTTCGATGCAGAACCAGCTCAACCTGCTCTACCGCGAGGAAGAGCGCGAAATGCTGCCCCTGTGCGAGGACGAGGGCGTCGGCGTCATCCCGTGGTCGCCGCTCGCGCGCGGGCGGCTGGCGCGGCCGCGGGGGGAGGAGACGGTGCGTTCGCAGACCGACAGCGTGGGCAAGGCGCTCTACACCGGGGACGAGGCCGACGATGCGGTGATCGACGCGCTCGCGGACCTCGCCGAGAGGCGCGGGGAGGCCATGGCGAGCCTCGCCCTCGCATGGCATTTCACCAGGGAAGCGGTCGCCGCGCCGATCATCGGCGCGACCAAGCCGCACCACATCGCCGACGCGGTGCGCGCGCTGGAGATCGACCTCGCGCAGGACGAGATCGCGGCGCTCGAGGCGCCCTATCGCCCGAAATGGCCGACAGGGATGGGGATGCCGATGCCCGCGATGGACCGGGTGAGCGTGCTCGATCAGGGCAAATGAGTTCGCGCGGAGGCAGGGACCTTCGCCCCGCAAGGGCGCCATGCCGCGCCTCCTGTGCCAATATGACAAGCCTTTCAAACCCATCAGGAACACGTCACGAACGCGTCACAAGGGTCGGCCAAGCGTCATCGGCAACCGGGCGGGGCGCTCCATGGACGTCGTCAACATCTTCCTCACCAGCAAGCTGGCGGACAGTCTCGAGGACTTCGTTCACGACCAGCGCCGCTTCACCTTCGACCGCCTCGGCCCCGCCGGGCCGGAACGTCTGGTCGAAGGGCCGATGTGGGCATTCGTCGACTGGGTGATGGACGATCTCGCCGGGCTGGAGATGTGCCGCCGCCTGCGCGCCGATCCGCGCACCTGCGAAGCGCACGTGACCATGGTGCTCGAGGAGGACGACGTCGAGGACCGCCGCCGCGCCCTGCGCGCGGGCGCGGACGATTACATGGTCGGCCCGCTCGACCGGACCACGGTGCTCGACCGGGTGCTGGCGCTACAGATCCGCTCCACCGATCGCCACTCGACCCGGCGCTACGAGGTCGGCCCGCTCGCGATCGACATGGCCGCCCTGCAGGCGCGCTGGGATGGCGAGCCGATCCAGCTGAGGCCGAACGAGTTCCGCCTGCTGCGGTTTTTCGCGGAAAACCCGAACCGGGTGCTTTCCCGCGAAGACCTCATCAACGGCCTCGGCAAGCGCGAGCCGCAGATCGACGAACGCACGGTGGACGTCTGGGTCGGCCGGCTGCGCCGAGCGATCAAGGCGGCGGGCGGGGGCAACCCGCTGCGGACCGTGCGTTCGATGGGGTACGTCTTCGACCTGAACTGAGCGGGGCGGTGAAGCGCGCGGGGCAGCCGCGGCGCAGGCCCCGCCCGGAAGCGGAGGGTGCGACGGCCAGCGCGTCGCCACCGGCACCTCGGCGTCTGGTGAGGGGAGGGGTAGGGCCTATGCGAAAACGGAAAAAGCCGCGGCACGCCTCGCGCGCCGCGGCTTTCCCGGTTCGACAGGGGTCAGAACTTCGCCTGCAGGCCGATCTGGAAGCGGGTGCCGACTTCGAAGGTGTTCACCTCGATCCGGCCGGTCTCGTTTTCGAGGAACTCGAAATTGTCCCGGCCGAAGATGTTGCGCACCTCGAGGCTGAGCTGGAGCGGAAGGCCCAGCGCGTCGAGGTCGGAACGGGTGACGAAGTCGACGACCAGACCCGGGTTCTCGATCACGTCCGGCGTGGCGAAACCGCGGGTCGTGACCCGTTCGCTCGCATAGTTGAAGAGCAGGAAGGCCTGCTGCGTCTTGTCGAAATCCTCGAAGCCGATCTGGAAGTTGGCAACGTGGTCCGACTGGCCGACCAGCGGGTTGCCTTCCTCGAACACGATCGACACCGGAACGTCGCCGACAACGGTCGGGACGAGCGCGTTCGCATCGGGGATGGACAGCTCGGAGTCGGTGTAGGTGTAGTTGGCGATGACCAGCAGTTCCTTGGTTTCGAAGAAACCGCCCCAGTTGCTGAGATCGAAGCCGTAGACGAGCTCCAGTTCGGCGCCGTAAAGCGTCGCCTCGGGCGCGTTGGCATAGGTCGTCGTCAGGTCGCCGGTGCCCGAACCGCCGAGGATGATCGGTTCGATCGGGTTCTCGATGTCCTTGTAGAAGCCGGCGAGGCTGACGCGGTTGCGTCCGCCGAAGTAATATTCCGCACGGCCTTCGAGGTTCAGGAACTCGGAGTCGATCAACTGCGCGTTACCACGGAAATCGCGGTTAGCCTCTCTTATTCACGGCGATGCGGTTGGGCGCCTCTCGGCGCGAGCTTGACGCCACTGCTGCGTGCGGCGGCGTAGAGCGGGCGTGCGGCACCGCTGGCGTCTGTTTCACCGCGCTGTGATCGATGGGCTTTTCTGGTTGAAGGACTTGGCTCGGGGTTTCTGCGGCACTGCCGCGCCCGCTACGTCGGCGCAGGCTTGAGCGCGAGAACGATGGCACGCATCAGATCGGCATCGGGGCACGCAGAGGCGAACGCTACGCGGATTCGGGTGGCGCTTTCCATGACGCGGGCAGCAACCTTGAGCAGCCGCAGGCGCAGGGTCGTAAACTCGGCTTTTGCCAGAGCGGTGGTCTTTGGGATCGCCTGCTGAACGCGCCACAGCAGCCAGTAGGCAGCGGTGTGCAGGATCAGGCGCATCTGGTTGGCGTTCGCCGACCGGCACGAGGTGCGGTCACTGGCCAGCTGGGTCTTGTGCAGCTTGATCAAGTTCTCGGCCTGCCCGCGCGCACAGTAGAGCGTGTCATAGATGTATTCAGCCGAGCCTTGGGTTAGCGATGTGACGACATAGCGGATATCCATGCCCAGCGTGCTGGCCTCGATCCTGGCGACGACGCGGCGCTGGCGGTTCCAGCTCTTCGCGCCGTAGCGGGTCTCGGCATAGCTGCGCAGGACCGGGAGTTGGCACTCGGCGCGGCGGACCGCGCAGGCATCGGCGGCAGTGACGATAACCGGATCAGCGCGCAGCGCGGCGTTGGTCGGCAGACCGAACACGTAATCGACATGGGCCGCCTCGCAGAAGGCCATGACCTCGGGCCGTCCATAATGCCCGTCACCGCGGATGGTGATGTGGGTATCAGGCCAGTGGCGGCGAAGATGGCGCACCAGACGCCGGATATGCCCTGCCGCCTCCTTGCCAGAAGGCGTCTTGCCCGTGCGCAGCAGCATCGCCACCGGCCGGCCCGTTGCCGTGTCGTAGACATGGATCGGCAGGAAGCAGCGCTCCCCATGATGTCCGTTCCAGAAGGAGAGTTGCTGATAGCCGTGCACGACGTCGCAGGTGTCATCGATATCCAGCGTCACCGCCGCCGGCGGAGTGGGGTAGCTGGCGCAGTAGATGTCGATCATGATCCCCAGCATCTTTGCCAGCTCGCGCGTGCTCGGCGCATTCTCCCAGCGGCTCATCGTCGGTTGGCTGGCCAACCCCGCACCCGATCCCGGCAGCTTGCCCAGCGCAAGGCGGAAGCCCGGATCATCGCGCAGAGCGTCGAGATCATCGGCATCCTCATAGCCGCAGGCGATCGCGAACATCCGCGCGCGCAGGATATCTTCAAGCCGATGAACCACCCGAGCAGGATCGCGCGGATCGGCAATACACGCCGCAAGCCGCTGGCAGAGCCCCATCATGCGCTCGGCCTGAGCCAGCACCAGGACCCCGCCATCCGAGGTCAGCCTGCCGCCGTCAAACGCAGCTGTGACCTTCTTGCCGCGCACTGCTGGAAACGAAAATACGGACGCGCTATCATCGCATCCGGCGGGTGTGGTCTGTGGCATATTTTGCCCCGTTGCAGGTCTGGCTTAAGCAACCACATTCCTACAACAATGCAAATGCTTACGCCACTCCCGCCAACCCGTCAGACCACCGCCGGTGAATAATCCGGGTTAGAGATCGGGTCGAAGTAGATCTGGTCGACCAGTTCGCGGAACTGGGGACGGGCGATCGTCTTCGAGGCCGCGACGCGCAGCTGGAGGTCGGGAACAACTTCCCAGGTGATCGTGCCGCCCGGCAGGAAGTAGTCGTTTTCCAGGTTGGTCTCGACCGGCAGCGTGGTCGCCTGACCTTCGGGCAGCGTTACCCGCTGGGTCGCATCCTCGTAGCGCACGCCGATATCGACGGTGATCGTGTCGGTCGGGAGCCAGCGCGCCTGGCCATAGGCCCCGTGCACCTCGAGCAGGGCGTCGAACACCGGGAAGTCGACGAAATCGAGCACGTCGACGTTGAACCCGGCGATGGTCGCCCCGTTGATGATGTCACCCGGCTTGCGCAGGCCGAGGATGGCCGGTTCGATATCGACGTCGGTCCGCAGGTCCGGGCGGATCAGCGGCGAGTAGATGCGGCTTTCCGAACGGCGATCAGTGTCCGAATAGGCATAGCCCACGGTGAGGTCGAAACTGTCGATCCCCGACCAGGTGAGGTCGACGCCCGCGGCATAGTTCTCTTCCTTCAGGTCGTCGAAGCTGACCGTCTGGTTGAAGAACTCGTTGTTGCCGTCGAAATAGGCGATGAAGTTGGAGCCGAGCACGTTGCGGAACGAATCCGCGGGTTCGTCCGGGGTGGTGTCGTTCGAGCGCGCATAGAGGATCTGCGTGTTGAACGGCGCCTCGCGGTCGGTCCGGGCATAGCCCGCGCGGGTGTCGAGCTGGAACGCCCCGTCGCCGAACTCGAATTCGCCGACGAGCTGGGTGTCGATCAGCTGCCGTTCGAACCAGGCGGTGCGCTGGCGCAGGAGGTCCGCACCGGCCTGCGAGCCGAGCGTCACGTCGAAGCCCTCGGCAAGGCGCGCGGTCTTGAGCGTGTCGCGGATGTAGAGGTTGGTCCAGCGGATCGTGTTCTCGCCGAAGTCGAGACCGAAGCTGAGCAGGCCGTTCACGAGCACGTTCTCGTCAGTGATGAAGTTCGTCGAATCTTCGGTCACGAAGGAGAAATCGTCGATGCTCGCGCGCTGGTTGCGCACGCTGCGGTTCTGCCGCTGGTTCTGGTAGCCGGCGGTGGCGATGATGCCGAGATAGGTGCCATCGCCGATTTCGAACGAAGCGCCGCCGGTAAGGTTGGCCGACATGTTCGCCGGCAGGCTGTCCTGGCGTTGCAGGGTGACGAGGTTGGTCGGCAGCAATTGTCCCGCGATCGCTTCCTTCGTCAGGGCATTGGGATCGCCCGGCGTCGCGTCGAGCGGCAGCTGGTCGAACGGAATTCCGCTGTCGATCGCCTGCTGGAGGAAGGACGGGATGTCGCGGTTGCCATTGTCGAAACCGAACGAGTCCCAGTCCGACCCGAAATAGGTCAGGCCGTTTTCGAACGTGGTTTCGCTGTCGTATTCCCCGCTCATCGAGACGGTGAGGAAGTTCTCGACGGGGATGGCGCGGGTGGTGAGGTTGATGACGCCGCCGCCGAATTCGCCGGGATAGTTGGCCGAATAGGTCTTCTGGACAAGGCTCGAGGCGATCACGTTGGTCGGGAAGATGTCGAGCGGAACGACGCGGCTGAGCGGTTCCGGGCTCGGCAGGGGGAGGCCGTTGAGGAGCGCGAGCGAGTAGCGATCGCCGAGGCCGCGGACGAAGACGCGCCCCTCGCCGACGACGCTGAGACCGGTGACGCGCGACAGGGCGCCGGCGATGTCGCCTTCGCCGGTCCGCGCGATGTCTTCGGTGGTCAGCACGTTGAGCACCTGGGTCGAACCGCGCACCGGATCGCGGGAGCGCCGCCCGGTGACGATGATGCCGCCGCCGGGGATCGAGACTTCGGGTTCGTCGTATTCTTCTTCCTGCGCGGCGCCGACGGCCTCGAGCAGGGGATCCTCCGCGTCTTCGTTGCCCTGTGGGGTTCCCTGATCCTGCGCGTGGGCAAACGTCGGGAAGGTGAGTGAACTGGTGAGAAGCAGCAGCCCTGCCAGGCGCTTGCCGGTCGACATAATGCTAGACCCCCTCATTTTAGGTCCTGAACTCGCGTGGCCGTTGCGGCCATGTTGTGCGATCGGAGAGGCGCCGCGCCAGAAGCGCGGCGCCTCCGCCAAATGTGCCGACGCGTGTCAGCCCTCACCGTTGCGGATCGGAAGCGACGTGCACGCCGAGCCCGAACCGAAGTCGAGGATGCTCGAGTCGCAGGTCCAGCCCACGAAGCGATCGTCATCGGCGCTTTCGAGCGGGCCGATGTAGTCGGCCTCCTCGAAGAAGCTCGACAGACCGGTCACGTCGAACGTCGGGGCATCGCCAGCATCGAAGAAGAACAGGTCGGTGAAGGTCACGTCCGTATCGACCGTGTTGTCGGCGTCGGCGTCGTTGTAGATCGCCTCCAGGTCGGTGAGCGACGCGCCGTCGGTGGCACGCAGCGGCTCGGAATCCGAGCAGTCGCCGAGGATCGAGTTGAAGGTCGGCCCGGCCGCCAGGGTTTCCGGCTGGTCGATGCGGACGCAGGGGGTCCCCTTGGCCTGGATCACGCCGTTGGCGAGACGGATGCGCGAACCGCCGCGGGCGCGCACGACCTGGCCGGTGGCCGAGTTATGGATGAAGGTGAAGTTCACCACCGAAAGCACGCTCCGCGGGATCGCCTCGGTCGAGTAGTCGTCCGGCGGGCTGTCGAGTTCGATGACGCTGTCACCGGTGTTCGAACGCTGGGCGACGATCACGTTCTGGAGCGCGGCCTGGGCGCCGGTGTCGGAGTCGATCGAGTCGTCCGAAGCGCCGACGACCGCGAGGTTGCGCATGTTGACGGTGCCGCCGAAGAACTCGACGCCGTCGTCCGAGCTGTTGAACGACATGATGTTGCCGAGCCTGGTGCCCGAACCGATCGCGCCGGTGGTGAGCGCCTGGAGCTCGTCGCCCGGAGCGAGCGCGAAGCCCGAGTAGCGGATCTGGTTGAAGGTCATCGAACCGGTGCTGTCGTCATCGTCGGTGCCGCCGAAAACGGTCGAGGTCGTGGTCCCTTCGACAAGCTGTTCGCACTGCGGGTTGGCTTCCGGGTCCGCGGCCGTGTTGAACACGCCGGTCGAGCAGTCGGAAGTCGGCGCGCGGCCGAGCAGCACGACGCCGCCCCACTGCTGGTCCGAATCGTCGTCGGTGAGGCCGAGCACGTTGTCGCGGCTGGTCCAGATGATCGGGTTGTCGGCGGTGCCGTCGGCCTCGATCGCGTTGCCGCGGTTGACGACGATGAAGGAGCGGCCGGTCACGGCGTAGATGATCACGCCGGGCTCGATGCCGAGCGTGACTTCCGTGCCGGTGCTGTTGAAGCCCTGGTCGGAGCCGACATCGACTCGGCCGTTCATCGCGTAGAGCAGGCCGGGAACGTAGGGCAGCTCGTCGTCGGCGTCGAAATCGCCCGGCAGTTCGCAGACGCGATATTCGCCGGTCGGACCGGAGATCGTGCCGGCATCGGTCAGGCCGCCGGTCGAGTTGATCGTCGGGCAGCCGGATGCCGGGGTGACCGTCGGGCCGCCCGTCGGGGTCGGCGTGGGAGTCGGCGTCGGCGCCGGATTGTTGATGATGATGTCGCCGCTGGTGCCGGGCGAGACGATTTCGTCCGCGCCGCAGCCAGCCAGAGCGACCAGGCTGCAACCAAGGACGAGAGTGCGTTGAATGTTTTTCACAGCGAGCGGTCCCCTCAAAAACCGAGAATCGAACAAAAGCGCCTCGTTTGAATGCGCAACGAGGTCGCTAGGGGGACTGCGTGACATTATTCTTTCATCATGACAGCCAGCGTGAAATTGTTGTCATATGACTGAAGAAAGACAAATATGACCAGAACTTGTCGTCGCCCGGCGCGGGGTGGCGTCGGCTGTGATGCTGCTATGTCACTGAAATCTCGACGGTAAATCCGAAAAGATTGCGATTTTATGACAATGTTACAGTTATATTGCATTTCAGGGACTCATGCTTCACCCTGTGTGGCAGGGATAAGGAGACATGACATGGCCCTTTTGAAAACCACACTCGCTACCGGGGCATTCGCCCTAGCGCTCGCCGTGCCCGCTCATGCACAATATGCAAGCGAAGCCGGTGCTGCCGACGCCTTCGCCGCCGATACGCTCTCCGAGGGGCGGAAGGACGAGGCGATCCGGCTGCTCGAGCGCGAGCGCGCTGCTGCGCCCGACGATCCGGCGATCCTCATCAATCTCGGCATCGCCCGCGCCCAGGCGGGCGACGAGGAGCGCGCGGCCGACCTGTTCAGGGCCGCGCTCGCCAGCGACGACGTGGTGCTGCTGCGGACCGCTTCGGGCGAGGAAACCGATTCGCGCCGACTTGCGCGCAAGGCCCTGAGGATGCTGCGCGACGGCGAATTTCGCCCGGCCGATGCCGCGCCGCGGGACACGCTTTCGCTGCGCGACTGAAGCGCGCCGACAACCGGATTGCCGGATTCGCGAAGACCGGGGCAGGGCGCCATGCCTTGCCCCGGTTTTTTTAATGGCCGTCCGCGCGCGGGCGTAAAGGAAGCGCGGGGAGCAAGGGAAGGCCGAGAAAAGGCGCGAAATCCGCGCGGGTTTGAAGTAGGTGTTTTCCGAGAGTTCGCGTCTCTGTCACCCGCCTGTCATCAATCATCGACATGGGGACGGGCTTGGGGGCTGATTGAGGGACTGATTGGAGGATCCCCGGATGATTCTCGCCCGTGCGAGCAGGCTGGGCCTGGAAGCCGCCGTCGTCGCCGTCGTCGCCCTCACCGGCGTCGCCGCCGAGGCGGACGTGATGGAAGTGGACGAGAACGGCGCCCGCTGGGTCGCCGGCGGTCTGCCCCTGTCCGAAGCGATCCCCGATGGAGCGCTCGCCTCCGGAAAAGGTTCCGGAGGCGAGGAATTGTCCGCGGCCTACGCTGCCGACGCTTCCCCGGGCGGAGACATCCCCGGCACGATCATCGCCGATCCCGCCGCCCACGCCGCCGCGATTCCCGCGGCCTATGCCCGGAAGGTGCACGAGGTCGCGCGCCGTTTCGACCTTTCGCCCGCCCTGCTCGAAGCGGTGGTGTGGCAGGAGAGTCGCTGGCGCGCCAACGCCGTATCGCCCGCGGGGGCGCGCGGGCTCGCGCAGCTGATGCCCGGCACGGCGCGCTATCTCGGGGTCGATCCGGACGATCCGGAGGCCAATCTCGAGGGCGGGGCGCGTTACCTGCGCGAACAGCTCGACCGGTTCGACGGCGACCTCGAGAAGGCGCTCGCCGCCTATAATGCCGGGCCGGGCCGGGTCGAACGGGCCGGCGGCATCCCCGACATCCGCGAGACGAAGCTCTACGTGGCCGCGATCATGGGCCGTCTCGCCAGTCATTCCCGCCCGGCCGATTGAGGCGCGGGACCGGACGCAATCTTCAAGCATGATGGAACACCCGATGAATTCGCTCACGACCTTCCCGGCCCGCATCGCGGCCTTTCTCGCGCTCATCCTGATGCCCGCCGCGGCCTCCGCCCAGACCGAGGCGGCGCGCTCGGAAAGCCCGATCACCGATGCACTGCTGTGGATGCAGAACCTGCTGCTGGGGCCGATCGCGACCAGTCTCGCCGTGATGGCGGTGGCGGGGGTCGGCTTCATGATGCTGACGGGCCGGATGAACTGGCGCTATGGCGGCACGGTCATCATCGGCGTTTTCATCATCTTCGGCGCGCCGCGGCTCGTCAACACGATGGCGACGTTCTGACGCCGTGACCGCGCTCGTCCGCCATCCCGTCCACCGGACCCTGACGCGGCCCCAGATGTTCGCGGGGGTGACGCTCAACTTCTTCATCATC
Organism: Erythrobacter sp. HL-111; assembly: GCF_900105095.1. Lineage (NCBI taxonomy): Bacteria > Pseudomonadati > Pseudomonadota > Alphaproteobacteria > Sphingomonadales > Erythrobacteraceae > Erythrobacter > Erythrobacter sp. HL-111. Next base: position 1,416,443 of record NZ_LT629743.1, on the reverse strand, counting down.
AACATGATGGTGACGACGATCACCTTCCTGATTCTCGACAGCTGGTGGATCGTGCCCGTACCTTTCGTGATGCACGCCATCGGCTATTTTGCGTCCCTGCGCGAACCGCGTATCTTCGACCTGTGGATCACCAAGGTTTCGAAATGCCCGCGCATTGCGAACTACAAGCGCTGGGGCTGCAACAGTTACGCCCCATGATCGATGACGTGACGCGCCTTATCGGCACCGGCCATCCCGAGGAGGCCCGCACATGGTGAAATGGATCGGACCCGCCGCCTGGAGCGCGAAGGAAGCGCGCGTCGGCGACCGCCTGCCCTATGCCCGCCTCGTCGACGAGAGCACCGTGCTGCTGCGCGACGGCTCGGTGATGAGCGCGATCCAGGTCCCCGGCCTCCTCTTCGAGACCGAGGATTCCGACGCGCTCAACGCCCACGCCGCGACGCGCGAGGTGATGCTGCGTTCGACGCTGGACGCGCGGTTCGTGCTTTACCACCACGTCATCCGCCGCCGGGTCGAGGTCGAGCTCGAAGCCGAATTCGACGATCCCCTGTCGCGCCACATCGACGCGCGCTGGAAGGAGCGGCTCGCGGGCGGGTCGCTGTTCATCAACGACCAGTTCGTCACCCTGATCCGCCGCCCCGCGCGCGGCAAGACCGGCCTGCCCGAACGCGCCGCCCGGTTCTTCAGCCGCCGCGGGCAGGAGGAACTGGAAGCCGATCCCAAGGACATCCGCACCCTCAAGAGCGCGATCACCGGCCTCGTCGCTTCGCTGTCGGCCTACGGGGCGAGCGTGCTGGCGGACTACACCTCGCCTTCGGGCGGGATCAATTCGGAGATGCTGGAGCTTCTCTCCGCGCTCTACAACGGCGAGATGCGCCCCGTGCGGCGGCCCAATGACGATGTCGATATCGGCCACATGCTGCCCTATCGCCGGGCGAGCTTCGGCCTCGACGCGATGGAACTGCGGGGGTCCGGTGCGCCCGATTTCGCCGCCATCCTCGGGCTCAAGGACTATCCCGAGGCGACTTCGCCCGGCCTGCTCGACCCGCTCCTGCGCCTGCCGTTCGAAATGGTCGTCACCGAAAGCTATGCCCCGAACGAGCGCACCACGGCGCGCGAGCGGATCGACCTCGCGCTGCGCCGCCTGCGTTCGGTGGACGAGGAGGCCGCGGCCGAACGCAGCGACATGATGAACGCGCGCGATGCGCTCGGCGCGGGATCGGTCGGGTTCGGCGACCATCACCTGACCGTGCTGGTGCGCGAGCGCGACCTGCCGCGATTGGACGATGCCGCCGCCGCCTGCGCCGCGGCGCTGGCCGACACGGGCGCGATCGCGGTGCGCGAGGACGTCAATCTCGAACCTGCCTTCTGGGCGCAGTTCCCGGGCAACGAGGACTACATCGTGCGCCGTGCGCTGATCTCGAGCGCGAACATGGCGGGGTTCGGCTCCTTCCACGGCTTCGCGCTCGGCAGCGCGGCGAACAACCACTGGGGCGATGCCGTCACCCTGCTGGAGACGACCAGCGCGACGCCGTTCTTCTTCAATTTCCACCACGGCGACCTCGGCAATTTCTCCGTGATCGGCCCGTCGGGGTCGGGCAAGACCGTGGTGATGAACTTCCTCGCCGCGCAGGCGCAGAAGTTCCGCCCGCGCACCATCCTGTTCGACAAGGACCGCGGGGCGGAGTTGTTCATCCGCGGGATCGGCGGGCGCTACGACCGGATCAATCCGGGCGAGCCGACCGGCTTCAACCCGCTCGCCTTGCCCGATACGGCGGCGAACCGCGCCTTCCTGCGCGATTGGCTCGGCGTGCTGCTCAAGGCCGAGGGGCCGGAGGAATACGCGACCATCAGCGCGGCGGTGGATGCGGCCTATGCCAATGATTCGCGCCTGCGCCGCCTGCGCCACTTCAAGGAACTGCTCGCCGGCGCCCGTCGGCCCGAACCGGGCGACCTCGCGGACCGGCTGGGCGCATGGATCGGCGACCCTTCGGGAGAGGGCGGGGAGCACGCCTGGCTGTTCGACAACGAGCGCGACGCGCTCGACCTCGAGGAGCGGGTGCTCGGCTTCGACATGACCGCCCTGCTCGAAAACCCGCGCCTGCGCACGCCGGTCATGATGTATCTCTTCCACCGCATCGACGAACGGCTCGATGGCCAGCCGACCATGATCCTGATCGACGAGGGCTGGAAGGCGCTGGACGACGAGGTGTTCGCCGCGCGCATCCGCGACTGGCTCAAGACGCTGAGGAAGCGCAACGCCCTGGTCGGTTTCGCCACCCAGTCGGCGCGCGACGCGCTCGAAAGCCGCATTTCCACCGCATTGGTGGAGCAGACCGCGACCATGGTCTTCATGCCCAATTCGAGGGCACGGCCCGAGGATTACTGCGACGGTTTCGGCCTTACCGAACACGAACTCGCGCTGATCCGCAGCTTGCCCGCGCATTCGCGCTGTTTCCTCGTGCGCCAGCCCGATGCGAGCGTCGTCGTGCGGCTCGACCTGTCGGGCGCGCCCGAGGTGCTGACGATCCTGTCCGGCCGCGAATCGGCGGTCAGGCGGCTCGACCTGCTGCGCGAAGCGGTCGGCGACGAGCCGAGCGCGTGGTTTCCCGCGCTCACCAACCGCGCCTGGCCCGACGGATCGGGCGAAGTCGATGCGGACGGGCACCCGGTGTGGCAGGCGGCGGAATGACGACCTCCTGCGATCTCGTCACCCAGGACATGGGCGCAGGCGTCGCCGCCGCGCTGACCGCGGTCGACTGCATCGCGAGCCAGGTCAGCGAGCAGGCCTTCGGGCGGCTGTTCGGCGACGATGGGCAGATGCGCGCGGTGCTCGTCACGCTGCTGGTGTTCTATTTCGCCTTCTTCGGCATTTCGCTGATGCTCGGCCGGTCGAACCTGTCGGTGCGGCACCTCGTGCCCAAGATCCTCACGGTCGGCCTCGTCCTCTCCTTCGCCACCAGTTTCGTCGCCTACTCGACCGTGTTCTACAACTTCTTCGTGCTCGGGCCGGATTGGGTCGCGGGGGCGCTGACGGGGTCGGAAGGGTCGGCCACGGCGACCTTCGCGCAGAAGCTCGACGTCGTCTTCCTCGCGGTGCAGGAGGCATCAAGCGGGAAGACCGACATCAATGCCTTTTCGCCGCCGGGCATGATGTGGCTCGGCGCGATGCTGCTGCTGCTGGGCACGGTCGGGCTGCTGGTGACGGCGCGGATCGGGCTCGCCCTGCTGCTTGCCGTTGGTCCGATCTTCGTGGTGCTGGCGCTGTTCGAGGGCACGCGCGGGCTCTTCACCGGCTGGCTCAAGGGGATGACCATGCTCGCCCTCGCGCCGCTCTTCGCGGTGCTCGGCGGCACGATCATGCTCGAGATCGCGGTGCCGATCCTCGCTGTGCTGGTGGCGACGCCGGGCGAGATCGACCAGCAGGCGGCGATGGGCTTCTTCCTCGTCGGCGCGGTCCACGTGGCGCTGATGTTCATGGCGCTGAAGGTGGCGGCGACGATGGTGGCCGGCTGGCAGGTGTTCGGCCTCGCCCGGGCGAGCGGCAGCGGGCGGGGAATCGACACCACCCGCATGGCCCGCGACGGCGCGATCGCCGCGATGCCCGGCGCGGCGCGGAGCGCGGCCGCCCCGGCGGCGAGCGCGGCCCCGCGCCGGATCGACGTTGCCGGCATCCGCCCCGCCGCGCCCGCGAACGACTACGGCACCTCTGCCGAGCCCGGGACGGTGCGCGAGACGCGCGTCTATGCGGCCTCTTCCGGTGGCACCCGGGCGGGAGAGGGCGGTCCGGCCGCCTCGCGCACCCACGGGATCGGCAACCGCTTCCGGCCCGCCTCGTCGCGATCTTCCCCGCAGCGCGCGAAAGGCGCCGCGGCCCCGAAAACGGAGACACCCCGATGAAGCGCGCCCTTCCCCTTGCGCTTGCCCTGATGAGTTTCGCCGCGCCCGTCCCCGCCTTCGCCGAGGACGGCGGCACCGAGGGCGATTCGCGGCTGGTCACGCTCACCTATGACGAGGCGCAGGTCTTCACGATCCGCGGCCGGGTGCGGGTCCAGACGACGATCAAGTTCCGCGAGGACGAGCGGATCGAGAACGTCGCGATCGGCGACAGCAAGGCCTGGCAGGTCCAGCCGAACAAGGCGCAGTCGATCCTCTTCGTGAAGCCGCTGGAACCGTCCGCCGCGACCAACATGACCGTGGTGACGAGCAAGCGGACCTATCTCTTCGACCTCATCGCGAGCCCGCGCAACAACCCGCTCTACGTCATGCAGTTCCGCTATCCCGAGGCCGAGAAGGCCGAGCGCGAGGCCCGCCTTGCCGCTGCCGCCCAGGAGGAAGCGCGCGAGGAGGCGAACGCGCTCGAGATGGCGGCCGCGACCGATCCCTACGCGGTGGTCGACCCTGCGCTGCTCAACTGGGAATGGACGCCCGACGGCGACAAGGACCTCCTGCCCGAACGCGCCTATGACGATGGCGAGGCGATGTTCCTGACCTGGCCCGCGGGCGAGCCGATCCCGGCGATCCTCGTCGCCAACGAACGCGGGGACATCGGTGCGGTCAATTTCACCGTGCGCGGCGACACCGTCGTGCTCGACGAAGTGCCCAGCCAGATCATCCTGCGCTCGGGCGAGAATGCCGCGACGCTCACCAACACCGGCCCGGCCCGCCCGCGCAGCGCCGAAGCCGGCGCACGCACGGGGAGGGGCTCGTGACCATGCTCCGCAATGCTCTTGAAGGGGAGAGGAACTGATGCGCCTTGCCATGCGACTGCCGCCGAAGAAGGGTGACACCGCCACGGGCGCGGACGGCGATCCGCGCGAGCAGGAAAGCGCCGAGGTCATCGACCTCGCCAGCCGGAGCGCCTTTCCGGGCGTAGCTGACCGCAAGGCGAAGACCGACGGGCTCGGCCTCGCGGCGGGCGGGCTGATCGTGCTCGCGCTCGGGGCGACGACCTTCTGGGCGATGAACGCGCCCGAAACGCCCGAGCCCGAACCGATCGGCAATCCCGCGGTCGCCCCGCCGCAGGCCGCTGCGCCCGATCCGGCCCCCGCCCCGGCGGAAACGCCCGCACCGCAGGAGGAGCGCCCCGATCCCGCGCCCGCGCCGATCCTCGCGAACGATCCGGGGGCCGAAACCGCCGGCGCGGCCAACCCCTATGCGAGCCCGACCATGGTCTATGACGCGAGCACGGCGGCCAGCGCGATGCGCCTCGCCGAACCGGCCGCCGACGCGGCCGCTGCGGGCGAGGCGATGCCGGGCGGCGAGGAGGCGATGGCCGGCGGTTCGGCGGCGGCCTTCGCCAGCCGCATCGGCGGCGTCGGCGGAATGCCGGCGCAGGCCCGCGCGATGGTCAATCCCACGACCACGGTGACGCAGGGAACGATGATCCCCGCCGTGCTCGAAACCGCGATCAACACCGACGTGCCCGGCTACGTCCGCGCCGTGGTGAGCCAGGACGTGCGCAGCTTCGACGGCAAGAAGGTGCTGATCCCCCGCTCCTCGCGTCTGATCGGCCAGTACCAGTCGGGCGTCCAGCAGGGGCAGAAGCGCGCCTACGTCATCTGGACCCGGTTGATCCGCCCGGACGGCGCCTCGATCAACATCGCTTCGCCTGCGGTCGCCTTCGACGGGACGACGGGCCTTGCGGGCGATGTCGACAGCCATTTCTTCAAGCGCTTCGGTTCGGCCATGCTGCTGTCGGTCGTCGGCGGGCTCGGCGCGCTCGCGACGGGCGGCGTCGGCGGCGTGATCGTCGCGGGCGGCGCGCAGAACGCGGCGAACTCCGCGGTCCAGGCCGACGGGCAGATCAGCCCGACGATCCGCGTGCGGATGGGAGAGCCGATCCGCGTCTTCACCGCGCGCGACCTCGATTTCAGCACCGTTTCGAACTGAGCGTGGCGGGGCAGAGCGAGTGAGCGCGGACATCCATCCCCTTTCCGGCCCGGCGAGCGAGCCGGTCGACGGGGAAGTGCCGCGCGACAGCCTCGCCGACCTTTCCGAACGCAGCGTCTATCTCGACGCCTATCTCGCCCCCTTCCGGCGGTGGCTGCGGAAGGACACGGTGACCGAAATCATGGTCAACCGACCGGGCGAGCTGTGGATCGAAGACGCTTCCAACCCCGGAATGCAGCGGGTCGAGACGCCCGAGATCGACGACCGGCTCGTGCAGCGCCTTGCCGAACAGGTCGCGCGCGTTTCGCACCAGGGGATCAACCGCGAGCATCCGCTGCTGGGCGCGACCCTGCCGGACGGGGCGCGCATCCAGTTCTGCGGGCCGCCCGCCAGTCGGCGTCACTGGGTCATGGCGATCCGCCGCCACCGCAGGCTCGACCTGCCGCTCGACGCCTACGACACCGGCCCGCTCGTTGGCACGCACGCGCCGGCCATGCCCGATCCGCAGGAACAGCCGATCCGCTACCTGCGCGAGGCGATTCGGCAGCGCCGCACGATCCTCATCTCCGGCGGGACGAGCACCGGCAAGACGACCTTCCTCAACGCCATGCTGGGCGAGATCCCGCGGCACGAACGCGTCGTGCTGGTCGAGGACACGCCCGAGCTCAAGTTCCCGGGCGAAAATTCCATCGGCCTCGTCGCGGTCAAGGGCGAACTGGGCGAAGCCAAGGTGACGGCGAACGAACTGCTCCAGGCCGCGCTCCGCCTGCGCCCGGACCGCATCGTTCTGGGCGAACTGCGCGGCGCGGAAAGCGTCAGCTTCCTGCGTGCGATCAACACCGGGCACCCGGGCAGTTTCTCGACCATCCACGCGAACTCGCTCAAGGGCGCGCTCGAACAATTGTCGCTGATGGTGATGCAGACCGGCATCGGCCTGTCGCGCACCGACACGATCGCCTACGCCGCGAGCGTGATCGACGTGCTGGTGCAACTGGGCCGGGATGCGAACGGCAAGCGCGGCATCGTCGAGATCGCCGATAGCCGCAGCCTCGTGTGAGGCGCGTCCGGGGGCCGGACCCGAAACCGGGGCCTTCCGTTCCTATCTGACATTCTTGTGACACCGCACCTTTCGTGATTTACACTCGCGCGCCATGCGAACATGGGGTGCGCGGCGCTTCGCTGCGCCCCAAAGCACGCCGGACACGATGAGCAGCACCGAGGTCACCACCACGCAGGACCCCGCGCCTCCGCCCGCGCCGCAGCCGGGCGGGTCGGGCGACGACTCGCCCTATTTCAACCGGGAGCTTTCGTGGCTCTCCTTCAACGAGCGCGTGCTGGCCGAAGCGTGCAACGAGGCCTATCCCCTGCTCGAGAGGCTGCGCTTCCTGTCGATCTCGGGCAGCAATCTCGACGAATTCATGATGATCCGCGTCGCCGGCCTGGTGGGCCAGGCGCAGCGCGGCATCGACAAGGTCGCGATCGACGGCCGCACCCCGACCCAGCAGCTCGCCGCGATCCGCGAACAGCTGGCGACGATCTCCGACCGGCAGCAGGAGATCTGGCGGAGCCTGCGCGTCTCGCTGGCCGAGGCGGGCATCCATGTCGCGGACGAACACCGCGTGGACCCGTCGGCGCACGAATGGCTCGAGCAGTATTTCCTCGAGGAGATCCTGCCGATCATCACCCCCCAGGCGCTGGACCCGGCGCACCCGTTCCCCTTCGTCCACAATGAAGGGATCGGCCTCCTCTTCACGCTGACGCGCGACGTGGACCGCGAACAGATCATCGAGATGATCCTGATCCCCAGCGCCCTGCCGCGCTTCGTGCGGGTGCCGGGACAGCAGGAAGGCACGGGCGGGGTTCCGGGCGAGGCGATCTACATCTCCATCGCCAGCCTGATCCAGCGTTACGCCTCGAAGCTCTTTCCCGGCTTCACGATCGAGGGCGACGGCCTGTTCCGCGTGCTGCGCGACAGCGACATCGAGATCGAGGAAGAGGCCGAGGACCTCGTGCGGACCTTCCGCAGCGCGATCCAGCGGCGGCGGCGCGGGCAGGTGATCCAGCTCGAACTGGAGGAGGATTTCGATCCCAAGGCCGAGGCCGTGCTGCTCGAACAACTCGGCGTCCACGAAGCCGCGGTGATCAAGACCGACGGGATGATCGGGATCGACGGGCTCGCCGAGATCGTCGGCGAGGACCGGCCCGACCTCAAGTTCGACGCCTATTCCCCGCGCTATCCCGAACGGATCCGCGAACATGACGGCGATGCCTTTTCCGCGATCCGCGAAAAGGATATCATCATCCACCACCCCTACGAAAGCTTCGAGGTGGTGGTCGATTTCATTCGCCAGGCCGCCGCCGATCCGGACGTGGTCGCGATCAAGCAGACGCTCTACCGCGCGGGCGCCCAGTCGGCGGTGATCAACGCGCTGATCGAGGCGGCGGAGAACGGCAAGTCGGTCACCGCCGTGGTGGAACTGAAAGCCCGGTTCGACGAGGAGCAGAACCTCAAGTGGGCGACCAAGCTCGAACGGGCGGGCGTGCAGGTGATCTACGGCTTCACCGACTGGAAGACCCATGCCAAGACCGCGATGGTGGTGCGGCGCGAGGACGACGGCTTTCGCACCTACTGCCACTTCGGCACCGGCAATTACCACCCGGTCACGGCGAAGATCTACACCGACCTCTCCTTCTTCACCGCCGACCCGAAACTGGGCCGGGACGCGGCCAAGATGTTCAATTTCGTGACCGGCTACGTCGAGCCGCACAGCCTCGAGAAGATCCACATCGCCCCCATCGACCTGCGCGAGGAGATCTATCGCCGGATCGACACCGAGATCGCCAACGCGCAGAAGGGCAAGCCGGCGGCGATCTGGATGAAGTGCAACCAGATCACCGATCGCGGCATGATCGACCGGCTCTACGCCGCGAGCGATGCGGGGGTCAGCGTCGAGCTCGTCATCCGCGGCATCTGCTGCCTGCGCCCCGGGATCCCGGGGCTGTCCGATAACATTCGGGTGAAATCGATCATCGGCCGCTTCCTCGAACACAGCCGCATCTACGCCTTCGCGAACGGCCAGACCATGCCGGGCCCGAAGGCCGCCGTGTTCATCTCCTCGGCCGACCTGATGGAGCGCAATCTCGACCGGCGGGTGGAATCGCTCATCCCGATCGACAACCGCACGGTGCACGACCAGGTGCTGCAGCAGGTTCTGCTCGCCAACATGCTCGACACGCAGCAGAGCTGGTGGCTCAACGCCGACGGCACCTATTCGCGGGTGGAAACGGACGTCAAACCGTTCAATTGCCACCGCTATTTCATGACCAACCCTTCCCTGTCGGGCCGCGGCGGCTCGCTTGAAGCGGGCGGGGTCCCCAAACTTTCGCTGCGCAAGGGACGCGCAGGCTAGGACGTTTCTTCCATGAATTCCCGCAAGCAGCGGCACGACCGGGACGGCGTCTTCGCGGGCAACCGGCCGGAACGCGCCATCATCGACATCGGCTCCAACACCGTCCGGCTCGTCATCTACGGCGGATCGATGCGCGCGCCGACCGTGCTTCTGAACGAGAAGGTGACCGCCCGGCTCGGCAGCGAGATCGCGGGGAAGGGGCGGCTCGCCGAAGAATCGGTCGATCTTGCGATGCGGGCGCTCAGGCGGTTCGTGCTGCTGCTAGAGGATCTCGAGATCGAGGATGTCGAATGCGTCGCCACCGCGGCGGTGCGCGATGCCTCGAACGGGCCGGAATTCGTCGAGGCGCTGCGGGCGCTCGGGCTTCGCCCTCGCGTGATCTCGGGCGAGGAGGAGGGGCGGCTTTCGGCCATGGGCGTGGCGGGCGCGTTCCCCGGCGCTTCGGGCATCGTCGCGGATCTCGGCGGCGGGAGCCTCGAACTTGTGCGGCTTGCGAAGGACGAGACGAGCGCGGCCGCCTCGCTTCCGCTGGGGACGCTGCGCCTGCCCGATTTCCGCGAGGACGATCTCGAGGGCGGCGGGTCCAAGGACGTGCGCGCCGACATGCGAAAGGCGCTCGAAAAGACGCTCAGGAAGGCCGGCTGGGGCGAGGAAAGCTTCGCCGCGGGGGCGGCCGAAGGGGAAGGGCGCACGCTTTACCTCGTCGGGGGCACGTGGCGCGCGATGGCGGTCTTCGCCATGCAGGAACAGGGTCATCCGCTGTCCGACCCGCACGGTTTCGAACTCGCTCGCGAGGAGGCCGAGGCGCTGGCGAAGAGGCTCGCCGCGCTCGGCCCGGACGAACTCAAGCCGCGCGAACGGATTTCCTCGATGCGCGCGGAAAAGCTGCCCGATGCGGCGGTGCTGCTGCTCGCGCTGATCGCCCGGCTCGCGCCGGAGCGGCTGGTGTTCTCCTCCTGGGGGCTGCGCGAGGGCCTGCTCTACGACCGGCTCGCGCCGCACGGGAAGGTGCAGGACCCGCTGCTCGCCGGGATTTCCGTGTTCGCGACGCTGCGCGGCGCGCCGCCGCCGCTGTCCGCGCGGGTCGCGGCCTGGACGGTCGATGCGGCCCCGGCGCGGCGCCACGGCAGCGAGCGGCTGCGACTGGCGGCGACGATGCTCGCGCTCGCCTCGATGCAGATCGAACCGAATATCCGCCTGCCGCAGGCGATCGACTGGGCGCTGCACAAGCGCTGGATCGCGGTCGACGGCAAGGGCCGCGCGATGATGGCCGCGGCGATCGCGGCGAACGGCAACAGGACCGACCTGCCGCAGGAGATCCGCGACCTAGCCGGTGCCGAAGCGATCGCGGAGGCGCAGGTGTGGGGTTTCGCGATCCGTCTCGCCCGCAGGCTCGGCGCGCGCTCGCGGCGCTCGCTCCAGGTCAGCCGACTGCTGGTCGAGCAGGGCACGCTCGTCCTGCGTCTCGCCGAAAGCCACCAGGCGCTTTTCGGCGTCTCCACCGAAAAGGACATGAAGCTCCTCGCCGCTTGCAAGGGGATGGACTGGCGGGTCGACATCGTCGCGGACGAGGCGCTGCGCGCCGACATGTGACGGCTCAGCGCGCCACGCGGTCCTTCCCGAAGGGGTTGAAATCGGTGTCGGTGTCGAACAGGTCGATCCCCTCGGCCTTCTTCAGCCAGCCGACGACGAGATAGGTCACCGGCGTCAGCAGCGCCTCCCACGTGACCTTGATGAGCCATTGCGAGAGCACGACCTGGAACAGGGTTTCGGGCGGCCATCCGGCGAGGCCCCAGAAGGCGAGCGGGTAGAAGATGAGGCTGTCGAGCCCCTGTCCCACCACGGTCGATCCGATCGTGCGGGTCCACAGGGCCTTGCCTTTCGTCCAGACCTTCATCTTGGCCATGACGATGGAATTGGCGAATTCGCCCGCCCAGAACGCCGTCATCGAAGCGATCACGATGCGCCAGGAATTGCCGAAGACGTTTTCGTAATCGGACTGGAACGGCCAGCCCTCCGCCGGCGGCAGGCTGACCACGACCCAGGCCATGAAGGCCATGAAGGCGAGCGCCGCGAACCCCGTCCAGATCACCCGCCGCGCCCGGGCATAGCCATAGACCTCGGTCAGGACGTCGCCGATTATGTAGCTGATCGGGAAGAACAGGACGCCCGCGCCGAAGATCCACGCCTCGCCCCCGGGAAGGGTGACGTAGGACGGTTTCGACGCCCCGATGAGATTCGACAGCAGCAGGATCGTGACGAAGCCCGCCATGACGAGGTCGTAGTGGCGAAAGGCCGCGGGCGCATGGCTGGTCGCGCGGATGCCGTCGTGGGGATCGGTGTCGAAGGCCGCGGCGGGATCGGCGGCGGCGCCGGGGCCGGCGGCAAGGGCGGGGTCTTGGAGCGGCTTTTCCATCGAAAGCGATGACTAGCCATGTTTTCGCGGGCCGCAAAGCGCGCTATTGCACCCCGACCCGCCAGCCGGGTGCGCGCCCGTAGCTCATCTGGATAGAGCGCGAGACTTCTAATCTTGAGGCAGCAGGTTCGAGTCCTGCCGGGCGCACCACTCCTTTTTTCCCGGTACAAAAATCCCCTAAGAGCATGAAGGGTAGGGTCAAATTTGCGGTTCGAAATCCCTCATTCCGGGCAAAGCGAAGTTTGTCCGCGAAGGTGAGTTTCAGCACCGCGCGCTTGTCCTCAAAACGCTCGGAACGCCAGAGTTTCTGGGGGTTTGACAGGAACTGCATGGCGGTTCGAAACGACTCCTCGAAGGCGTCACCTTTCGAGGCGACCAAATCACCCGCATGAGCGATTTTTTCCTCCAGCAGAACCTTTTCAGATTTCAGCTTTGAGAGCTTGGCCTCATAGGCGTCGATCACCTCCACATTCTGCGTGGAGACGATGCGCTCGACCAGACCCTCAATTTGGGTTTCGATTTTGGACACCTTGCGCTTCATGCTCGCCCGGCGCTCGACAACGAGTTTGAGACGCATGTCCCACAGGTCACGGAACATCGCGAGCGCGACTTCGAACAGCTTGCGTGTGGGCGCAGCACCTTCGAGGAGCGCGTCAAAGGCCCCCTCCAGCTCGTCACGACGGATGGATTTGCCCTTTTCAGAGCAATCCCGCGTGAAGCAGTGATAATAGGCGTAGCGCCCCCCATTGCCCTTTGACCAATAGCCGGTCAGCGGATTGCCGCACGAATCGCAGCAGATAAATCCGCGCAGCGGAAAGTCCTCGCTCAGGTCTTTGCGCGCAGGTGCGCGCGCTTTCCCGGCAAGACGATCCTGGATGAGCTGGAACGTCTCATAGCTGATGATCGGCTCATGCTTAGCCTCTCTTATTCACGGCGATGCGGTTGGGCGCCTCTCGGCGCGAGCTTGACGCCACTGCTGCGTGCGGCGGCGTAGAGCGGGCGTGCGGCACCGCTGGCGTCTGTTTCACCGCGCTGTGATCGATGGGCTTTTCTGGTTGAAGGACTTGGCTCGGGGTTTCTGCGGCACTGCCGCGCCCGCTACGTCGGCGCAGGCTTGAGCGCGAGAACGATGGCACGCATCAGATCGGCATCGGGGCACGCAGAGGCGAACGCTACGCGGATTCGGGTGGCGCTTTCCATGACGCGGGCAGCAACCTTGAGCAGCCGCAGGCGCAGGGTCGTAAACTCGGCTTTTGCCAGAGCGGTGGTCTTTGGGATCGCCTGCTGAACGCGCCACAGCAGCCAGTAGGCAGCGGTGTGCAGGATCAGGCGCATCTGGTTGGCGTTCGCCGACCGGCACGAGGTGCGGTCACTGGCCAGCTGGGTCTTGTGCAGCTTGATCAAGTTCTCGGCCTGCCCGCGCGCACAGTAGAGCGTGTCATAGATGTATTCAGCCGAGCCTTGGGTTAGCGATGTGACGACATAGCGGATATCCATGCCCAGCGTGCTGGCCTCGATCCTGGCGACGACGCGGCGCTGGCGGTTCCAGCTCTTCGCGCCGTAGCGGGTCTCGGCATAGCTGTGCAGGACCGGGAGTTGGCACTCGGCGCGGCGGACCGCGCAGGCATCGGCGGCAGTGACGATAACCGGATCAGCGCGCAGCGCGGCGTTGGTCGGCAGACCGAACACGTAATCGACATGGGCCGCCTCGCAGAAGGCCATGACCTCGGGCCGTCCATAATGCCCGTCACCGCGGATGGTGATGTGGGTATCAGGCCAGTGGCGGCGAAGATGGCGCACCAGACGCCGGATATGCCCTGCCGCCTCCTTGCCAGAAGGCGTCTTGCCCGTGCGCAGCAGCATCGCCACCGGCCGGCCCGTTGCCGTGTCGTAGACATGGATCGGCAGGAAGCAGCGCTCCCCATGATGTCCGTTCCAGAAGGAGAGTTGCTGATAGCCGTGCACGACGTCGCAGGTGTCATCGATATCCAGCGTCACCGCCGCCGGCGGAGTGGGGTAGCTGGCGCAGTAGATGTCGATCATGATCCCCAGCATCTTTGCCAGCTCGCGCGTGCTCGGCGCATTCTCCCAGCGGCTCATCGTCGGTTGGCTGGCCAACCCCGCACCCGATCCCGGCAGCTTGCCCAGCGCAAGGCGGAAGCCCGGATCATCGCGCAGAGCGTCGAGATCATCGGCATCCTCATAGCCGCAGGCGATCGCGAACATCCGCGCGCGCAGGATATCTTCAAGCCGATGAACCACCCGAGCAGGATCGCGCGGATCGGCAATACACGCCGCAAGCCGCTGGCAGAGCCCCATCATGCGCTCGGCCTGAGCCAGCACCAGGACCCCGCCATCCGAGGTCAGCCTGCCGCCGTCAAACGCAGCTGTGACCTTCTTGCCGCGCACTGCTGGAAACGAAAATACGGACGCGCTATCATCGCATCCGGCGGGTGTGGTCTGTGGCATATTTTGCCCCGTTGCAGGTCTGGCTTAAGCAACCACATTCCTACAACAATGCAAATGCTTACGCCACTCCCGCCAACCCGTCAGACCACCGCCGGTGAATAATCCGGGCTAGGGGTACCGAGGCGTTGCGGATCACGCTGAACACCGCGGCGGCCGCGATGCGCGGATCGTCGGACTGGACCACCGCATCGATATAGTTCGAGGCGCGCACGAAGCGGTCGGAGGCGCGGTTGGTGCCGGGCAGGAATTCACGCGCGTTCACGCCCTTCCAGTACCGCGTAATGGCGAGCTGTTCGGCATAGACCGGTTCGTTGGTCATCACCCGGTGGTCACGCGAATGATGGATCGCCTGTTCGCCATCCACCCATTCGAGGATTGCGCTGTCACCGGTGGCATCGGACAGGGAAAGATGGACCGTGGTGAGCCGCCCCGGCTGACCGGGCACCTCCCCGGTCGCAAGATTGATCGGGTTTGCGCGGATATGGTCGACGGCTTCGGCGACTAGGCCGCGAGATAGCGCGAGAAGAGCAGCCCGACGATGGCGAGCGCGATGATCGGGATGCGCTGGGTCCACGCCGAGGGATTGAAGCTCCAGCCCGGCGGGACTTCCGGTTCGCGGCGCCGGGCGAGGAGCGATGGGCCGACTTCCGGCTTCGCGCCGATCGCGAATCCGAAGATCAGCGCCCCGACGAGCGTGTCGGAAAGATAGGCCGCGGCGTTGGGGGTGACGAACAGGACCGGCAGCGCCATCACCACCATGCCGATCCCTGCCGAAAGCCAGCGCGCGAAACCGAGCCTCGCGCTGAGCGATGCGGTGGCGGTGACGAGCAGGAGCGCACCCGCAGCGAATTCGCTCCACGCGTAGAACGGATCGTCGATGCCGATCATCGGGGGCTGCGTCATCAGCCAGAAGGCGAGCGCGAGGTTGACGAAATGGGTCCAGCGGGTCGCGCGGTGCTGTTGCGCCCTTTCGGCTTCCACCGCCGCACGGATCCTCTCGGGATCCTCGACCCCTTCCTCGGCGGCATCGTTCAGCCACTGGGGCGCAGTGAGCCCGTTGCGTTCGTACCATGCCCTGGGATCGCGCTTGAGGTTCGCGATCATTGCGGGCAGTTCGTCCTGCAGGCGGCGCTGCGGACGCCAGCCGAGCCATTGTTCGGCCCGCCTGATGTCGAGCGCGTAGTGATCGTCGCTCATCGAGATCATGAAGGGCTTGATGAAGGGCTTCTCACCCTGGTCGATCGCGTCGGGCACGAGCGGTTCGGCGGCGTTCTGCGCCGCCGCGCCAGCCTTCGCGACGGATTGGGGCACCTTGATCGTCGCCCATTCGTCCGCCCCGTGGATCAGTTCGCCGATCCGGTCCTGCAGGCTGTCGTAGCCCATCGCGAAGGGCTCGCCGACCAGGATCTCGGCATCGGGCGGCAGGGTCCTGCGGCGTTCGAGGGTGCGCCGCATCGCGTCGATCATGTCGTCGCGGTGGAGCATGGACTGCCCGGCGTTCAGCGGTCCCGAATAGAGATGCGAGAGCAGGCTGCGTTCGTAGATGCGGGCGATCTGGTTGGAGAGGGTGGGGACGGCGGCTTCGCTGTCATAGACCCCGGCGAGCCTCAGGATCGCGTAGGGCATCCGCGCCTCGTCCCGGATCAGGTCCTCGACCTTTTTCTTGGATCGCGGATATTCCCAGCGCGGACCCATCGGGGTCGTCTCGTCGATCCGCTCCCCCGGGTCCTGCGGTTCGTGGACGAGCATCGTGCTCGCATAGATGAAACGCTCGACCTCGAAGCCTTCGAGCGCCTCGAGCAGATTGCGCGTCCCCTCGACATTCACTTCGTCATACAGCGGGCTCGGCTCGCCCGAAAAATCGAAGAAGGCGACGAGGTGGATGACGGCGGCGATGCGGCGCCCGTGCTCGCGCGCGATCTTGTCCAGCGCGAGGCGGAGCGACTGGGGCGAGGTTATGTCGATCTCGACATTGGCCGGCCCGTCGTTTTCGTCGCCGCTGTCTCGATCAAGGCCTATGATTTTGTATTCATTGCGGAAAGCTTCGTAGAGGGAACGCCCGATATTGCCGCCTGCCCCGGTCATCAGGATCAGCGGCTTCGGGTGATGGCGGGCCTCGTCGGCGGCGTTGGTCAACTCGTCTGCTCCCGTCTCTCCCCCCCGGATCAATACATCGCGCGCCGATGCGTTTCGGACCGGGCGGAACGATCGCGCCCCGCTTTCGCTGAACCAGCATGGCAGCACCCGCGAAACAGTCCTGCCCGATCGCGCAGGGGCGTATCGCTTCGGCGGGCGTCCCTGCCCGCGTCAGCGAGGCGGATGTCCCCGTCTTGGTCCGGCACACGCGGCTCGATCCGGGCCGGGCCGGGGCGGGGCGGGGCAGGAACCGGACGAATGACGGCTGACCTTTCCGGCCTTGCCGCGCTCGTGACTGGCGGCGACACGGGGATCGGGGCCGCGATCACGCGCGAACTCGTGCGGCGCGGAGCCCGCGTGGCAATCAACTGGCACAGCAAGCCCGACGACGCCGAGGAACTTGTCCGCGAACTTGCGCGCGAAGGCGCAGAGGCCATCGCGGTCGGCGGCGACGTTTCCGAGGAGGCCGACGCCCGTCGGCTCGTCGCCGAGACCGCCGCCCGCTTCGGGCGGATCGACATCCTCGTGTCCAACGCTGGCATCCAGATCGACGCGCCGGCGCTCGAGCTCGGGGCGGCGGACTGGCGCAAGGTGCTGGACGTGAACCTGACCGGCCAGTTCCTCGTCGCCCGCGCGGCTGCCCGCCGCTTCATCGACCAGGGCGTGGGCGAGGGCCGCCGCAGCGCCGGGGTGATCGTGTGCATGAGCTCGGTCCACGACATCATCCCCTGGGCGGGCCACGTGAACTATGCCGCGGCCAAGGGCGGCGTCGACATGATGATGAAGACGCTCGCGCAGGAATGGGGCCGTCACCGCATCCGCGTGGTGGGGATCGCGCCCGGTGCGATCAGGACCGACATCAACCGCGAGGCATGGAGCGACGAGGACGCGGCGCGGGAACTGCGCGAACTCATCCCCTACGGCCGGATCGGCGAGGTCGAGGACGTTGCCCGCCCGGTCGCCTGGCTGTGCAGCGCCGAAGCCGATTACGTGACGGGCACCACGCTTTATGTCGACGGCGGCATGACGCTCTATCCGGGCTTCATCGGCGAAGGCTAGCCCTGCCCGGAATTTTCAGCCGGCATCGCCCGAAGGCCGGTCGGCGGCGGGGCGACGTTCCACCACCATGTCCTCGAGCCCGCCCATGCGGAACCAGCGGTAGCCATGCGGTTCGAGCACGAAATCATGGCGCCCGTCCGCCTCTGCCGGGATCGCCCGGTTGGTCTGGAGGCAGACGAGTTCGCGCTCGCAACCCGGCTCGTCGGCCATCTCGATGGCGAATTCGACCCGCTCGTCGATCAGGTTGTGGGTGTAGAACGATACCCGGCCCGCATGGACATAGCGCAGGGCGAGGATGTGCGCGGGACTGTCGAGCACGCTGAAGTCGCCGTGCCCGATCTCGGTCAGCTCCTTGCGCATCCGCAGCGTCGCCTCGGTCCAGCGCAGGAAGGAATCCGCGCTCGCCCGCTGCATCGCGACGTTGCACTTGCGATAGCCGTAGGGTCCTTCGTCGATCACCGGTCGGACCGGATCGGCCGCGGAGGAAAAGCCTGCATTCCGGTCGCCGGACCATTGCATAGGGGTGCGGGCGGCCTCGCGCTGGGGGAGGGAGAGGTCGTCGCCCATCCCGATCTCGTCGCCATAGCGGATGACCGGCGTTCCGGGCATCGTCAGCATCAGCGAATAGGCGAGTTCGAGGCGGGCGCGGTCGCCGCCCAGCATCGGGGCGAGCCGCCGCCTGATGCCGCGATCGTAGAGCTGCATGTCCTCATCCGGCCCGAACGCCTCGAACACGGCATCGCGTTCCTCTTCGGACAGGCGGCCGATGTCGAGTTCGTCGTGATTGCGCAGGAAATGCGCCCATTGTGCATTGGGCGGGACGCCCTGCGAAGCCCTGAGCTCTTCCTTGAGACGCGTCGCATCGCCCGTGGCGAGCGCGAGGAAGAGCGCCTGGTTGACCGGGAAATTGAACATCATCTGCAGCCGGTCGCCCGCTTCGCCGAAATAGTCGGTGCAGTCCTCGGACGGGATGTTCGCTTCGGCGAGGAACACGACCTCGCCCTTGCGCCACTGGGCGAAGTCCCGCAACCGGCGCAGCAGTCCGAAGGCCGGCTCCGGGTCCTTCACGTCGATCCCGTCCGCCGCGATCAGGAAGGGCACGGCATCGACCCGGAAACCCGATATGCCGAGTTCGAGCCAGAAGCCCACGATCTTCAGCAGTTCGGCCTGCACCTGCGGATTGGCGAGGTTCAGGTCCGGCTGGAAGTCGTGGAACTTGTGAAAGTAGTAGGCTCCGGCCGTCTCGTGCCACGTCCAGGTCGTTTCCTGCACGCCGGGAAAGACCATGCCTTCGTCCGCATCTTCGGGCCGCTCGTCCGCCCAGATGTAGAAGTCGCGGTAGCGGCTGTCCGGATCGCTCGCCGCCGAGAGGAACCAGGGATGCTCGTTCGACGTGTGGTTGAGCACCAGGTCCATCAGCACCCGAATGCCGCGCTGGCGGCAGGCCTGCGTGAACTCGACGAAATCGCCGAGCGAGCCGTAGCACGGATCGACCCCGTAATA
The DNA here is from genome assembly GCF_900105095.1 of Erythrobacter sp. HL-111. NCBI lineage: Bacteria > Pseudomonadati > Pseudomonadota > Alphaproteobacteria > Sphingomonadales > Erythrobacteraceae > Erythrobacter > Erythrobacter sp. HL-111. Next base: position 1,397,558 of record NZ_LT629743.1, on the reverse strand, counting down.
GTCGGCCACGTCGTAGCCGTGGTCGCGCCCGGGCGAAGGATGGAACGGCATCAGCCAGATCGCCGTGACCCCGAGTCCCTGGAGGTAGTCGACCCGGTCGAGCAGGCCGGCAAAATCGCCGACGCCGTCGCCGTTCGAATCGAGAAAGCTGTCGAGCGACAGCGAATAGATGACCGCGTTCCTGTACCAGCGTTCCTCGTTCATGACGGCCCGCCGACCGGCTTGACGACGATACCCTCGTCGGGCGCGAGCCGGTCTGGCACCTTGCCTCCGCTCCCTTCCGCAGGGGCCGAGGAGAACACCCTTTCCCCTTTCGAGAATTCGTCGGGCAGGGCGGGCAGGTCCGCTTCCTCCCCCGTGAAGTTCAGGATCACGGCGACCCGCTCTTCTCCCGACCGTCGCTCGAAGGCGAAGACCCTGTCGTCGACCGCCAGCTCGCGGTAATCGCCCTCGCGCAGCACGCGCTCCCTGCGGCGCAGGGCCAGCAGGCGGCGGTGGAGATCGAGCATCGAGCCCGGCTCACGGCAAAGCGAGGCGACGTTGCGTTCGCGCCAGTCGCGCGACAGCGGCAGCCACGGCTCGCCTGGAGAGAACCCCGCGTTCGGCTCGGTCGACCACTGCATCGGAGTACGCGCCCGGTCGCGGTTGAAGCTCGCGTCCGGCTCCTGCAGCGCCCAGGGATCCTGCACCCGGTCCGGCGGAATCTCGACATCGCAAAGGCCGATCTCGTCGCCGTAATAGATGGTGGGCGTACCGCGCAGGGTCAGCAGCAGCATCGCCGCGATCCGGGCCTGCCGTTCCCCGACGCGCGCGCCGATCCGCGGGCGGTCATGGTTGCTGAGGACCCAGTTCGGCCAGCCGTGCGCGGGCAGGGCTTCCTCGTATTCGCGCACCAGCGCGGCGATGCGCCGCGGACGCCAGGGGCATTGCAGCAGCAGGAAGTTGAACGGCAGGTGCACCCCGCTCTCGGCCCCTTCCCCGTAATAGGCGACAAGCCGTTCGAGCGGCAGGTAGATCTCGCCGATCAGCAGGCGGTGGTCGTATTCCCCGACGACGCCGCGCATTTGCGTGACAAGCTCGTGGATTTCCGGCTGATCGGCCGAATGGACCTGGAGGTTGCGCTCGATCTCGGGCTGGCCGGGGCGATAGGAGGGGTTGGGCGGGTTGTCGCGGAACTGCGCGTCCTTGACGAGGTGCCAGATCACGTCGACCCGGAACCCGTCCACGCCCTTGTCGAGCCAGAAGCGCATGACGTCGAACATCGCCGCGCGGACCTCGGGATTGCGCCAGTTGAGGTCCGGCTGCGAGGCGAGGAAGGCGTGGTGGTAATACTGGCCCGTGCGCTCGTCGAAATGCCAGGCGGGGCCGCCGAAATTGCTGATCCAGTTGTTGGGCGGCCCGCCGTCTGCCGCCGGATCCCGCCAGATGTACCAGTCGCGCCTTGGATCGTCGCGCGAGGAACGGCTTTCCTCGAACCAGCGGTGCTGGTCAGAGGTGTGATTGGGCACGAAGTCGAGCAGCAGCTTGAGCCCCAGGTCATGCGCCTCGGCGAGCAGGGCGTCGAAATCCTCCATAGTGCCGAACAGCGGGTCGATCGCGCGGTAATCGGCGACGTCGTAGCCGAAATCCTTCATCGGGGAGGCGAAGATTGGCGACAGCCACACGGCGTCGACGCCGAGATCGACGAGATGCGAAAGGCGCGAGCGGATCCCGGCGAGGTCGCCGACCCCGTCCGCATCGCCATCCTGAAAGGACCGCGGATAGATCTGGTAGATCGTTCCGTCCTTCCACCAACCGGCCTGTCTCGTGAAAGTGCCCATGCAGCGGCAATGGCGCGCGGCCGCTTCCGTTCCTTCGCCCGTTTCTCGCACAATCGGGAGACAGGGGCGGGCCGTCGCAGGAAAGCCCGCCCGCGCGGAACGAGGGACCCGCGCCCCCATTGAGCGACAGGAGCACAAGGCGCGAAACCGGGAGAGCGAAGCGATGCAACTCAAGCCCCTCGAACAACAGACCATCGTCATCACCGGCGGATCGTCCGGTATCGGCCTCGCCACGGCCAAGCTTGCGGCACAGCACGGGGCCCGGGTCGTCATCATCGCCCGCGACGAGAGCGGCCTCGAGGACGCCGCCCTCCAGGTCCGGGCGGCCGGCGGGCCATGCGACACGATCAGTGCCGATGTCGGCGACCGCGCGCAGGTCAGGGCGGCGGTCAACACCATCGTCGACCGTTACGGCGGGTTCGACACCTGGGTGAGCAATGCGGGGATCGCCGTCTATTCGAAGCTCGAGGACCTCGACGACGAGGACCACCGCAAGCTGTTCGAAACCAATTACTGGGGCGTGGTGCATTGCGCGACCGAAGCGCTGCCCCATCTCAAGCGGCGCGGTGGCGCGCTGATCACGCTGGGTTCGATCTCCTCGCAGATGCCCGCGCCGCTCCTGTCGTCCTACACGGCCAGCAAATACGCGGTGAAGGGCTACATCGATTCCCTGCGGCTCGAACTGATCCACGAGGACGCACCGGTCTCGGTCACGCTGATCCAGCCTTCGGGCATCAACACGCCTTTCGGCGAACACGCGCTCAACCGAATGGAGGATCGGTCCCGCATTCCGCCGCCGGTCTATTCTCCCGAAATCGTCGCCAGGGCGATCTGCCGCGCGGCCGAGCATCCTACCCGCGACGAGATCGTCGGCGGGGCGGGGCGCGCCATGACGCTGCTCGCCCGCTTCGCACCCGGTCTCGCCGATCACCTGTTTTCGGCCGCATTCTTCAAGACCGCCCGGATGGAGGGGGTTCCCAAACGCGCCGAGGACGGCGGCTTTCATCGCGGCGGCGGAGACGGCAAGGTTTTCGGCGACCAGGACGAGCATATGCGCGAGACGAGCCTCTACACCGCGATGCGCCATCATCCGGTCGCCTCTGTCCTCGGCCTTGCCCTTGCCGTCGGAGGACTGGGACTGGCGCTGCGCCGCCGCTGACCCCGCCGCACGGGGCCGCCGCCCGCTGTTCGCGCGCGTCCTAAGCTATGTTGGCGCATGGCGGGCAGCTTGGGTCCATGCTGCCTCGCGCGATCGTCCGGCCGTTCGCCGGATGAATGTCGGCAGAGGAGGTCTTAGTGCAAGCCATCCCCTATTGCGGCCCCGCACCGGAACCGGAGCGCATTCTCGCCGCCTGGAACCTCGACCCGATCCTGATCGCCGCGCTGGTGGCGCTGGGATGGGCGCTGCGCCATCAACCGGCGCGGGTGCTGGGCGGGTTCGGCCTGCTCGCGCTTGCCTATCTTTCGCCGCTCTGCTCGCTCAGCGCCGGGCTTTTCTCGGCCCGCGCGGTGCATCATCTCGTGATCGTCTTCGGGGCCGCGCCGCTCCTTGCCGGGGCATTGCGCTGGCGGCGCGTTCCGCTCGTCCCCGCGTTCGCCCTGCACCTGTGCGTGTTCTGGCTGTGGCACCTGCCGGCCGCCTACGAATGGGCGCTTGCGAGCGATCCTGCCTACTGGTCGGGGCAGCTCGCCTTGCTGGGATCCTCCATGCTGCTGTGGAGAGCCCTGTCGCGGCCGGACCTCCCGGTGCATTCGGCCTTCTTCGCGCTCATCGCGACGGTCATGCAGATGGGCCTGCTGGGGGCGCTGCTAACCTTCGCTCCGCGGGCGTTCTATTCCGCGCACTTCCTAACGAGCGGGCAATACGGCCTCAGCGCGCTCCAGGATCAGCAGGTGGCCGGATTGCTCATGTGGGTCGGCAGCCTGCCGCTCGCGGTGCTGGTCGCGGGTTCGGTGCTCGGGCGCCTCTATGCGCGGCTCGCGCCGCGACCCTCGTCCTGATCGATGCTGTGGTTGAAATTCCTTCACATCGCGGGCGTTTCGGTGTGGGTGGCGGGCCTTCTCTACCTTGCCGCCCTGCTGGCCGGCCACAGCACGGTGCAGGACCAGCAGGACTTTGCGAGAATCCGCATGGCCAGCCGCTTCGCCTACATGGGTCTCGTCTCGCCCGCCGCCTTCGCGGCGGTGGCGGCGGGAAGCGGGCTGTTGTTCCTGTCCGATGCGCTCCATCCTTGGATGTTCGCGAAGCTGGGCGCGGTCGTGGTCCTCGTCATGGTCCAAGTCCAGTATGCCTATGTCCTCGTCCATCTCGCGGACGAAGGCGCGCGCGAGCCGACCTTGCGGATCGCGATCATGGTCGCGGCGATCGTCGTGGCCGCGCTGGCGATCCTCTTCCTCGTGCTCGCCAAGCCCGCGCTGGGCGACGAAATCCTGCCCGCCTGGCTCAGCGAGCCCGGATTTCTGACACGTTCGGAAGATCCGGTTTCGGCTCCCGCTCGGTCTCGTCTTCCTCATCGAGGATGATGCCGACGCCGTGCTCGAACACCAGCCTGCCGCCCTGCCATCCGGCGATGCCGACCATCACGAGCCCGCCCGCCGAAAGAACGAGGCCCCACGGCAGGATCGCCGCCTCGGGATCGGCGAGGCGCCAGCCCCAGTTCGCCCCGATGATCGCGAGCAGCGTCATCGCCGCGACCGCGTGGCTCCAGCTGGCCGGATTGCGCCTGATGCCCGGCCCGGCGAGCAATTCCACGGTGCCCGCGACCGCCGAAAGCAGGCCCATGCCGAACCCCCACCCGCTGGTCCACAGGCCGACCCGCGCGAAGAAGGGATCGGCCAGCAGCCACCAGAAGATGTCCGCTCCGAGAGTCGCGACGATGAGCGCGATCGGGAAGGTGACGAGGATCGCATGAACCGGGTGCCCGGCAAGCGCGATGCGGGAGGAGACACCGAGATCACTGGCTTCGTCGAGCCTGGCCATGCCCGAACAACGCGCCGGGTGCCCCGGAGTTGCGCGCGAACGGCACGGCTCGCGGCGGCGAGTGCGCCGCTCGCCGCAATCGCGGGTTGCGCGGGCGATTACTCGGCGCTCGACCCGGCCGGTCCCGCCGCCGAACGGGTGGAGGCGCTGTGGCAGGCCATGCTGTGGGGCGCGGCGGCGATTCTGGCCGGAGTGATGGGGGCGGTGCTTTTCGCCTTCGCGGCGGCCGGGCGGGAGCATCGCTTCTCCGACCGGAAAGTGCTGGCCGGATGGGGGATCCTGTTCCCCGCCGTCGTGCTCGGCGCGCTGATGGGCGTTTCCTTTCTCGGCGGCGAAAGCCTGCTCGCGCGCGCCGGGGACAAGGACGATGCCATCCGCGTTCGCGCCGAGCGGTGGGGCTGGAGCTTCGTCTACCCCGGAGGCGAACGGACCGAAGACGTGCTGCACGTGCCCGCGGGGCGGGAGTTCACCGTCGAGGTATCGAGCGCGGATGTGATCCATTCCTTCTGGGTGCCGCGCCTGGGGGGAAAGATCGATGCCGTTCCGGGCAAGACCAATGACCTCACCCTGATGGCGGATCGGCCGGGCATCCATCGCGGCCAGTGCTCCGAATATTGCGGGATCGGCCACGCGCACATGAACTTCGAAGTGCACGCCCATGCGCCCGCCGATTACCCGGCCGCGCTCGCGGCTGCCGACGAGCAGGCCATTGCCGACCCGCCGCCGGTGCTCGACCGGCGCGCGCCGCCGGCGGGCGACACGATCCGCCGCTGGACCGATATTGTCCTGGACCTGTTCGGCATCACATGAACGAAGGATCGCAGCACGGGCGCGCGCTCGACCTTCATTACGAACTGACGGCGATCTATTCGCCTCCGAAGGGGCGCTGGGGCTTTCTCGCTGCGACCAACCACACCATTGTCGGCAGGCGCTTCATGCTTACCGCGATCGCGTTCTTCCTTCTGGGCGGCGTGTTCGCCATGCTGATCCGCGCCCAGCTTGCGGGGGCCGACACCGCCTTTCTGGAGGCAGGCGATTACGCGCAGGTCTTCACCATGCACGGCACGGTGATGATGTTCCTGTTCGCGATCCCGCTGATCGAGGGCTTCGCGCTCTATATGCTGCCGAAACTCCTCGGCGCCCGCGACCTCGCGTTTCCGCGCCTGAGCGCATTCGGTTACTGGTGCTATCTTGCAGGCGGGCTGATCCTGATCTTCGCCCTGATCGCGGGCGCGGCACCCGACAGCGGCTGGTTCATGTACACCCCGCTTTCCTCCAGGCCCTATTCGCCCGGCATCAATTCCGACATCTGGCTGGTCGGCGTGACGGTCGTCGAGGTGTCGGCCGTGTGCGCGGCGGTCGAAATCATGGTGACGGTGCTGAAGGTCCGCGCCCCGGGCATGTCGCTGCACCGGATGCCGCTGCTTGCGTGGTACCTGCTGGTCACGGCGGCGATGATGCTGGCGGGCTTTCCGCCGCTGATCCTGGGCTCGATCATGCTCGAACTGGAGCGCGCCTTTTCGCTGCCCTTCTTCGATCCCACGCGGGGCGGCGATCCGCTGCTGTGGCAGCACCTGTTCTGGCTTTTCGGTCATCCCGAGGTCTACATCATCTTCCTGCCCGCGGCCGGGGTGGTCTCAACCATCCTGCCGGTTTTCTGCCGGCGTCCGATCGTGGGGCACGACTGGATCATAGGAGCGCTGATCGCGCAGGCATTCCTGAGCTTCGGGCTGTGGGTCCACCACATGTTCACCACCGGCATCCCGCATCTCAGCCTCGCATTCTTTTCCGCCGCCAGTCTGCTGGTGGTCATCCCGACCGCGATCCAGATCTTCGCGTGGCTGGCGACCCTGCTGAAGGGGCGGCCGGAGCCAACGCTGCCGATGATCTGGATCCTGGGCTTCTTCTTCGTCTTCGTGACCGGCGGGCTGACCGGCGTGATGGTGGCGATCGTCCCGTTCGACTGGCAGGTGCACGACACGCATTTCGTGGTCGCCCATCTCCACTACGTGCTGGTGGGCGGCTTCGTCTTCCCGGTGGTCGCCGGCCTGTATTACTGGACGTCGCAATTCACCGGGCGCCGGTCCGACCGGGGGCTGGGCAGGCTCGCGTTCTGGACGGTCTTCGCCGGGTTCAACCTCACCTTCTTCGTGATGCACTGGACCGGGCTGCTCGGCATGCCGCGACGGGTCTACACCTATGCGGAGGGGCTGGGATGGGAACTCCCGAACCTCGTTTCCTCGATCGGCAGTTTCATCCTTGCCTTCGGCTTCGCGCTCATCGCGATCGACATGCTGGTGCAGTGGCGCTTCGCTCCGCACGTGGCGAGCAATCCGTGGCGCGCCGGATCGCTCGAATGGGCGATGGCCAGCCCTGTTCCGGCCTACAACTTTGCCAGCCTCCCCGAGGTATCCGCGCGCGACCCGCTTTTGGCGGATGAAGGTCTCGCTGCCCGGCTCGCCGCCGGGAAGGGCTATCTCGCCGGGGCGAGCGCGCCCGGCCGCCGCGAGACGATCGGCGTCACGGTGCTTGGCGGCAGGGCCGAACAGCTGATCGTGCTGCCGGACCCGAGCTTCGTTCCGCTCATCGCCGCGCTTCTGCTGGTCGGCTTCGCCCTCAGCTTCCTGGCCGGCTTCTACCGGGGCGCGGCGCTGCTTGCGGCGGCGTTCGTCGGGGCCTGCCTGCGCTGGCTGTGGCAGACCGGCCTGCGCGGGGATCCGGATCCGGTCGATATCGGTCATGGCCAGAGCGTGCCGCTCCACCCGGCCGTGCGCGGCGGGCCGGGCTGGTGGGGGCTGGTCTTCACCCTCGTGTTCGACGCGACGCTGATCGCCTCGCTGCTGTTCGGATACGTCTTCCTGCTCACGATCGCGCCGAACTGGCCGCCGCCCGCCTTCGTCGATCCGGACCCCACGGTCGCCGCCGCCTCGCTCGCCGGGCTCGGTGCCCTGTGGCTGGGAGCGGATCGGGCCGAACGGGCCAACCGCCACGGCGGGACGGGCGACCCGGCGGCGTGGCTGGTGCTGTGCGGCGGCGGGGGTATCGCCTCGGGCGCGAGCCTGCTGCTCGTCCCCCTCCTGCTCGCGCCGCCCGCGGCCGAGCACGCCTATGGCGCTGCGGTGCTGATGCTGTCCGCGACCGCGATCCTGCATTCCACGCTCGCGGCGATCGGCGCCGTGTTCGTCCTCGCCCGTCTTCGCGCCGGATATGTCTCGGCGACAAGGGCCGGCGACCTCGTCACCCTTCGCCTGTTCTGCCGCTTCGCCGCCGGTGCGGGCGCGGTGATCCTGCTGGCGATCTACCTCCTGCCGCTGGCGGTGCGCGCGTGAGGCGTGGCTCGGTCGTCGATGCGGCCGCGCTGCTGGGCGGCTTCGTGCTCTGGTCGATCGCCTTTGCCGCGTTCTACGGGGCGCACGGCCTGCTCTGCAGCATGGACCTTGCTGGCGGGTTCGAGCGCCGCCTTGTCCTCGTCGCGCTGTTCGTGGCGGCCATGCTCGCCCATGTCGGATTTGCCTGGTGGGTGGCGGCAAGAGGCCGCACCCGGCCGGGCGCTGCCGCCGGCCTCGACCGGATTGCGCTGGCGCTTGCGCTTGCGGCTCTCGCGGCGACGCTGTGGTCCGGCCTGCCGGTCATTGTCCTCAAGTCCTGCTGAGGCGGCTTCCGGGGACACCCGAACCCCGTCCCCTTCACTACGAGTTCGGCTTCCGGCCCGCTCACCTTCGCTTCGCCTCGTCGACCGGCTCCGCGGTCACCGGATAGCCTATGCCCTCGGGAATGGTGACCATCGGCACGCCGCCGCGGATTTCCACCTGCGGCGTGATGCGGTGGACCGGGTGGGCCTCGCCGTGGGCGCGGGCCTCGGCAAAGGAGGCGAACAGGGCGAGGCGTTCGAGGTTGCGACGGGTGGGGAAGATAAGCTTGATCTCGCCGCGCGCCTCCCCTTCGAGCGCGCCCGCGGCCGTGGTCCAGAACAGGTGCGTGTTCTCGGCGTGATCGATCGACACGTCGACCGCCCCGGTGCCGAGATCGGCGAGGTAGAAGCGCGTGTCGTAGGCGCGCGGCACGTCCTCGTTCTTGGGGAACCAGCGCGCGAAGGGTGCGATGGCGGAAAGGTCGAGCGTCCAGCCGAACGCATCGAGGACGGGGGCAAGCGCGCCCTCGCGCAGCAGCATGGCGCGCGCCTCGGCGGCGCTCTGCGCGGTGATGTCGCCCGCGAGGCCGAGCGCGAGGCCGGTTTCCTCGAGCGTCTCGCGCACGGCGGCGATCTGGTGCGCCGCCTCGTCCGGGGCGAGCGCGCCGCCGGTTTCGCGGCTGACCGCCTCGCCGAGCGCGAAGTCCGCCGGGTCGACCCGTCCGCCCGGGAACACCGCCATGCCGCCCGCGAAGGTCAGGTTGCGCGAACGGACGGTCATCAGGAGTTCGGGAGGGCCGCCCGCGGGGCCGTTGCGGAAGATGATGATGGTGGCGGCAGGGATGGCTTCGCGGCGGCCTTCGGACGGAGGGGTGTCGGTCATGCCGAGCGTGATGGACGCAGGCCGACGCTTTGCCAAGAGGGCCGCTGAGGGCGATGCAGCGGGAAGCGGGCCGGGGTGTCGGGAGAGTTTACAGAACGGCGCATGGTTAACCGGGGGAAACCACGCAAATGCCCGTAATCATGGGGAAACACGATTCTGGCACGCTGCCTGCATAAGATAAGGCAGCCCGAGTGGTCTTCGAAGAGGCGAAACCTTCCTGGTCTCCGGTTTCGCCTCCCCGTACAAGGAAACCGCCCCGCCGTGCTTTGCGGGGCGGTTTTTTTGCGCGGGGCGGTTTTTTGCGCGGGCCGTCGTGTTTGATCCCCGGACATTCGCGCAAGCGGCCATGCGCGTCAGGCCGGGCGAAGGCCAGGCGCCCGCGCGCGGCGATCCTGCCGCAAGGCGGTATCGGCAAGGAATGGCGAGCGCCCGGCCGGGCACTCAGATCAGGACGCCTTGGCGACCCCGTGCTGATCGAGCATCTGCTGGAGTTCGCCCGCCTCGAACATCTCCTTCATGATGTCCGAACCGCCGACGAATTCGCCCTTGACGTAAAGCTGGGGGATGGTCGGCCAGTCCGAATAGGCCTTGATCCCCTGGCGGATCTCCATGTCCTGCAGCACGTCGACGCTTTCATAGGCGACGCCGCAATGGTCGAGGATGTTCACCGCGAGGTTCGAAAAACCGCATTGCGGGAAAAGCGGGGTGCCCTTCATGAACAGGACGACGTCATTGTCGCCGACGATGGAGGAAATGCGCGAATTGATGTCAGCCATGGCGTGGAGCTGTCCCTCGATTGGCAGTGGTTGGTCGATACGTCCCGATCGGTCAGTTGGGAACGACGGTCGTCACTTGCAAGGCGTGCAGTTCGCCGCCCATCTTCTCGCCGAACGCGGCATAGACCATCTTGTGCTGCTGCACCCGGCTCTTGCCGGCGAATTGCGGCGCGGTGACGCGCGCGGCCCAGTGGTTGTCGTCCCCCGCGAGGTCGGTCAGTTCGACCTCGGCTCCGGGCAGCTCGCGTTCGATCGCGGCCTTGATGTCATCGCCTCGCATCGGCATGGGAAACGCCCTCCTTTTGCTGGCCGGTCCCGTTACCGGCCGATCCTGTTGCTGGCCGGTCCTGTTACTGGCCGACGACCTGGCGCCGCGCCTCGATCGACATTTCCTCGAGCTTGGCGCGGATTTCGGCCTCGGTGACGTTCGCGTCGGCGGCGGTTAGGTCGCCCAGCAGCTTGCGGATCACGTCCTCGTCGCCCGCTTCCTCGAAATCGGCCTGCACGACGGCCTTCTTGTAGGCGTCGGTTTCCTCCTCGGTCAGGTTCATGAGGCCCGCCGCCCATTCGCCGAGCAGGCGGTTGCGCCGCGCGGCGACCTTGAAGGCGGTTTCCTGGTCGAGCGCGAACTTGGCTTCCTCGCCGCGCTGCCGGTCCTTGAAATCGGTCATTATGGGTCCCTTACGGTAAAGCTTGCGGGCCAGAGATAAGCCCCGCGCCCGCGCCCGACAAGCGTGCAATCGGGTGTTTCGGGGGCGCGCGTTACATGGTGACGACGAGCTTGCCCACCGCCTCGCGGTTTTCGAGCCTGGCGATCGCGTCGCCCGCGCGTTCGAGCGGGAAGGTCTCGGACACCAGCGGGTCGATCTTGCCCGCCTTCAGCAGCGCGAACAATTCCTCGACCTGCTCGCGGAACCTGACCGGCTCGCGCGCGGTGAAGGCGCCCCAGAACACGCCGCAGATGTCGCAGCTCTTGAGCAGGGTGAGATTGAGCGGCATCTTCGCGATCCCCGCCGGGAAGCCGACCACGAGGAAGCGGCCCTCCCAGGCGATGGCGCGCAGGGCGGGTTCCGAATATTGCCCGCCGACGATGTCGTAGACGATGTTCGCGCCGTCCGGCCCGCAGGCTTCCTTGAACTTCGCCGCGAGCTCCTTCGAGGCAGCCTTGTCCATCTCTTCCTTCGGATAGATCACCACCGCGTCGGCGCCCGCCTTCCTGGCGACTTCGCCCTTTTCCTCGGAGGAGACGGCGGCGACCACCCGCGCGCCGAAGGCCTTGGCAAGCTCGACCGCCGACAGGCCCACGCCCCCCGCCGCGCCGAGGATCAGCACCGTGTCGCCTTCCTTGATGTGTCCGCGATCCTTGAGGCCGTGGATCGTCGTGCCGTAGGTCATCAGGAGGCTCGCCGCCTTTTCGGGCGCGACGCCGTCGGGGACGGGGAACATCCGGCCCGCCGGGACCACGACCTTTTCCGCAAGGCCGCCATTGCCGATGCCCGCCATGACCATGTCGCCGACCGCGTAGCCCTCGACCCCTTCGCCGACCGCTTCGATCGTGCCGGCGATCTCGCCGCCGGGCGCATAGGGGCGTTCGGGCTTGAACTGGTAAAGGTCGCGGATCATCAGCGTGTCGGGATAATTGATCGCGCAGGCCTTTACCGCGACCAGCACTTCGCCCTTGCCCGGGGTGGGCGCGTCGACCTCGTCGAGCGTGAGCGTCTCGGGACCGCCCACTTCGTGGGTGCGGATGGCTTTCATCGGGTCTCTCCCCCTTGTTTTCGCGTCAGGTGTCGGTGCCGCGCGCGAGCCAGCCGAAGCTTTCGGCGCGCGCGCTTTCGTAGGCGGCGATGGCATTGCTCGATTCGAGCGTCAATGCCACCTCGTCGAGCCCGCCCATCAGGCAGCGCTTGCGGAACGGGTCGATCTCGAAGGCGAAGCGGTCTTGGAAGGGCGTGGTCACCATCTGGCTTTCGAGATCGACGTGGATGCTTTCGCCCGTGCGCGCGACCTCCATCAGCCGGTCGACCGCCTCCTGCGACAGCACCACCGGCAGGATCCCGTTCTTGACGGCATTGCCGGAAAAGATGTCGGAATAGCTCGGCGCGATCACCACCCGGATGCCCATGTCGAGCAGGGCCCAGGCGGCGTGTTCGCGGCTCGACCCGCAGCCGAAATTGTCGCCCGCGATGAGGATCGGCGCGCCTGCATAGGCGGGATCGTCGAAGATGTTGCCGGGTTCGGCCCGGATCGCCTCGAACGCCCCTTCGCCAAGGCCCTCGCGGGTGATCGTCTTGAGCCACCTGGCCGGGATGATCACGTCGGTGTCGACGTTCTTCGCGCCGAAGGGGATCGCGCGGCCTTCGATGCGGACAAGTTTCTCCATGGCGTTCCTCGCGCTTTCGGGGCCCTCGCTGACGGAGGGGCGGGGACTCAGTCGGTCTCGGGCTTTTCGCCGGAAGGCACGGTGTCCTTCATGCCCGAGGCGGTGGGCTCGCCGCCCGACCGTTTCGCAAAGCGCCGCCCGGCATAGAGCAGCGCCGCCGCGATGGCGGCCGAACCGATCGCTGCCGCGCCGAGCGCTGCCGCTCCCGGACCGGACTTCTTCGAGTCCTTGTCGTTGTTCGGTGTCTTGGTCATGCGCGTTTCATGCTCCCGGCACGGCCCGCTGGCAAGAGTGTTGCGGCGGGCGGGCGGCGGGTTTGCGATCAGGCATAATCGCGCACGTCGGCGAGCCGTCCGGCGACCGCCGCCGCGGCCGCCATGGCGGGGGAGAGCAGGTGCGTGCGTGCGCCCGGACCCTGCCGCCCGACGAAATTGCGGTTGCTGGTCGAAGCGCAGCGTTCGCCCGCGGGAACCTTGTCGGGGTTCATGCCGAGGCAGGCCGAACAGCCCGGTTCGCGCCATTCGAAGCCGGCTGCGGTGAAGATGCGGTCGAGCCCCTCTTCCTCGGCCTGTTTCTTGACGAGGCCCGAGCCCGGCACGACGATCGCCCAGCGCACGGTGTCGGCCTTGCGCCGCCCTTCGAGCACCTTGGCCGCGGCGCGCAGGTCCTCGATCCGGCTGTTGGTGCAGCTGCCGATGAAGACGTTCTCGATGGCGACCTCGGTCAGCGGCGTGCCCGGTTCGAGCCCCATGTAATCGAGGCTGCGCCGTGCCGCCTCGCGCTTCGACGCATCGGCGAAGCTGTCGGGCGAGGGAACCCTGCCGGTGATCGGCAGCACGTCCTCGGGACTGGTGCCCCAGGTGACCGAAGGGGCGATGTCGGCCGCGTCGATTTCGACCGACTTGTCGAACATCGCGCCCTCGTCGGTCTTCAGCGTGCGCCAGAAGGCGAGCGCCGCGTCCCAGTCCGCGCCCTTCGGAGCCATGGGGCGGCCTTCGAGATAGGCGAACACGGTGTCGTCCGGCGCGATCAGCCCGGCGCGCGCACCCGCCTCGATGCTCATGTTGCACACGGTCAGGCGCTGTTCGACGCTCATCGCCTCGAACACGCTGCCGCGGTATTCGATCACGTGGCCCGTTCCGCCCGCCGCGCCGATCCGGCCGATGATGTGGAGCACCACGTCCTTTGCCGTCACGCCGGGCGCGAGTTCGCCCTCGACGCGGACCTCCATCGATTTCGAACGCTTCAATTGCAGCGTCTGCGTCGCGAGCACGTGCTCGACCTCGCTGGTTCCGATCCCGAAGGCGAGGGCGCCGAGGCCCCCGTGGCTCGAGGTGTGCGAATCCCCGCACACGATGGTCGCGCCCGGCAGGGAAAAGCCCTGTTCCGGCCCGACGACATGGACGATGCCCTGTTCCGCGTCCGCATCGCCGATATAGCGGATGCCGAATTCCGGCGCGTTGCGTTCGAGCGCCTCGAGCTGCGCCGCGCTCTGGGGATCGGCGATGGGGATGCGCCCGCCCGCCGCATCGCGCCGCGCGGTGGTCGGCAGGTTGTGGTCCGGCACGGCCAGGGTCAGTTCGGGCCGGCGCACCGCGCGCCCCGCCATTCGCAGCGCCTCGAAGGCCTGCGGGCTCGTCACCTCGTGGACGAGATGGCGGTCGATGTAGAGGATGTCGGTCCCGTCCTCGCGGCTTTCGACGAGATGCGCGTCCCAGATCTTGTCGTAGAGCGTGCGCGGCCCGGTGGCGGTGTCATCCATTGCTCGATTTCCTGCTTGCGGTTGGCAGCGATTAGCGAGGAAGCGGCGGGGCGTGCAAGATCGCGGTTGGCCCCGGGGCATTTTGTCATGGAAACGAAATCCGGGATCGGTTAATTCACAGGCATGTCAGCAAGGCCTCATTCCCATCCGATCACGGTCGAGCCCGCGGATATCGACTTCATGGGGCACGTCAACAACGCGCGCTATCTCAATTGGGTGCAGGACGCGGTGCTCGCGCACTGGAACAAGCTCGCCCCGGCGGAAGATATCGCCAGCAAGGCGTGGGTCGCGCTCAAGCACGAGATCACCTACCGCAAGCCCGCCTTTCTCGACGACCGCGTGATCGCCAAGACCGTGCTCGAACGCTACAACGGCGCGCGGGCCTTCTATCACACCGTGATTCATCGCGGCGAGGACGTGCTGGCCGAAGTCAAGTCGAGCTGGTGCTGCATCGATGCGAAGACGCTGCGCCCGGCGCGGATCGGCGACCACCTGCACGAACTCTTCTTCCCCGACGGCGACCGGTCCCAGGACCAGCGCGAAGCGGGCTGATCTGCGCCGCAAGGCACCGCACCCCCGCCCATGTCCACGCGCAATACCCTTTTGCGAGGATGCAATTGCGCTTCGGCGAGCGCGGGTTTACATCATCCCGATGATGCTTTCCTGCGTAGTTCAGGCGTGACGACGCGCAGTTTCACCCTTCCCGGACGCATTTGGCAGGGGGTCATCGGCCTCGCCTTCGGCGCGATGATCGCGGGCGGATGGCTCGCGATTCACGCCTACGGGATGTATGTCTTTGAGCTGACTTGGGAAACCTGGCCGGTCGCGCTGGCGCTGGCGGCGCTGCAATGCTGGCTTTCGGTCGGGGTCTTCATCGTCTGCCACGACGCGATGCACGGCAGCCTCGTTCCCGGACAGCCGCGCGTCAACGCGGCGATCGGCACGGTGCTGCTGTTCCTCTATGCCGGATTCGCCTGGAGAAAGCTGCGCGACGCCCATTTCACCCATCACAAGCTGTCGGGGCGCGCGGGCGATCCCGATTTCGACGAGCGCAATCCGTCCGACTTCTTCAAGTGGTACGCGACCTTCTTCAAGCGCTATTTCGGCTGGCAGAGCCTCGTCTTCGTGCACACCGTGGTCGGGATCTACTGGCTGGTGCTCGACATTCCCTTCCTCCAGATCTTCGTGCTCTACGGCGCGCCTGCGCTGCTATCCTCGCTCCAGCTGTTCTATTTCGGCACCTACCGCCCGCATTACCACGCTGAAAACAAACCCTTCGCCGATCGTCACAACACCCGCAGCGACCAGTTCGGGACGCTCGCATCGCTGGCCACCTGTTTCCACTTCGGCTATCATCTCGAACACCATCGCAGGCCCGACGTGCCGTGGTGGGCCCTGCCGGGCGCGCGCCGGGCGGGCGTGGGAAAAGGAGCGCATTCATGACCTGGCTCGAAGCGGGCCTCACCGTCCTTGCCGCACTGATCGGCATGGAGCTTTTCGCGTGGTACGCGCACAAGTACATCATGCACGGCTGGGGCTGGGCGTGGCACCGCGACCATCATGAACCGCACACCAATGTCCTTGAAAAGAACGACCTGTTCGCGGTCGTCTTCGGCACGATCAACGCCGCGATGTACATCTACGGCGCGCTCTACTGGGATGCGCTGTGGTGGTTCGCGGTCGGCATCACGCTCTACGGCCTCATCTACACGCTGGTCCACGACGGGCTCGTCCACCAGCGCTATTTCAAGTGGGTGCCCAAGAAGGGCTATGCCAAGCGGCTGGTGCAGGCGCACAAGCTCCATCACGCGACGGTCGGCAAGGACGGCGGGGTGAGCTTCGGCTTCGTCTTCGCGCGCGACCCGCAGGTGCTCAAGGCCGAACTCAAGCGGCAGAAGGAAGCGGGCATCGCGGTGGTCCGTGAAAGCCGGGCGCCCGATCGCGGGGCGGCCTGAAGCCTCTTCGCCACGCGCTATTCGTTGCGCGTGGCGATCCAGCCGCCGATCAGCACCAGCGCCCCGACCGAAAACCACACCCACGGAAAGCCGAGCGTCGCCCAGGTGAAGGCAATGCCCGCGACCAGGGTGGCGATCGCGGCGACCTTGGCGCGGCGGGCGATCGCGCGCCGCTCGCGCCAGTCCATGATCTGCGGTCCCCATGTGGGATGGTCGAGGATGCGCCGTTCCCACGCGGGGTTGCTGCGCGCGAAGCAGAAGGCGGCCAGCAGCAGGAACGGCACCGTCGGCAGCAGCGGCAGCACCGCGCCCGCCGCGCCGAGGCCGGCCGAAAGCAGGCCCGCCGCAAGGTAGAGCGGGCGCATCGCGTCAGGCGG
Organism: Erythrobacter sp. HL-111; assembly: GCF_900105095.1. Lineage (NCBI taxonomy): Bacteria > Pseudomonadati > Pseudomonadota > Alphaproteobacteria > Sphingomonadales > Erythrobacteraceae > Erythrobacter > Erythrobacter sp. HL-111. The sequence continues at coordinate 1,380,991 of NZ_LT629743.1, read as the reverse complement.
CGGCGAGCCGCGCGGCGTGTTCCTTCACCAGCGCGATCATGTTCGGCACCCCTTGCGTGCGGTTGCTCGAAAGCTGGTTCCTGAGGTCGAAGGGGGCGAGGGCGGCGGTCACGTCCATCCCGGCAACCTCGCTTGCGGGCTTGTCCTGCACCGCGGCAATGACGAGCGCGACGATGCCCTTGGTGATCGCGGCGTTGCTGTCGGCGAGGAAATGGAGCCGGCCCGGCTCCGCGCCTTCGGTCGGATAGACCCACACCGCGGCCGAGCAGCCGCGCACCAGCGTCGCATCGGTCTTGAGCGCGTTGGGCATGGCTTCGAGTTCGCGGCCCAGCTCGATCAGGAGGCTGTAACGTTCGTCGCCTTCGAGAAATTCGTATTCTTCGAGGATGTCGTCGAGGGATCGCATTGCTGCGGATTTAGTGGCGCTGGCGTATCTGTCCACCCCGGCCATTCCCGTTTTGCGCGCCGCCCCGTCCGCGCGATCCGAAAGCGGCAGGCCGATCGCTGGCGTTACAGCTCCACGCCGTTCGCGATCGCCTCGAGCTTCCTGATCCGTTCGCGCAGGTCGGCGAGTTCGATCCGTGCCGTGCCCGAACCGCGCTGGTCCAGCCCATGGCCGTCCTCGGGCGTGTCGATCGAGACGCGCGCGGCATTGCGGGCCCGCTCGAGCTCCTGGCGCTTGTAGTCGAGCCATTCGTGCCATGCGCGCAGCAAGGCGAAGGCGACGACGGCGAGCCCCACCAGGCAGCTCGCAGCGATCACGATAACGGGGTCCATCACCTGTCCATGTCCTCCGTGTTGCGGCCCGCGCGGCGGTCGGCGATGTCGCCGCGCAGGCTTTCGATCTCCGCGGCGATGGCGCGGGCGCGCGAGGCCTCGGAACTGTTGTTGTCGGTGGCGATGCGTTCGAGCACCTGGATGCGCTCGCGCAGTTCCTCGAGTTCGCGGTTGTCGATCGCGTCGGGGCGGGACTGGGCCGGGCGGTCCGGGGCGACCTCGACCATCGGGCCGAGCGCGCGCTGCATTTCCTCGTTTTCCTGTCTCAGACGCCTGCCGATATTGCGCTCGCGCAGCCACAGGATGAGGAAGACGACCGCCAGGATGCTGACCCAGCTCATCAAGCGGTCCCCTCGTCCTTGCGATTTTCGAGCGCTCCGGAGCGCAGGCTCTCGATCTCGCTCGAGAGGTGGTAGCCGCGGTCGGTGACGATCCGCTCGACCGTGGCAAGCCGGTCCTTCATCGACCCGATCTCGGCGCGCAGTTCGGCGTTCTCCTGCGTCAGCAGGGTGACGCGGCGCTTGGCCTCGCTGTCGGTGACGGGCTTCAATTGCTGGCCCCACGTTCCTTCGAGCGGGTAGCCGTTCTTGACGCGCAGCCAGGTGGTGAAGACCCAGCCGGCGGTTCCGGCAAGGGCGATGGCGACGATCGCCTCGGTGGTCACGGCATCGAGCATCAGCGGGTCTCCTTCGCTGCGAATTCGAGCGGCACGCCGCTGTTCCTCTCTTCGACCTGGCGCGTGTCGCGCAGCGCCTCGATCTGGGTCGCCACGTCATAGCCGCGGTCGGTGACGATGCGTTCGAGCACCTGGACCCGGTCCTCGAGCCGCTGGACCTGGGCAGCGTATTGCGCGGCCTTCTCGGCGGTCTGGGCGGCGGTCGCCTCGCTGCTGATTTCGGCCATCTTCTGCTGGTGCTTCGTCCAGATGGCGACGACCGGGATCGACACGCCGATGACCGGGATGAGAAGTGCAAGATATTCAATCACGTTCGGCTCCCCTTTTCCGAAGGATGCGGCCGGGTTCAGCGCAGACGCTCGATCTCGGCGGTGAGCCGCGGATTGCTGCTCACATAGTGCGCCTCGACATTGGCGAGCCGGCGGTCGATGTCGCGGAACTGGGCGCGGATTTCGCGCGCGGTGCGGTGCGGGCTCTGGCGCACGCGCTGCCAGTATTTCCGCTCGCTCTCGTCGCGGTAGAGATGCGGCGGCTTCTTGTTCAGGAGGAAGCCGGCGAGGAAATAGGCGAGGATCGGCCAGCCGAGCGTGAGTGAGAGGACCACGAGCCCAAGGCGCCACCAGACCGTGTCGATCCCGGTATAGTCGGCAAGGCCCGAACACACGCCCATCAGCTTGGCATTGTGCTTGTCGCGATAAAGCTTGGTGCGGGGGCTGTTCACGGGCGGGTTCCTTTCTTCTCGGCCATCATGCGGTCGAGTTCGCGCAGTTGCTGGTTGTCTGCCTCCTGGTCGGCGCGCAGGCGGCGGACCGGGGTGAAGGACGGGTCGTCGGAAGCGACGAGGCGCTCGACCGTGTCCATGCGGTCTTCGAGCCGCTTGGCGAGGCTGTAGAGTTCCTCCAGCAGCACCTCGTCATCGGAGGTGATCGTCGCGGCGGTCTTCCACTTGGTGACGTAGTGGAGGATCACCCACGGCAGCCCGACGAAGAGCACGCCGACGACGAAGATCGGGACGAGAATATCTTCCATGAATTACTGGTCCTTTCCGGAGCTGCTCTTGCCGAGCGCCTTCTTCATCTGTTCGAGTTCGTCATCGACCGCATCGTCGCCCGCAAGCGCGGCAATCTCGTCGGCGAGCGAGGGCTTGCCGCCTTCCGCGATGCTGAGCGCATCGGCGCGGCCTTCGGCGTAATCGACCCGGCGTTCGAGCTGGTCGAACCGGGCGAGCGCCTCGTCGGTGCGTTCGGTGCTCATCAGGGTACGCAGCTTGACGCGGTTTTCCGCGCTTTCGAGGCGCGCGGCGATCGCGGTCTGGCGGCTGCGCGCCTCGCGCAGGCGATTCTGCAGCTTCTGGATGTCGTCCTCGTAGGAGCGCAGGGCATCGTCGAGCACGGCAATCTCGGCCTTCAGCTGCTCGGCGGTGTCGGCGGCCTTCTTCTTCTCGACAAGAGCCGCGCGGGCGAGGTCCTCGCGGTCCTTCGACAGGGCGAGCTGCGCCTTTTCGGCCCAGTCGGCCTGGAGCCTGTCGAGCTTGACGCAGTGGCGGTGCATTTCCTTCTGGTCGGCGATGGTGCGCGCTGCCGAAGCACGCACCTCGACCAGCGTCTCCTCCATTTCGAGGATGATCATGCGGATCATCTTCGCCGGGTCGTCGGCATTGTCGAGCAGGTCGTTGAAATTGGCCGCGATGATGTCGCGGGTTCGGCTGAAAATGCCCATGAAGGCTACTCCATCTAGGAACGAATTGCTGCGCGAGCGGGCGCGCGACGTGTCGCGGCTCTCATCGCTGCCCCGCTCGGAGCGCGGATTCTGCGTCGGAGTGGGGCTGGTGCGCAAGGCCTCGATCTCGATGTCGAGCCGCGAACGCCCGCCTTTGCGCGGGGAACGGACCGGAGCGAGGCCGCCGTCCCGATCGTCGGCCGGGGCGGGGGAAGGCCCGGCGGCGGGATCGGCGGCGCGAGCGGGGGTGTCTCGCTCCGGTCCGAAGGGGGTCTTGTCGTCGCGGTCGCTCATCGCATCCACGCTCAGGCGATCTCGACCAGGACGTGGTCGGCGTGGGCCGCGGCGATGTTCGCGTCCCCGGTCTGCGCGGTGATCACCACCATCGCGCCCATCGCGGCGATGCTGGCGAGCGCGGCGTGGCCGAGCTTGCTGCTCCAGAACGCAGCCCCGGGCAGCGCTTTCGGATCGAACAGGCTCTTGTGCATCGGGCGATTCCTTCCGGTTCCTGCGTCCGGCCGGCCCCATGCCGCCGGTGTCGCAGTCTGTGCCCGAACCGATGCAATCGCCGTGCCAAACCCCGAATGTCCCGGAAATCCGGGAGTTTTCGAGATTCCTCATGAGGCGGCGTTGGTCCATATTGCCAAGCATTGGGATTTATCACTATGTTTCGGTCATGGAGCGCGAAAACCAGTTCATCGGCCAGTCCGGCGCCTTTCTCGACGCGGTCGAGCGGGCCTCCCGCGCCGCTGCGCTCAGCCGCCCCGTCCTCGTCATCGGCGAGCGCGGGACCGGCAAGGAACTGATCGCCGAACGCCTCCACCGCCTCTCGCCCCGTTGGGACGAGCCGCTGGTGACGATGAACTGCGCGGCGCTCCCCGAAACGCTGATCGAGGCCGAGCTGTTCGGCCACGAGGCCGGCGCCTTCACCGGTGCTACCAAGGCGCGCGCGGGAAGGTTCGAGGAAGCCGACAAGGGCACGCTGTTTCTCGACGAACTGGGCACGCTTTCGATGGGCGCGCAGGAACGCCTGCTGCGGGCGGTCGAATATGGCGAGGTCACGCGAATCGGGGCCTCGCGCCCGGTCCGGGTCGACGTCCGCATCGTCGCCGCGACCAATGACGATCTCCCCGCGCTCGCCGAGGCGGGCGAATTCCGCGCGGACCTGCTGGACCGGCTTTCCTTCGAGGTCATCACCCTGCCGCCGCTGCGCGTGCGCGAGGGCGACATCGGCGTGCTTGCGGAATATTTCGGGCGGCGCATGGCGGCGGAACTCGGATGGGCCGGCTGGCCCGGCTTCGCCCCGCACGTGATGGACCAGCTCGAGGATCATCCCTGGCCGGGCAATGTGCGCGAGCTTCGCAACGTGGTCGAGCGGGCAGTCTATCGCTGGGACGATCCCGCCATGCCGATCGCCCACGTCCAGTTCGACCCCTTCGAAAGCCCGTGGAAGCCGCGCACCCCCTCGCACCGGCGGAATGGCGAGGCCGCGCCCGCGTCGTCCGCGAACGTGCCCAAGGCGGGGGATTTCGCCGCCTCCGCCCCCTGTTTCGACGAGATCGAGGACCTGCGCGCCGCGGTCGACGCGCACGAGCGCGCGATCGTCGAGCACGCGCTGGGCAAGCACCGCTGGAACCAGCGCCAGACGGCCCGTGCGCTGGGGCTCAGCTATGACCAGCTGCGCCATTGCATCAAGAAGCACGGCCTGATGGAAAGCGAAGGCGCCGATTAGGCGGGCGTTGCCGGCGCGGGCGGTCAACCCTCTCCCAAGGATTTTTCGCCAGGATCCGGCGACACAGCACCGACCGGCGGAGCCCCCATGCGCCTGCTTTCCGACATGATCGACCAGCTTTCGTCCACCGTGCGCCTGATCGCGGGCCTCGTCACCCTCTGCGTGATGGATTTCGGCGCGATGATGACCTTCGGGGTCTCCGTGGTCGCGCCGCAGGTGGCGGAGGACTTCGCCGAGCGCGCCGAGAATGTCGGCGAGAAGGCGATCGCGGCGCGGATCGAGGCCGAGCGCGCGCAGGCGCTCGCCCGGGACGGCTGGGGCTACGACGCCGGAACGGGTCTCGATGCGGCGCAAGGCTTTGGCCCCGATCCCGATTTCGCGCAGCGTCCCCGGGCGGGCCAGGAGGAGATCGGCGGCTGGGGCGACTAGTTCGCAGGCCGCGGGGCCCCGGCCGGCCCACCCGTGAACGTTCACCTTTTGCAAGGCCGATCATTCCGCTGTAGCTCCCGCCGGATAGGCCCGAAACAAGGGGGCGTGCCGAAACGAAGGCATCCCCCGCTCAACGGGTGGGCGAGCGATCGATGGCTGACCCCGATGACAGGAAAAATGGCGGCGGCGCGGGACCGCAAAAGGCCGGGCCCGCGGCGCGCCCGGACGCCTGTTCCTTCGAGGCGGCCTGGAACCGGAATTTCGAGGAGGAGCCCGGCGGCGGCGCGCCGGAGCGGCCGGCCGGGCTGGCGATCCCCAACACCGGGCGCCGCGCCGCGCCGAGGCTGCGCGTCAGCCTGCCCGCGCAGCTCATCTCGATCGAGGGCAACCAGCCCTGCGTCCTCATGAACCTGTCGCGGACCGGGGCGCAGGTCGCCTTGATCGATGCGGTCCGTCGCGGGGAGGGCGCGGTGCTGCGCTGCGCCTCGCTCGAGGTGTTCGGCGAGGTGATCCGCTCGGAATTCGGACTCAACGCTCTGCGCTTCGAGGAGGCGCTGAGCGATGACCAGGTGCTCGCCATCCGGCATTACTACGAAACTTTCGAGGACCGCGAGCGCCGCGCGCTGATCGACACCGCGCGCAAGTGGGTGACCGGCGACACGAGCGACGAACGCCCGTTCTGACGGCAGCGCCTCGGCGGGCGGGCCGCGCCGGTCCCGGGTGTTTTCACTAGGGGCCGGGCAAGGGGAATCTTCACGCGGCCGGACCCATGGCGCCCTGGATGCCCTCGATGCCACGCCCTATCGTCCACGCTCCCCGGACCGCTCCCGCCTCCGCACCTGCGCCGCGCCGGATCGGCGAAGCACCGCCGCGCACGGGACGCCGAGGCGCGGCGCGCCTGCGGCTCGGCATTCCGGCCCGGCTGGTGACGCTGCACGGGACGCTGGCCTGCGACCTCGTCGATCTTTCGCTGACCGGCGCGCGCGTCTGCTTCGGCGCAGGGCGCACGGCTCCGCTGGCCGAGGGCGACGGCGCGGTGTTGCGGGTCGGCGGGATCGATGCCTTCGGCCTCCTCGTGCGCTCCGGGGGAAGCACCGCCGCGCTCGCGTTCGAGGACGCGCTGGGCGAGGGCGACGTGCTCGCCGTGCGCGGCCATGCCGAGGGGCTCGAGCGCGAGGGCGCCCACACGCTGCGCCGCGCCGCGCACGCCTTCGTCAGCGGATCGCGCTAGGCCGACCGCGGCGGGCGCGCCTTTGCTCTTGCCAAACCGTCCGGCTGCGATTACGTCCGGCACATCCCGACATTGTCGAGACTCTGACGGGCTGGCGCCTCCGGGGGCCGGCAACAAACCGTTTTGTCATTACGCCGTGCTATCTTGCGCGCGACACGAAGGAAACCGATTGGCCGACATCGACCGCCTGACCGCGATCATCGAACCCGAGGCGAAGGCGCTCGGCTTCGATCTCGTGCGAGTGAAGATGATGCCGTCGGAGGCGGGTGACGGCGGGCAGGCGCTGCAGGTCATGGCCGAGGACCCGGCGACCGGCCAGCTCGTGATCGACCAGTGCGCGGCGCTTTCGCGGCGCATTTCCGACGCGATCGACGCGGCCGAGGAGCAGGGCGAGGTGCTGGTCGAAGGCGCCTACCACCTCGAGGTGTCGAGCCCCGGCATCGACCGCCCCCTGACCCGCACGAAGGATTTTTCCGACTGGGCCGGGCACGAGGCGCGGATCGTCATGGTCAAGAGCTTCGACGGCCAGCGCACCTACAAGGGCGAACTGGGCGGCATCGAGGGGGACGAGGTCCTCGTCACCGATGCGAAGGCGGGCGCGGTCCGCCTGCCGCGCCACCACATCCATTCCGCCAAGCTCGTCCTCACCGACGCGCTGATCGCGGCGACGCGGCCGCTCGATGCGAGCGGGGCGGACGAACTCATCGAAGAACCCGAAGAAGAGAAGGCAGACGACTGATGGCCAGTGCCATTTCCGCGAACAAGGCCGAACTGCTCGCGATCGCCAATGCGGTCGCCTCGGAGAAGATGATCGACAAGTCGATCGTCATCGAGGCAATGGAAGAGGCGATCCAGAAGAGCGCGCGCAACCGCTATGGCGCGGAAAACGACATCCGCGCCAAGCTCGACCCGCAGACCGGCGACCTCACCCTGTGGCGCGTCGTCGAGGTGGTCGAGGAGGTCGAGGACTATTTCAAGCAGGTCGATCTCAAGCAGGCCGAAAAGCTCCAGCCCGGCGCGCAGGTGGGCGATTTCATCGTCGACCCGCTGCCCCCGGTCGACCTTGGCCGGATCGACGCGCAGAGCGCCAAGCAGGTGATCTTTCAGAAGGTCCGCGATGCCGAGCGCGAGCGCCAGTACGAGGAATTCAAGGACCGCGCGGGCGAGATCATCACCGGCGTCATCAAGTCGGTCGAATTCGGCCACGTGATCGTCAATCTCGGCCGGGCCGAGGGCGTCATCCGGCGCGACCAGCAGATCCCGCGCGAGGCCGCCCGCGTGGGCGAGCGGGTGCGCGCGCTCATCACCAAGGTCGAGCGCAACAACCGCGGCCCGCAGATCTTCCTTTCCCGCGCCGCGCCCGATTTCATGCGCAAGCTGTTCGCGCAGGAAGTGCCCGAGATCTACGACGGCATCATCGAGATCAAGGCCGCTGCCCGCGACCCGGGTTCGCGCGCGAAGATCGGGGTCATCAGTTACGACAGCTCGATCGATCCGGTCGGCGCCTGCGTCGGGATGAAGGGCAGCCGCGTGCAGGCCGTCGTGCAGGAACTCCAGGGCGAGAAGATCGACATCATCCCGTGGTCGGAAGACACCGCGACCTTCGTCGTCAACGCGCTCCAGCCCGCGACGGTCGCGCGCGTCGTGCTCGACGAGGAGGAGGGCCGGATCGAGGTCGTGGTGCCCGATGACCAGCTCAGCCTCGCGATCGGCCGGCGCGGCCAGAACGTGCGGCTCGCAAGCCAGCTGACCGGTCACCAGATCGACATCATGACCGAAGAGGAGGCCTCCGAGAAGCGCTCGAAGGAATTCGCCGAACGCTCCAAGATGTTCGAGGAGGAGCTCGACGTCGACGAGACGCTTTCGCAGCTGCTCGTCGCCGAAGGCTTCGCCGAGCTGGAAGAGGTCGCCTATGTCGAACTCGCCGAACTCGCGAGCATCGAGGGCTTCGACGAGGAACTCGCCGAGGAGCTCCAGAGCCGCGCGATCGAGGCGCTCGAACGGCAGGAGGAGGCGCATCGCGCCGCCCGCCGCGAACTCGGCGTCGAGGACGATCTTGCCGAGCTCCCGCATCTCACCGAAGCTATGCTGGTCACGCTGGGCAAGGCGGGGATCAAGACGCTGGACGACCTCGCCGACCTTGCCACCGACGAACTGATCGCGAAGAAGCGCGAGGCGCCGCGCCGCCGCGGCAATGACGCCAAGGCGCTCGGAGGCCCGCCGATGCGGCGCCCGCAGCGCGAACAGGACAAGGGCGGGGTGCTCGGCGAATACGGCCTCACCGAAGAGCAGGGCAACGAGATCATCATGGCCGCCCGCGCGCACTGGTTCGAGGACGAAGCGCCTGCCGCCGGCGAACCCGACAGCCAGGAGGCCGCCCATGCGGACTCCGAACAATGAGCGCCTGACGCACGACATCGACGAGGGCTCCGCCTCCCGCGCTAACGGGAGCGAGCGGCGCTGCATTCTCTCGGGGAAGAGCTTTCCACGGGAGGACCTGCTGCGCCTTGCCATCGCGCCGCCGGACGCGGACGGGATCAGCCTCGTCCTGCCCGACCCTGGCGCGAAGGCGCCGGGGCGGGGCGCGTGGATCGCGCCCGACCGGGGAGCGCTTGAAAGGGCGCTTGCCGAGGGCCATCTCAAAAAGGCGCTGCTGCGCGCGTTCCGGGGGGCGAAGCTCACCATTCCGGAGGATCTTGCGGACCGGATCGAGGCCGCGCTCGCGCGCAGCCTGGCCGACCGGCTGGGGCTCGAACTGCGCGCCGGGCACGTGGTGCTCGGCTCCGCGCGGATCGAGGAGCAGGCCCGCAGCGGCCGGATCGCGTTGCTGTTCCACGCGCGCGACAGCAGCGAGGACGGGCGCAAGCGGCTCGACCAGGCCTGGCGCGTCGGGAGCGACGCGGAAGGCTCGGGATTGCGGGGCGAGGTCTTGCCACTGGACCGCGCCGCTCTGTCTGTGGCATTGGGCCGCGACAACGTGGTCCACCTGGGGATTTCCCATCCCCGTGGCCAGGAGGCTGGGGGTTCCTCGCCGGCTTCGCGGGTCGCCCATGCGGCCGCCCGCCTCTCGAACTACATGGCGGGCGCAGCGGGCCAATCCGGCACGCGGCAGATGGCCGCCGACACGGCCGGCGCACCGGGCGCCGGCGTTGATGATTTTGCGAAGGACTGACGAGCCAGAATGAGCGACGATAAAGAGAAACGCACCCGTAAGCCGCTGGGCCTGAAGCGCGCGGTCGATGCCGGCGAGGTCAAGCAGACCTTCAGCCACGGCCGCACCAACAAGGTCGCGGTCGAGGTGAAGCGGCGGCGCAAGCTCGTCAAGCCCGGCGAGACGGCGGCGCCCGCGCCGACCCCCGCGCCCGCCCCGGCCCCTGCCCCCGCGCCCGCGCCGAGCCCCGCGCCGGTCGCGAAGAAACCGGCCCCCGTATCCAAGGCGCCTCCCGGCGAGACCCCGCAGGAGCGCGTGAAGCGCCTCCAGCGCGAGGCCGAGGAAGAACGCCTGCGTTTCGCCGAGGAAGCGCGCAAGCGCGAGGACGAACAGGCGCGCAAGGCAGCCGAGGAGGAAAGGCGCCGCGCCGAGGAGAACCGCAAGGCCGAGGAAGAGGCCGAAAAGCGCGCCGCCGAGGAAGCGAAAAGGCAGGCCGAGGCACCCGCCGAGGCCGAGGCTCCGACGTCCGCGGTGCCCGCAACCCCCGCCGCGGATCAGGGGCAGGCTCAGGAAAAGGCCGCGCCGGTCCCGGCCGCGCGCAAGTTCACGCCGGTCGCCCGGCCCGAACCCAAGAAGGCGGAAAAGAAGAAGAAGGAAGAAAAGCGCCCCGCACCTGCCACCGGCGGCAAGGACAAGCGCCGTTCGGGCAAGCTCACCGTCACCCGCGCGCTCAACGAGGACGAGGGCCGCCGCGCCCGCAGCCTCGCTGCGCTCAAGCGGGCGCGCGAAAAGGAGCGCCGGATGCAGGGCGGCGGCTCGGCCAAGCCGCGCGAGAAGCAGGTCCGCGACGTCGTCGTCCCCGAGGCGATCACGGTGCAGGAACTCGCCAACCGCATGGCCGAGAAGGGCGCGGACCTCGTCAAGGCGCTGTTCAACATGGGCATGATGGTGACGGTCAACCAGACCATCGACGCCGACACCGCCGAACTGCTGGTCGAGGAATTCGGCCACAACATCAAGCGCGTGTCCGAAGCCGACATCGACATCGACACCAGCACCGAGAAGGACCCCGAGGAAACGCTGCGCCCGCGTCCCCCGGTGGTGACGATCATGGGCCATGTCGACCACGGCAAGACCAGCCTGCTCGATGCCCTGCGCGGCACCGACGTGACCAAGGGCGAAGCCGGCGGCATCACCCAGCACATCGGCAGTTACCAGGTCACGACCAAGTCGAAGGACAAGATCACCTTCCTCGACACGCCCGGCCACGCGGCCTTCACCGAAATGCGCGCGCGCGGGGCCAACGTCACCGACATCGTCGTGCTGGTGGTGGCGGCCGATGACGGGATCATGCCGCAGACGATCGAGGCCATCAATCACACCAAGGCCGCGGGCGTTCCCATGATCGTCGCGATCAACAAGATCGACAAGGACGAGGCGCGCCCCGACAACGTGCGCAACCGCCTGCTCGAACACGAGGTGATCGTCGAGAAGCTGTCGGGCGACGTGCAGGATGTCGAGGTTTCGGCCAAGACCGGCGCGGGGCTCGACGACCTGCTCGACGCGATCGCGCTGCAGGCCGAACTGCTCGAACTCAAGGCCCGGCCCGACCGCCCGGCCGAGGCGACCGTGATCGAGGCGCAACTCGACAAGGGCCGCGGCCCCGTCGCCACCGTGCTGGTGACGCGCGGGACGCTGAAGCGCGGCGACACCTTCGTCGTCGGCACCGAAAGCGGCCGCGTGCGCGCGATCGTCGACGACAGCGGCAAGCAGATCAAGGAAGCCGGCCCCTCCATGCCGGTTGAGGTCCTCGGCCTCGGCGGCGTGCCCTCGGCCGGCGACCAGCTGACCGTGGTCGAGAACGAACAGCGCGCCCGCGAAGTGGCCCAGTACCGCAAGGAAAAGGCGACCGAAAAGCGCACCGCGCTGGCGCCGACCAATTTCGACACGATGTTCAACAACCTGAAGGCGAACGTCATCGAATGGCCGGTGCTGGTGAAGGCCGACGTGCAGGGCAGCGTCGAGGCAATCGTCAACGCGCTCCACAACATCTCGAACGACGAGATCAAGGTGCGCGTGCTGCACGCCGGCGTCGGCGCGATCACCGAGACGGACGTCTCGCTCGCGGCTGCCTCCAACGCCCCGATCATCGGCTTCAACGTGCGCCCCAACGCCAAGGCGCGCGACCTCGTCAAGCGCGACAACGTCAGGATGATGTATTACGATGTCATCTACCACCTGACCGAAGAGGTCGCGAAGGAGATGGCGGGCGAGCTTGGTCCCGAAAGGATCGAGACGGTCGTCGGCCGCGCCGAGGTCAAGCAGGTCTTCCCGGCGGGCAAGAAGGACAAGGCCGCTGGCCTCCTCGTGCTCGACGGGGCGATCCGCAAGGGCCTGTTCGCGCGTCTCACCCGCGACGACGTCATCGTCTCGGCGACCAGGATCGCCTCGCTCCGCCGGTTCAAGGACGACGTGGACGAAGTCCGCGCAGGCCTCGAATGCGGTGTGGTTCTGGAGGACACAAACGACATCAAGCCGGGCGACAACCTCGAGGTGTTCTCCGTAGAGGAGCGCGAGCGGACGCTGGAGTTCTGATCACCGGAGCGCGCTGAATGAACGACATCAGCTACTTCCCCGAGGACCACGACACCTCGCCCCATTCCGCGTTGCTCGGCTCTCAATTCATGGGCTGGGACGAGGAAACGCAGACCGCGACCATGCGCTTTACCGTGCGCCGCGAGATGACCACCTGGCGCGGCGGGGTGCAGGGCGGGCTGGTCGCGGGCTATCTCGATGACGTGATGGGTTATGCCTATGTCGCCGCCACCGGGGGCGAGATGGCGCCGCTCAATCTCGACATCACCATGAGCCTCATCCGACTGATCCCCGAAGGCCCGCTGATCGGCAAGGGGCGCGTCGTGAAAGCGGGGCGCAAGGTCGTCTTCCTCGAGGCGGAGCTCCTGTCCGAGGACGGCAAGCTGATGGCCCGCGCGACCTCGACCGCAATCCCGACCCCGCGTCCGACGCCGGAATCGACGGGAATGGCGTGATGGCGAGGAAACAGGACTACACCGCCGAACAGCATTCGGTCCGCGTCCTCAAGGTGGGCGAGCGGGTGCGGCACATCCTGTCCGAACTCCTCGCCCGGCGCGAGGTGCATGACGAGACGGTGAGCGCGGCGAACATTTCCGTGACCGAGGTCCGCATGACTCCCGACCTGCGCCACGCGACGGCCTATGTGAAACCGCTGCTCGGCCAGGCCGAGGACGAGGTGGTGTCGGCGCTCAGGCAGAACACCGCCTTCCTCCAGCGCGAGGTGGCGAAGCGACTGGGCCTCAAGTTCGCGCCCAGGCTGAAGTTCCGCAAGGACGAGAGCTTCGCCGAGGCCGACCGGATCGAGGCGCTGCTGCGCGATCCCAAGGTCGCGCGGGACCTCGACGGCGACGAGGAGGAATAGAGCGCCTGGAAGAGCCCGGGTCCCCGCCTTCGCCGGGACGCGGGCCGGGCTTCAGCGCGGCACCATCCGCGCGCGCAGTTCGATGTCGACCTTGTTTCCGACGATCAGGGGGAAGCTGGTCATCCCGTAATCGCGCCGGTCGATCGTCGTGCGGCCGGTGAAGCTGATCGGCTGGCCCACCGCTTCGGCCGGCGGGGTTTCGAAAGTCACCTTCAGCACCTGCGGCCGGCTCACCCCGCGTGCGGTCAGTTCCCCGTCGAGCGTGCCTTCGCGCGGGTTCGTCAGCTTGAGCGCGCGCCCGACGAAACGAATCTCGGGATAGCGCTCCACCCAGAAGAACTTCTCGCCCCTCAGCCGCCGCAGAGTCACGCGGTCGGGCGCCTCGATCGCTTCGGCATCGAAGGTCACGTCGATCACCGCGCGTTCGGGCGCGTCGGGGACGATGGTGACCGCGCCCTCCATCCTCGGAAAGCGCGCGGTCTTGCTGGCGAGGCCGAAGAAGGGGACGCGGGCGGACACGTTGCTCGCATTGGCATCGAGCCGGTAGTCGAGCGCGCCCGAGCCCGGCTGCTGCGCCAATGCCGCAAGCCCCGCGAACAATGCGAGAAGCGGCAGCAGCAGGAGGCGGATCGCTTGCATTCGACGGGCGTCCCTTCGCGAACCCAACCCGTGATGGCACAAAAGGTTTCGCCGGGGAATGCTGGCCTCGCCCGGCTGGTGCGATCCCGGCTCCCCCGCTAGGACCAGATCGCGCACGGGAGGGCGGTTTGGCCAAGCTCTATTTCTACTATTCGAGCATGAACGCGGGCAAGTCATCGAGCCTGCTGCAGGCCGATTTCAATTACCGCGAGCGGGGAATGAACACGATGCTGTGGACCGCCGCGCTCGACACGCGTTCCGAGGGGATGATCCGCAGCCGCATCGGGCTCGAGGCCGAAGCGCATCGTTTCGGACCTGCGACCGATCTCCATGACGCCGTCGCCGTCGCGCACGAGAACGAGGGCGAGAACGCGTTCGGGGAGCGGGGGATCGACTGCGTGCTCGTGGACGAGGCGCAGTTCCTGACCCCTGCCCAGGTCTGGCAGCTCGCCCGGCTGTGCGACGAGGCCGGGATCCCGGTCCTTTGCTACGGACTCAGGACCGATTTCCGCGGCGAACTCTTCCCCGGCTCGGCCATTCTGCTGGGCATTGCCGATGCGCTCGTCGAACTAAAGGCCGTGTGCCATTGCGGGCGCAAGGCGACGATGAACCTGCGCGTCGATGCGGCGGGCGAGCCGATCCGCGAGGGTGAGCAGACCGCGATCGGCGGCAACGAAAGCTACGTCGCGCTGTGCCGGCGGCATTTTTCGCAGGCCCTCGCGCGCTAGGCGTATGGCGCGCAGGTCCCGCGATGCCTATCTGATCCGTCATGGAAGACACCGTCACGCTCGTTCTCCTGCTCGTCCCCTGCCTCATCGTCGCGATCGTGTTCCACGAAGTCGCGCATGGCTACGTGGCGAAGCTGCTGGGCGATCCCACCGCGAGCGAGCGCGGGCGGCTGACGCTCAACCCCATTCGCCATGTCGATCCGGTGGGCACGCTGCTCGTGCCGGGCGCGCTCTTGCTCGCCGGGGCGCCCGCCTTCGGCTGGGCCAAGCCGGTCCCGGTCAACCAGTATCGCCTGAAAAGCCCGCGCTACGGAATGATGGCGGTCGCGCTGGCGGGGCCGGCTAGCAATTTCGTGCTCGCCGCGCTCGGCGCGGTCCTGATCGGCGTGCTGAGCGCGATCAACGGGGCGAGCATCCTGGTCGAGGGCAACGTGCTGGGCACGGTGCTGACGCTGTTCCTCCTCATCAACATCTTCCTCGGCCTGTTCAACCTGCTGCCGATCCCGCCCTTCGACGGGTCGCACATCGTCGGCGGGCTGCTGCCCGACCGGCTGCGCTTCTACTGGGCACGGCTGCAGCAGGTGGGGATCGTCCTGCTGCTGGGCGTGATCGCCTATAGCTGGTTCTTCGGGACCGGCTGGCTCGAGGCGCTGCTGCTGCCGCCGCTGGGGATCGCGATGGGGCTGTTCCTGCACCTCGCCGACATCGTGTCGGGGCTCTAGCCTCTCTTATTCACGGCGATGCGGTTGGGCGCCTCTCGGCGCGAGCTTGACGCCACTGCTGCGTGCGGCGGCGTAGAGCGGGCGTGCGGCACCGCTGGCGTCTGTTTCACCGCGCTGTGATCGATGGGCTTTTCTGGTTGAAGGACTTGGCTCGGGGTTTCTGCGGCACTGCCGCGCCCGCTACGTCGGCGCAGGCTTGAGCGCGAGAACGATGGCACGCATCAGATCGGCATCGGGGCACGCAGAGGCGAACGCTACGCGGATTCGGGTGGCGCTTTCCATGACGCGGGCAGCAACCTTGAGCAGCCGCAGGCGCAGGGTCGTAAACTCGGCTTTTGCCAGAGCGGTGGTCTTTGGGATCGCCTGCTGAACGCGCCACAGCAGCCAGTAGGCAGCGGTGTGCAGGATCAGGCGCATCTGGTTGGCGTTCGCCGACCGGCACGAGGTGCGGTCACTGGCCAGCTGGGTCTTGTGCAGCTTGATCAAGTTCTCGGCCTGCCCGCGCGCACAGTAGAGCGTGTCATAGATGTATTCAGCCGAGCCTTGGGTTAGCGATGTGACGACATAGCGGATATCCATGCCCAGCGTGCTGGCCTCGATCCTGGCGACGACGCGGCGCTGGCGGTTCCAGCTCTTCGCGCCGTAGCGGGTCTCGGCATAGCTGTGCAGGACCGGGAGTTGGCACTCGGCGCGGCGGACCGCGCAGGCATCGGCGGCAGTGACGATAACCGGATCAGCGCGCAGCGCGGCGTTGGTCGGCAGACCGAACACGTAATCGACATGGGCCGCCTCGCAGAAGGCCATGACCTCGGGCCGTCCATAATGCCCGTCGCCTCGGATGGTGATGTGGGTATCGGGCCAGTGGCGGCGAAGATGGCGCACCAGACGCCGGATATGCCCTGCCGCCTCCTTGCCAGAAGGCGTCTTGCCCGTGCGCAGCAGCATCGCCACCGGCCGGCCCGTTGCCGTGTCGTAGACATGGATCGGCAGGAAGCAGCGCTCCCCATGATGTCCGTTCCAGAAGGAGAGTTGCTGATAGCCGTGCACGACGTCGCAGGTGTCATCGATATCCAGCGTCACCGCCGCCGGCGGAGTGGGGTAGCTGGCGCAGTAGATGTCGATCATGATCCCCAGCATCTTTGCCAGCTCGCGCGTGCTCGGCGCATTCTCCCAGCGGCTCATCGTCGGTTGGCTGGCCAACCCCGCACCCGATCCCGGCAGCTTGCCCAGCGCAAGGCGGAAGCCCGGATCATCGCGCAGAGCGTCGAGATCATCGGCATCCTCATAGCCGCAGGCGATCGCGAACATCCGCGCGCGCAGGATATCTTCAAGCCGATGAACCACCCGAGCAGGATCGCGCGGATCGGCAATACACGCCGCAAGCCGCTGGCAGAGCCCCATCATGCGCTCGGCCTGAGCCAGCACCAGGACCCCGCCATCCGAGGTCAGCCTGCCGCCGTCAAACGCAGCTGTGACCTTCTTGCCGCGCACTGCTGGAAACGAAAATACGGACGCGCTATCATCGCATCCGGCGGGTGTGGTCTGTGGCATATTTTGCCCCGTTGCAGGTCTGGCTTAAGCAACCACATTCCTACAACAATGCAAATGCTTACGCCACTCCCGCCAACCCGTCAGACCACCGCCGGTGAATAATCCGGGCTAGCCGCGCTGCTCGAACCAGCGGGCGACGCGCTCCTGCGCCGCCGGGTCGAGGTGCAGGAAGAGCTTTGAGCGGCGTTTCAGCACGTCCTCGGCGCTGCGGGCGAATTCGTGCGCCACGAGGTATTCGAGCTCCGCCGCGTAGAGATCGCCGCCCATGCGCTGCCCGAGATCGTTCGTGCCCCTGGCATCGCCGATCACGGCGTCCATCCGCGTGCCATAGGCGCGCGCGAGCCGCCGCACGGTGGCAGGGGCGAGGAAGGGATGGCGCCGCGCCTGTTCGCTAACGAAATCCTCGAAGCGCGCGGGGTCGATATCGCCGCCGGGAAGCGCCGCGCGCGCGGTCCATTCCCGCCCGCCGATGCCCAGTTCCTTAAGCGCGTGCTCGGCGAGCTTGCGATAGGTCGTGATCTTGCCGCCGAAGATCGAGAGCAGGGGAGGGCCGCCGCCGGTTTCGCCGCGGTCGAGCTCGAACTGGTAGTCGCGCGTCACGGTCGAATTCTCGGCCGAACGGTCGTCGTAGAGCGGGCGTACCCCCGCATAGGAGCCGACCGCGTCATCGGGCGACACGTCGCGGGCGAGATATTCGTTCGCCGCATCGCACAGGTATCGCGCTTCCTCGGCGCTGATCGCGATTTCCGCCGGATCGCCCTCGAAGCTCACGTCCGTGGTTCCGATTAGGGTGAAGTCGCGCTCGTAGGGGATGGCGAAGATGATCCGGCCGTCGCGGTTCTGGAAGATGTAGCAATGCTCGCCCTCGAACAGCCGCGGGAAGATCAGGTGGCTGCCCTTGACCAGGCGCAGCTTCGCATGGCCTTCCTGCGGCAGGGCGCGGTCGAGCAGCCGGTCGATCCACGGCCCCGCGGCGTTGACCACGCGGTCGGCGGTGACGGTGCTTTCCGCGCCCCCATGCGCGAGCCGCGCGGTCCAGCGATCCGCACCGCGTTCGAGGGCGATGCATTCGGTGCGGGTGCGGATCGAAGCCCCGCGCGCGGCCGCGTCCATGCAGTTGAGCACGACGAGGCGGGAATCCTCGACCCAGCAATCCGAATATTCGAAGCCGCGCGTGAGGCGCTGCTCGAGGATCGCGCCATGCGGGGGCTTTCTGAGGTCGACGCTGCGGGTCGGCGCCAGCAGCTTGCGCCCGCCGAGGTGGTCGTAGAGGAACAGGCCGAGGCGCAGCATCCATTTCGGCCTCAGCCCTTCGTCATGCGGCAGGACGAAGCGCAGCGGCCAGATGATGTGCGGCGCGATGGCGAGCAGCCGCTCGCGCTCCCTCAGGCTTTCGCGCACCAGCCGGAATTCGTAGTGTTCGAGATACCTGAGGCCCCCGTGGACAAGCTTGGTCGAGGCCGACGAGGTGTGGCTCGCAAGATCGTCCTTCTCGACGAGGCAGACCGCAAGGCCGCGCCCGGCCGCGTCGCGCGCGATGCCGGCCCCGTTTATCCCGCCGCCGATGATGAGGAGGTCGAAATGATCGGTTTCGCCCGAATCCATGGTGATGAAACTTGGCGGTTCCGTCCCGCTTTGGCTAGGGGGCGCGGATGACGGACGCTTCCAAACCCGCTCTCCACGGCTGGCTGGTGCTCGACAAGCCGCGCGGCTTGGGCTCGACGCAGGCGGTCGGGATGGTCAAGCGGCTGATGCGCGAAGGCGGTCATGCGAGGACCAAGGTCGGGCACGGCGGCACGCTCGACCCGCTGGCCGAGGGCGTGCTGCCGATCGCGCTGGGCGAGGCGACCAAGCTTGCCGGGCGGATGCTCGATGCGAGCAAGGTTTACGATTTCACGATCCGGTTCGGGGCCGAGACCGACACGCTCGATTCCGAGGGCGAGGTGCTCCACCGGAGCGACCGGTTCCCGCCGCTCGCCGCGATCGCGGGTGTGCTCGATCATTTCACCGGAGAGATCGAACAGCTCCCCCCGGCCTATTCGGCGCTCAAGGTCGATGGAAAGCGCGCCTATGACCGGGCGAGGGCGGGCGAGGAATTCCGGCTCGAACCGCGCCGCGTGACGGTGCATTCGCTGGATTTCGCGGGCGGGGCGGGGCGCAGCGGCGGCGAGGACAGGGCGCTCGGATCGAGCTTCCAGAACGAAGGCGGGCGGCCCGATCCCTTTTCGGCGTCGGCCCCGCTCGAAGTCGCCGAAACGGTCACCCTCACCGCCCATGTCTCCAAGGGCACCTATATCCGCAGCCTCGCCCGCGACATCGCGCTTGCCCTTGGAACGCGCGGTCATGTCACCTACCTGCGCCGCACGAAGGCCGGCCCGTTCCGCGAGGAACAGGCGATTTCGCTGGACTTTGCCGCCCGAAGCGGTAATGGGCCGCCACTTCAAGACCTCATCCTGCCGCTGGAGGCGGGGCTGGACGACATCCCGGCCCTGACCCTCGATCCGGAGAGCGCGCAGGCGGTCCGCCAGGGCCGGGTCCTTTCCGGGATGCCCCAATCATCCGGGCTCCATCTGGCGAAGCTGGGCACCGTCCCGGTCGCGCTGGTGGAAATCTCGGATGGGACGGCCAGGGTCGTCAGGGGCTTCAACCTTCCCGATGTCGCTGAGTAGAAAGAGAAATCGAATGTCGGTGACCGCCGAAAAGAAGCAGGAAATCATTTCCGACAACGCCCGTGATCCCAAGGACACCGGCAGCCCCGAAGTGCAGGTCGCGATCCTCACCGAGCGCATCCGCAACCTCACCGAGCACTTCAAGGATCACCACAAGGACAACCATTCGCGCCGCGGCCTGCTGATGATGGTCAACAAGCGTCGCACGCTGCTCGCCTACCTGAAGAAGAAGGACGTCGAGCGGTACAACGCCCTGATCCAGAAGCTGGGTCTCAGAAAATAACCCATTCAGGAACGGCTCCCCGCGGGGAGCCGTTTCGCTATCCAGACGCGGCATATTCCGTTATGGAAGGTCGCGCCCCGTCCGCAAGGATGCAGGCGGGCGGCACCGCGCCCTCCGCGCGCGTGACACTTTCGGCTTTCCTTCGCAATTCGGTGAAGGGGCTAAAGGGGCGAAACCGGCCCCACACCGGACCGGGACGGCAATCTTCCCCGGCAAAAGAGGCCCCGCTACGCAATAGGGCGCAGCGGGTTCAGCAAGGAATCCAAATGTTCGACACGAAAACCGTATCGCTGGAGTGGGGCGGCAAAACCCTCACTCTGGAAACCGGCCGCATTGCCCGTCAGGCCGACGGCGCCGTGCTGGCCACTTATGGCGAGACCGTGGTGCTGTGCGCCGTTACCGCCGCCAAGAGCGTCAAGGAAGGCCAGGACTTCTTCCCGCTCACCGT
This sequence comes from Erythrobacter sp. HL-111, assembly GCF_900105095.1. NCBI lineage: Bacteria > Pseudomonadati > Pseudomonadota > Alphaproteobacteria > Sphingomonadales > Erythrobacteraceae > Erythrobacter > Erythrobacter sp. HL-111. The sequence goes on along the minus strand of NZ_LT629743.1, from coordinate 1,360,779 downwards.
CCACTACCAGGAAAAATTCTCGGCCGCGGGCCGCATCCCGGGCGGCTTCTTCAAGCGCGAGGCGCGCCCGACGGAGAAGGAAACGCTCACCTCCCGCCTGATCGACCGCCCGGTGCGGCCGCTCTTCCCGGAGGGCTTCCACAACGAGATCAACGTGATCGCGCAGGTCCTCAGCTATGATGGCGAGACCGAGCCCGACATCGTCGCGATGATCGCCGCCAGCGCCGCGCTGACCCTGTCGGGCCTGCCCTTCATGGGCCCGATCGGCGCCGCGCGCGTCGGCTTCACCACCGACGGCGAATATGTCCTCAATCCGAGCGTGTCGGACGCGCTGGGCGAGAACGGCCGGCTCGATCTGGTCGTCGCCGCGACGCAGGACGCGGTGATGATGGTCGAATCCGAAGCCAAGGAGCTGACCGAGGAGGAAATGCTCGGTGCCGTGATGTTCGCGCACGACGAATGCAAGAAGGTGGTCGGCGCGATCATCGACCTCGCCGAACAGGCCGCCAAGGATCCGTGGGAACTCGATCCGGTCGAGGACAAGTCGGCGAAGATGGACAGGCTTCGCAGCGTCATCGGCGCGGACCTCGAGGCCGCCTACAAGCTCACCAACAAGGCGCAGCGCCACGACGCGGTCAACGCCGCGCGCGAAAAGGCGCGCGAAGCCTTCGCCGACCTCGCCGAGAGCGATCCGGCCGAATATCTCGCCACGCTCAAGCTCGTGAAGAAGCTCGAAAGCGAGGTCGTGCGCGGCTCGATCCTCAAGGACGGGACCCGCATCGACGGGCGCGGGCTCGACCAGGTCCGCCCGATCGAGGCGATGGTCGGCCTTCTGCCGCGCACCCATGGCTCGGCGCTGTTCACCAGGGGCGAGACCCAGGCGATCTGCACCACCACGCTCGGCACCAAGGACGCCGAGCAGATGATCGACGGGCTTGAGGGGCTGAGCTACTCGAACTTCATGCTGCACTACAACTTCCCGCCCTATTCGGTCGGCGAAGTGGGCCGCTTCGGCTTTACCGGGAGGCGGGAGATCGGCCACGGCAAGCTAGCCTGGCGCGCGCTGCACCCGGTCATGCCGAGCGCGGAGGAGTTTCCCTACACGATCCGCGTGCTCTCCGACATCACCGAATCGAACGGCTCGTCCTCGATGGCGACCGTCTGCGGCGGCTGCCTGTCGATGATGGATGCGGGGGTTCCGATCAAGCGTCCGGTTTCGGGTATCGCCATGGGCCTGATCCTCGAAGGCGACAAGTTCGCGGTGCTGTCCGACATCCTGGGTGACGAGGACCATCTCGGCGACATGGACTTCAAGGTGGCGGGCTCCGAAAACGGGATCACCTCGCTCCAGATGGACATCAAGGTCGCAGGGATCACCCGCGAGATCATGGAAAAGGCGCTCGAACAGGCCAAGGCTGGCCGCGCGCACATCCTCGGCGAGATGACCAAGGCGCTGGGTTCCGCCCGCGGCGAGGTTTCCCGGCACGCGCCGCGGATCGAGACGATGCAGATCGACAAGTCGAAGATCCGCGACGTCATCGGCACGGGCGGCAAGGTCATCCGCGAGATCGTCGCGGAAACCGGAGCCAAGGTCGACATCGACGACGAGGGCGTGATCAAGATCTCGTCCAGCAATCTCGACGAGATCGAGGCGGCGAGGAACTGGATCCTCGGCATCGTCGAGGAGCCGGAAGTCGGCAAGATCTACTCGGGCAAGGTCGTCAACATCGTCGATTTCGGCGCCTTCGTGAACTTCATGGGCGGCAAGGACGGGCTCGTCCACGTTTCCGAAATGAGGAACGAGCGCGTCGAGAAGCCGACCGATGTCGTCTCCGAAGGCCAGGACGTGAAGGTCAAGGTGCTCGAGATCGACCAGCGCGGCAAGGTCCGCCTGTCGATGCGGGTGGTCGACCAGGACACCGGCGAGGAGCTCGAGGACACGCGGCCCCCCCGTGAACCGCGCGGCGATCGCGGTGGCGACAAGCCCCGCGGCGATCGCGGCGATCGCGGCGGACGCGGCGGTGACCGGGGCGGCGATCGTCGCGGCGGTCGCGGGCGCGGCGGCCCGCGCGGCGGCAATCGCGACGAGGGCGGCAGCGCCCCGGCCGCGATGCCCGACTTCCTCAAGGACTGACCGGGCGGAGTCCCCGCGCAGGCGGGGACCTCGTTCGGCCGAGCGCCTGCACGCTTGAGGCTCCTGCCTTGGCGGGAGCTCACGGAACACTCGGAAGGGCCGCCCGCCGCAAGGCCGGGCGGCCCTTTCGCCTCTGAACGGAAGCACCATGCTCGAACGCAAGACCATCGCCGCGGCCGCCATTCCGGGCGGCGAGGAGGAGCTGACCCTCGTCAGCCACGGGCGCGACTTCATCATCATGCTGGGCCGGGGCGAATTGATGGGCACCCGGATGCAATTTTCCGAGGAACAGCTCGCCGTGCTGACCCTGGCCGAACTCGCCGCGCGGGCCCCGCGCGTGCTCATCGGCGGCTACGGCATGGGCTTCACCTACCGCGCCGCCCTGTCGAAACTGCCCGCAGGCGGCATCGTGCGCGTTGCCGAGATCGTGCCCGAAATCCTCGACTGGGCCAAAGGGCCGCTCGCGCACCTCACCGGCGACAGCCTCGAGGACCCGCGCGGCGATATCCGCATCTGCGATGTCGCGGCGCTGATCGACGATGCCAATGACGGCACTTGCGAGAAATACGACGCGATCCTGCTCGACGTCGACAACGGCCCCGACGGGATCGTGCGCGACGGCAACGACCGGCTCTATTCGCGCACCGGCCTCGGCAAGGCGCGCGATGCGCTGCGTCCCGGCGGCGTGCTCGCGATCTGGTCCGCGGCGCCCGACCACAGGTTCACCCGTCGGCTGAAGGAAGCGGGCTTTGCCGTCGAGGCGCGCGAGGTGCGCGCCCGCCCCAACAACAAGGGGCCGCGCCACACGATCTGGTTCGCACGCAAGGGCTAGCTTCGCGCGGCGCTCAGAAATCGTAGATGATCGTCACCCTGCTGAGCGTGTCCGTCCTGACCGCGCCCGCGGGCGGATCGGTATCGTGCTCGACCGTGTAGGACAGGCGCAGCGACAGGTCGCCGGCGATGCCCGCGACGAGGCCGCTGTCCGAAACGAAGGTCGAGGAGCCCGACTGGACGAAGGCGCTCGCATCCTGCGTGACCGTCACCGTGTCGAGCAACCGCCAATCGAAATCGAGCGCGGCGAGGCCGGCGAGATCGCTGCGGCTCCCCCCGGCAACGAATTCGGTGCGCCGCCATGCCGGACCCGCCTTCACCGAAAGCGTCATGTCCTCGCCCGTGAGCACGTCGTAGCCGAGGCCGCCCGAGACCGCATAGCGCGCCGAAAAGCCCTGAAAGCGGTCGCGTTCGTATTGCGCGAGGCCATAGGCGTAGAGGCGGTCCGAGATCGTCCAGTTTGGCTCGTAGGCGGCGAAGTACTGTTCGCGCGTGACGACGCCTTCGGTCTCCTGGTAATCGGCGCGGCCCGACAGCTTGTGCCGCCACCTGATCCCATCGCGCAGCAGCGAGAGGCCCGCGGTGATGCCGGTGTTCGACGCATTGCCGGTGGAGCGGAAAGCGCCGAATTCGCCCTTCCCGCTCCAGTTCCCGAACAGGCCCGCCTGGCGGATGCGTTCTTCCTCGCTGGCGGCCTCGGCCTCGGCGGCAGCGGCAAGATCGGTTTCGTATGCGGCGAGGATCGCGTCGACCTCGGCCGCGTCGTCGGGATTGGTCGCGCGGGCGAGTTCGAGCACGGTCCGCACCTTCGCCTCGTCCCCGGTCTCGATCGCCGCGTCGATCATCGCGCGCACCGGCGCGGGCAGTCCGGCGAGGGCGGGGGCGGACAGGGCGGCTGTCGCTAGGGCGGCGAGCGGAAGCAGGGCGAAGCGGGTCAATTCACGCCCCCGCGCCACCCGCAAGGCTCATCGCCATGGGACCGACGTAATCCATCTTGCCGAGCTTCACGCCCTTCATCCTCAGGATCCCGTAGAAGGTCGCGGCGTGGAACTGGAAATTGACCTGGTGGAAGCCCAGCAGGAACTGCGATACCGTGCCTTCCATCAGCCGCTGGCCGCCCATGACGAAGGCCACGGGCTGGTCCGCGATCCGTTCGAGATCGTCCTCGTCCACCCCGCTGAGCGCCGCGCGCGCCTCGTCCACCATCGCGCGCATCGCGTCCCAGCTTTCGGGCCGGGTGGTGAAATCCGGGGTGAACTCGCCCGTCGGCATCAGGCCGAGCGCATAGCCCGAATGGACCCAGCAGGCGCGCACGTGCCAGGGCAGCGGCCACATGTCGGGTGCGAGCGCGGCGCCGATGAGGTCCGCGTCGTCAAGCCCTTCGGCCCGCACATGGGCTTCGGCCCGGTCGATCACGTTTCGCATCCCGCCGAGCAATTGCTCGGCAGTCGGCACGAAGGCTGCGTGGAGCGTGAGCGGCATCGATTTCCCCCCGTTCGCCCGATGCGGGCGTTCAGGCCCTGTCCTTAGCGAGGGGAACCGGCCCATGCCACCCCGAAGCGACCCGCGCCGGGGCGGCCCGGCACGCCGTGCTTACCGCACGCGGGGTCCGCCGAAGGGCAGCGGGGGAGGGGGCTTGCGCGCGCCGCGCGGCAGCTGCGCCTGATAGGCCCGCCCGCAATGCTCGACGCAATAGGGAAAGCCGGGGTTCACCGGCTCGCCGCAGAAGTGGAAATCCGGTTCGCCCGGATGGCCCATCGGCCAGCGGCAGACCTTGTCGGACAGGTCGAGCAGGCTCGTCTTGTCGGCGATCTCGGGGCTCGGCTTGGCCGGGACGAGCCGGCGCGGCGGGGCGGGCGGGATCGGGGCCTGCTGGTCGCCCGGACCCTGCCGCAGGAAGCCGCCGGGTCCGACCGAGACGATCTTGGGCAGGTTCTGTTCCTTGGGGGTTTCGCCCGCATCACCGGCCGTGCCCGGATCGGGGCGGGCGGGGGCGTCCTTCGCGGCGGGCGGTGCGCTCGCGCTCTCGCGCGCGGGTTCGGGCGCCGCCGGGGCGGCAGTCTCGGCCCGTGCCTGCGGCCGGGCGGGCGCGGCGTCCTGCTTCTTGGCGGGGGCGGGCTTGGCGGCGGGCTTCTTGGGTGCGGGCTTCTTCTTGTCGTTCGCCTTGACCGGCGAGGGACGCGACTTGAGTCCGAGACGATGCGCCTTGCCGATCACCGCGTTGCGGCTGACACCGCCCAGTTCCTCGGCGATCTGGCTCGCGGTGGCACCGCTTTCCCACATTTTCCTGAGCGTCGCGATGCGCTCGTCAGTCCAGCTCATAGATGTTCCAACTCGTTCCTGATGCTCGCGCCACTCGCCCGCAAGGGCCGGCGCGGGAGTTGCCAGCGCATCGGCGAAGCCCTAGGCGCTGCGTCATGGCCGATCAAGCATCCACCACGCAGCGAGCCGCGACGCCGCCCGGCGTTGCCCCCGCACTTGCCGAAACCGGTCGGGGCACCCGGTTCACCCCGCGCGGGCACCCGGTCATCACCGGGATCAACCGCGTCGGGCTTTACAGCCTTTATATTAAGGAGGTCCGCCGGTTTCTCAAGGTCCAGACCCAGACGATCTGGGCTCCGGCAGTCACGACGCTGCTGTTTCTCGTGATCTTTTCTGTCGCGCTGGGCCGCGAGGGGCGGGAAGTGCTCGGCGTACCCTTCGCGAGCTTCGTCGCGCCGGGGCTGATCGTCATGGGGATGATGCAGAACGCTTTCGCCAATTCCTCCTTCTCGCTGCTCTCCGGCAAGATCCAGGGGACGATCATCGACCTCCTCATGCCGCCGCTTTCGCCGGGGGAACTGATGGCGGGGATCGTCGCGGCGGCGGTGACGCGGGCGATCGCGGTGGGATGCACCGTGGCGCTGGCGATGGTGCTGTGGCCGGGCGTGACGCTCCATCTCGCGCATGTCTGGGCGATCGCGTGGTTCGGGCTGATGGGATCGGTGATGCTGGCGCTGTTCGGGCTTGCGACCTCGATCTGGGCGGAGAAATTCGACCACAATGCCGCGATCACCAATTTCGTGATCGCCCCGCTCTCGCTGCTGTCGGGGACGTTCTACGTGATCGAGAACCTCGCGCCCGCCTTCCAGGCGGTGAGCCGGGCGAACCCCTTCTTCTACGTGATCTCGGGCTTTCGCTACGGTTTCCTCGGCGAAAGCGATATCGGCCCGGCCAGCGCCGTCGCCTGGGCGGCGGCGGGCATCGGGGCCTTCAACCTCGTCCTCGCGTTGATCGTCTATGCCGTCCTGCGGAGCGGCTGGAAGCTGAAGAGCTAGCGGTTCGCCCCGATAGGCCGCGCCGGAACGGGCCGCAGGCCGGCCCGCAGCGGGCCGGGCACAATGGCGGCGCGCACGGCGCCGCCACGAAGATCAATGGGTCAGCGAGCGCCTCATCCGGTAACGACCGTCCTTGAAGCCTTCGAACAATTGCGGCACCGTCGGATGGTCGATCGGGCCGCCGGCCTGATCAGCGACGAGGTTGCCCTGGCTGACATAGGCGACATAGCTCGAATCGTCGTTTTCGGCGAGAAGGTGGTAGAAGGGCTGGTCGCGATCGGGCCGGATGTCCTCGGGGATCGACTGGTACCATTCCTCGGAATTGGCGAAGACCGGGTCGATGTCGAAGATCACCCCGCGAAAGTTGAACAGCCTGTGGCGGACCACGTCGCCGATGCCGAAGCGGGTGCGGGTTTCAAGCGGGGCGTAGATCGTTCGCCCGGCCTGCGTCGAGAAGAACTGTGCACGTTCCATAATGCGAAGGATATGGGTCCTGGCGGGAACATGGCAAGGTGCCCGGGTGCTGCAGGTGCGAGATATAACCCGATTTTGTGGATGATCGGGACTTGGCAAGGCCGGGACCATGGGCTAACGGGCGCGCTTCCGGCGGCCCCTGCCAGCGTTTTCGACCGAACCATGGGGGCGAATCGGGGCTCGGCGCAATTCGGAGCGGGTCGTCCCGCACCATGCGCCCGCAGCAGCAGTCGGAGAGGTGCCGGAGTGGTCGAACGGGGCGGTCTCGAAAACCGTTGTGCTCTCACGAGTACCGAGGGTTCGAATCCCTCCCTCTCCGCCACTTGCCCCTGCGAAAGCGTTCTCCCGATCCGGCTGCGGCCGGATTTTTTCGTTGTTTTCGAGGGTTATGCGGGTGGGGCTGAGCACCGGTCCCGGCGCCGGGGGGCTCGGAAGCGGTCTCTCAGCGCCGATATTCTCCGGACCTCATGACTGCGCCAATTTGGTCAATTTCTTGCAAAGCTCTGTAACCAAAGAACTTTCCTATCCCGGATTATTCACCGGCAGTGGTCTGACGGGTTGGCGGGAGTGGCGTAAGCATTTGCATTGTTGTAGGAATGTGGTTGCTTAAGCCAGACCTGCAACGGGGCAAAATATGCCACAGACCACACCCGCCGGATGCGATGATAGCGCGTCCGTATTTTCGTTTCCAGCAGTGCGCGGCAAGAAGGTCACAGCTGCGTTTGACGGCGGCAGGCTGACCTCGGATGGCGGGGTCCTGGTGCTGGCTCAGGCCGAGCGCATGATGGGGCTCTGCCAGCGACTTGCGGCGTGTATTGCCGATCCGCGCGATCCTGCTCGGGTGGTTCATCGGCTTGAAGATATCCTGCGCGCGCGGATGTTCGCGATCGCCTGCGGCTATGAGGATGCCGATGATCTCGACGCTCTGCGCGATGATCCGGGCTTCCGCCTTGCGCTGGGCAAGCTGCCGGGATCGGGTGCGGGGTTGGCCAGCCAACCGACGATGAGCCGCTGGGAGAATGCGCCGAGCACGCGCGAGCTGGCAAAGATGCTGGGGATCATGATCGACATCTACTGCGCCAGCTACCTGAAGCGGCCCCCAAAATGACCGGACAGGACCTCACACTTATGTAAGAGTGAGGCATATGACCGACAGTAATCCCAGGAACTATGTGCATGCGGAGGTTCTCGGAGGGGTTCAGCGCCGTAGGCGCTGGACCCCGGAAGAGAAGCTCCGCATGGTCGAAGAGACCTTCCTGCCCGGCAACAGCGTGTCGCTTGTGGCGCGCATGCACGGGGTCGCGCCGAACCAGCTTTTTGGCTGGCGCCGGCAGGCGGCAAGCGGCGCCCTGTCCGCCACCCGCGCTGGCGGCGAGGTGGTTCCGGCGAGCGAGTATCGCGCGCTGGAGAACCAGGTGCGCGAGCTGCAGCGCATGCTCGGTAAGAAGACCATGGAGAACGAGATCCTGCGCGAGGCGATCTCGCGCGTGGCCGGACCCAAAAAAACAGCGTTGCGCACGCTCTCGTTGCCGGAGGGCGACCTGTGAGCGCGGTTGCGAGAGCGCTTGGCGTCTCCCGGCAGCATCTCTCGTCAGCCAGACGCAAGGCTCCTGCACGCCGCCGCGGCCGGCCTCCACTGCCTGAGGAGGAGCTCGTCGCGCGTATCCAGGCCCTGATCGCCGAACTGCCGACCTATGGCTACCGCCGGATCCATGCGCTCCTGCGGCGGCAGGCGCGCAATGGCGGGCCATCTGCGCCCAATGCCAAGCGGGTCTACCGAGTGATGAAGGTGCATGGCCTGCTGCTCCAGCGCCATAGCGGAAAGGGTGACGAGCGCCGCCACGATGGGCGGGTCGCGGTCGATACCCGCAACACCCGCTGGTGCTCCGACGGCTTCGAGATCGGCTGCGATAACGGCGAGAAGGTGCGGGTCGCCTTCTCGCTCGACTGCTGCGATCGCGAGGCGATGGGCTTTGTTGCCACCACCGCAGGCATATCCGCCGAGGACGTGCGCGATCTCATGACCGCCACCGTCGAGCACCGCTTCGGCCGCGTGAACAGGCTCCCTACTACCATCGAATGGCTGACCGATAACGGCAGTTGCTACACCGCCAGGGAGACCCGTCGCTTCGCCCGCGAGATCAACCTCAGGCCGCGCACGACACCCATCGAAAGCCCGCAGTCCAACGGCATGGCCGAAGCGTTCGTGCGCACCATGAAGCGCGACTACGTCCGCGTCGCCGAAAAGCCCAACGCCAGAGCCGTGATCAACCAGCTGCCCAGCTGGTTCCACCACTACAACACCGTCCACCCGCATCGCGCACTTGGCTACCTCGCCCCGCGAGAATACATCACCCAATCAACCAGTGAGGAACTGTCCGGGAATTAAGGGGCAACGACACTACCCCACTCCGCCGGCGGCGGTGACGCTGGATATCGATGACACCTGCGACGTCGTGCACGGCTATCAGCAACTCTCCTTCTGGAACGGACATCATGGGGAGCGCTGCTTCCTGCCGATCCATGTCTACGACACGGCAACGGGCCGGCCGGTGGCGATGCTGCTGCGCACGGGCAAGACGCCTTCTGGCAAGGAGGCGGCGGGCCATATCCGGCGTCTGGTGCGCCATCTTCGCCGCCACTGGCCTGATACCCACATCACCATCCGCGGTGACGGGCATTATGGACGGCCCGAGGTCATGGCGTTCTGCGAGGCGGCCCATGTCGATTACGTGTTCGGTCTGCCGACCAACGCCGCGCTGCGCGCTGATCCGGTTATCGTCACTGCCGCCGATGCCTGCGCGGTCCGCCGCGCCGAGTGCCAACTCCCGGTCCTGCGCAGCTATGCCGAGACCCGCTACGGCGCGAAGAGCTGGAACCGCCAGCGCCGCGTCGTCGCCAGGATCGAGGCCAGCACGCTGGGCATGGATATCCGCTATGTCGTCACATCGCTAACCCAAGGCTCGGCTGAATACATCTATGACACGCTCTACTGTGCGCGCGGGCAGGCCGAGAACCTGATCAAGCTGCACAAGACCCAGCTGGCCAGTGACCGCACCTCGTGCCGGTCGGCGAACGCCAACCAGATGCGCCTGATCCTGCACACCGCTGCCTACTGGCTGCTGTGGCGCGTTCAGCAGGCGATCCCAAAGACCACCGCTCTGGCAAAAGCCGAGTTTACGACCCTGCGCCTGCGGCTGCTCAAGGTTGCTGCCCGCGTCATGGAAAGCGCCACCCGAATCCGCGTAGCGTTCGCCTCTGCGTGCCCCGATGCCGATCTGATGCGTGCCATCGTTCTCGCGCTCAAGCCTGCGCCGACGTAGCGGGCGCGGCAGTGCCGCAGAAACCCCGAGCCAAGTCCTTCAACCAGAAAAGCCCATCGATCACAGCGCGGTGAAACAGACGCCAGCGGTGCCGCACGCCCGCTCTACGCCGCCGCACGCAGCAGTGGCGTCAAGCTCGCGCCGAGAGGCGCCCAACCGCATCGCCGTGAATAAGAGAGGCTAACCGGCAACCTGAACACTTCGACAGTAGTCGCGTTCGCTGAGATGGACCCGGAGTCGAACTGTTTGGTAGCCTATGTCGGCGGAATAATCACAAGCCATGCCACAAACAACATGGCCCCGATCGTCATGCAACCAGACTCTCGACCTCATCGCAAAGGTAGTCGAGTGCCGTGTCTTCACCTCGACTATCAAGCATAGAGAACACCTCGGGCAAGCCTGCGTGGGCGTAGGCGTTCGCGATCCGCATCATCTCCGAAGGAGAGTCAATTACAGCTACATCATCTTTCTCCGAAATCGCGAGCAACGTCAAAGCCGTAGGCCGCCAAGGGTCGGACCCAAGAACGACGCCCTCAGCCGCCTTATAAGTCCTGCCCGTAGGCCCGGTCGGTCTAAGGCCCTTTTGCACCGCAATCATGATGGCAAAAAACCAGATATCAACGTTGCGCCGGAACGGTTGATGGACAGCAGAAGCTGAGCGGCCTTCCCGGAGCTGGACAACCGCCTCGATGCGTTCACGAAAGTCCTCGTCTGTGGAACGGCGTGCAAAAGGGACCCCGTTAGCGGGGTGATCGGCGTCTAAAAGGGACCCCTCATTCTGATGGTGTAGCAGGCTGCCTGGTTTTCCAGGTGGTGAGATCGGGATGTTGGTTGTGGAGACGGTTGTTCGGATTCGGCGGGAGCACGCGGGCGGGAAGGCGATCAAGGCGATTGCGCGGGATCTGCGGTTGTCGCGCAAGGTGGTGCGCAAGGCGATCCGAGCGCCGGAAGGCGCATTTGATTATCGCCGCACGGTTCAGCCGCTGCCCCGGCTTGGACCGTTTCAGGAGCGGCTCGACGTGCTGCTGACGGAGAACGAGGCCCGGCCCCGGCGCGATCGGCTGCGCATGACCCGGATCCATGATCTGCTTTGCCGTGAGGGGTTCGAAGGTTCTTACGACGCGGTCCGACGTTACGCCCGGCGCTGGACGGAAGCGCGGCGCAAGGATGCGGGTGATGGGGCGCCTGCCTTCATCCCGCTCATGTTCAAGCCTGGCGAGGCCTACCAGTTCGACTGGAGCCACGAGGATGTGGAGATCGCGGGCAAGCCGATGCGGGTGAAGGTGGCGCAGATGCGGCTGTGCGCGTCGCGCGCGGTCTACGTCAGGGCCTATCCGCGCGAGACGCAGGAGATGGTGTTCGACGCCCATGCGCGGGGCTTTGCCTTCTTCGGCGGCGTGCCCCTGCGCGGCATCTACGATAACATGAAGACCGCGGTTACCACCGTGTTCGTCGGCAAGGAGCGGGTGTTCAACCGCCGCTTTCTGGTCATGGCCGATCATTACATGGTCGAGCCCACGGCCTGCTCCCCGGCGGCGGGGTGGGAGAAGGGTCAGGTTGAACACCAGGTTCAGACCATCCGAGGCCGCTTCTTCCAGCCTCGCCTGCGCTTTGCCAGCATCGAGGAGCTCAACGGGTGGCTGGAAGCTGAGTGCCTGAGATGGGCCGCAACGCACGCGCATCCCGAGCAGAAGGAGCTGACCGTTGCCGAGGCGCTGGAGCTCGAACGGCCAGCCCTGCAGCCGATGCTGGCACCGTTCGATGGCTTCCATGAGACCGCGCATGCCGTGACCGGCACCTGCCTGATCAGCTTCGACCGCAACCGCTACTCGGTCATGGCCAAGGCGGCGCGGCGGGCCGTCCAGGTCCGCGCCTATGCCGACCGCATCGTCGTGCGCCTCGGCGACGAGGTAATCGCAGAGCATGCCCGGCACTTCGGCCGCGACCGGACGATCTATGATCCCTGGCATTACCTGCCCGTTCTGGCCAACAAGCCCGGCGCTCTGCGGAACGGCGCACCCTTCCAGGGGTGGGACCTGCCACCGGCACTGACGCGGTTGCGGCGCAAGCTGGGCAGCGGTGATGAAGCCGACCGCCGCTTCGTGCGCGTGCTGGCAGCCATAATGACCGATGGCCTCGAAGCGGTCGAGGCCGCGGTCCGGGAGGCGCTCGATGCCGGCGCCGTCAGCGACGAGGTCATCCTCAACATCCTGGCCCGATACCGGGACCCGCCATCCGAGCGCCCCCTGGACGTGGTCGTCGATCTCAAGCTCAACCATCCGCCGATCGCGGACTGCGCGCGCTACGATACGGTGCGAGGCCTTGATGCAGCGGCATGAGATGATCGAGGCGATGCGCGCACTCGGCCTCAAGGGCATGGCCGGCGCGTTCGACGAGGCGGTCACCACCGGGCTGCAGCGCAAGCGCACGACCCACGAGATCCTGACCGACCTGCTGCGCGCCGAAGCCGCGCATCGTCATGCCGCCTCGATCCGTTACCGCATGACCGCAGCCAAGCTGCCTGTAATCAAGGACCTCGACGCCTTCGCGTTCGAGGGCACCCCGATCAACGAAGAGCTGGTGCGCTCCCTGCACGCAGGTTCGTTCCTGCCCGGTCGCCGCAACATCGTGCTCATCGGCGGCACCGGGACGGGCAAGACCCATCTGGCCACCGCGATCACCGCCAGCGTCGTGCGTGCTGGCGCTCGCGGGCGCTACTTCAATACGGTCGATCTCGTCACCCGGCTCGAGGAAGAAGCTCGCATCGGCAAGGCTGGCGCCATCGCCGCCCAGCTCGGCAGGCTCGATCTCGTGGTGCTCGATGAACTGGGCTATCTGCCGTTCGCCCGATCAGGCGGGCAGCTCTTGTTCCATCTGATCAGCAAACTCTACGAGCAGACCTCGGTGATCATCACCACCAACCTCGCCTTCGGCGAGTGGCCCACCGTCTTCGGCGATCCCAAGATGACCACCGCGCTGCTCGACCGCATCACCCACCATTGCGATATCGTCGAGACCGGCAACGACAGCTGGCGCTTCAAAAACCGCAGCTGACCCGATCAGAAAACCGACTTCGCGCTGCTGACGCCTCCGGTCGGGCTACGCCCTCCCTACGCCGCCAGCAGCGCGAAAACCGCGCCCAGCGTCAACCGATCCTCGCAACCGCAGAGGGGTCCCTTTTGCGCGCCGATAGGGGGTCCCGATTGAACGCCGATTGACAGGGCCGGGGGACGGCCCACCGAAGTTTTTCCAGACCGCCATCGGCCCCGGCGTGGCTCCCGGCGCGCCCCGGGGCGATGTCCGACGCATCGGAATCGCCGCAGGACTACGCAAACCCTAATCGAAGCGCAGGCCCACGCGCCACAGGCGGCCGGGCAGGGGCAATCCGGCCTGCGGGACGATCTGCGCGTCCGACAGGTTGTCGACCGCCATCGTCAGGAAGAGACGATTGCCACCGACCCGGGCCAGCGGCACCGTTGCGCGCAGCGCCAGTTCGGCCGCCGCGGGAAGATCGACCACCTCGCCCTCGGCATCGAGATCGATCGCGCTGCCCACTGCGCGCAGCTCGGCGCGCAGGTCGAAGCGGTGCCGCACGTTCCAGTCGATCGCGGCCAGCGTTTCGAAGGAGGGACGCTGCGGCAGACGGCGGAAGGGCGCGCTGCCCCCGTCGGTGCCCGCATCGGCCCGGGCGCGCAGCGCGGTCGCGGAGAGCTCGAAGCGCAGCGTCCCGGCGAGGTCGTATGACAGCAGGGCATCGACCCCGCCATTGGTCGCCCCGGCGAGGTTGAAGCGCTGGCGCCGCCCGTCCGCGAGCACGCGCTGGGCCAGCGTGTCCTCGAAACGGATCAGGAAGGGATTGACCATCACCGTCAGGCCGGGCCGCTCCCAGCGGAGCTCGGCGTCGGCGAACCACGCCCGTTCGGGGGCGAGGTCGGGATTGAGCGCGAAGCGGCCGAGGGCAGCACCGAACAATTCGCGCGCCGTGGGAAAGCGCGTGCGCCGCCCGCCGCTCACGGTCAGCGCCGCGTCCTCGCCGATGTCGAGGGCGAGCGCGGCCGATCCGGCCCAGTCGGAAAAGGCTTCCTGCGGCGGCTTGTTGCCGGTGAGCGGGGTCTCCGCCCGGTCATAGGCCGTCCCGAGCGTCAGCCGCGCTCCCGGCGCTAGCGTGGCGTCGGCCTCCACGCCGATGCTGTAGAGGTTCTGGCGAAACCGCAGGCGCTCGCCGGGCACGCCGGGCGGGAAATCCGTGTCGACCTGTTCATGCGTGCTCGATTGCGCGGAGGCCGCCCAGCGCAGGGCGAGCGGCCCGGCGGGATGGGTGAGGGTGAGCCTGCCGCCGAGCGTGTCGTCCTCGTCCTCCTGGCTCCCCCGCAGGGCATCATAGGCGATGCTGCGATATTGTTCGATCCGCTGGCCGAACCATTGCCGCCAGCCGACCAGCCTGATCTCGCTGTCCGGGCCGAGGCCGAGCGCGGCGTTCACCGTCGCCTGCGTGAGCGCAATGTCCGGATAGCGCCAATAGCGCGGGCCTTCTTCCGGCGGGCGGTCGGATTCGGGCGCTATGCCCCGCTCGGCAGCGATATGGAGGAGCGAAGCGCGCAGGGTCAGATCGCCGGTCGTGGTGCCCAGTGCGGCGAACAGGCTCCCCGCGTCAAGATCGGTGTTGGTCCGGCCTTCTTCGCCCGGTGCCTGGCCGAAGGGCAGGGGACCGGCGAGCGGCTCGGCATCGCGCGTGATGCCCCCGGCGGCGAACACCGCCTCCGCCGCGCCGATCCGTTCGGTGAGGACAAGCGAAGCGCTGCCCGAGCCGAGTGAGCCGGTTTCGAGATGGGCGAAGTCGCCCTGGCTCACGCCGCGGGTCTGGAAGTCGACCACGCCCGCGACCGCGTTCGCGCCGTATTCGATCGGCGCCGCGCCCTTGACCACCCGCACGCCGCCAAGCAGCCCGGCGGGCAGCAGGCCGAGGTCGATCCGCCCGTCCCACGGCACGGCAAGCGGCGCGCCGTCGAGGAAGACCTGCGTCTGCCGGTCCTGCGCCCCGCGAATGCGTGCGATGGTCTCTCCGCGCGAATTGGTCCGCACCGTCACGCCCGCGATCCCGCGCAGCACGTCGGCGGCGCTGCGCGGCTGGCGGTCGACGATCAGGTCGACGGGGATGCGGACCTGCGGGGGCAGGGCACGCGTTTCGGTGGCCGGCGCGGTGACCGTGATCGTCGGCCAGTCGCTCTCCTCGCTCTCCGCGCTCTCCTGCCCGGCGGCAGCCGCGGGAATGGCCGCGAGCGCCGCCGCCAGCCACGGGAGCGATGCCGCGCCGTGCGGGCGGGCGGGGCGCGTCACTGCGCGGCCGGGATCGCCCCGCCGGGCACCCACGGGGCGCCGAGGTCGACGAGTTCGGCCTCGAACGCGGGGATCGTGGTCTCGCCGAGCGTCCTTACCCGGTCGAGGATCGCGCCGTATTCGTCCCTCGCATAGCCGAACTGTTCGCGCGCGGTCTGCGTCGGGCCGTAGGTCGAGCCGTAGAGGCTGTACATCACCCGGCCCAGCCGGCTGCGGACGGTCGGCTGGGTGCGCTCGTAGATCGCGTTGCGCGCCGGGTTGCCGTTCAGAAGCTCGTCGAGCGCCTGCGCCTCGCGGCGGATCGCGGCGAGGCGGTCGTCGAGCGTCGCCGGATCGCCGCCCGGCGCGCTGGCGACGGCAACCGCGAGCAGGTCGAGCTTTTTCCGGATGTCGCCGAGCGTGTGGCTCGTCGCCGTTACCGAACGGTCGAAATCGGCGACCTCGGCCGCGAATGCCAGCGCGTCGGGCTGTCGGGGAAGGGCGCCTTCGCCCATCGGCTTCACCGTGAAGGGCCTGGGTTCGACGAGCTGCGTGGTCACCCCGCGAACCCGCTTGGTGAGGTCGACCGTGTATTCGCCCGGCGCCGCGAGGAAGCCCGAAGGCACCTCGCCGTCCTCGCCAAGGCGCCGGGCCATGTCGGTCTGGGGATAGCGCAGGTCCCAGTTCACGCGGTGGAAGCCCTTCTTCGCCGGGCCCTTGATCCGCCGCACGACATTGCCGTCGGCATCGCGCACCGTGAGCCAGATCGCGGGCGCTTCCTCGCGCAGTTCCTCGGTCATCGCCTCGAAGCCGGGGAAGGGGGTGTCGGCGCCGGTTTCGGTCGCCTCCCTTTCGCGCTTCTCGCGGGTTTCCCTGAGCGAGGGAATGTCCTCGGCGAGGTAATAGGTGAAGTTCGCGCCGAACGGCGGGTTGGGCGCGCGGAAATAGCCGTCGCCCTGGCTGCCGCCGGGAGAGAAGGCGAGCGGGTGCTGTTCGATGTACCACAGCGCGTCGCGCCCCGGGAACAGCATCGCCTCCTGCCTCAGGCTCGCCTCGGTCAGCTCGCGCAGCGGGGAGATGTCGTCGACGACGAAGAAACCGCGCCCGAAGCTCGCCGCGACGAGATCGTCCTCGCGGCGCTGGATGGTGACGTCGCGGAACGAGATGGTCGGCGCCTTGCCCGAAAGCTTGACCCATTTCGTCCCGCCGTCGAGCGTGAAGAACAGGCCGAATTCGGTCGCGGTGAACAGCAGGTTCGGGTTTTCGTGGTCCTGCACGATCCGCCAGACGAGATGCTTGTCGGGCAGGTCGCCCGAAATGCTCCGCCAGCTGCGCCCACGATCGGTGCTCTTGAGGAGGAAGGGCCGGTAATCGCCGTACTTGTGGTTGTCGAGCGCGACATAGACCGTGTCCGGATCGAACAGGTCGGCGCGGATGTCGTTGACGAAGGCGCGTTCGGGCACGCCCGGCAGCGAGCGCACCTCGATCCGGCGCCAGTTCGCGCCGCCGTCCTCGCTCACCTGGATCAGGCCGTCGTCGGTCCCGACGTAAAGCAGGTTTTCGTCCTTGGGCGATTCCCCGATCGAGGTGATCGTGTTGTATTGGCTCATCGCGTAGATGTCCCACCCCGCGTCCCAGCCCCACTGGCGCCCCTGCACCGGCAGGCGCAGGCGGTTCTCGTTGCGGGTGAGATCGGGAGAGATCGCGGTCCAGCTGTCGCCGCGATCATTTGAGCGCCACAGCCGCTGCGAGGCGAAATAGAGCCGCGTCGGCTCGTGCTGGCTGACCCAGATCGGCGAATCCCAGTTCCAGCGCGGAATGTCGTCGCCGGGTGCCGGCTGCGGCTGGATCGGCACGAATTCGCCGGTGATGCGGTCGATCCGGGCGAGGTTGCCCTGCTGCGACTGGGCATACATGATGTCGGGATTGCCGGGCTCGGTGGCCGACTGGTGACCGTCCCCCCCGAGCGTGACGAACCAGTCGTCGTTGCGGATGCCGTGGCGGTTGTCGGTGCGCGAGGGTCCGCCTTGCGAATTGTTGTCCTGAGTGCCGCCATAGACGTTGTAGAACGGTTCGGCATCGTCGACCGCGACCTTGTAGAACTGCGTGATCGGCAGGTTGTCGATGAAGCGCCAGGTCTTCGTGTGGTCGTAGCTTTCGTAGATGCCGCCGTCCGATCCGAAGATGATGTAGTCGGGATCGTCCGGCCGGAACGCGATCGCGTGGTCGTCGACGTGCTTCGTCTCGTTGTTGAGCGGGGACCAGGTCTTGCCCCCGTCGCTGGAGATCATCGAGGTGTTCGAGACGAGATAGATGCGGTCGAAATGATGCGGGCTCGCATAGAGCTCCTGGTAGTAATGCGGCCCGGTGCCCTGGCCGACCTCGTCCGACATCTTGGTCCAGCTCGCCCCGCGATCGGTCGAGCGCCACAGGCCGCCTTCACGCCGGTCGGTTTCGATCGCGGCATAGACCACGTCGGGCCGCATCGGCGAGATCGCGAGCCCGATCTTGCCCATGTTGCCCGAAGGCAGCCCGGTTTCGAGCTCCTCCCACGTCTCCCCGCCATCCTCGGATTTCCACAGCCCGCTTTCCGGCCCCCCGCCGACATAGGCGGCGACGGTGCGCTGGTGCTGCCACATGGCGGCATAGAGCCGGTCGGGGTTGCGCGGGTCGATCAGGAGGTCGGTCGCACCGGTCCACGCGCCGGAGGCGAGGACATTGGTCCAGGTCTTGCCGCCGTCGGTGGTCTTGTAGACGCCGCGCTCGCCGCCCTCCGACCAGAGCGGGCCCTGGCTCGCGACCCAGACCGTGTCGGGATCCTCGGGATGGACTATGATGCGCGAGATGTGCTCGGACCGCTTGAGGCCCATGTTGGTCCAGGTCCTGCCGCCGTCGTTCGAGCGGTAGATGCCGTCGCCGAAGCCGATGTGGCGCCCGCCATTGTTCTCGCCCGTGCCGACCCACACCCGGCTCGGATCCGACGGGTCGAGCGCAACAGTCCCGATCGAATAGGAGCCCTGTCCGTCGAACAGCGAGGTCCACGTCGTGCCCGCGTTCTCGGTCTTCCAGACGCCGCCCGAACCGACCGCGACATACCAGGTCGCGGGATCGTCGGGCACGATCACGATGTCGGCGATGCGGCCCGACATGAATGCGGGGCCGATATTGCGCAGCTCGAAGGCCTCGAAGGTGCCGCTCGACAGCGCTGGCTGGTCGGTCCCCGCGTCATCTGCCTGCGCGAGCGACACCGTCGTCAGCCCGAGCGCGACCGCACCTCCGAGCAAAGCCTTCACAATCCGCATTAAAGCCCCCTTTTTTCTCCGAACCTTCACAATAAGACGAGTTTGCGCCGCACTGGCAAGGGCGCGGCAAGTCGTCTGTCGAACCAGAACGTGGATCGGTCATCCGTCAGTAGCCGCTCGCCTGACCGTCCTTGCGCATCTCGGTCGCCCCGGTCAGCACGCCGGTTTCCGGGTCGCGCGCGATCGCCTGGTAGCCGCCGAACATGATCCCGTTCGAGATCACTTCGACCTTGTGGCCCATCGCCCGCAGCGCCTCGACCGTTTCTGCCGGGATGCCGGGTTCGACGAACAGCGTGCCGAGCGGATCGGCGGCGGGACCGGTCAGCGGCTCGGTCGGCTGGCGTCCGCCATCGTGGTTGATCCGCGCGGCATCGCCTGCTTCCTGCAGGTTCATGCCGTAATCGACGAGGTTGATCAGGACCTGCACGTGCCCCTGCGGCTGCATCCCGCCGCCCATCAGGCCCAGCGTCATGTAGGGCCTGCCGTCCTTCTTCACGAATGCGGGGATGATCGTGTGGAAGGGGCGTTTCGAAGGCGCGTAGGCATTGGGGTGATCGGGATCGAGGCTGAACAGCTCGCCCCGGTCCTGGAACATGAAGCCAAGCCCCGGCGGCACCAGCCCGCCGCCCATGCCGCGGTAATTGGACTGGATCAGGCTGACCATCATGCCCTCGCCGTCGACCACGGTGAGATAGGTCGTGTCGCCCGGCCCTTCGAGCTTGGGCTCGACGATTTCGCCGGGCGCGAATTCGGGCGTGGCGCGGGCGGGATCGATCAGGGCGAAGCGCGCCTTGCCGTATTCCTCGTTCAGCAATTCCGCCGGGATGGCCGCGAAATCTGGATCGGCATAGAAGCGCGCGACATCGGCATAGGCGAGCCGTTTGGCCTCGGTGATGTAGTGGATCACTTCGGGGCTGCCGCGCTCCCACTGCGAAAGATCGACGTTCCTGAGGATGTTGACCATCTGCAGGGCGGCGAAGCCCTGCGAGTTGGGCGGCAGTTCGCACAGTTCGTAGCCGCTGCGATATTCGGCACAGGCGGGCTCGACCCACTCGCTGTCATGGGCCGCGAAATCCTCCAGCGTGAAGGCGCTGCCCTGGGCTTTCAGGTAATCGACCATGACGCGCGCCAACTCGCCCTCGTAGAAGGCATCGCGCCCCTCGCGCGCGATCGTCTCGAGCGTGTTCGCAAGGTCCGGATTGCGGAAGATCTCTCCCGCCTCGGGCGCGGACCCGTCCGCGAACCAGACCTTGCGCGCGTTGGAGAAATCGAACGGGGTCGCTTTCATCCTCGCGGTGTAGGCGGCAAGGGCGCGGTCGAGATACATCGCGATCACCGGCGCTATCGGGTGGCCTTCGCGGGCATAACGGATCGTTGGGGCGAGAACCTCGTCCATCGGCAGCTTGCCGAAACGTTCGTGCATCGTGAACCATGCATCGACCGTGCCGGGGATCGTCACCGGGAGCGGGCCGACCGGCGGCAGGCTGTCGGCATCGCCGAGTTTCGCCGTGAGGTCGGCGAGCGTCTGGCCCGCGGGGCTGCGTCCGGAGCCGTTGATCCCGTGAAGCTTGCCCGTCGCAGGATCATGGACGATCGCGAACAGGTCCCCGCCGATCCCGTTGCCGGTCGGCTCCATCAGGCCGAGCGCCGCATTGGCGGCGATCGCCGCGTCGACTGCGGTCCCGCCGGCCTTGAGGATGTCGAGCGCCACCTGCGTCGCGAGCGGGTGCGCGCTCGCGGCCATGCCGTGCTCGGCGATGACCGGGCTGCGCGACCAGGCCGCCCCCACCGGCCGCCCGCCCGCGCCGATCTGCCGTTCGACCGGCGGCATCGCCTCGGCCGGGGCGGGCTCCTGCGCGGCGAGCGGGCCGGCGGCGAGCATGGCCGCGGCCATCGCGGGGCCGAAAATGGGGGCGGCGACGAAGCGCATGGAATTCCTCCTGTTTCGCGTGCGAGGCCCTTATTGGCTCGACAAGGGCGGGCGGGCAAGCCGGGGGCGGGCGAAATGCCCGGGGCGGCGCGGTTGCCAAAGCGTGCGGCCTGCCGCAAAGCCGCGCAGGACAGGCCACAACGACACGGATTCTCGACGATGCGCCCGCTTGCGATCATCCCCTCCGCCCTCATCGCCGCCCTTATCGCTGCCGTCCCCGCCGCGGCGCAGGACGACCTGCGGCCCTTCACCGCCGAAGACGTGTTCGAGCTCGAATGGGCGGACCAACCGCAAGTCTCCCCGGACGGGAAACACGCGCTCTATGTCCGTCGTTCGAACGACGCGGTGAAGGATCGCACGCTTGCCCGGGTCTGGCTGGTCGCGCTCGACGGCAGTTCGCACGAGCCGCTGCTCGCCGGGGAGGGGTCCTATTCCTCGCCGCGCTGGTCGCCCGATGGCGAACGCATCGCCTACCTCAGGCGCGGCGATGGCCGCACGGGGCTCTACCTCCACTGGCTCGGTTCCGGACGCACGGCCCTCCTCGGCACGTTCGAGGACGCGCCGCGCAATCTCGAATGGTCGCCCGACGGGACGATGATCGCTTTCACCAAGCCGGTGAAAGGCGAGGCCGAACAGCTCGTCAGCCCGCGCGCGAAGCCGGAAGGGGCGACCTGGGCCGAGCCGCCGCGGGTCATCGACCGCGCGCGATACCGCACGAATGACGCGGGCTTTCTCGAACTCGCCTATGACCATGTCTTCGTCATACCCGCCGAGGGCGGCACGGCGCGCCAGCTCACCTCCGGCGATTTCGACCATGGCGGCGCGCTTTCCTTCACCCCGGACGGCGAGCAGATCCTGTTCTCGGCCAACCGCCACGAAGGCTGGGAACTCGAAACGCGCGAGGCGGACATCTTCGCGGTCGACGTCGCCTCGGGGCGGCTCACCCAGCTTACCGACGAACCCGGCGTCGAGTCCGATCCCGCGGTTTCGCCCGACGGCCGTTCGATCGCCTATCTCCGCACGAGCAACGCGCGCGAGCCGTTCGTGCCGAGCGACGTGTTCGTCATGGACCGCTCGGGCGGCAATGCGCGCAACCTGACCGCGGGGCTCGACCGCGAGGCCGGGAACCTCCAGTGGTTCTCGCGCAGCGAGGTCGCCTACACCTTCGAGGACCGCGGCGAGCGCAACATCGGCATCGCCGACCTCGCCGGCGGGCGCCGGGTCGCGGTCGAGGGGATCGGCGGCACGACCATCGGGCGGCCCTATGTCAGCGGGACCTATGATGCGGGCGAGGGCGGGGCGCTGGTCTTCACGAAAGGCAGCGCGCGGCGCCCGGCCGACCTCTACGTTGCGCGCGGCGATCGCACCCGGCGCCTGACCAGGCTCAACGAGGACCTGCTCGCCCATCGCGACCTGGGCGAGCTCAGGAACTTCACCTACGCGTCCTCGCTCGACGGGCGCGAGATCGAGGGCTGGATCCTGACCCCGCCGGGCTACGAGGCGGGCAGGCGCTACCCCCTGATCCTCGAGATTCACGGCGGGCCGCACCTTGCCTATGGCCCGCATTTCTCGGCCGAGCTGCAGCTGATGGCGGCGGCAGGCTATGTCGTGGTCTATGACAATCACCGCGGCTCGACCGGCTATGGCAGCGAGTTCGCGAACCTGCTCAAGAACAAGTATTCGAGCCCCGACGATTTCGCCGATCACATGTCGGCGGTCGACTGGGCGATCGCGCAAGGCTTTGCCGACGAGGACAACCTTTTCATCGCGGGCGGTTCGGCGGGCGGCATTGCGACCGCCTATGCGGTGGGGCTGACGAACCGCTTCAACGCCGCGGTCGCGGCGAAGCCGGTGATCAACTGGGTTTCCAAGGTGCTCACGGCCGACAGCTACATCGGCCAGATCGCCAACCAGTTTCCCGGACCGCCGTGGGAACATCTCGAACATTACTGGGAGCGCTCGCCGCTCAGCCTCGTCGGCAATGTCGAAACCCCGACCATGCTGATCACGGGCGAGGAGGATTACCGCACGCCGATCTCCGAGACCGAGCAGTTCTACCAGGCGCTGCAGCTGCGCGGCGTGCCCTCGGTCATGGTCCGGGTGCCGGCGACGAACCACGGCATCGCCGGGCGACCCTCGCTGCTCAACGCCAAGGTGGACTACACGCTCGCCTGGTTCGAAAGATATCGCACCGGCGCCGAACGGTAGGGTTGCACCGCCGCCGCGTCGGAAGCGCCTCGGCGATTGACGCAGGTGCTAATGCGAATTATTCGAAACAACCGACGATCACATCATTCGCCCGGTGCCGATTCCGCCTTGTCCCTAAGGCGCGCCGGGCGGGGGCGCGAAAGGAGAGCCGCTGCAGTGCGTAGAACCTTGATCCTCGGGGCGGCCTCCGCCCTGCTCGCGGCGGCGCCGGCGCGCGCCGACGACGGCACCGTGACGTTCGAGCTGCCGCGGCAGAACGTCTCGACCTACCGCAAGCCCTATGTCGCGATCTGGCTCCAGAACGCCGAGGGCAGGCAGGTCGAGGTCTTCGACGTGTTCTACGACCAGGCGGTCCAGGGCAAACGCTGGCTGCCGACGCTGCGGACCTGGTGGCGGCGCGGCGGCCGGGCGATGACGATGCCGGCCAGCGGTGTGTCTCGCCCCACGCGCGGGCCGGGCCAGTACAAGATCGGGATGGGCTCGCTCGGCGCGCTCAAGCCGGGCAAGTATGCCGTCGTGGTCGAGGCGGTCCGGGAAAAGGGCGGGCGCGAAGTGATCGAGGTGCCGTTCGAATGGCGTCCGGGCGGGACCGTCACCGCTTCGGCGGAAGGATCGAGCGAACTCGGCCGCGTCTCGGTCGCGATCGGCGGTTGAGCGGGCGCGGTCGCGCCTTGCCGCCGCGCTTTCGAAACTTGCAATTGAATTTGATATTCATTCGCAGTCAGAGGTCTTCGATGTCCAAGCTCCCGTCCATCCTCCTTCCGCTGGCCGCCGCGGCCGCCGCCTGCGCCGTCCCGGCGCTCGCCCATACGAGCTACATGCTCCCCTCGCGCTTCACCGCCAATCTCGAGGAGATGGTCACGGTCGAGGCGGCTTTCGCAGAGGACTTCTTCGTCCCCGATGTCGCCGTCGATGCCGCCGATTTCCACCTCATCCGCCCGGACGGCACGCGCGCCGAGTTCGACAGCGTCACGTCGCTCAGGCAGCTCGTCGTGCTCGAGACGGGGATCGAGGATGAGGGCACCTACCGCTTCACCACCGGCGTGCGCCGCGGGCGGCGATCGACCATGGCGCTGGTCGACGGCGAATGGGTCAACACCTTCGCAAGCGGCGGTGAGATTCCGGAGAACGCGACGGCGACCAAGACCCGCGAAACCGAAACGGTCGCCGATGCCTATCTCACCAAGCGCGCGCCGACCCGCGCGCCGGTCGACATGCAGATCGGCCGGCTCGTGCTCCAGCCGATCACCCATCCGAGCGACGCGTTCCTCGGCGATCCCTTCGAATTCCGGATGTTCTTCGATGGAAAGCCGCTGTCGGACCACGTCATGATGATCGACCGAGGCGATGCGCGCTACGATCCGGCCGGGTTCCACGAGGAAATCGCCACCGACGCGGAAGGCAGGGTGAGCCTCGATTTCGACAAGGCCGGCGTCTACATCATCTGGACCCGCATGAGCGCGCCCGCCCCGGAAGGCGCCGACGTCGACGAGCGCAGCTACACGACTTCCCTCATCCTCGAGGTGCAGGGCTGATCGCGGCCCCGCGCGCCCCGGCCGGCCGGACCGGGCGCACGATAGGCCCCGCCGCCCGGCCGCCCGGAAATCTCGCGCCCGTGCCGAAGGAAGACCGAAGCGCCCAGCCATGAGCCCGGACAGCACGCCCCGCAATTTCTGGTCCCGCCAGTTTCGCCAGTGGCACTGGGTCAGCTCGGCGCTGGTGCTCGCGCTGATGCTGCTGTTCAGCGTCACGGGGCTGACGCTCAACAATCCCGAATGGTTCGCGGGCGAGCCGGAGATCACCTCGCGCGAGATCGAACTGTCCGAGGGCCTGACGCGGGATCTCGGCGCGATCGAGAGCGGGGCGCCGATCGGCCCCGATCTTGCCCGCAGGCTCACGCGCGAGACCGGTCTCCTCGTCGCGCGCGCCGGGCCGCCGACGGTCGATTTCGGGGAAATGATCCTCGATCTCGGCGGGCCGGGCGTGCAGGAAAGCCTCGCGGTCGATCTCGCCACGGGCGAAGCCTATCACGAGCGCATCGACAATGGCTTCGTCGCGAAGCTCAACGATCTTCACAAGGGCCGCGACACGGGGCTGGTCTGGGGCCTGTTGATCGACATCACCGCGCTGGTGTGCATCGTCTTCTGCGTCTCGGGCCTCGGGCTTCTCGCGCTCAATGCGAGGGCGCGGCGGTGGACCTGGCCGGTCACGACCTTCGGCATCGCCGCCCCGCTCATCGCCTATGTCCTGTTCGTCCACGGCTAGGCGAGGCGGATCGTGAACCTCCCCCTGCGCCCCCCGCCGAGCCTGCTGATACCGCCCGACGTGCCCGACGATGCCGAGCCGACTCCCGGGCGCGAGATGCGGCATGAGGGCGCGGTCTTCGGTACCACCTGGTCGCTCACCGTCCTGCGCCGCGCCGCGAGCGATCCCGCCAACGACGCCGCCTTTCTCGCGCAACTCGTCAGGGCCTGCGGGCAGGCGCTCGACCTGATCGATTCGCAAATGAGCCTGTGGCGGCGCTCATCGCACATCGTGCGGTTCAACGCGCTGGCGGCGGGCGAAAGGATGTGTCTGCCCGAGCCTTTCGCAATCGTGCTGGCGAAGGCTCTCGAGATCGCGCGGCTCACCGGCGGCGCCTTCGATCCGACGCTGGGCGAGGCGGCCGCGCAGTGGGGTTTCGGCGCGATCGACTGCGCCGATCCGGTCGCGAACGGCCTCGCCTTTTCGGCCCGCGGCAGCCCCGGCCCGGTCCCCTGCGAGATCGAAGGGGACGAGATCGCGAAGCGGGACGGGCTCGCGCTCGATCTCAACGGGATCGCCAAGGGCTATGCGGTCGACCTCGTCTGCGACCTCGTGCGATCCCATCCCGACACCGCTTCCTGCCTGGTCGAGATCGGCGGCGAACTGAAGGGCTTCGGCACGCGCGGCGACGCGATGCCGTTCTGGACCGACATCGCGCCCGATGGCGACCCGGCGAAGGCGACGCACCGCGCCGCCCTGTTCGGCTGGGCCTGCGCCACCTCGGGCGAGGCCGAACGGTGCCATCGCACGCCGCAGGGAGTGTTCTCCCACATCCTCGATCCGGAGCGCCGCGCCCCGGTCGAGAGCGATCTCGTCGGCGCGAGCGTGTTCGACCGGGAATGCGCGCGGGCCGATGCGCTGGCGACCGCGCTCGTCGTGATGGGGGCAGAGCGGGCGCTGGCCTTTGCCGACGCGCAGGGCATCGCCTGCATCCTCGCGCCGCGGGAAGCCGGCAGGCCGGTCCTGAGCGCGGCGATGGAACGCTGGGTCGACCATGGTTGATTTCCTCCCCCTTGGCATCGGGATCGAGCGCTGGCTGTTGGCGGGCGCGGTGCTGCTCGGCTGGATGGCGGCCTCGGCCCGGTGGCTGCGCCGGGACGAGGCGGGCGCCGGGCAGACCGCCGAAATCGTGATCGCCCACGCCTCGCAGACCGGCACCGCGACGAGCCTTGCGGGCCTGATGAAGGAGAAGGTGGCCGAAATCGGCCGCGACGCGGTCCTCGTGCCGCTCGCCGCGGCCGGGGCCGAGCAGCTGAGCGCGGCCCGGCAGGTGGTGATCGTGGCCGCGACGACCGGTGCCGGCGAGGCCCCCGATTGCGCCAGCCATGTCGAACGGACCCTGCTGGCCCGACCGATCGCGCTGACCGGGCGGCAGGTCTTCGTCCTCGCCCTTGGTGACCGGACCTACGAACATTTCTGCGCCTTCGGATACCGGGTGAAGGCCTGGGCCGAGAAAAGCGGCGCCGAGGTCGCGATCGTCGCGGTCGACAACCGCTCGGCCAGCGACCTCGAACGGTGGGACGAACTCATGCGCGCGCACGGACTGCCGCAGATAGCCAGGGAGGAGGAGCGGCTCGTTTCCGAATGGATCATCGCGGCCCGCCGGGAGGTGGCCGAAGGCGACACGCGCCCGATCCGGGGGAGCCGTTCGGGCCCGCTGCTTCACCTCGAACTTGTGCCGGGCAGCGGGGAGATGCCCGATTACGCGGTCGGCGACCTGTTCGAATGGCACGGCCCCGGCGGGGTCCGGCGCGATTTCTCGATCGCAAGCCTGCCGGGCGATCGCTCGCTCGAACTGATCGTGCGCCGGGTCGAATTGCTCGGGGGCGGGCTCGGCCGGGCCTCCTCGGTCCTGACGGCGGAGGACGGGCCGATCCGCGTGCGCGGGCGGATACGGTCCTTCCCGAGCTTTCACGAAACCGCGGGATCGGGCCCGCTGCTGGCGATCGCGGCGGGATCGGGCTGGGGCGGGATCAGGCCCCATGTCCTCGCCGCCGCGGCCGCCGGCAGGCCGGTCTGGCTGGTCTATGGCGAACGCGGCGGCGAGGACGAACCCGCCATCCTCGCGGAATTGCGCAAGCTCCACGGGCAAGGCCGGATCGCGCGCCTCGACCTCGCGCTATCGCGGGTCGCGACGGGCAGCCCTAGCTATGTCCAGGACGTGGTCGAAACCTGTCGCAGCGAGGCCGCCGCCTATCTCGGCACGGACGGGGCGGTGGCGATCTGCGGTGCCGCCGCGATGGGCGCAGCGGTCGAAGAACTGCTTGCCGGCGCCTTGCCGCCATCCTGGATCGAACAGGCGCGCGCCGCCGGCCGCTGGCGCTCGGCCCTCTATTGAGGTCGCCCGGCGCACACCGGCAGGGAGCCCGGCGAGGATTTCCCCGCCTCGCATCGCGCCATTGCCTGCCTCGATCAATCCTGTCCCCAGAAGCGACCGCGCGCCCTTGCGCGCTCAGTCCTCGAGGCCCTGGAAGACGAAGCGCTGGACCCGGCGGCCGGTGTTGACCTCGGTCGTGTAGACATTGCCCTTGCTGTCGACATCGACGCTGTGGAGCCAGATGAACTGGCCGGGATAGCGCCCGTTGCGGCCGAACCAGCCGACGATCTCGTGGTCCTCGCGGGTCAGGATCCAGACCCGCCCGTTCATCATGCAGGAGCAGGATCGGAATGGCGAAGGTGAGGGAGGAAACGTCATCCACCCGCATCTTTCTAGCCTCTCTTATTCACGGCGATGCGGTTGGGCGCCTCTCGGCGCGAGCTTGACGCCACTGCTGCGTGCGGCGGCGTAGAGCGGGCGTGCGGCACCGCTGGCGTCTGTTTCACCGCGCTGTGATCGATGGGCTTTTCTGGTTGAAGGACTTGGCTCGGGGTTTCTGCGGCACTGCCGCGCCCGCTACGTCGGCGCAGGCTTGAGCGCGAGAACGATGGCACGCATCAGATCGGCATCGGGGCACGCAGAGGCGAACGCTACGCGGATTCGGGTGGCGCTTTCCATGACGCGGGCAGCAACCTTGAGCAGCCGCAGGCGCAGGGTCGTAAACTCGGCTTTTGCCAGAGCGGTGGTCTTTGGGATCGCCTGCTGAACGCGCCACAGCAGCCAGTAGGCAGCGGTGTGCAGGATCAGGCGCATCTGGTTGGCGTTCGCCGACCGGCACGAGGTGCGGTCACTGGCCAGCTGGGTCTTGTGCAGCTTGATCAGGTTCTCGGCCTGCCCGCGCGCGCAGTAGAGCGTGTCATAGATGTGCTCGGCCGAGCTTTCGGTGAGCGATGTGACGACGTAGCGGATATCCATTCCCAGCGTGCTGGCCTCGATCCTGGCGACGACGCGGCGCTGGCGGTTCCAGCTCTTCGCGCCGTAGCGGGTCTCGGCATAGCTGCGCAGGACCGGGAGTTGGCACTCGGCGCGGCGGACCGCGCAGGCATCGGCGGCAGTGACGATAACCGGATCAGCGCGCAGCGCGGCGTTGGTCGGCAGACCGAACACGTAATCGACATGGGCCGCCTCGCAGAAGGCCATGACCTCGGGCCGTCCATAATGCCCGTCACCGCGGATGGTGATGTGGGTATCAGGCCAGTGGCGGCGAAGATGGCGCACCAGACGCCGGATATGCCCTGCCGCCTCCTTGCCAGAAGGCGTCTTGCCCGTGCGCAGCAGCATCGCCACCGGCCGGCCCGTTGCCGTGTCGTAGACATGGATCGGCAGGAAGCAGCGCTCCCCATGATGTCCGTTCCAGAAGGAGAGTTGCTGATAGCCGTGCACGACGTCGCAGGTGTCATCGATATCCAGCGTCACCGCCGCCGGCGGAGTGGGGTAGCTGGCGCAGTAGATGTCGATCATGATCCCCAGCATCTTTGCCAGCTCGCGCGTGCTCGGCGCATTCTCCCAGCGGCTCATCGTCGGTTGGCTGGCCAACCCCGCACCCGATCCCGGCAGCTTGCCCAGCGCAAGGCGGAAGCCCGGATCATCGCGCAGAGCGTCGAGATCATCGGCATCCTCATAGCCGCAGGCGATCGCGAACATCCGCGCGCGCAGGATATCTTCAAGCCGATGAACCACCCGAGCAGGATCGCGCGGATCGGCAATACACGCCGCAAGCCGCTGGCAGAGCCCCATCATGCGCTCGGCCTGAGCCAGCACCAGGACCCCGCCATCCGAGGTCAGCCTGCCGCCGTCAAACGCAGCTGTGACCTTCTTGCCGCGCACTGCTGGAAACGAAAATACGGACGCGCTATCATCGCATCCGGCGGGTGTGGTCTGTGGCATATTTTGCCCCGTTGCAGGTCTGGCTTAAGCAACCACATTCCTACAACAATGCAAATGCTTACGCCACTCCCGCCAACCCGTCAGACCACTGCCGGTGAATAATCCGGGCTAGCGCGCAAGAGTCCCCTGCCAAGCGAATTGATGCAGCGCAGCACGTGCCGGGTCCGCGCCCGGAACGAGGTGGAACGAAGCGCCCGGGATTCGCATTTGTCAGGAAATGGAAAGCGCAAACCGCCCCCGCGTCACCGTCTGGTATGATGGCGCCTGCCCGCTCTGCATCCGCGAGATCGCGCTCATGCGGCGGCTCGACCGGCGGCGGGCGATCCGCTTCGTCGATGTTGCGGATGAGGATGCGCCGGTGTCCTGCCCGATCGACCGCGCGACGCTTCTCGAACGCTTCCACGCCGAGGAGGACGGCCGCCTGCTCGAAGGCGCTGCGGCCTTCGCGGCGATGTGGCGGGCGATCCCGCTCCTGCGCCCGCTCGGCCTTGCCGCGCGCGTACCGGGAGTGCTGCGCCTGCTTGAGGCGGCCTATCGCCAGTTCCTCAAGCTCCGCCCGCACCTCCAGCGCTTCCTCGCCTGACTCCTCGCCAGATTCGCTCTTGCCCTGCGCCGCGCCATCGGCTGGAGAAGGCAGCGAAAACACGAGGAGAGGGGTTCGATGACCTATTTCGGCGCAATGCAGAACGAGATCTACAATGCCGGGCTGAAGGGCGTGCTGCCCGATTACCCGGTCGATTTCGCGAACCTCGAACGGCGCGCGCACGAGGCGATGGGGCCGATGCTGACCAATTACGTCGCGGGCGGCTGCGGCGACGAGCACACGCAGGACCGCAACGCCACCGCCTTCCACCACTGGGGCATGGTCCCGCGCATGATGGTCGATTGTTCCGAGCGCGACCTGTCGGTCGAGCTGTTCGGGCACCGCTACGAAACGCCGCTCTTCATGGCTCCGATCGGCCTCAACGGCGAAGCCTCGCAGGACCGCCACGGCGACCTGGCGGCGGCGCGCGCCTCGGCGATGACGGGCGTGCCCTTCTGCGCCTCGACCCTTGCGAACGACCCGCTCGAAGACGTGAAGGCCGCCTGCGGCGACACTCCCGCCTGGTTCCAGCTCTACACGCCGCGCAACCGGGACCTTGCCGAAAGCCTGATCCGCCGCGCCGAGGAAGCGGGTTATTCGGCGCTCGTCGTCACGCTCGACACCTGGGTGACCGGCTGGCGCCCGCGCGATCTCAACGCGTCGAACTTCCCCCAGCTGCGCGGCAAGGTGCTGCAGAACTACTTCACCGATCCCGTCTTCCGCTCGCTGCTGGCGAAGCCGCCGGAGGAGGACATGGGCGCGGCGATCTTCACCTGGGCCGCGACCTTCGGGCAGGTGCTGACCTGGGACGACATGGAATGGTTCAAGTCGGTGACGAAACTGCCCATCGTCCTCAAGGGCATCTGCCACCCCGACGATGCGAGGCGCGCGGTCGATTGCGGCGCGGACGCGGTCTATTGTTCGAACCATGGCGGGCGGCAGGCCAATGGCGGGATCGCGACGATCGACCTGCTCGCCGATGTCGTCGCGGCGGCGGGTAACGTCCCGGTGCTGTTCGATTCGGGCGTGCGTTCGGGGACCGACGCGGTGAAGGCGCTGGCGCTCGGCGCGGCGGCGGTCGGGGTGGGGCGGCCCTATACCTACGGCCTCGCGCTGGGCGGGGCGGAAGGGGCGGCCTGGGTCCTGCGCTCGATCCTCGCGGAGGCGGATCTCCTGATGGCGGTCAACGGCTATCCGACGCTGGCCGACGTGCGCGCGGCAGGCGCGGTGCGGACCGATCGCTGAGCCGTTTGCGGCCCGGGGACCGCAGGAAAAGTCTGAAAGCGGGGGAGAGACGATCCCAAGTAAGCTTGCGGACTTGACCCGGCAGGCGAAAAATTGCGCGCGCGGTCAATTCCGACTCACTTTTCCACAGCGTTCCTGTTAGATTGCAACGGCTAACCAGCAGCGAATCGGGGACGCGACAAAATGGAAAAACCGACGATCTGGTCCAGTGGTCCGGATGCCATGGGCCGCACTGTCTGCACGCATGACGAGATCACCCGGCGGGCCCATTACGGCCGGATCCAACCGATGGAAGACAGCAATCCGTTGCGCTCCATCCTGTCGCGTTTCATCCCGCTTTCCTGACGGCAGCGGCGCCCGGGTAGCCGGGCACGGACCTACGCCCCGGCCCGCGCGACGGTGACGAGCTTGGTCTCGGTGTAGCCGAGATAGCCCTCGACCCCGCTTTCCGAGCCGAACCCGCTGTCGCCGGTCCCGCCGAAAGGCGTTTCGGGCGAGCCGACGCCGAAATGGTTGATCGCGACCATCCCGGCGCGCAGCGTGCGGCCAAGATAGTGGCTTTCGTCGAGGCTGGCGGTGAAGGCATAGGCGGCAAGGCCGTAGCGCAGCGAATTGGCGATCCGCACCGCCTCCTCGATATCGTCGTAGGGCACGATCCCGGCGACGGGGCCGAAGGGTTCCTCGACCATCAACCGGCTGTCGAGCGAGGGTGCGGCGATGACGGTCGGCTCGAAGAAGTGGCCCGGCCCTTCGATGGCCTGGCCCCCGCTCACGATCTCGCCCCGTTCCCCGCCGAGCGAGGCCACAAGGTCCGACATCGCCTTGACCCGCCCGGCATGGGCGAGCGGGCCCATCTCGACGCTGTCGTCGCGGCTCGCATCGCCGACCTTGAGCTTCTGCGCGCGGGCGGCGAATTCGGCGACGAAGTTCTCGTAGATGCCCCGCGCGACGAGGAAGCGCGTCGGCGAGACGCAGACCTGCCCGGCGTTGCGGAACTTGGTCGCGGCACAGGCCGCCACGGTGCGCTCGAAATCCGCGCTCTCGCCGATCACCACCGGGGCATGTCCGCCGAGTTCGGGCGTGAAGCGCTTCATGCCCTGCGCGGCGAGGACGCCCAGTTGCTTGCCCACCGCGGTCGAGCCGGTGAAGCTGACCTTGCGGGTGACGGGCGAGGCGATGAGGTGTTCTGAAATCATCGCCGGGTCGCCGTAGACGAGGTTCAGCACGCCTTCGGGCAGGCCCGCATCGACGAAGCATTCAGCGAGCATCTGCGCGCTGGCGGGCGTGGTCTCGGCGGGCTTGAGGATCGCGCTGCACCCGGCCGCGAGCGCGCCGCCGATCTTCTTGGCGGGAAGGTTGATCGGGAAGTTCCACGGCGTCAGCAGCACGGCGGGGCCGACCGGCTCCTGCGTCACGCGCTGTTCGAGGATGGCGTGGCTGCGTGCGGGCACGATCCGCCCGCCCTGGCGCTTGGCCTCCTCGGCGAGGAAGTCGATGAGGTCGGCAGCGCCCGTCGTCTCCGCGAGCGCCTGTGCGTGCGGCTTGCCCATTTCGAGCGTGACGACCCGGGCGACCGTCTCGGCGCGCTCGCGCAGCAATTCGGCGGCGCGGCGGATAATGCGGTAGCGATCGATCGCGGGCGTGTCGCGCCACAGCGGGAAGGCGCCGTCGGCGGCGGCGAGGGCGGCATCGAGCTGTTCGCCGGACGCCTTGGGCGCGCTGCCGATCGCCTGCTCGCTTGCCGGGTTCACCACCGGCATCGCGCCTTCGCCGCCATGGGTGATCCATTCGCCGCCGATCAGCATCTTCACCTCGGGATACGTCGTCATTGGGCTTCTCCCATTTCGCGCTTCGTCTCGCCCCGGCCCCTTTCAAACCCGCGGGCGCTTTGCAACCAAACTCGCCCCGATTGTAACTTTCTTACGCCTTCTCTAGCGGGGGCGGGAACCGAATCCCCAGCCCATCCCCAGGAGCGAATCATGCTTGTCGGCGTCCCCAAGGAAATCAAGAACCACGAATACCGCGTCGGCCTCACCCCCGAGGCGGCGCGCGAATACGTGGCGGCTGGCCATTCGGTCGTGGTCGAGGCCGGGGCGGGGCTCGGCATCAGCCAGAGCGACGAGGATTACCGCGCCGCGGGCGCCGAGATCGTCGACAGCGCAGAGGAGGTCTTCGCCCGCGCCGACATGATCGTGAAGGTCAAGGAGCCGCAGCCGAACGAATGGGTGCAGCTGCGCGAGGGGCAGATCCTTTACACCTATCTCCACCTCGCGCCCGATCCGCAGCAGGCCAAGGGGCTGATGGAAGCGGGCGTGTCGGCGGTCGCCTATGAAACCGTGACCGGCCCGGGCGGCGGCCTGCCGCTTCTCGCTCCGATGAGCGAGGTCGCGGGCCGGCTTTCGATCGAGGCGGGCGCCCATGCCCTGCGCGCCAACAACGGCGGGCGCGGCACGTTGATGGGCGGCGTGCCCGGCGTGCTCCCGGCCAAGGTCGTCGTGCTCGGCGGTGGTGTGGTCGGCACGCAGGCGGCGCGGATGGCGGTGGGCCTCGGCGCGCGGGTCGAGATCTTCGACCGCTCGATCCCCCGCTTGCGCCAGCTCGACGAGATGTTCCAGGGCCGCGTCTCGACCCGCTTTTCCACCACCGGCACGATCGAACAGGCGATCGCCGATGCCGACGTGGTCGTGGGTGCGGTGCTGATCCCGGGGGCGAGCGCGCCGCATCTCGTCACCCGCGAGATGCTCGGCCTGATGAAGCACCGCTCGGTGCTCGTCGACGTCGCGATCGACCAGGGCGGCTGCTTCGAGACTTCCAGGCCCACCACGCACGAGAACCCGACCTACGAGGTCGACGGGATCATCCACTATTGCGTCGCCAACATGCCCGGCGCGGTGCCGCTCACCTCGAGCTATGCGCTCGGCAACGCGACCCTGCCTTTCGGCCTCGCGCTGGCGGAAAAGGGGATCGCGGCGTGCGAGGAGGACCCGCACCTTGCGCCCGGCCTCAATGTGCATCAGGGCCGCATCGTGAACGAGGCCGTCGCGGAAAGCCTCGGCTTTTCAATTTGAGCAGGAGACCCGCCCGATGAAGACCCGTGCCGCCGTCGCCTTCGAAGCGAAACAGCCGCTCGAGATTGTCGAGCTCGACCTCGAGGGGCCAAAGGCCGGCGAGGTGCTGGTCGAGATCATGGCGACCGGCATCTGCCACACCGATGCCTACACCCTGGACGGGCTGGACAGCGAGGGTATCTTCCCGAGCATCCTCGGCCATGAAGGCGCGGGCATCGTGCGGGAGGTCGGCGCGGGTGTCACCAGCGTGAAGCCGGGCGACCACGTCATCCCGCTCTACACGCCCGAATGCCGCCAGTGCAAAATGTGCCTGTCGGGCAAGACCAACCTGTGCAGCGCGATCCGCGCAACGCAGGGCAGGGGGCTGATGCCGGACGGGACGAGCCGGTTCTCCTACAGGGGCGAGACGATCTACCACTACATGGGCTGTTCGACCTTCTCGAATTTCACCGTTCTGCCCGAGATCGCGGTCGCCAGGATCCGCGAGGACGCGCCGTTCGAGACGAGCTGCTATGTCGGCTGCGGGGTGACGACGGGCGTGGGCGCGGTGGTCAACACGGCCAAGGTCGAGCCGGGCGACAATGTCGTCGTCTTCGGGCTCGGCGGGATCGGATTGAACGTCATCCAGGGCGCGCGGATGGCGGGCGCGGACCGGATCGTGGGTGTCGACATCAACCCTGCAAAGAAGGAATGGGGCGAGAAGTTCGGGATGACCGACTTCGTGAACCCCAAGGAAACGGGCGATGTCGTCGCGCACATCGTCGAGATGCTCGACGGCGGGGCGGATTACAGCTTCGACTGCACCGGCAATGTCGAGGTGATGCGTCAGGCATTGGAATGCTGCCACAAGGGCTGGGGCACGAGCATCATCATCGGCGTGGCCGAAGCGGGCAAGGAGATCGCGACGCGGCCCTTCCAGCTTGTCACCGGGCGCAACTGGCGCGGCACGGCCTTCGGCGGGGCTAAGGGACGTACGGACGTGCCGAAAATCGTCGACTGGTACATGAACGGCAAGATCGCTATCGACCCGATGATCACGCACACGCTGACGCTGGACGAGATCAACAAGGGCTTCGACCTGATGCATTCGGGCGAAAGCATCCGCTCGGTCGTGGTCTATTGATGGAGCGGCTTTCCGAAAACCGCAGTCATGGCGGCGTGCAGGGTGTCTACACCCACGCCTCGCGCGAGACGGGCTGCGACATGACCTTCGCGGTCTTCGTGCCGCCTCACGCGCCGGGCGAGACGCTGCCGGTGCTGTGGTATCTCTCCGGCCTCACCTGCACCCATGCGAATGTCATGGAAAAGGGCGAATACCGCGCTGCGTGCGCCGAGCACGGGATCATCCTCGTCGCACCCGACACGAGCCCGCGCGGCGATGACGTGCCCGATGCCTCGGAGGAATATGATTTCGGAAAGGGGGCGGGCTTCTATCTCGATGCGACGCGCGAACCATGGGCGACGCATTACCGGATGCGCTCCTATCTCGAACGCGAGCTGCCCGATCTCGTCGCCGCGAACTTTCCCGCCGACATGGAGCGCCAGTCGATCAGCGGGCACTCGATGGGCGGGCACGGCGCGCTCACCATGGCGCTGCGCGATCCTGCCCGCTTCCGCTCGGTCAGCGCGTTCAGCCCGATCGTCGCACCTTCGCAGGTGCCGTGGGGGGAGAAGGCGTTTGCGCGCTATCTTGGCGAGGACCGCGAGGCTTGGCGCGAATACGACGCGGTGGCGCTGATCGAGGACGGGGCGAGGCTCGACCACCTGCTGGTCGACCAGGGCACGGCGGACAATTTCCTAGAGGAGCAGCTGAAAACGTACCTCCTCGCGGAGGCCTGCGAGGCCGCGGGGATGTCCGCGACGATCCGGATGCAGGAGGGCTATGACCACTCCTACTTCTTCGTTTCGACCTTCATGGCCGAGCACATCGCCTGGCACGCCCGCCGGCTGAAGGTCTAGGCCTGCACCACCGTCTGCTCGATCGCGCCGAAGATCGAGTGGTTGGCCGCATCGCGCATCTCGACCCGCACCGTGTCGCCCGGCTGCATGAAGCGGGTCTTCGGTTCCCCGTCGCGGATCGTCTCGATCATGCGGATCTCGGCGATGCAGGAATAGCCCAGGCCCCCTTCGGCGACGGGCCTGCCCGGACCGCCATCGGGATCGCGGTTCGAGATCGTGCCCGAGCCGATGATCGAGCCCGCGCAGAGCGAGCGGGTCTTCGCGGCGTGGGCGACGAGGTCCGCCATGTTGAAGGTCGCATCGACCCCGACCTCGGCCCGGCCGAAGGGTTCGCCGTTGTAGTCCACCATCAGCGGCAGGTGGACGAGACTGTCCTTCCATGCCTCGCCCAGCTCGTCGGGCGTGACCGCCACGGGGGAGAAGGCGCTCGCCGGCTTGGACTGGAAGAAGCCGAAACCCTTGGCGAGTTCGCCCGGGATGAGGCCGCGCAGGGACACGTCGTTGACCAGCATGACGAGCTTGATGTGGCCCGCCGCTTCCTCCGGCGTCACGCCCATCGGCACGTCGTCGACGATGACGGCGACCTCGCCTTCCATGTCGCAGCCCCACGCGGTGTCGCCCAGCGGGATGTCGCCGCGCGGCGGCAGGAAACCGTCAGAACCGCCCTGGTACATCAGCGGGTCGTGATAGAAGCTTTCCGGGACCTCGGCCCCGCGCGCCTTCCTCACCAGTTCGACATGGTTGATGTAGGCGCTGCCGTCGGCCCATTGATAGGCGCGCGGCAGGGGCGAATGGGCCTCGCGTTCGTGGAAGCGCGTGCAGGGCACCGCTTCGTGTTCGACATCGCGCGCGAGCACTTCGAGCTTCGGTGCCGCCTCGGCCCAGTTGTCGAGCGCGTGCTGCAGGGTCGGCGCGATGTTGTCGGCGGCGCAGCAGCGGGTGAGGTCCTTCGAGACCACGACAAGCTTGCCGTCGCGCGTGCCGTCCTTGAGAGTTGCGAGCTTCATTGTGTCTCCCTTTGCGGGTTGTCGTTCTGGTTGTCGGGATGGGCCCGCTTGAACGGTTCCAGCGCGAGGCAGGCCGCCTCGATCCGGGTCATGCGGGGGCTGGCGGCGAGATCGTAGTCGAACCGGCGGGCGTTGTAGAGCTGCGGGATCAGCACGACCTCGAACAGGCCGGGCGCATCGAACAGGAAATCGCCCGTACCGAGCTGTTCGAGCCGCTGTTCGACCGGGATCAGCGTGCGCGCGAGCCAGTGCCGGTACCACGCGCCGATCTCCTCCTGCGACTTGCCGTATTCCTCCTTGAGGTATCTGAGCACGGGCAGGTTGAGCGGCGCGTGCAGCTCGGTCGCGATGGCATGGGCGAGTTCGCGCGCGGTGTAGCGGTCCTCGATGTCCTTCGGGAGCAGCGCCGGCTGCGGATAGGCTTCGTCGAGCCATTCGATCAGCGCCATCGACTGCGCCCGGTCGCGCCCGCCCGCCTCCAGCATCGGGACCGAGCCGAAGGGGTTGCGGCCGGTGAAAGCCGCGTCCTTGTGCGCAGCCTCCAGCAGGTTCACGGGCACGTTCTCGTAGGCGAGCCCCTTCAACTCGAGCGCGATCCGCAAGCGGTAGCTGGTCGAACTGCGGTAATAGCCGTGCAGCTTCATGCGGGCGCGGATCAGGCGAAGGCCGGGATGCCGGTGATCGCGCGGCCGAGGATCAGCGCATGGACGTCGTGCGTGCCTTCATAGGTGTTGACCGTTTCGAGATTCACCGCGTGGCGGATCACCTGGTATTCTTCCGAAATCCCGTTGCCGCCGTGCATGTCGCGGGCCATCCGGGCGATGTCCAATGCCTTGCCGACATTGTTGCGCTTCACGATCGAGATCATGTCGGGGCTGAAGCGGTGTTCGTCCATCAGGCGCCCGACGCGCAAGCTCGCCTGCAGGCCGAGCGCGATGTCGGTCATCATGTCGGCGAGCTTTTTCTGGAACAGCTGCGTCGCGGCCAGTGGCCGGCCGAACTGGTGCCGGTCGAGCCCGTATTGCCGCGCGGCGGCGAGGCAGAATTCCGCCGCGCCCATCGCGCCCCACGAAATGCCGTAGCGCGCCCGGTTGAGGCAGCCGAACGGGCCCTTGAGGCCTTCGACATCCGGCAGCAGCGCGTCGGCGGGCAGCTTCACCTCGTCCATCACGATCATGCCGGTGGTCGAGGCGCGCAAGCTGATCTTGCCCTCGATCTTGGGCGCGGAAAGGCCTTCCATGCCCTTTTCGAGGATGAAGCCGCGGATCGCGCCGCCGTGCTCTTCCGACCTGGCCCAGACGACGAACACGTCGGCGAAGGGCGAATTCGAAATCCAGGTCTTCGAGCCCGAGATGACGTAGCCGTCCCCGTTCTTCTTGGCGAGGGTCTTCATGCCCGCCGGGTCCGATCCCGCATCGGGTTCGGTGAGGCCGAAGCAGCCGATGAGCTCCCCGCTCGCGAGGCCGGGAAGGTATTTGCGCCGCTGTTCCTCCGAGCCGTAGGCGTGGATGGGATGCATGACGAGGCTCGACTGCACGCTCGCCATGGAGCGATAGCCGCTGTCGACCCGCTCGATCTCGCGCGCGATGAGGCCATAGGCGACATAGCTCGCGCCCGCACCGCCGTATTCCTCCGGCACGGTCGCGCCGAGCAGGCCCGCTTCGCCCATCAGCGGGAAGAGTTCGGGCGCTTCGACCTCGTTGCGAAAGGCCTCGATCACGCGCGGCTGCAGGGTCCCTTGCGCGAAACCCCTGGCCGCGTCGCGGATCATCCGTTCTTCCTCGCTCAGCTGGCCGTCGAGGTCGAAGGGGTCTTCCCAGTTGAACGGGACGAGACCGGATGCGGGCTGTTCGGGGGCGGGGCCGTGCATTTGGTTACTCCTGAAACTTGTTTGCTCCCCTCTTTTGCAGGTGTCGCGCGCACCGCGCAAGGGCGCGGGGGCCGAAAGACGGCGCAATTCATCAACCCCCGCCCCGTTCGGGAGGGCCTTTCAGCAGCAGGACCTCGGGCCGGGCGGTCAGGCCGCGCGGGCGAGCACGTCGTTCACCGCGTCGAGCATTTCCGCGGGCGGGCACGGCTTTTCGAGCGTTCGCGCCCCGGGAAAGCGTTCGGCGATCTCCTCATGCGTGTGGAGCCCGGAATGGAAGATGATCGGCACGCCCTGCTCGGCCAGCTTTGCGGCGAATTCGAAGACCATGCCGTCGTTCAGCTGGACGTCGAGAATGGCAAGGTCCGGCCGTTCCTTCTGAAAGGCGAACATCGCCGCGGAAATCCCGGCATGGGGACCTTCCACGCGGTAGCCCGCTTCCTCGACCGTGTCGCGCAGGTCGTAGGCGACGATCATCTCGTCTTCGGCGACGAGAATGCTCTGCGTCATCGGTGTCCTCCTGTGATTGCGGGGGCGATTGTAACACGGATCGCCGCGGGATGCAGGAGGGGGGCCATACGCCGTGTCGCGCGGGTCACGCGCTCCGGCCGAACTTTGCCTCGAACGCGTCCTTGTCCCCCGAAACCAGCAGCTTGGCCTGTTCGACCCACTGGTCGCGGCGGATGCGGCCCCTGAACCGGCCGAGCTGGGAATCGATCCGTTCGATATCGGCCTCGTCCCAGGCGGCCACCTGTTCGAATCGGGTCACGCCAAGCTCATGCAGCATCGTCACGAGCTTGGGTCCGACCCCCTTGAGGCGGGAAAGGTCGTCGCCTTCGCCCGCTTCGGTGACGGGTTCGATCGTGGCGGCCGGTTTCGGCTCGGGTTCGGGCACCGGGTCGCCCACGGTCGGCGCGACGCTCGCGCCCGCTTCGGCATCGGCGCTCTCGCCCGCGGTCGCGATGCCGTGCGCGTTCGCGGTGGCCGAGGTTTCGCCGAACGACCTCTCCATCCCGCGCGGACTGCTTATCAGGGCCTCGTTGCGGCGCGGCCTTTCGGCCCCGTCATCGAGCACGTCGCGTTTTTCCGCATCCTCGGCGCCGACCACCGTGGTCTTGCGGTTCAGGCGCAGGAACAGCCAGACGAAGACGATGAGGAGGACGATCGCGAGCAGGATCAGCGGAAGGAGTTCGACCATGGTTTCGGACATTCGCTTGGGCTTTCCCTTGTGAAGGCGGGCGGAATCGCGTCGCAGGTGCCCTTAGCAGCGCTGGCCCCCGCTGCCCAAGGGGCTTGGCCCGGCGATGCGCGCAACCCGGGATGAGCCGTTCGCAAGCATGGCGGGCGCAGGGTCGGGCTGCTGCCCGGTCAGCCCGGCGGATTGCTGCCGCCGGGAATGCTCCTGCGGCGGAACAGGACCTTGTCGCCCTCGTCGAAACCGCGCCGCCACACGACGAAGCCATAAGTCGCGAGGATCGCCGGGATGCCGAAGACGAGTTCGGTCCATTCGGGCAGCAGGGTGAAGGCGAAACCCACCACGACAGCGGGCGCGGCGGCGTAGACCAGCGCCCAGCGCCAGTTCGAGACCGGAGCCTTGAGCAGCTTCTTCAGCACCATTGCCTTGACGAGGCTCGAGGTGCCGAGCGCCAGCACCAGCGCCAGCGCCGCGCCCGCCGCCTTGAAGCCTTCGTCGAGACCGAGCGCGTTGCAGGCCTCGATGAAGCCGATCGTGAGCGCGCCCTGCAGGCCGATCACCCCGATCGAGATCGCGAGGTTGCGCTTTCGCGCGATGTAGACGAGCACGCTTTCCGAAACGACCGCCATCGAGGCGGCGACCTCCGCCGCGAGCAGCAGGGCAAGCGCGCCGGTGCCCCCGACGATGGCCGGCCCGCCGAGCCCCATCACCGCTTCGCCGGGAATGCCCAGCGCCAGGGCGATCCCGCCCTGCAGGGCGATGATCCAGAACCCCACCTGCCGCACCTGCGCCGCGATCGCGGCGTAATTGCCGGTCCTCAGGTTCTTGGTGATGACGGGCGAGAGGATCGGTTCGAAACTCGTCTTCAGCTTCTGCGGCAGGCTCGCGATCTGCTGGGCGAAGAAGTAGATCCCGACCGCCGCCGAGGAGGTGAACAGGCCGAGCAGGAACACGTCGAGCAGGCGCGTGCCGCGCTCGATCACGTCGGCACCGACCAGCGGCAGCGCGCGGCTCGACATCTTGGCAAGGTAGCGCGGGCGCGGGCGCCAGCCCTTCGGCAGGCCGTAGGTCCGCAGGAACGACCACAGGGCGGTCGCGAAAGCGGCGTAGATCGACGCGAGGAAGGCGAGGGCGAGCCCCGCCTCGCTGATCGCGGCGACGTAGAAGAACCCGATCGCCGCGATCGAGCGGGTCCACGGCTCGACGATCGCCCGGGCGCGCACCGTGGTCGCGATGTCGTAGCGATA
Organism: Erythrobacter sp. HL-111; assembly: GCF_900105095.1. Taxonomy (NCBI): domain Bacteria; kingdom Pseudomonadati; phylum Pseudomonadota; class Alphaproteobacteria; order Sphingomonadales; family Erythrobacteraceae; genus Erythrobacter; species Erythrobacter sp. HL-111. The sequence goes on along the minus strand of NZ_LT629743.1, from coordinate 1,319,205 downwards.
GGCCTGCGCCGCGAGCAGGATCTCGGTCAGCGCGAAAGCGGGGATGCCGGCGATCATCCAGATGTCGAAATCGCTGTTCGTGCCGTTGGGGAACATGATCTCGGGAAAGATCAGCAGCACGCAGCAGATCGCGGCCGAAACGAGCAGCGAGGCCAGCATCCCGTCGAACACGAGATTGACCGCGCTCGCCCCTTCCTCGTCCGCGCCCTCGGTAAGGCGCTGGGCGAGCCCGCGCTTCTCGCCGAGCGCGCAGACCAGCGCGACGATCTCGACGATGACGAAGGCCGAGGCGAAGCGGCCCATGTCCTCGACCCCGTAGAGGCGATAGCCGAGGAACAGGAAGGGAATGCCTCCCAGTGCGCGGATCACGAAACCCAGCGTGTTGGTCCGTCCGCCCCGCGCGAGCGCGGCGAGGTCGTCCGCACCCGACACGTCGCCCCCGATCCCCGGCGTCGGTGCGGAGGCGCGCTGGACGGGCGGGGTCTTGCTCACGCGCCCGCTTTGCCCGCCGTCCCGTCGCGCTCGGACTTGAGCGGGCGGGCGAGCAGCGCGGCGACCGCTTCGCGCGGCGCCTCGCCCTCTAGGATCGCGTTGACCGCGGCGACGATCGGCATGGCGACACCGCGTTCCTCGGCCAGCGCGGCGAGGACCGGGGCGGTGAAGGCGCCTTCGGCGACGGTGGTGCGGTCGGCCATGAGCTCGGCCGCGCTCCGCCCCTGACCCAGTGCCACGCCGAGCGAGAAATTGCGGCTCGAGGTGGAGGAGCAGGTGAGCACGAGGTCGCCCAGCCCGCACAGGCCGGCCAGCGTCTCGCGCCGCGCGCCCAGCGCCTCGCCGAAGCGCAGCATCTCGGCATAGCCCCGCGCGATCAGGGCCGCGCGCGCGTTCTGGCCGAGTTCCAGCCCGTCGACGAGCCCGCAGGCGATGGCGAGGACGTTCTTGACCGCCCCGCCGATCTCGGCGCCGGTCACGTCGTCGGAATAATAGGGGCGGAACGCGGGCCGGGCGATGGCGGGCATCAGCCGGTCCCATTGCGGCTCCCCGCCCGAACAGGCGAGGGTGACGGCGGTGGGAAGCCCGGCGGCGACCTCGTGCGCGAACGTGGGGCCGGAGAGCACCGCGATCTCGCTTTCGGGGCAGGCTTCGCGGGCGACCTCGTTCATCAGCCTGCCGGTCCCGCCTTCGATCCCTTTCGAGCACAGGACGAGATCACGCGGCCCTTCGGCCAGCCCGGCGAGCACCTTGCCGAGCACCTGCGCGGGCGTGACCGCGAGGACGATGGGGATGCCCGCAAGCTCGCCGAGGTCGCCGGTTGCGCGGATGGCGGAAGACAGGTCGGCCTCCTTGAGGAACAGGGGATTGGACCGCGTCCGGTTGATCGCCTCGACCACTTCGGCCTCGTAGGCCCAGATCAGCACCGGCGACCCGTCGCTCGCGACGAGCTGGGCGAGGGCGGTGCCCCAGGCGCCTGCACCGATGACGGCGATTTCCGCCCGCTCATCCTGAGCCTGTCGAAGGGTCATGCTTTCACTCCCGCTCCGCGCACCGCCTCGGCCTGCGGGTCGAGCGGCCAGCGCGGCCGCGCCCTGATGTCGAGCGGATCGCCCGCGGTTCCGCCTTCGAGCGCAAGCCGCTCGCAACCCGCCCAGGCGATCATCGCGGCGTTGTCGGTGCACAGCGCCAGCGGCGGGGCGACGAAGCGCATGGCGTGCCGCCCGGCAAGTGCCTCGAGCGCGGCACGCACCGACCGGTTCGCCGCGACCCCGCCGGCGACGACGAGGGCGGGCATCGGCCCGATCCGCGCCAGCGCGTGTTCGAGCCGGTCGACGAGGCAATCGACCGCCGCCTGCTGGAACGCGGCGGCGATGTCGGCGCGCGCGTGCTCGCCGCTTTCATGGGCGCGCAGGACCGCGCTCTTGAGGCCGGCAAAGGAGAAATGCGGCTCCTTCGACCCGGCGAGCGGGCGGGGCAGGCGCAGGTTCGCAGGATCGCCCTCCTGCGCGAGCCGTTCGACCGCCGGGCCGCCGGGATAGCCCAGCCGCAGGATCTTGGCGGTCTTGTCGAAGGCTTCGCCCAGCGCATCGTCGATCGTCGTGGCGAGGCGGCGGTAGCGCCCGACGCCCTCGACCGCGAGGATCTGGCAATGCCCGCCGGACACCAGCAGCAGGAGATAGGGAAAATCGAGGCTCGCGTCGGCGAGCCGCGGCGAGAGCGCATGGCCTTCGAGGTGGTTGACCGCGAGCAGCGGCTTGTCCGCCGCCATCGCGAGCGCCTTGCCGCTGACCAGGCCGACCATCACCCCGCCGATCAGGCCCGGCCCGGCGGTGGCGGCGATCGCGTCGACCCCGGAAAGGGTGACGCCCGCCCGTTCCAGCACCCCCGCGACCATCGGCGCGATCCGGTCGGCATGGGCGCGCGCGGCGATCTCGGGCACGACCCCGCCATAGGGCGCGTGCTCGGCCTCCTGCGAGGCGATCGCCTCGGCAAGGATCGTCCGGTCGGCCGCGACCAGCGCGACCGCGGTCTCGTCGCAGCTCGATTCGATGCCCAATACCAGCGGGCGTTCAAGGTTGGGGGCGTCGGCAGCCATGGCGCTTCCACTTAGTCCCTGTCGGGGCTAGAGCAAGCGCAGCCATGAGCCATTCACCGCAAGACAGCGCCCCGGGCGCCTATCGTATCCGCCTCGGCACGCGCGAATCCCCGCTCGCCATGGCGCAGGCCCACGAAACCCGCGCCCGCCTGTGCGCCGCGCATGGCTGGGACGAAAACGAGGTCGAGATCGTCCCCGTCGTCGCAAGCGGGGACAAGGTGCTCGACCGCCCGCTTGCCGAGATCGGGGGCAAGGCGCTGTGGACCAAGGAGCTCGACCAATGGCTCGGCGAAGGGCGGATCGACGCCTCGGTCCATTCGGCCAAGGACGTCGAGACGATCCGGCCCGATGTGTTCCGCTTCGCTGCCTTCCTGCCGCGCGCGGACCGGCGCGACTGCCTCGTCGGGGCGCAGAGCATCGCGGCGATCCCGCAGGGCGCTGTGGTGGGGACAAGCGCGCCGCGCCGCGCCGCGCAATTGCTCAACCTGCGCCCCGATTGCAGGGTCGTGACCTTCCGCGGCAACGTCGCGACGCGCCTCGGCAAGCTCGAGGCGGGCGAGGCGGACGTGACCTTCCTCGCCGCCGCCGGGCTCGAACGGCTGGGCCAGAGCGCGGTCGGCCATCCGCTCGATGTCAAGGGCTGGATCCCGGCCGCAGCGCAGGGAGTGATCGCGATCGAATGCCGCGCCGACGCGCCCGAAGTCGCCGCGCTGCTCGGCGCGATCGACCATGGCCCGACCCGGGCCGAACTCGAGGCCGAGCGCGCCCTGCTCGCGGCGCTCGGGGGGACCTGCCATTCTCCGGTCGCCGTCCTGTGCGAGGCGACGGCGGACACGCTGGCGCTGCGCGCCGCCCTGTTCAGTCCCGACGGGCGCGAGCGGGTCGAGGGGACGGCGCGCTTCGCCCCCGGCGACCACGGCGAGGTCGCGGCGCTGGCCGAAGACCTGCTCCGCCGCGCCGGCCCCGCCATCACCGAGCATTTTCGCCAGGACGCATGAGGCGGCGCGTGATCGCCGTGCGGCCGGAGCCGGGGCTCGCCGCGACGCTGGCGCTTGCGCGCGACATGGGGATCGAGGCCGAGGGCGTCGCCCTGTTCGAGATCCGCGCACGCGCCTGGACCGAGCCCGACCCGGAAAGCGTCGATGCCCTGCTCGTCGGGAGCGCCAATGCCTTCCTCCATGGCGGCCCGGCGCTCGCCCGGTTCGCGGGCAAGCCGGTTCATGCGGTCGGCGAAAAGACCGCCGAGGCCGCGCGCGCCGCCGGTTTCGCGGTCGCGGCAACCGGCTCGGGCGGATTGCAGCAGGTGCTCGATTCGGTCCGCCCCCCGGCCCGCCTGCTGCGGGTGGCGGGCGCGACGCACGTGCCGCTGGAACCGCCCGAAGGCGTGCGGATCACCACCGTGATCGCCTATGAAAGCGCAGCCCTGCCGATGCCCGCGCGCCTTGCCGGAAGGCTCGCCGCGGGCGCGCTCGTCCTGCTCCATTCGGCCGAGGCCGCGCGCCATTTCGCGTCCGAATCCGATCGGCTCGGGGTCGCGCGGTCGGCCGTCTCGCTCGCCGCGCTGGCCCCGCGCATCGCCGAGGCCGCGGGCGCGGGCTGGCGCGCGATCCACGTCGCGCCGGAGCCCGGCGACGCGGCGCTCCTCCACATGGTGCGCGACATGGTGACATGACATATGCGAATGACGGGTGCATAGGCTGCATCAAAACCTGCGCGGAAGCGTGAACCCGGAAGGGCGCGCGGCAAACCGGGCGCAAGGGACGCGGAAGCATGGAAACGAAATACGGGAGCCGCCGCAAGACGTCGTCCAGCAGGAGCCTCCTGCTCGGCGCGCTCGCCGCATTCATCCTCGGTGCGCTGCTTGCGGGCTATGTCGTGTGGTACAACATGAACGCCTCGCGCGAGGAGCTTGCCGCCAGCCTGCGCGAAGACGATCCGAAGCCCGCAACCACCGCTTCGCCCGGAGCCAAGCCGATCGTGCTGCCGGAGGCTGTGCTTTCCCCCATCCCGCGCCTGACGATCGAGGCGGACGAACGCGAGGAGGACGAACAGCCGGGAGAAGCGGTGACGCGCGTGGCGGAGCAGCAGGGAGGGATCGAACAGCGCCTCGCCGCCGCCGAACAGCGCCTGACCCGGCTCGACCTGCAGGCGCAGGCCGCCGCGGGCAACGCCGCGCGGGCCGAGGCGCTGCTGATCGCGTTCGCCACGCGGCGGCTGATCGAGCGCGGGGACGACCTGGGCTATCTCGCCGATCAGCTGCGCCTGCGCTTTGGCGACGAACGGCCCAATGCGGTCAACACGATCATCAATTTCTCCCGCCGCGAACGGCCGATCCGGCTCGACACGCTGATCGCCCGGCTCGACGGGCTCGCCCCGGAACTGCGCGAAAGGGAGGAGGGGCCGTCATGGGAGCGGTTCACCCGCGAATTGTCGCAACTGTTCGTGATCCGGCGCGAAAGCACGCCTTCGCCGCGGTCCGAAAGGCGGATGGAACGGGCGCGCTGGGCGCTCGAACAAGGGCGGATCGACAGCGCGATCGAGGAGGTCCGGGGGATGCCGGGCGCAGCGAACGCCGAAGCGTGGATCGAGGATGCGAAACGTTACCGCGACGTGATGATCGCGCTCGAGAACATCGAGAGCGCGGCGGTGCTCGACCAGCGCGGCCTGCGCGACCGGGAGGGCAATCCGGTCAACCAGCCGAGCCCGGCCGACCCGGGCCAGCGCGACCGATAGGGTTCGAACCCGTCGAGGCCCGCGCGCCTCTGCGCGCAGGTCGTCAAACGCGCTTCTGCGCGCGGGTCTGCAAGCGCGCCTCTACGCGCGCAGCAATTCGGGCAGGTCGCCCGAGACGCCGCGCGCCTCGTCCATGAAGAAGGTCTTGAGCGCGGGCGTGCGCTGCACCGCCGACATGCCGAGCCTCCGAACCGCCGATGCGGTCCTTCCCGGCACCCCGAACAGCCGGGTCAGCCCGTCGGTCGCCAGCGCGACCATGAAACTGTCGAGCCCGCGCCAGTTCTCGTAGCGTTTCAGCAGCTGCGCGTCGCCGGGATCGAGGCCGATCGCCGCCCCGTCCGCGAGCACTTCGACCAGCGCGCCGACATCGCGCAGGCCGAGATTGAGGCCCTGACCCGCGATCGGGTGGATGCCGTGCGCCGCATCCCCGACAAGCGCGAGCCGCTCGTCCGTGATCTTCGCCGTGTGGTGGAACCCCAGCGGCCAGCTCGACCGCGCGCCGACCGACAGCACCTTGCCGAGCACCCCGCCCATGCGCTTTTCCACCTCGGCAAGGAAGGCGCGGTCGCCGAGTTTCATGACGCCCCGGCCGTCCTCTTCCGACACGGTCCAGACCAGCGAGGAGCGGTGAGTCCCGTCCGCATCGTCCTGCATCGGCAGGAGCGCGAAGGGGCCGGCGGGATAGAAGATCTCCCAGGCGACGTTATCGTGCGGTTTCTCGTGGGTCAGTCCGGCGATGACCGCCCGGTGGTGGTAGTCCCACTTGGCGATGGTGATCCCCGCCGCCTCGCGCGTGGGCGACTGGCGCCCCTCGGCAGCGACCATCAGCCGGCCCTTGAGCTTGCGTCCGTCAGCGAGCGTGGCGGCGACGCCGAATTCGCTGCGCTGGCGCTCGATCACGTGAGCCTTCGCCACCCAGTTGATCATCGGTTCGGCCTCCGCCGCTTCGAACAGGGCGAGGCGCAGGCGGCGGTTGGGGAACATCCGCCCCAGCGTGCCTTCGTGCGGTTCGGGCTGGAAATCGAGCCGGCCGGGCTTGTTCTGGTCGGTCACGGCGATCGCGGAAATGTCGCACGCGAATTCCTCCAACCCCTCGGCGATGCCGATATTGGTGAAGAGGTGCCAGCTCGCGGTCGAGATCGCGGTCGCGCGGTCGTCGAAACCCTCGGCAGTCAGCTCCGCCGGATCGGCGCGGTCGACGACGTGGCTCGAAAGGCCCTTCTTCGCGGCCGCCAGCGCGAGGGTCATGCCGACGAGGCCCCCGCCGAGGATCAGGAGGTCGCGGGTTTCGTTGTCGGCGCTCATCGTTCTCGTAACCTTCCGAAGCGGTTTGTGTTTGGACGGGCAGCATCCTATCTCGCCCGCACTCGCCCCGGCATCTAGGGGTATGCGCCACGAAGAGGCAAGATTGTTCGCTGCACCCCCTATTGCCGCTGTTGCATGGCTGAAGGCGCTCGCCGCGCTGTGTTTCGCGTGGGTCGCGGTCGCGGCCGGCGCGCAGGACGACACCCTGCCCGAACCGCGCTTCGGCGACGAGAACATCGCGGTCGAGCTGTTCGCCGACGGGCGCCCGGAGCCGGGCGAGGAATGGATGCTGGCCCTGCGCTTCACGCCCAGCGCGCCGGAGTGGCACGGTTACTGGCGCAATCCCGGTGATGCGGGGCAGGGGATGACCCTGAGGCTCGACCTGCCGGAGGGCTGGGAGGCGGGCGAGCCGCTCTATCCCGTGCCCGAGACGCTGGTGATCGGCGGGCTGATGAACCACATCTACGAAGGGCGCTATGCCGTGCTGGTGCCGGTGCACGTGCCCGGGGACGCCCCGCCGGACAGCGTGCCGGATGTGCGGGCGAGCGTCGAATTCCTCGCCTGCACCGACCGCGTCTGCGTGCCGCAGGATGCGCTCGTCAAGGCGCGCCCCGGGGGCGATTTCGCGCGCTGGCGGGCAGAGGTCGCGCCGCTGATCGATGCGCGGGCGCGCTTCGCGCTCGCGGGCGAAACGCTGCGCCTTGCGGTTCCGCTGCCGGCCTCGGTCGAACTGGCCGACCCGCACGCCTTCATCGCCGACGAACGCCTCGTCGACTATGCCGCGCCCCAGACCTTCCGCCGCACGGGCGACACGCTGGTCGCGGAAATCCCGCTCGATCCCTATCGCGAGGGCGCAGCCGGAAGCGTCTCCGGCATCCTCGCCTTCGGCGGCGGCGCGGGCGTGCGTTTCGAGGCCGAGGCAGGCGACGTCCCGAGCGGGGGCGAGATCGTCGCCGGGCCTGCCGAGGCCGCGACGCCGCCGCTGTGGACGCTCGTGCTCGGCGCGCTTGTCGGCGGGCTCATTCTCAACATCATGCCCTGCGTCTTCCCGATCCTTTCGCTGAAGGCGCTCAGCCTCGCCCGGGCGGGGGAAAGCAAGGCGGCGGCGCGCATCGAAGGCGTGGCCTATACCGCGGGCGTGGTGCTGGCCTGCGCCGGATTGGGCGCGGTCATGCTGGCGCTGCGCGCGGCGGGCGAGCAGGTCGGCTGGGCGTTCCAGCTGCAGGAGCCGGGCGTCGTCGTCGCGCTGCTGGTGCTCGCAAGCGTCATCACCGCCAATTTCGCCGGGGTCTTCGAACTTCCCTCGATCTCGACCGGGCACGGCGCGCGCAAGGGCGCGGGCGGGGCCTTCGCGACCGGGCTTGTCGCCGCCTTCGCCGCGACGCCCTGCACGGGGCCGTTCATGGCGGCGGCGCTGGGCGCGGCGCTGCTGCTGCCCGCGCCGCTCGCGCTGGTGCTGTTCGCCATGCTCGGGCTCGGCCTTGCGCTGCCCTTCCTCCTGCTCGGCTTCGTGCCCGCGCTGCGCCGCCGCCTGCCCAAACCCGGCGCCTGGATGGAAACCTTCCGCCGCATCATGGCGATCCCGATGGGCCTGACCGCGCTCGCGCTCGTCTGGCTGACGGTGCAGCTCGGCGGGCGGGGCTTCGGCCTGTTCGCGCTCGTCATGGTGTTTGGCGTCGTGCTCGCGCTGTGGGTGGTGGGCAGGCTCCAGCAGGCGGGCAAGATGGCCTGGCCTGCCTTCGGCCTCGTCGCCGCGCCCTTCCTCGTGTTCGGCGCCTTCGCGCTGCCCGCGGGTTACGAGCCGCGCGGCGAGCGCATGGCCGAAAGCCTGCTCGACCCCGTCCCCTTCTCGAAAGAGGCGCTGGCCGAGGCGCGCGCGACGGGCCAGCCGGTCTTCGTCTGGTTCACCGCCGACTGGTGCGTCACCTGCAAGGTCAACGAGAGCGTCGCGATCGAGCGCGAGGCCACGCGGGAGGCTTTCGAGGCTGCGGGCGTGGTGCCGCTGGTCGGCGACTGGACGGTGCGCGATCCGGCGATCACCGCTTTCCTGTCGGAGCAGGGGGCGGCGGGCGTGCCGCTCTACCTGTGGTACGAACCGGGCACCGCCAAGCCTGAGCAGCTGCCGCAGGTGCTGACCCCCGACAGCCTCGTCGATCGCGCGGCGGTCAGCCTTTCGCGGAACGGCAGCGCTGGATCAGCGCCATCGGAAGCAGGCTCGGATTGATCTCGACCATGCCCGCACCCGGCAGGGTCGCGGTCAGGCGGCGCGGACCGGCGAGCGGCTCCCATTCCTCGCTTTCGGCGTCCTGCGTGCCCTGCCAGACGCGACGTCGCCCCGTCTTGGTCGCATCGACCGGCAGCCGCCCGACATGGCCGTTCCCGACCAGCGCGAACATCGCCTCCGCGCCCTCGTCGGCGGGGCTGAAACGGGTGATGGTGAGCGTGCCCCCGTTCCCGCTTTCGCCTTCCGCGCAGGCGAGCGCGATCAGCGCGGGCTCGCCCGGTACGCCGTAGAGGATCCGGCCTTGCCCCCGCGCGCTCGGCGCCCAGACCGCGCCTTCGGTTTCGGGCGAGGCGAGGGGGACGGACGCGAAGACCGGCTGCGCCGCCGGCGCTGCGCGGGCCAGCGTCTCGTCGGTGGGCGGCGGCTTGCAGGCCGCGAGCGCCGCCACCATGCCAAGCGCGGGGAGGGCGAGCGCGGCGGCGCCCTTCATCGGGCGCGGATGAAGGCGCGCAGGTCCTGCGAAAGCTTGCTGCGATCCTCGTCGCGGACATACATCATGTGGCCCGCATCGTAATAGCGGAAGGTCAGCCGGTCCTGCGGGATGCCGGGACGGTTCAAGGAATATTCCGCTCCGAAGAAAGGCGTCGCGAAATCGTACCAGCCCTGCGCGTTGAACAGGCGCAGCTCGCTGTTCTGGCGCATCGCCTGCCCGATCAGGGGTGCGACGTTGAGATAGGCCCCGCGTCCCTGTCCGCCGCCCAGGCTCCAGTCCCAGTAGCGCCCCGGATCGCGCCCGATCGAATTGTACTGGCGATCGGTTTCGTAGCCGAGCGTCTCGCGCGCCCAGGCGTTGACCGCGGCGGTATAGCCCGCGTCGATCCCGTAGAAGCTCGGGTCGTTGTCGGGATATTCGCCCGCGCTGTCGTAATCCTGGCCGGTGTAGCGCGCATCGAGCCGGCCGATGGTGAGCCCGCGGTCGCGCAGCAGTTCCTTGTAGAAACGCTGGCTGGTGACGCGCAGGTTCGCCCGGTCGAGATATTGCTCGGACAGGCCGGTCAGGCGCGAAAGTTCCGCGCGCACCGCGGCGCGTTCCTCGGGCGGCAGGTCCTGCCCCTTGAGCAGGGCGGAGGCGAAGGGACCGATCGCGAACCGGCGCGCCTCCTCGGCGATGGCCTCGGCCGATTCCGCCTCGACCTTGCCGTGGTAATAGGCCGCCGTCGCCATGTTGGGGAGCGTCACGACATAGGCCATCTCGTTGCCCGGCGTCGGTTCGCGCATGGCGAAATCGAGGATGGTCGAGATCAGGATCAGCCCGTTGAGGCCCACGTCGTTGTAGGTCGAGCCTTCCAGTTCGTCGACCACCATCGCCGTGCGGGTCGTGCCGTAGCTTTCCCCGCCGAGATACTTGGGGCTGTTCCAGCGGCCATTGTCGTTGATCCAGCGCCGGATGACATCGGCGACCGCGCGCGCGTCCTGCCTGAGGCCGTAATATTTCTTCGGGTCGGTGCCCTCGGTCAGATAGGAAAAGCCCGTGCCCGGCGGGTCGATGAAGACGAGGTCCGCGACGTCGAGCAGGCTGTCGGGGTTGTCGACGATCGGATAGGGCGGGGCTCCATCGTCGCGCGCGTCGCTGGGGATCGCAACCCGTTTCGGTCCGAAGGCGCCCATCTGCAGCCAGACCGAGCCAGAACCGGGTCCGCCATTGTAGATGAAGAACACCGGGCGCGAAGTGTCCCTGGGATCCTTCACATAGGACGTGGTGACGATCACCGCCTCGGGCTTGCCGTCGTCCGACTTGAGAACGGTCTCGCCGATGGTGGCGGTGTAATCGATCCGCTGCCCGCCGAAGGTGCCGGAGAGCCTGCGGCTCTTGACCTGCGGCTCGATCTCGACGGGGGCGGGTTCGGCGGCGGAATCGTCCTGCGCGGCAAGGGGAGCGGCCATGGGAGCGGCGATTGCGATGAGCGAGGCGGCTGCGAGCGCGCCGATCAGTCTGGTAGTCATGGGCCGGATTGTTGGCAGGACACCCGGGACAGCGCAAGCCTCAGGCGTAAATTGCTGGCCGATAACGAGGTTCGGGGATGGAGAGCCCTCGTTCGATAGCCGTTTCGAGCCAGAGTTCGATGGCGACTTCCGCCTCTGTCGTCGCTTCGGTCGGCGTCTCTCCATGCGCCGAACACCCGCGCAGATCGGGAACATCGGCGATCCAGCAGCCGTCATCCTGCGACCAGAAGACGTTGATGTGGTAACGAGGCTTGCTCACGGCGTGAATTATCGCCCGTCTTCCTCGACGAGGTCAATCTGAAACAATCCTGTCCGCCTAAGGCTTCCCGCCCATCCGCTTCGCCCTGATCTTGCCGTAGCGCGTCTTGCGCGTCCCCGGCTTGCCCTCGTTGCTCCGTCCCACGCGCGGTGCCTTTTTCTCGCCGTCGGGCAGGCCGAGTTCGTCCGCCTCCAGCCGCCGGATCTCGTCGCGCAGGCGGCCCGCTTCCTCGAATTCGAGGTTCGCGGCAGCTTCGCGCATCCGCTTTTCGAGGTCCTCGATGTAGGAGCGCAGGTTGTGCCCGACGAGATTGTTGACACCCTCGTCCTCGATCTCGACCGTGACGCCGTCCTGCGCGGCGGAATGGGCGACGATGTCGTGGATGTTGCGCTTGATGGTCTGCGGGGTGATCCCGTGTTCCTCGTTGTAGGCCTGCTGCTTGGCCCGCCTGCGGTCGGTTTCGGCCATGGCGCGTTCCATGCTGCCGGTGATCCGGTCGGCATAGAGGATCACGCGCCCGTCGACGTTCCGCGCAGCGCGCCCGATCGTCTGCACCAGCGAGGTTTCGGAGCGCAGGAAGCCCTCCTTGTCGGCATCGAGGATGCAGACCAGCCCGCATTCGGGAATGTCGAGCCCCTCGCGCAGGAGGTTGATCCCGACGAGCACGTCATAGACGCCCATCCTGAGATCGCGGATCAGTTCGATGCGCTCCAGCGTCTCCACGTCGGAATGCATGTAGCGCACCCTGATCCCGGCCTCGTGCATGAATTCGGTGAGGTCCTCCGCCATGCGCTTGGTCAGCGTGGTGACGAGCGTGCGGTAGCCCCTGGCCGCGGTTTTCCTGCATTCCTCGATGCAGTCCTGGACCTGGTCCTCCACGGGCCTGATGTCGACCGGCGGATCGATCAGGCCGGTCGGGCGGATGACCTGTTCGGCGAAGACGCCGCCGGTCTGTTCCATCTCCCACGGCCCCGGCGTCGCCGAAACGCAGAAGGTCTGCGGGCGCATCGCGTCCCATTCGTTGAAGCGCAGCGGACGGTTGTCGATGCAGCTCGGCAGGCGGAACCCGTATTCGGCGAGAGTGAGCTTGCGCCTGTGGTCCCCGCGCGCCATCGCGCCGATCTGCGGCACGGTCTGGTGGCTTTCGTCGACGAAGAGCAGCGCGTTCTCTGGCAGGTATTCGAACAGGGTGGGCGGCGGCTCGCCCGGCAGGCGCCCGGTGAGAAAGCGGCTGTAGTTCTCGATCCCCGCGCAGCTTCCGGTCGCCGCGATCATCTCGAGATCGAAATTGGTGCGCTGTTCGAGGCGCTGGTGTTCGAGCAGGCGGCCTTCCGCCTCGAGTTCCTTGAGCCGTTCGGCGAGTTCGAAGCGGATCGCCTCCATCGCCTGCTTCATCGTCGGCCCGGGCGTGACATAGTGCGAATTGGCATAGACCCGCACCCGGTCGAGGCTCGCGCCCTTCTTGCCCGTCAGGGGATCGAATTCGCTGATCTCCTCGATCTCGTCGCCGAAGAAGCTCACCCGCCAGGCCGTGTCCTCGTAGTGCGAGGGGAAGATCTCGAGACTGTCGCCGCGCACCCGGAAGCTGCCGCGCGCGAAGGCGACGTCGTTGCGCTTGTACTGCAGGGCGACGAGCTTGCGGATCAGTTCGCGCTGGTCGACCGTCTCCTCCTTCTTGATGTCGAAGACCATCGCGGAATAGGTTTCGACCGAACCGATGCCGTAGAGGCACGACACGCTCGCCACGATCACCACGTCGTCGCGTTCGAGCAGGGCGCGGGTCGCCGAATGGCGCATCCGGTCGATCGCCTCGTTCACGCTCGATTCCTTCTCGATATAGGTATCGGAGCGCGGGACGTAGGCCTCGGGCTGATAATAGTCGTAGTAGCTGACGAAATACTCGACCGCGTTTTCGGGAAAGAAGCTCTTGAATTCGCCGTAAAGCTGCGCGGCGAGGATCTTGTTCGGGGCGAGCACCAGGGCTGGGCGCTGCAGTTCCTCGATCACCTTGGCCATGGTGAAGGTCTTGCCCGAGCCCGTGACGCCCAGCAGCACCTGGGTCTTGTCGCCCTGGCTCGCGCCCTCGACCAGTTCTCGGATCGCAGTCGGCTGGTCGCCCGCCGGTTCGTAATCGGAGACGAGTTTGAACCTCCTGCCCGGCATCGACTTTTCGGGACGGGCGGGGCGGTGGGGGGTGAAATCCTCCCCGGTTTCGGGTTCGTCGAGGCCTCTTCGAATGACAAGCTGGCTCATACCCGCGATATGCGGAGCGCGAGGCTGGTTGTGAAGTGGCTTGCATCCTTCTAGCCTTCAGCGAAGGACGAATGACGCCGGCTTTTCGGTGCAAGGAGGGGGAAAAGACATGAAATTTGGCAGCCTTGCGATTGCAACTGGCGGACTCTGGCTCGCCGCGGCGCTCACCCTGCCCGATGCGCTGTCGGCGCAGCTCGAGCCTGGCGAGATGCGCCCCGAGACGGGCAAGTACAGCGCCGACATCACCGTCCAGTCGGTCGACATTCCCGGCGCGCCGCCGCAGATGGCGGGGATGATGACGAAGATGATGAGCCGGCAGACGACCTATTGCCTGACCGAGGAGGATGTCGAGGAAGGCTATCGCGCCATCACGCGCCGGTCGCAGGGCAAGGGCGCCGAGGATTGCACCTATGACCGATACAGCATGAAGGACGGCGAACTCGACGCGCAGATGACCTGCCGGATGGACGGGCGGACCATGACGATGACCATGGAGGGCACGGGCACGCCGACCTCTTCGGACATCGCGATGACGATGAACGGTGACATGGGCATGGGCCCGGGAACGATCCGGATGCGCGTGCTCCACAAGCGACTTGGCCCGTGTTGAGCCGGCACGCGCACGCAAGGGAGGACGGAACGATGATAAGAGCGGGGCTTGCAGCCGCGGCGTGCGCGCTGCTCGCGGCATGCGGCGGAGCGAACGAGGAGGCCGGCGAGCCCGCTTCCGAAGCGGATGACGGGGGCGCGATCAGCTCGGAGGAGGTGCTCGAACGCGCCCGCGCGGGAACGGTGCGGCCACTGCCTGGCCTCTATCGCTCCGAGGTCGAACTGGTCGATGTCGACATTCCCGGCGCGCCCCCGGAAGCGACCGAGATGATGCGCGGGCAGATGGCGCAGTCGAACGAATTCTGCCTCACCGAAGAGGACGTCGAGGAAGGCTACCGCCGCATGGCGAGCGAGCCGCAGGGCGACAACTGCAGCTTCACGAAGTTCGATGTGGACGGCGGGGAGATCGACGCCGCGATGACCTGCAGCGACCCGGACGGCGGGTCGATGAACATCACGATGCAGGGCACGGGCGGCGAGACGAGTTCCGAATTCATGATGCGGATGGCGGGCAATTTCGGCGGCTCGGGCGAGGGTTCGATGACCATGAAGCAGTCGAGCGAGCGCATCGGGGATTGCCCCGAGGACTGAGCGGCAGGGCCCCGCCGCGACCCCTTCCCGCGCGAAACCAAACGCTTCACCGGGCATTCAGTCGGTGGAGGCAAATAGACTTGCATGACATCGAACGCGATACTTGAAGGGCTCGGGAAACTTGCGTCGCGCGTCACGGGAGAGGGCGAGAAGCGCCGGGCCGAGCGTGAATGGCGGCAGGCCCTTTCCGAAAGCGAGCTCGCGCGGCGCATCGCGCTCGCGCGGGAGGAATGCCCGGAAGAGGAGCACGGCAAGCCGCCGCTCGTGCGGCTTCTGGGCGAATTTGATTTCCTCGCCGAACCGGTTCGCAGGATGTTCCGCAAAATCCCGGTCGAGCCCTGCAACCGGCCGCGCACGGTGATGATCCTGCCCGGTTTCGCAACCCAGCCGCGGCGGATGCGCTACATGGCGCAGCATATCGAACGGGCCGGGCACACGGCGAAGCGCTGGGGGCTCGGCTTCAACTGGGGCCCGAACGAGACGAAGTTCGCGAAGCTGGAGGAGCGCCTGCTCGATCTCCACGAACGCGCGGGCGAACCTGTCGTGCTGCTCGGCTGGAGCCTCGGCGGGCTGTTCGCGCGCGAGCTGGCCAAGCGCCATCCGCACGCCGTCGCCAAGGTCATCACCATGGGTTCGCCCTTTTCCGGATCCCCGCGGGCCAACAACATGTGGCGCGTCTACCAGTTCATCACCGGCCACCGGGTGGACCAGCCGCCGATCGACGTCGATCTCGGGACCAAGCCGCCGTGCGAGACGGTCGCCATCTGGAGCCCCAATGACGGCGCGATCGCGCCGCGCAGCGCGGCCGGCTATCCGGGCGAGCGCGACCGCGCGATCGCGCTGCGCTGCACGCACATGGGCTATACATATTCGCCCGAAGCGATCCGCGCTGTCCTCGCCGAACTGAGGCGCTGCCCCGACTGAGCCCCGGCCGCGCGCGCCGCTCTTTCTTTTTCCTCGCCGACGATTAGACTGCGGCTTGCGCGGCGCGCAGCATTCTTGCGCGCCCGATCGTTCGAACTGCCGTCGGGGGGTGAATGAAGGCCAGTCCGCCGCAAGAATCCGTCGGTTTCGACGAGATGCACGATGCCGCGGGCAACACGCGCGAAGCCTACCGGGACTATTGCGACTGGTACGAAGGTCAGGAGCAGGCCTCGCTCCGGCGCAAGGACAAGGAGGCGGACGATACCTTCCGCCGCACGGGCATCACCTTCAACGTCTATGGCGAGGACGAGGCCGAGGAGCGGCTGATCCCCTTCGACATCGTCCCCCGGATCATCACCGCGGCCGAATGGCGGCGGCTCTCCCGCGGGATCGAGCAGCGGGTGCGGGCGCTCAATTCCTTCCTCTACGACCTCTATCACCGCCAGGAGATCCTGCGCGCGGGGCGCGTGCCCGAAGCGCTCTTTCGCCACAACGACGCGTGGCTCGCCAACATGGTGGGCTTCACCCCGCCGGGCGGGATCTACACCCATATCGTCGGCATCGATCTCGTCCGCACCGGCCCGGACGAGTTCTTCGTGCTCGAGGACAATGCGCGGACGCCCTCGGGCGTCTCCTACATGCTCGAAAACCGCGAGACGATGATGGCAATGTTCCCGGACCTGTTCAGCCGGGTGCCGGTGGAGGCCGTTTCCGACTATCCGCGCCGCCTCGCCCGCAGCCTCGCCGCCTGCGCGCCCGCAGGGCAGGCCAGCGGGGAAGGCGGCAAGCCCACGGTCGCGGTGCTGACGCCGGGCATCTTCAACTCGGCCTATTTCGAACACGCCTTCCTCGCCGACCAGATGGGCGCCGAACTGGTCGAGGGGAGCGACCTGCGCGTGGTCGAGGGCAGGGTGCAGATGCGCACGACCCGCGGCTACAAGCCGATCGACGTGCTCTATCGCCGCGTCGACGACGACTATCTCGATCCACTCAGCTTCAATCCCGACAGCGTGCTGGGCGTGCCGGGCATCATGGACGTCTACCGCGCCGGCGGCATCACCATCGCCAATGCGCCTGGCACCGGCATCTGCGACGACAAGGCGATCTATTCCTTCATGCCCGACATCGTCGAATTCTACACCGGCGAGAAACCGCTCCTGCCCAATGTCCGGACCTGGCGCTGCGCCGACCGCGACAGCCTCGCCTATGTCGTCGACAACCTCGCCGACCTGGTGGTGAAGGAGGTTCACGGTTCGGGCGGCTACGGGATGCTGATCGGCCCGACCGCGACGAAGAAGGAAATCGCCCGGTTCCGCCGCAAGCTCGAGGCCGCGCCGGAGAACTACATCGCCCAGCCCACGCTCTCGCTTTCGACCTGCCCGATCTACACCAGCAAGGGCCTCGCCCCGCGCCACGTGGACCTGAGGCCCTTCGTGCTCGTCAGCCCGAACGGGATCGAGATCACGCCCGGCGGGCTCACCCGCGTCGCGCTCAAGAAGGGTTCCCTGGTGGTCAATTCCTCGCAAGGGGGCGGGACCAAGGACACGTGGGTCCTGAAAGACTGATGGCGGAGGCGCGCTGATGCTGGGCCGGATGGCGAATGCCTCTTTCTGGATGTTCCGCTATCTCGAGCGGTCGGAAAACACCGCGCGCCTGATCGAGGCCGCGCTGCGGATGGCGCTGACGAAGGACCTCGCCACCGCAGAGGAGGAATGGCGCTCGGTCATCGCGACGCTCGGCCTCACCGCGCTCTACGAGGCGGAGCATGACGGCTATGACGGGCCGCGGGTGTGGAACTTCGTCCTGCGCGACCGGGCCAATCCGGCGAGCGTCAGGGCGATGTTCGCCGCGGTCCGCAACAATGCGCGCGCGGCGCGGACCTGCATCTCGAGCGAGGTGTGGGAGGCGGTGAACGAAAGCTGGATGGAGCTCGACCGGCTGCTCGCCCGGCCCGTCGGCCAGGGCGCGCTGGGCGAGGTCATGCTGGTGATCCGCCGCGCGGGCGCGCAGGTCCACGGCGCGGTCGACGGCTCGATGCTGCGGAGCGAGGGTTTCCACTTCGCGCGCGCGGGCACCTTCATCGAGCGCGGCGAATCGACCGCGCGCATCCTCGACATGAAGTATTTCCTGCTCCTGCCCTCGCTTTCCTATGTCGGGTCGAGCCTGGATTCGAGCCAGTGGGACCAGGTCCTGCGTTCGGTCGCGGGCGCGCGCGCCTACAGCTGGCTCAATGCCGGGAACATCGACGCGCGCGGGATCGTCGAATTCCTCGTCCTCGACGAACGCTTCCCGCGCAGTCTCGCCTTCTGCCGCATGGCTCTCAAACGCACGCTCGGCGCGCTCGCCAGGATGCACGGGCGCGAAGGGACCTGCGACGCGCTGATGGCCGAGGCCGAAGCGCGGATCGGGGCGCTGAGCGTCGACGACGTGTTCGAACGCGGCCTGCACGAGTTCCTCGTCGACTACATCGCCCGCAACGCCGCGATCGCCGAGGCGATCGTCGACGACTACCGCTTTCTCGCCTAGGCTTGCCTCATGCGTCTCTCGATCCGGCACACGACCCATTATTCCTTTACCCAGCCGGTGGTGCACGGCCTCCAGCGGCTGCGCCTCACGCCCAAGGAGACCCAGGGCCAGCGGATCGTCGAATGGGAGATGGAATACGACAACGCCCATCCCGAACTCCATTACGACGACCAGAACTTCAACCACGTCACCCTGGTCGGGGTCGAACCGGGGGCGAACGCGGTCACTGTGACCTGCCACGGGACGGTGGAGACCAAGGACCATGCCGGGGTGATCGGGCACCATGCCGGGCACCTGCCGCTGTGGAGCTTCATGGGCCAGACGCCGCTCACGCGGCCGGGGCCCAAGGTGCGCGCTCTGCTGCGCGACCTGCCCTCCCCGGGCGAGGACGGGAAGGTGCCCTTCCTCCACGCCCTGTCGAACCGCATCCGCGAGGACATCGCCTACCAGGCCGGCGCGACCACGGTCATGACCACCGCCGAGGAAGCCGCCGCGCACGGCTATGGCGTGTGCCAGGATCACGCGCACATCTTCATCGGCGCGGCCCGCGCGGCGGATATCCCGGCGCGCTATGTCAGCGGCTACCTGATGATGAACGACCGGATCCAGCAGGACGCCACCCACGCCTGGGCGGAGGCCCATGTCGAGGGGCTGGGCTGGGTCGGTTTCGACATCTCGAACGGGATCAGCCCCGATCCGCGCTATGTCCGCGTCGCCACGGGGCGCGACTACCGCGACGCCGCGCCGGTCACGGGGATCAGCTTCGGATCGACCGAGGAACTCCTCACCGTCAGCGTCGCGGTCGAACAGCAGAAGCAGGACGAACAATAGGAACCCCATGGGCACGGACACGGGTTCTAACCTCTCTTATTCACGGCGATGCGGTTGGGCGCCTCTCGGTGCGAGCTTGACGCCACTGCTGCGTGCGGCGGCGTAGAGCGGGCGTGCGGCACCGCTGGCGTCTGTTTCACCGCGCTGTGATCGATGGGCTTTTCTGGTTGAAGGACTTGGCTCGGGGTTTCTGCGGCACTGCCGCGCCCGCTACGTCGGCGCAGGCTTGAGCGCGAGAACGATGGCACGCATCAGATCGGCATCGGGGCACGCAGAGGCGAACGCTACGCGGATTCGGGTGGCGCTTTCCATGACGCGGGCAGCAACCTTGAGCAGCCGCAGGCGCAGGGTCGTAAACTCGGCTTTTGCCAGAGCGGTGGTCTTTGGGATCGCCTGCTGAACGCGCCACAGCAGCCAGTAGGCAGCGGTGTGCAGGATCAGGCGCATCTGGTTGGCGTTCGCCGACCGGCACGAGGTGCGGTCACTGGCCAGCTGGGTCTTGTGCAGCTTGATCAAGTTCTCGGCCTGCCCGCGCGCACAGTAGAGCGTGTCATAGATGTATTCAGCCGAGCCTTGGGTTAGCGATGTGACGACATAGCGGATATCCATGCCCAGCGTGCTGGCCTCGATCCTGGCGACGACGCGGCGCTGGCGGTTCCAGCTCTTCGCGCCGTAGCGGGTCTCGGCATAGCTGCGCAGGACCGGGAGTTGGCACTCGGCGCGGCGGACCGCGCAGGCATCGGCGGCAGTGACGATAACCGGATCAGCGCGCAGCGCGGCGTTGGTCGGCAGACCGAACACGTAATCGACATGGGCCGCCTCGCAGAAGGCCATGACCTCGGGCCGTCCATAATGCCCGTCACCGCGGATGGTGATGTGGGTATCAGGCCAGTGGCGGCGAAGATGGCGCACCAGACGCCGGATATGCCCTGCCGCCTCCTTGCCAGAAGGCGTCTTGCCCGTGCGCAGCAGCATCGCCACCGGCCGGCCCGTTGCCGTGTCGTAGACATGGATCGGCAGGAAGCAGCGCTCCCCATGATGTCCGTTCCAGAAGGAGAGTTGCTGATAGCCGTGCACGACGTCGCAGGTGTCATCGATATCCAGCGTCACCGCCGCCGGCGGAGTGGGGTAGCTGGCGCAGTAGATGTCGATCATGATCCCCAGCATCTTTGCCAGCTCGCGCGTGCTCGGCGCATTCTCCCAGCGGCTCATCGTCGGTTGGCTGGCCAACCCCGCACCCGATCCCGGCAGCTTGCCCAGCGCAAGGCGGAAGCCCGGATCATCGCGCAGAGCGTCGAGATCATCGGCATCCTCATAGCCGCAGGCGATCGCGAACATCCGCGCGCGCAGGATATCTTCAAGCCGATGAACCACCCGAGCAGGATCGCGCGGATCGGCAATACACGCCGCAAGCCGCTGGCAGAGCCCCATCATGCGCTCGGCCTGAGCCAGCACCAGGACCCCGCCATCCGAGGTCAGCCTGCCGCCGTCAAACGCAGCTGTGACCTTCTTGCCGCGCACTGCTGGAAACGAAAATACGGACGCGCTATCATCGCATCCGGCGGGTGTGGTCTGTGGCATATTTTGCCCCGTTGCAGGTCTGGCTTAAGCAACCACATTCCTACAACAATGCAAATGCTTACGCCACTCCCGCCAACCCGTCAGACCACTGCCGGTGAATAATCCGGGATAGAGACACGCCGCCCGCTTTGCGCTAGGCCGCCCGTCCCACGCACGGAGACCCTTTTCGAAATGACCTATTGCGTCGGCATGGTGCTCGAACGCGGGCTCGTCCTGATGAGCGACACCCGCACCAATTCGGGCGTCGACAACATCTCGACCTTCCGCAAGATGTTCCACTGGCAGGTGCCGGGTGAACGCATGATCGCGGTCATGACGGCGGGCAATCTCGCCACCACGCAGGCCGTCATCAGCCAGCTGGAGGAGCGCACCAAGGAACCCGACGAGCGCGACAACTCGCTGATCCGCGGGCGCACCATGTTCAACGTCGCGACCGAGATCGGCCGGCTGCTGCGCGCGACGATCGACGAGGCGCAGCGCAGCAACGGGGAATCGGGCAAGGGCCGCTTCACCGCATCGATGATCCTCGCCGGGCAGATCAAGGGGATGCAGCCGCGCCTCTTCATGATCTATCCCGAAGGCAATTTCATAGAGGCGAGCTGGGACACGCCGTTCTTCCAGATCGGCGAGACCAAGTATGGCCGCCCCATCATCCTGCGCGGCTATGAGCGGGACATGCGCTTCGAGGACGCGGTCAAGCTGCTGATGGTGAGCTTCGATTCGACGATCAAGGCGAACCTTTCGGTCGGCCTCCCGCTCGACCTGCTGGTGATCGGCAAGGACGAGTTCGCGCCGCTGCACGAATACCGCGTGACCAGCGACGATACCTTCTTCGAAACGATCTCGTCGAGCTGGGGCGCGGCGCTGCGCTCCGCGCTCGACGCGCTGCCGTCCTACAGTTTCGATTCGCCGAGCGGGTCCGAGGAAGGTCGGTAGCACCCCCAGGGCCTTTGCGGAGGCCCCGCGTTCACCATGAAACGGCGGTATCGTATTCGTTTCGGAGCAATCGGGCGGCGGAATTGCATGGTTCGGGGGCGCGGTTAAGCCGGTATTGCTCCGTATCGGGGGAGGTCCCGCGTGAAATGACGGGCGGTCTGGTCAATCAACATGGCCATGACACGCAAAGCCTCGCTCCACTTCATCGACTCCTCCAGCCGCCACCGCGCCGAACTGGCCCGGGTCGGGTTCTCGCTCGGCCACCATTCGGAAGTCTACGGCGACATGTCGGAACTGTCCGTCCACCCGCCGCGCGAAGGGATCATCATCGCCCGCGACACCACCGAAGAAGGCGGCGTGGCGACGATCCTCGAACGATTGAGCCGGCTCGGCATCTGGTTGCCGCTGATCGCGGTCGATGTCCAGCCTCGCCCGGGGCGCATCGTCGAGGCGATCAAGGCGGGCGCGCTCGACTACCTCTCGCTCCCGCTCGACCCCGAACGCTTCTCGCGCTGCCTCACCCGGATCGAGAAGGAGGCCGAGGTCTTCGGCGCCCAGCGCCGCCGCATGATCGAGGCGCGCGACCGGATCGCCAGCCTTTCCCAGCGCGAACGCGAGGTGCTCGACTGGCTGGCCGAGGGATCGAGCAACAAGGTGATCGCGCGCGAACTCGACATCAGCCCGCGCACGGTCGAAATCCACCGCGCGAACATGATGACCAAGCTCGGCGCGCGCCACGCCGCCGAAGCGGTGCGGCTCAAGCTGGAGGCGAAGCTCGAACCGAAGATCCGCGCCTGACCCCTTCGCAGCCGCATCGGTTCTGCCGCCTCCTCAACGGTGAAGGCAGGACCGGTGCGGGATCGGGGCCGTCGTCCTGTCCCCGGGCCTTCTTGCGAGGCCCGTCGGCGGCCCCGATGCGAAAACCGGGCTCACGCAGGATGTCGGACAGGTTCCCGGGCAGGGTGTTGGCCATTCGCGCCGGCCCTGGGGGCGCACACCCGAAAGAGCGCGACTTGCCCGCGGGAAATGAAATTGCTGAACCATGGGGGTCATCGCGAAAGCCCGGCGGAGCGTTTGCGCGGCTCTTGCGAACGGGCCGCTATCGAACCTAGCGGCAGAAACGCGGGCCGGTGCCTTCGAGGTGGAAGTGGTCGCGGTGGGCCGCGTTGTATTCCGGGCCGAGCACGGTGCCGAACCGCTTGCAGGCGCTGCGATGCACGATCCGCAGGAATTCGCGTTCCGCCGCGGTGCCCCCGCTCCAGTCGCGCAGCAGCGCGATCCGTCGGCCGTCCTCCAGCACGAAGCCGGAAACATCGATCGCCTCGGCCCGCGCATGGGCCGAGCGGCGGGCGGTCCCGGCGACGTTGCGGCAGGCATAGCTTCCCATCGTCTCGATCCGGGCGAGCGGACTGCCGAGGATCTGGCGGGCCGCGCGATCGACGCCGAATCGCGCCCATTCGGTAAAGGCCTTGGCCGTCTCGCACTTGACCGGGCCGAGATTGCTCACGCCGAACAGCCCGTCATCCCCCGACAGCGCGGAAAGGCGCACCGTGTCGAGCGTGTGGCAGCCGGGGCCGGCATAGGTGTCGGGCAGGGGGTCGAAGCGCGCGCCGGTTTCGCCCAGATCGGCAAGGCACCCCGCCGGGCCGCCGCCGCGCTCCCCGCCGCGATACCCGCGCGGGGCGGAGGCGAGCCGGTTCGACGAGCGATCGATCGGCGGCGGAGTGCTTGCGCGTGAAGCCCCGCTCGCCGCTCCGGCCGGGGCGCTTCCGGGGGAAGGGACGAGCGAACCGCATCCGGCCAGCGCCAGAGCGGCTGCGGCGAGCGTTCCGGTGCTGACAAAGGTTCGCCTGCGACTCATACCTAGGCATTATCGCGCAGGAAAGGTTAACGGCGCGCTAAGGAGGTCCGCAAATCATCGGTTAACCGGCACATCCCGGCGATTGCAGGGGTCGCGGCAAAGCGGCGCCCGCCATGGCGGTTCAGGGCAATTCGTCCGCGACCTGTTCCCACAGCTCGATCTTCACCCCGTCGGGATCGAGGATCCAGGCGAACTTGCCATAGCCCTCGTCCGCCCTGTCGAGGATCTTCACCTTCGCCTTCTTCAGCCGCTTCACGAAGCCGTCGAGATCGTGGACGCGCAGGTTGATCATGAAGCCGTGCTTGCCCGGCTTGATGTAGGTGTCGTCCTCGAAATGGCTGATGAGCGAATAGGGATGGGCCATGGGCTCGGCCTCCCACGCGAATTGCGGGCCATGCGGCCCGTCGATCCCGAGCACTTCGCGGTACCATTCGCGCGTCGCGGCAGGGTCCTTCACGACATAGAAGATCCCGCCGAGCCCCGTGATCCGCGGCCCTCTTCGTTCGCCCATGGTCTCCTCCCGACTCCGCGAAGGACAGCAGGCTGCACCAGCGGCTCCGGAAAGGGAAGGCCTACTCCGCCGGTGCCTGCGCGCGGGTCGCGGCGCTTTGCGTCGTGCCCTTGCTGACGGCATAGATCGCGATCGACGAGGCGAGGAAGCCCGGCACGATCTCGTAGAGCCCTTCGCCGCCGAGGAAGCTCGCGTTCCATCCCATCGCGATCCACCCGCCCGCGACCACCGCCCCTGTCACCAGCCCCGCGACCGCGCCCGCTCCGGTCATGCCGCGCCAGGTGAGGGCGAGGAGGATGAGCGGACCGAAGGCCGCGCCGAAGCCCGCCCAGGCATTGGCGACGAGGCCGAGCACCTCGCTCGTCGGATCGCTTGCGATCACGATCGCGGCCACCGCCACCAGCGCGACGCAGAACCGGCCGACGTTCACCGCCTCGCGCTCGGAGGCGTTCCGGCGGAGGAACAGGCGGTAGAAATCCTCGGTAAGCGAGGAGGAGGAGACGAGCAGCTGCGATGAAATCGTACTCATGATCGCGGCCAGCAGGGCGGCGAACAGGAAACCGGTCACCGCCGGGTGAAACAGCAGGTCGGCCAGGATGATGAAGATCGTTTCCGGATCCTCCACCACCAGCCCGTTGCGCTCGGCATAGGCGCGTCCCGCCAGCCCCATGCCGAGCGCGCCCGCAAGCGAGATCGCCATCCACGAGAGGCCGACATTGCGTGCGGCCGCGACCTTCTCGACTGTGTCGATCGCCATGAAGCGCACGATGATGTGCGGCTGGCCGAAATAGCCGAGGCCCCAGGTCACGGCGCTGACGAAGCCGAGCAGGGTGAGCCCCTCGGTGAGACTGAGGAACCCTTCGACCGGCACCTCCGACAGCGATCCGCCCGCATCCCCGCCGCTGCCGAACATCACGACCAGCGGCATGATGACGAGCGCGAGCATCATGATCACGCCCTGCACGAAATCGGTCAGGCTCACCGCGAGGAACCCGCCGATCATCGTATAGGCGAGCACGATCCCGGCAGTGATGACGATGCCGAGCATGTAGTCGCTCATCCCCGCGTTCGGCAGGAGCCCGGCGAAGGCGGTTTCGAACAGCTTGCCCCCTCCGACAAGGCCTGCCGCGGTGTAGACCGTGAAGAAGACGACGATGACGATGGCCGACACGACCCGCAGCGTCGTGCCCCGGCTCGGAAAGCGGTTGGCGAGGAATTGCGGGATGGTCAGCGCGTTGCCGTAGCTTTCGGTCTGTTCGCGCAGGCGCGGGGCGACGATGATCCAGTTCGCGACCGCACCGAGGAACAGCCCGATCCCGATCCACGCCTCGACCAGCCCCGCCGCATAGAGCGCACCCGGCAGGCCGAGCAGCAGCCAGCCCGACATGTCGGACGCGCCCGCCGAAAGCGCGGCGACGGCCGGCGGCAGGTTGCGCCCGGCGAGAAGATAGCCTTCGGAATCCTCGGTCGATTTCCTCCAGGCGTAGAGCCCGATGCCGAGCATGGCGATGAAATAGACGGCCAGTGAGGCGAGCGTTGCTGTGTCCATGTTGCAGGTGCGTAACAAGCGCGCTGCGCAATGGCCACAGGGCAGCGCAAATTCGCAAGGATTGCCAAAAGCGCTGCTCTGACCGCCGCACATGTTTCGCGGCCCGCCGGTCCGGGGAAATTATGCTGCGCCCGCGAAAGGACGGACCGTGGCCCGATCGGGACGGCTCGAGCCTTTCGGCGCGGCTCAAGCGTCCTTCTTGCGGCGGGCCTTCTTGCGCTCGTGCGGGTCGAGGATCGCCTTCCTCAGCCGGATCGACTTGGGCGTCACCTCGACCATCTCGTCGTCGTCGATATAGGCGATCGCCTGTTCGAGGCTCATCCGGCGCGGCGGGGTGAGGCGGATCGCGTCGTCCTTGCCCGAGGAGCGGATGTTGGTGAGCTGCTTCGATTTCAGCGGGTTGACCTCGAGATCGTCGGGCTTGGCGTTCTCGCCGATGATCATGCCTTCGTAGATCCGGGTCTGCGGCGCGATGAACAATTCGCCGCGCTCCTCGAGCGCGTTCAGGGCATAGGCGACCGCCTCGCCGTCGCTGTTCGAGATGAGGACGCCGTTGATGCGGCCTTCGATCGGACCCTTGTAGGGGCCGTATTTCTCGAACAGGCGGTTCATGATCCCGGTGCCGCGGGTGTCGGACAGGAATTCGCCGTGATAGCCGATCAGCCCGCGCGAGGGGGCGGAGAAGGTGATGCGGGTCTTGCCTTGGCCCGACGGGCGCATTTCGGTGAGGTCGGCCTTGCGGCGCTGCATCTTTTCCACGACCGTGCCCGAATGTTCGTCGTCGACGTCGATGACGACCGTCTCGTAGGGCTCGGTGCGGGTTTTGCCGTTGGGCCCGTCCTCCTCGCGGAAGAGCACGCGGGGGCGGGAGATGCCGAGCTCGAAACCCTCGCGGCGCATCGTTTCGATCAGCACGCCAAGCTGCAGTTCGCCGCGGCCGGCGACTTCGAAGCTGTCCTTGTCCTCGCTTTCGGTCACCCGGATCGCGACATTGGTCTCGGCCTCGCGCAGCAGCCGGTCGCGGATGAGGCGGCTCGTCACCTTGTCGCCCTCGCGCCCGGCGAGCGGGCTGTCGTTGACGGCAAAGCGCATGGCGAGCGTCGGCGGGTCGATCGGCTGCGCGGCGATCGGCTCGCTCACGGAAGGGTCGGCGATGGTGTTGGCGACGGTCGCCTTTTCGAGACCTGCCAGAGCGATGATGTCGCCCGCCTGCGCGCTTTCCACCGGCACGCGCTCGAGCCCGCGGAAGGAGAGCAGCTTGGTCGCCCGGCCGGTCTCGATCACCTTGCCGTCGCGGTCGAGCGCGTGGATCGGGTCATTGATCCTGATCGTGCCGGACTGGACCCGGCCGGTCAGCACGCGCCCCATGAAGGGATCGCGGTCGAGCAGGGTGGCAAGGAAGCTGAACTTTCCGCCGGCGTCGAGGTCCGGGGCGGGAACGTGGCTCACGATCAGTTCGAACAGCGGTTCGAGGCTGCCGCCGCGCGCGTGCTCGTCGGGACTGGCATAGCCGTCGCGCCCGCTCGCGAAAAGCGAGGGGAAATCGAGCTGTTCGTCGTCGGCATCGAGGCTGGCGAACAGGTCGAACACCTCGTCGAGCACTTCCTGCGGGCGGCCGTCGGGCCGGTCGATCTTGTTTACGACCACGATCGGCTTGAGACCGAGCGCAAGCGCCTTGCCGGTCACGAACTTGGTCTGCGGCATCGCCCCTTCCGCGCTGTCGACCAGCAGGATGACGCCGTCGACCATGCTGAGGATGCGCTCCACCTCGGCCCCGAAATCGGCGTGGCCGGGCGTGTCGACGATGTTGATCCGCGTGGTTTCGCCGCCGCCCTTGGGCGTCCATTCGACGCTGGTGCACTTGGCGAGGATGGTGATCCCGCGCTCCTTTTCGAGATCGCCCGAGTCCATCGCGCGTTCATCGACGCGCTGGTTCTCGCGGAAAGTGCCGGACTGGCGGAAGAGCTGGTCGACGAGGGTGGTCTTGCCATGGTCGACATGGGCGATGATCGCCACGTTCCTGAGCGAACCGGGGCCGATGGGGGAGGCGGACATGATTTCGGGCTTTCCAAGAGCTGGCTGCAAGCGGGCTCGCCGGCTGTATCGCGCGGTCCGTGTGCCCATCTGCTGCGCGCCTTAGGCAGCGCGCCCGGCAAAAGCAATCGAAACCGGGCCTTTGCGCGGCGGGGAGGGAACGGGCCGCCGTGTGACATGACTGCAACATTTCTCGCGCCAGCCCCGGCCGGGGCGAGCCTTCCGGCTTGTCGCCTCAATCCCGCTCCCCTATCACCCGCCCCGCAGCCCGGCGACGGCGCGATCTGGGACGCGCCGACCATCTCCCCTGCCGGGTTCGAGTGGGTTTAGAGAGAGGATTTTCCATGCATTCGTTCTTGCCCGGCCTTGCCGGTACGTACCGATTCACCCTGCTTGCGGGCGCCGCAGCCTTTGCCCTGGGCGCGCACGGCGCGGCCAACGCGCAGGCCCTGCC
Source organism: Erythrobacter sp. HL-111 (assembly GCF_900105095.1). NCBI lineage: Bacteria > Pseudomonadati > Pseudomonadota > Alphaproteobacteria > Sphingomonadales > Erythrobacteraceae > Erythrobacter > Erythrobacter sp. HL-111. The sequence continues at coordinate 1,291,430 of NZ_LT629743.1, read as the reverse complement.
CGATTCCGACGATGCCGACGAACTCGTTCTCGAGGAGGACGTGCCGGAAGCGGAAAACCAGATCATCGTCACCGCGTCCAAGCGCGAACAGACGTTGCAGGAAGTGCCGATTTCCGTGTCGGTCACGAGCGGGGAGACTCTCGAACAGGCGCAGATCCGCGACGTGCTCGACCTCCAGACCGTCACCCCCTCGCTGCGGGTGAGCCAGTTGCAGACCTCGTCCGCGACGACCTTCATCATCCGCGGCTTCGGCAATGGCGACAACAATTTCGGGATCGAGCCTTCGGTCGGCGTGTTCATCGACGGTGTGTTCCGTTCGCGTTCGGCTGGCGCCCTCGGCGACCTCAACAACGTGCAGCGCATCGAGGTCCTGAACGGCCCGCAATCGACGCTGTTCGGCAAGAACGCCTCGGCCGGCGTCATCTCGGTCGTCACGCGCGAACCGCAGTATGAATTCGGCGGCATGGTCGAGGCGGTCTACGGCAATTTCAACCAGGTCTTCCTGCGCGGCGACATCACCGGGCCGATCACCGACAATATCGCCTTCTCGTTGGACGGGACCTATCAGCGCCGCGACGGCTTCGGCGAGATCGTCAATCTCGACGAGGAGATCAACGACCGCAACCGCTGGTCCGCGCGAGGCCAGCTGCTGATCGAGCCGACGCCCGATTTCAAGATCCGCGCGATCGCGGACTATGCCCGGATCGACGAGGTGTGCTGCCAGGTCGCGACGCTCGTCGCCGGCCCCGCGGCGGGCGCGATCGGCGCGCTGGGCGGCCAGTTCAGCACCGACTTCTTCGCCTATGAAAGCTTCCTCAACGCCGCCCCGGTGAACGAGAACGACAATTACGGCGGCTCGGTCCAGATGGACTACCAGGCCGGGGCGATCTCGATCACCTCGATCACGGCCTATCGCGAGCTGAAGAACTTCTTCCTCACCGACATCGACTTCACCAGCGCCGACATCGCGACGGAAACCCGCGACCAGGACGTGCAGACCTTCACCCAGGAAGTCCGCATCGCGTCGGATTTCGACGGCCCGTTCAACTTCCTGCTCGGCGGCTTCTACTTCGACGAGACGATCGAACAGGACAGCGCGATCCGGAACGGTTCCGATTTCCGCGACTATGGCGAATTGCTGGCCGGGCAACCGGGCCTGTTCAACCAGGTCGAAGCGGGGCTGGGCCTGCCGCAGGACTCGATCCTCAACACGCCGCTTCTGACCAGCGAGCAGTTCCGGATGGAGAACACGGCGTGGTCGGTGTTCGGGACGTTCGATCTCGAGCCGGTCGACGGGCTCGTGTTCACCGTCGGCTTCAACTACACCGACGATGCGAAGGACTTCGCGCTGTCGCAGCAGAGCTTCGACCCGCTCGGGCAGGTCAATCTGGTCGACGCCTTCATCGTCGGCGGGATCGCCGAGGCGCTGCAGATCCCGCCGGGCGAGGTGACGCCGGGCGTCATCAACGGCTTCGCGACCGATCCGCAGACCGCGCCGGTCTTCGGCCAGATCACGCAGGCCGCGCTCGATCCGGCGGCGAACGAGCTGCTGGCGCTGCAGGCGCTGCAGTTCCAGCCGCCATTCCTGGCCGTGCCGAACGTGGTCGAGCCGGGCCGCACGCGGGATGACGAGCTGACCTACCTGCTGCGGGCGAGCTACCAGATCTCGCCCGAGGTCAACGTCTACGCGAGCTATGCGACGGGCTTCAAGGCGAGCTCGGTCAACCTCTCGCGCGACAGTCGGCCGGTGCTGGGCGATTTCGTGCCGGGGCAGGAGCTCTCGACGATTCTCGCACCGTCCTCGCCGATCCTGGATGCCGGGCTGGCGACACCGAACCTGACCACGGGTTCGCGCTTTGCCGGTCCGGAAGAGGCCGAGGTCTACGAACTCGGCATGAAGGCCCAGTGGGACGGTTTCGGGTTCAACCTCGCGCTGTTCGACCAGTCGATCGAGGGCTTCCAGAGCTTCGCCTTCACCGGGCTCGGCTTCGCGCTCGCCAATGCGGGCGAACAGTCGGTCAAGGGCTTCGAGTTCGACGCCACGATCAACCCGGTCGACGGGCTCGTGCTGACCTTCGCGACGACCTATCTCGATGCGCTCTACGACGATTTCACCGGCAGCCCGCTGGGCGATCTCACCGGTCAGCGTCCGGGCGGCATCCCGGAATGGGCGATCGCGACCTCGGCGACCTACACGCACGAATTCGACAGCGGTTCGCGCATCATCACGCGCGTGGATTACAACCACGAAAGCAACGAGAACATCAACGAGGGCCTGCCGACCTTCAACGCGCAGCTCGGCAACACGCGGATCTTCCGCCGCGAAGTGAACCTGGTGAACGCCTCGGCGACGCTTGCGCTCAACAACGGGCTCGAGATCGGGGCCTTCGCGCGCAACCTGCTCGACGACGAGTACATCCTGACGGTGTTCGACGGGGTCGCGCAGGCGGGCACGGTCAACGGCTATCCCAGCGCGCCGCGCACCTATGGCGGGGTCGTGCGCTTCCGCTTCTGACCTGACTGCACGGGAAGAAAAGGGGGCTCCGCGCGGCGACGCGCGGGGCCTCTTTTCGTTTCCGATGCATGGGCGCTTGAATTGTCCGCTTTTTCAGGCAGTTTGTCCCCGCCCGGCCAGAGACCGGAACATTGGGGGGATATCGCGATGGACTATGCCGGTTTCTGGATCCGGGTGGGCGCCTACCTGATCGATACCGTGATCCTGATCGCGGTGCAGTTCGTGCTTGCGCTTCTGACGGGAGCCGCCCTGTTCACGACGCAGGCCGAGGAAACCTTAGGAATCGCCGACCTGCTCGGCACCCTTGTCGGGTTCGCCTATTTCATCGGCTTCGAAGGATCGGAAATGCAGGCAACTCCGGGCAAGAAGGCGCTCGGCCTGATCGTCACCGATGAACGGGGCGGGCGCATTTCCTATCTGCGCGCGGCCGGACGCTCTTTCGGAAAGATCCTGTCCGGGCTGGTCCTCGCCATCGGCTACATCATGGTTGCCTTCACCGAACGCAAGCAGGGCCTGCACGACCTGCTCGCATCCACCCTCGTGGTGAAAGGCCGGCCGGGAATGGTCGGCTACGACGCCGCCGTCTTCGAATAGGATCAGAGTTCGCGCAGGGCGCGGGCAGGCTTGGCGCGCAGCAGGGGAAGCGACCCGCCGAGCGCGAAGGCAAGCACCATCGCGAGGCCAAGCCCGAGCACGCCGAGCACCGCGCCCCAGTCGGGCAGCCAGTCGAATTCGAACAGCTGCGTGATGACGACCCAGCCGAGCAGGCTCCCGAGCCCCAGCGCGACCAGGGCGAGCGCGGCGGCGATGAGTCCGTATTCGGCGAGCTGCATCATCAGGATCTGCCGCCGGCTCGCCCCCAGGACGCGCAGCACCACGGTATCGTACGTGCGCGCGGCGCGCGCCGCCGCAATCGCGCCCATCAGCACGGCGAGGCCCGCGAGCACCGCCACCGCCGCCGCGGCCAGCGTGGCGAGGCCGACCTGCCGCAGGATCGTGCGTGCCTCGCCCAGCACTTCGCCCACCTCGACCACCGAGGAGGAGGGAAATTCCCGCACCAGGGCGCGCAGCAGTTCGCCGCGGGCGGCGCTGTCCGCATCGGTGTCGGCATCGTCGGGCAGGTCGATCGTCGCGGCGAAGTTGTGCGGCGCGTCGCTGATGGCGTTGCGCGAGAAGACGAGGAGGAAGTTGAACCCCATGCTCTCCCAGTCGATTTCGCGCAGGTTGGCGATCCGCGCGGTCCGCTCCACCCCGAGAATGCCGATTGTGAGATAGTCGCCCACCTCGAGGTCGAGGGCTTCGGCGAATTCGGCGTCGATCGAGACCAGCGGCTCGCCCGCATGGAACGGGCTCCACCATTCGCCCTCGACCACGCGGTTGCCCTCCGGCAGGCGGTCGGCATAGGTGAGGCCGCGTTCGCCGCGCAGGCCCCACGCGCCCTCGGGCAGTTCCTCAAGCTCGGCGACGCGCACCATGTCGCCCTCCGGCCCGTAGGCGAGCACCGCACCGCGCAGGGTGGGGACCGTCCTCAGGGTCGCTTCGGGGAAGCGTTCCTGCACCAGTCCGAAGAAACGGTCCTCCCTGGCCGGGGGCACGTCGAGCACGAAGTAATCCGGCGCCTCGCGCGGCACGCGGCTGTCTATGTTGCCTTCGATCGCGCTCTGGATCGCGGCGAGCAGGACGAAGGCGGCGAGCCCGAAGCCGAGCGCGGTCACCAGCGCGCTGGTCGGTGCTCCGGGGCGATGGATATTGGCGAGCGCGCTTCTGAGGATCGGGTTGGACGGGCGCGGCAGACGGCGCGCGGCGGCCTGGATCGCGAAACCGAGTCCGGCGAGCAGCACCAGCGCCGCGGCGGCACCGGCGAGGAACCCGCCCGCCAGGCGCGGCTCGGCGGTGGTGAGGAGCGCAAGCGCGCAGATCGCGGCCAGCCCCGCCGCGGTCACGCCAAGCGCGCGCCGGTCGCGCGAAAGCGGGACGATGCGCGAGCGCATCAGCGCCATCGCCGGAAAGCTGCGCGCGCGCAGGAGCGGCGCGGCGGCAAAGGCGAAGGCGACCAGCATCCCGTAGGATCCCGCGAGCAGGAGCGGCGCAGGCTCGATGATGAAGCCGCTCTGCACCGGCAGCAGGCCTTCGAGCGCGGCGCCGAGCAGCGGCGTGACGAGCACGCCCACGGCGAGCCCCGCGAAGCTGCCCACGAGTGCGGCGACTGCCACCTGCAGCGCGTAGATCCGCCCGATGTCGCGCGAGGAGGCGCCGAGCACCTTGAGCGTCGCGATGGAGGCGCGGCGCTGGTCGAGATAGGACGAAACCCCGCCCGCGATGCCGATCCCCGCGATGACCAGCGCGGCAAGGCCGACCAGCGTGAGAAAATCGCTCATCTGCCCGACGAAACGGCCCGCCCCGGGCGAGGCGCGGTCGCGGGTCCGGAATTCGAAGCCCGCATTGGGGAAGGCCCCGGTCAGCGCTTCCTCAACCGTTTCGGGATCGCTGGCCTGGTCGCCGAAGGCGACGCGGTACTTGCTCTGGTAGAGCGCGCCCGGTTGGAGCAGCCCGGCGCGCGCGGGCACGTCCCGTGCGACGATCACCGTGGGACCGAGCTGGAAGCCTTCGGAAAGCCGGTCGGGCTCCTCCTCGATCACGCCTGCGGCGGTGAGTTCGGCAGTGCCGATGGTGAAGCGTTCGCCCACTTCGATGTCCAGCCGGTCCATCGCCCCGCGCGCCAGCCACGCCTCGTCGCCCGACGGAGCGCCCGTCTCGCGCCCGTCCGCGAGCGTCAGCGCGCCGTAGAGCGGCCAGCGCTCGTCAACCGCCTTCAATTCCACCGGCGCCGCGTTCTCGCCCGCGCTCGCCATCGCCTGCAGCCGCGTCCCGCCCGAGATCGTGCCGTATTGCGCGAGCGCCGCCTTCTCCTCGTCCGAAAGGTCGCGCTGCCACACCTCGATTTCGAGATCGCCGCCGAGCAGTTCCTGCCCGCTCGCCGCAAGCTCGCGTTCGATCGCGGCGGTCAGCGTGCCGATCGCGGCGAGCGCGGCGGTGCCGAGGAAGATGCAGACGAGCAGCAGGCGCAGGCCCTTGAAGCGCGCGCTGAGGTCGCGCCGCGCGATCCGCCACGCGGCGCCCCAGGAAAGGCCCGCCGCCTCGCTCACGCCGCCTCGCCCCGCGCGGCGCGGGTATCGGAGACGATCCGCCCGTCGGCCATGGTCAGCACGCGCTCGCAGCGCTTGGCCAGCGCCTCGTCATGGGTGATGATGAGCAGGGTCGCCCCGGTCTCGGCGCGGCGGGCGAAAAGGAGGTCGATGATCTCCTCCCCGGTCGCGACGTCGAGATTGCCGGTCGGCTCGTCGGCGAAGATCAGTTCGGGACGCGGCGCGGTGGCGCGGGCGATCGCGACGCGTTGCTGCTCCCCGCCCGAAAGCTGGGTCGGGTAATGCCCGGTGCGGTGGCTGAGGCCAACCGCTTCGAGTTCGGCAACCGCCCGCTCGCGCGCATCCGACGCTCCGGCGAGCTCCATCGGCGTCGCGACGTTTTCCGCCGCGGTCATGGTCGGCAGAAGGTGGAAGGCCTGCAGCACGATCCCGATCCGCCCGCGGCGTGCGGCGGCGAGGCCGTCTTCGTTGAGCGCCGTGAAATCGGCCCCCGCCACCTCGAGGCTCCCCCCGCTCGCCTGCTCGAGTCCCGAAAGCACGGCCATCAGCGAACTCTTGCCCGAGCCCGAGGGGCCGAGCAGCGCGACCACCTCGCCGCGCGCGATATCGAGGTCGATGCCGCGCAGGATCTCGACCGGCTTGCGGTCCGAACCGAGCGTCAGGGTGAGGTTGCGGGCGGTGAGGGCGAGGGAAGGGCTTGTCACGCGGGCTCGATGGCATAGGTGGAAAGGGCACACAAGATACGCGGGGTAAGCCTTCAATGATGCTTCAAGCACGGATCGCGCGGGTTGCGGTGGCGGGCCTGACGGCGCTCGCGCTGGCCGCCTGCGGCGAGGAAGCGGCCGACGACACGACCGTCCCGCCCGCTTCGGGCGCGGCGCGCACGCCGGACGCGCAGGAGCCGCCGCCCATTCCGGTGATGGGGTCGCAGCGCACCATCCTCGCCTTCGGGGACAGCCTCTTCGCGGGCTACGGGCTGGAGGAAGGCGAAAGCTATCCCGCCCGGCTCGAACAGGCGCTGAGGGCGAAAGGCGTGAATGCCGACATCGCCAATGCCGGCGTTTCGGGCGACACCACCGCAGCGGGGCGGCAGCGGCTGGCCTTCACGCTGGACGGGCTGGAGGAAAAGCCCGACCTCTTGATCCTCGAACTCGGCGGCAACGACATGCTGCGCGGGCTTTCGCCCGCCGAAACGCGCGCCAATCTCGCCGCCATGCTGGAGGAATTGCAGGCCCGCGACATTCCCGTGCTGCTGATGGGGATGCGCGCACCGCCGAATTACGGGCCCGATTACCAGCGTGATTTCGATGCGATCTATGCCGATCTCGCGCAGGAATACGGCGCGGAACTGGTGCCGTTCTGGCTCGCCTCGATCTACGAGAACCCGAACCTTTTCCAGGCCGACCGGATCCATCCCACGGCGCAGGGGATCGAGGAACTGGTCGAGGCGACCCTGCCGCAGGTGCGCGACGCCCTGCCCGAGGAGGAGGCGGAAGGGGCCTAGAGCGGCTCCACCATTCCCCCCGCGACACGCCAGACCGCCGCCTCGCTCGCGATTTCGCTGAACGGGGCAAGCTCGGTTCCCGTCATCCACACCTGCGCGCGCCCGGCGGCGAGCCGGCGGAAGAGCTCGGCCCGGCGGACCGGATCGAGATGGGCCGCGACCTCGTCCAGCAGCAGGACGCTCGGCCGCCCGCTCGCCGCGAGGATGCCGTGAGCGAGGGTGATGGCGATCAGCATCGCCTTCTGCTCGCCGGTCGAACAGCTCGCGGCCGGCTGGCCGGGTGAACCATCGGCGCGCATCATCGCCACGTCGAGCTCGTCGCGGTGCGGCCCCGCGAGCGCGCGCCCCGCCGCCCGGTCGCGCGCGCGGCCCTTCGCAAGGCTTGCGGCAAGCCCGTCAGGCGTAGTCGGCCCGCCGGGGCGATAGGCGAGGATCGGCCGGGCGAAAGGTTCGGGGGGCAGGGCGGAGAGTTCCTCGCCCAGCAGCGCGACCAGCCGCGCCCGCACCTCCGCGACGCGCGCGCCCGCTTCGGCCAGCTGCGCCTCGACCGCGTCGAGCCAGCGCGGCTCGCGGCCCTCCTCGAGCAGGCGATTGCGTTCGCGCAGCGCTCCCTCGAGCTGGCTCACCGCCCGCGCGTGGGCGGGCTCGATCGCGAGCGCCATCCGGTCGACGAAGCGCCGGCGCGCGCCCGCGCTGTCGGTGAACAGGCCGTCCATCGCCGGGGTCAGCCAGCTCATCGCCTGCCATTCGGACAGCGCCCCGGCACTCGCCTCGGCCCCGTTGATCCGCACCAGCCGGCGGCCCGGCTGCTCGGCCCTGGTATAGGTCCCGAGCCGGGCGGAGACCTGACCCTGTTCGACGAGGCTGGCGCCGATCGCGAAGGGGCGGGGCGGGTCCTGCGGCGTCTCCCGCCGGGCGAGCTCGGCGAGCGGCGCGCGGCGCAGGCCGCGTCCCGGGGCAAGCAGCGAGAGCGCCTCGAGCACGTTGGTCTTGCCTGCCCCGTTCGGTCCCACCAGCAGGTTGAAATGGGCCGTGTCCACCAGCTCGCTACGGGCGTGGTTGCGGAAGTCCTGGAGGGTGATCCTGGCGAGCGGCATGAACGAGGGCGCTTAGCACGCCGCTTCGCAAAGGCCAGAGAGAGGCACGCCGCAGGCCGATCCCAAGAGGTGGGAAAAATTCCCAAGCTTTCGTTTTGCTGAACGAGCCTCCTGGCGGGGCGGTCCCCGGAAAGCCCGAATTCCCGGGATTCTTAGAGTTTGGCACGGCCCATGCATCTGTTGGGGTGTCCCTCGGGGACGAACCGAAACACCAGACAGGAGACCAGACAATGTTTGCCAATCGCTTCGACCGCTTCGCCGCCGCCGCCTTTTCGCTGTTCGCGACGGCCGCTTTCCTCGCCTACGCGATCGTTCCCGCCAGCCCCTCGCTGATGGCCTGATCGCTGCCGCAACCCCCGATCCCGAAAGAGACCTTCCATGTTCCCCAGCAACTTCGCCAGACACCTCGCCGCAGCCGTCTTCTCGGTGATCCTGTCGGCCTCGTTCCTCGCCTACGCGATCATCCCGGCCAGCCCGGGCCTCGCCTGATCGCGGCCGCGCTTGAAACGCCCCGCCACGCTCTAGCATAGGGAAACAAGACGTGATGTATTCGTTCTTCGACCAGGCCGGACAGCGCACCCGGCGCGTCCTCGCAGCGGCCGGGGCGCTGGTCATCACCGTGGTCCTGGCGACCGCGGCGATCCTGCCCGCCGGCCCGTCCTATCCGTTCGTTACAGGAGTCCTCGCATGAACAAGATCACCCGCAAAAACGGCGGCGGCCAGCCGGGCTTCCACCTCGACAAGCGCAATGCCAAGCTCGCCGGCGTGTGCGCGGGGATAGCGGACTATGCCAATGTCGATCCGACCGTAGTCCGCATCGCCTTCGTCGTCGGCGCGTTCTTCAGCCTCGGCACGGCTGCGCTGGTCTACCTCGCGATCGCTCTGATCGCGGACTGACCCCGCGGCACCGGCGACGGCGATCCCGGCTTTCCGCGGGGCCGCGTGGTTCCGCGTCGTGCGAAACGAAGCCGGGAGGGGCGGGCCGGCCCCTCTATCGCGGATCACATGGCGGAAATGCCGCCGTCGAGCTTGATCTCCGCGCCGGTCATGAACCGGCTCTCGTCGCTGGCGAGATAGACGACGGCGTTGGCGATGTCGTTCGGTTCGCCCACGAACCTGAGCGGGATCTGCCGGGCGAGCTTTTCCATCAGCACGTTCTTTTCGAGGCTGTGCGCCTTGGCGGTGCCGTCGAGGATCGGCGTGTCGACGAAGGTCGGGTGGACCGAATTGCAGCGGATCTGCATGTTCTTCTTCGCGCAGTGGAGCGCGATCGATTTCGACAGCATCCACACCGCCGCCTTGGTCGAATTGTAGGCGGGCATGGTGTCGCTCGCGATCAGCCCTGCGATCGAGGAGATGTTGATGATCGAGCCCGGCGCGTGTTCGCGCATCAGCGGCAGGGCCTTCTGGCAGCCATGGAAGATCGAATCGACGTTCACCGCATAGCAGCGCTTCCAGTCCTCGAAGGTGCAGTCCTCGATGTTGCCGGCAACGCCGATCCCGGCATTGTTGACCAGCACGTTGAGCCCGCCGAGCCGTTCGCGCGCGGCATCGATCGCGGCGTCCCACTGGGCGGGGTCGGTCACGTCGTGGGCCATGCCGAAGGCGGTGCCGTCGCCCAGTTCGGCATTGATGATCGCGGCCGTCTCCTCGGCCCCTTCTCCGTTGATGTCGGTCGCGAGCACCCGGGCGCCTTCCTGCGCGAGGCGGATACAATGCGCCCGGCCGAGACCCTGCGCTCCGCCGGTGATGAGGGCCAGCTTGCCCTCGCAACGTTTCGTCATGTCAGTTCCTCTCCCAGAAAATGCGGCGTCAAAAGCATGGCGATCCGCACGTCGACGCCGTGGCCTGCCTCGCGCCACCTGGCGACGTAATCGCTCAGGCCCGACAGGGGGACGCGGTGGACCATGATGTTCTCGTCCACAAGCCCGCCGCCCTCGCCGACCCTTTCGAGCCCGGTCGCGCGCAGCAGGGTGAAGGATTCGGAAACCATCCCGGGCGAGGAGTAGAATTCGCCCAGCACCTCGAGCCGTCCGGCGCGGTAGCCGGTTTCCTCCTCGAGTTCGCGCGCGGCGGCCTCGAGCGCGTTCTCGTCCTCGCTCCCGTCGGCATCGCCGACGAGCCCGGCGGGGATTTCGAGGCAGAAACGCGATAGCGGCACGCGATATTGGCTGACGAGGATGACGTGGCGCGTTCCATCCGCGTCGGTGTCGATGGCGAGGATTGCGGCCGCCCGGATGCCGCGCGCGCGACCGACATATTCCCAGCGGCCGCGCGTCATGGCGGTGATGAACCGGCCCTCCCAGCGGACCTGTTCGGGCAGGTCGGCGTCCCGGTCTCTCGCGAAGGCGTCGTTTTGCGAGGCGGCGAATCCGTCGGTCATGGGGACCGGGCCTAGACTTCGATCAGCCGGTCGGGAAGCTCGTTTTCGCCATCCTCGGCGCGCGGGAAGTGCTGGGCGAGGATGAAGCCCACGTCGCGCACGCCCACCGCGAGCCCCTTGGCGATGCGGCCGGCGGCGATGTGGCCAAGCATGTCGCCCATCGCCTCGCCCCAGATTTCCGGCGAAACCTTTTCCGCGATCGGCCGGTCTGCGACGATCTCGGCGCGGTGCTCGCTCATGGAAAGGTAGATGAGGACGCCGGTGCGGCCATGGGTGCGCCCCTCGGCGCCGACCTTGAACAGGCGCACGGCGGTGTCGTGGACCCGCGCGGTGCGGACCGGGGCGGGGACGAGCAGCCACTTGACCGGTTCGAGCAGCTGCACCGCCCAGGCAAGCGCGAAGGCGACGAGGCCGAGCCCGATCGTCATGCTGGCGATTTCGCCGGTGGTCCATTCGTGGCTCCACCCGCCGACAAGGCCGTCCCACAGGTCGAGGAAGGGCTGGGGCAGGGCCGCGAACACGCTCATCACGGTGAAGGCCGCGCCCGCCGCCCACAGCAGCGCGATGTCGGCGTAGTCGTCCGAACGATCGGCGAGCACGGTCACGATCTCGCCCGAGGTCCGGCTCTCCGCTTCGGCGACGGCATTGGTGACGAGCTCGTGCCCGGCTTCGTCGAGATAGGCCATGATCTACCAGCCCCCGGAGGCGCCGCCGCCCCCGAACGAACCGCCGCCGCCGGAAAACCCGCCGCCACCGCCAAAGCCCCCGCCGCCGAAGCCGCCTCCGCGCCCGCCGCCCATCGCGCCGCGGGCGATGGCCGTGCCGACTTCCCACAGGATGATGTCGCGCGCCGTGCGGCCCCAGCCGCCGCCGTAATCGTCGTCGTCATCGTCACGCTTGCCCCACGGCCCGTTGCTGCGCGCGCGATACTTGCGGCGCTTGCCGGAGCGAATGATGGGAAGGACGAAGAAGATGAACATGAAGGCCAGCCAGATCAGCATTCCGACCGGAAAGCCGCCATCCTTCTCGCGCGCCTCGCCCGCTTCCTGCGCGATCCGCGCGGCTTCGTCCGGGGGCAGCATCAGCACTTCGACGATCGCGTCGGTACCCGCGACGATCCCGCCGGCATAGTCGCCTTCGCGGAAGGCGGGCACGATCTGGTTTTCGATGATGAGTTTCGAGACGGCATCGGTCAGCCAGCCTTCGACCCCGTAGCCGCTGGCGATGTGCACCCGCCGCTCGGTCGGGGCGACGAGCAGCAGCGCGCCGTCGTTGCGCTCCGCATCGCCCAGGCCCCATTCGCGGCCCAGCCGGTAGCCGTAATCGGCGATCTCGTATCCCTGGAGGTCGGGAACCGTGGCGACGACGAGCTGGCGTTGCGATTGCGCCTCGAGCGCTTCGAGCTGCTGCGTCAACTGCGCCTCGACATCGGACGGGATGATCCCCGCCTGGTCGACAACGCGCCCCGTGAGCGGCGGAAAATCCTGCGCGGCGAGGGGCGCGCCAAGAAGCGCCAGCAGCGAAGCGAGGAACAGGGCGATGCGCTTCATGCAGCCTCCTGCGTCACCATTGCGGAGACTTCGCGCACGAGACTGTCGACAGCGGCCTTGAGGCCGCTGTCGGAAGCGCCTTGGCGAAAACGTGGTAGCAAGCCGGCTTCGATGATGATCTTCGCGTCCTCGTCTTTCACCGTTTGCCGCTCGCCGGGAGCGACAGGCATGGGCAGCCCGTCATTGCGCTCACCATCGCCGATACGCCAGGCCCCGCTCAATTGCTCGTCATGTCGATCGAGGGTGCGACATCGGCGCCTTCGGTCACGGCCGAATAGGGCACCAGCGGCTCGGCGCCGTGAATGATGTTCGCGCCGATCGTGTCGGGGAAGGTGCGGATCGTCGTGTTGTACTGGCGCACCGCCTCGTTGTAGTCGCGGATCGCGACCGCGATGCGGTTTTCCGTCCCTTCGAGCTGGCTCTGCAGCGCGACGAAATTCTGGTTCGACTGGATCTGCGGATAGGCCTCGAAGCTGGCGAGCAGGCGGCCGAGGCCCTGGCCCAGCTGGCCCTGCGCGGCGGCGAACTGTTCCATCTTGGCCGGATCGTCGAGCTCCTCGGCCGACACGTTGATGCTGGTCGCACGGGCGCGGGCCTCGGTCACTTCGGTGAGGATGCCGCGCTCGCTTTCGGCCGCGCCCTGCACGACCTCGACCAGATTGGGGACGAGATTCGAGCGACGCTGGAACTGTGCCTCGACATCGGCCCACTTGGCCTTCGCATTCTCCTCGGCCGCGGGGACCGAATTGATCCCGCAGGCGGCGAGGCTCAGCGCGGCCATGGCGGCGAAAGCGCCGCGGAAAAGCGTCTTCAACGTCATCGAAATCCCTCCGAATGGCGCGCCGACCCGATGTGGAGGCGCGCGGCAATTTCCTGTATTGCGGATATAGCACACCCCTTGACCCTTTCAAGCGGGGGAAGGGCGGCCGATCGCCCTTGGCAGGCAGGAAGCGAGGCGGCAAAGGACAAGGCGTGTCGCAAGCAGGTACGGCAGGCAAGATACAGCAAGATACAGGGGGAACGCGAAGATGCTTTCGGAATTCCGCGAATTCATCGCCAAGGGCAACGTCATGCAGCTCGCCGTCGCGGTGATCATCGGCGGGGCCTTCGCGGTGATCGTGAAATCGCTCACCGACGAGATCATCATGCCGGTGGTCGGGGCGATCTTCGGCGGCGCGGACTTCTCGCAGTATTTCGTGCTGCTCTCGGTGCCCGATGGCTATGCCGGTTCGACGACCGACTATGCCGCGCTCAAGGAGGCAGGGGCCGCGATGATCGGATACGGCGCGTTCGCGACCGCGGTGATCAACTTCGTGATCCTGGCCTTCATCATCTTCCTGCTGGTGCGCTACACCAACCGGGTCATCGAGCGGTTCGAGAAAAAGGGCGAGGTCACGCCGCCCGAGGAAGTCGCCGGCCCGACCGAGATCGAGCTGCTGACCGAAATCAGGGATGCGCTCCGCAAGTAGCCGGACAGGATTGCCGACCCGCACGGCACCGCAAGGGCGACCGCCCGCCGGGAACCGAACACGGTCACTTCACATTCAGTTCCGAACCGCTATATCGGCTGTGTCGGAGCGATCCGACTATGACGATAAAGTGCAGCGTGCAATAGGCACAACGGACCCGGGGGCAGTACCCGGCGGCTCCACCACAAACCCTGAGATTTCAGGGCTTTCTGACGGGGCCGAACCAGGATCGACGTGGGCTGAAAAGCGTTGTTTTCGTCCGGGCTGAGTAACCCGTTAAAGGCTCAAAACCCATAAGTGCCAACGACAACGAAGCACTCGCTCTCGCTGCGTAATTTTAAGGCCTAACGGCCTGAATTTACAAAGCTAAAGCGCGGTTGGACCCACCGGGCAACAGAAGCGGATTCCGGGGGCCCGGGGGAGCCTAGCAACAGAATCCCCCACCCTCTCTTTCCATATCGGGCCGTCCAAATCGGCGAAGAACCCCCCATCGCAGGGAGGTGTTCAAAGTTGATTCGCCCGTTTCCCGTGCTACCTTCTCCACCGCTTCTGGCGGGAGACAGGCGTGCGCGGGTTCGCTTTATTCCTCTGCGTCGGCGCAGTCTTCGTGCTGGCGCCTTCCTCCGCGGCCGTCGCGGAGCCTTACCAGGCCTGGCTGTCCCGGCTGAAGGCGATCTGCGAGGCCGAGTGCCTTCCGCCCCGCGGCCTGCTTCGCAAGGCGCGTTTCGGGGATCGCGAGGAGGCGCGGACGTCGCGGCTGTGCTCCCCATCGGATTCGTCAGCCGCTGGAACGGCAAGTTCCTGCTCGTCGCGGGCCAGGACCCCGTCGACTTCAACCGGGTGGGGCGGCGCACGCCGCTGACCTATCGCCCGGTATTGCGCCCCAACGAGATCGTGGTCGAGATGGAGCCGGACGTCTTTTTCGACCTTCTCAACGTCCCGGTCCCGGGGTCGGTGCCGCGCGGCGAATCCTATGTCGACGAAAACGGAGACATCGTCGTCGCGCGCGACCGGATGCGTCATTTCAGCAAGCCCACCTTGCGCAAACTGCGCTCGATGTTCCGCAATCGCGTGATCGCGGTGCGCGGCCAGCCGCGGCTCGAGGTCGCCTTCAGGGGTGGGGTGCGTGACCGCCGGCGCAAGAAGCTTTTCATCGAACTGACGAGCGCCGAGGATCTCGTGATCCTCCCCCGCTTCGGCAAGGACGGGGAGGCGATCGTCGACGGCGAATTCGAACTGGAGCAAACGGTCGAGGCGGGCAATTCGGCCGGACGGTGACCGGCCGCTTTCCGGCGTGTGCGAGGCACCCGGCATTACCCCGGAGCTTCGCGGCAAGCCCCCGGTTCCGCGCTACTCGCCCCGCTCGCTTTCTCCCCGGGTCTCGCGCATTTCGCGTTCGAGCCGGAGGCAGTCGAGGATCTTGGCCCCGCCGAGAAACACCGCGCCGCTGGTGGCGAGGAAAAGGAGCTGGCCGAAAATGCCGGGATATTCCTCGAGATAGGCTGTGCCGCGGGTCATCGCGCCCAGCGCCAGCGCAAAGATGATCACGTAGGCCTCGAACCTCGTCTTGATGACGAACAGCCTCGCGATCTTGTGCAGCATGGTCTCTCCTGCCCGTTAAGGCCTATCCGATGCAAGCCATGTGCCAAGCGCGGAGGCACGGCGATCGGATTGGTTAACGCGAAGAGGAATGTAAGCCCATCCGACGCACCCGCGCAAATGCGTTAACCATGATCAGGCGAGCACCGAGAGATCGAGCGCGGCGAGCAGTGCCGTACGGGCGGTGACCACGTCTCGCGCGAGGGCGTCGCTGCCCAGATCCGCCGGATCGATCTGTTCGGGCCATTTCTCGCGGATCACCCGATCGATCCTGTCCGCCTTGCGCTCGTCGAGCAGGAAGCGCGGGTCGACCGTCGCCGGATCGCACACCACCCTGAGCCGCAGGCAGGCCGGGCCGCCACCGTTCGCCATGCTCTGCCGGACATCGACCGGGACCACGTCGCGGATCGGGCCGTTCGCGGCGACCATCTCCTCGCACCACGCCCATACGCTGGCGGATTCGCGGCATTCCTCGGGCACGATCAGCGCCATCGCCCCGTCGGGCAGCGTCAGCAACTGCGCGTTGAAGAGATAGGTCCGGATCGCCTCGGCAAGGCTGACCTTGTCCGAGGGCACCTCGACGACTTCGAGCGCGGGAAAGGCGGCGCCGATCGCATCATGGGCACCCTGCCGGTCGGCGAAGGCCTCGGCATGGGTGAAGAGCACGCGTTCATTGGCGACCGCGACGACATCATTGTGGAACGCGCCGGCCTCGATCGCGGCGGGGTTCTGCTCGATGAAGACGCATTTGCCCGGATCGAGCCCGTGCGCGCGCGCGACGAGGCGGCTGGCCTGTTCGTGCTGGCGGGCGGGGAAGCGGCCCCCGGGCCTGCCATAGACGAACACTTCGACGCCTGCCTCGCCATGGCTGTCGCACAGGCGCATGTGATTGGCCGCGCCCTCGTCGCCGAAACTCGGCGGAACCGGGGGATGCAGCGCGAAATGATCGGCATTGCCGAAGGCGATCGCGAGCTGGCGCTGCGTGTCCGGCCATTCCTGCGCGCGGTGGAGCATGGTGACGAGATTGGCGGGCGTGATGTGGCAGCGCCCGTCCGCCGTGTCGGGGGCGGGCGAGACGGTCGCGGCATTGGCGGTCCACATGCTCGAAGCCGACCACGGCGCCGCGCGCAGGGCCGGGTCCTCGCTCCCGTCGAGCGCGAGCTGCCCGGCCAGCACCCCGTTCGGCCGGGGGAGCGGCAGGAGGAAGCCCTGCACGCCGAGCCGCGCGAGGTTGCCGCGCATCTTGGCGAGGCCCTGCAGCGCCGCCGCGCGCGGGTAGGACGGGTCGCCCTTGTGGCTGGCGCTCGCGATGTTGCCGAGGCTCAGCCCCGCGTAATTGTGCGAAGGCCCGACGATGCCGTCGAAATTGATCTCGACGAGACCGCTCACCGCGCCACGCTCCACACCTCGTCGCCTTCGCCGACATCGAGCGCGTCCGCCGCGGCGCTGTCGATCGCGATTCCGAAGCCGCCTTGCGCATCGCCCGTAAGAACGCGCGCGCCGTAGCAGGCGCGGAAGCCTGCCAGCCGGCCGGTGGCGAGGATCGCGCGCTCGCCCTCGGCAAGGTCGATGTCCTCGACCACCGCGCGCACGCTGTTGCGCACGGTGGTCACCTCGTCGGTGCGGGCGATCATGGTCGGGCCGCCGTCGAAGATGTCGACATAGCCTTCGTAGCTGAAGCCCTCGTGTTCGAGCATCCGCATCGCCGCTCGCCCCGTGGGGTGGGGCACGCCGATCACGCTGCGCGCGTCGTCGTCGAGCATGGCGACATAGACCGGGTGCTTGGGCATGAGGTCGGCGATGAACTGGTTGCCGTTGATCGCGTTGAAATAGTCGGCCTCCTGGAAACTCATCCCGAAGAAACGCCCCGCGACCCCGTCCCAGAAGGGCGATCCGCCGCGCTCGTCGATGATCCCGCGCAGTTCGGCGAGGATCTTGTCGGCGAAACGTCTGCGATGCATCGCGATGAACAGGTAGCGCGACCGCGCGAGCAGCAGGCCGAGGCCCCCGGCTCGTTCATTGGGGTGGAGGAACAGCCCGCCGACTTCGGAAAAGCCTTCGAGGTCGGTGACCAGGCTCAGCATCTCGGCGCGCACGGTGCGGTCGAGTTCCTTAGAATACTGGGTCAGCGTGTTGAGGCGATAGGAATAGAACGGCCAGCGCTGGCCCACCATGGTCATGAGCTGGCTGGTTCCGCGCACCGCGCCGGTCTCGTGATTCTCGAGCACCAGCACGAATTGTTCCGCAGTCAGTTCCTCGCCGCTGTTCGCGAATGCCCGGGCGGCCGCATCGAGCTTGCTCTTCAGCGCGGTGCGGTCGGCCGGCAGGTTGGTGAAGCCGCCGCCCGTCAGCTTGGCCATTTCGTAGAGATGTTCGAGATCATCGGGGCGCGCGGCCCGCAGGAGGAAGCTCATGCTCCCGCTCCTTCGCCGGCTTCGCGTTCGCCCAGCGCGCCTTCGGCCAGCCGTTCGATCACGCGGGCGGAAAGCACGGCGCGCTCGGCAAGACTGGGAACGATCAGGAATTCGTCCGGCGAATGGATCGCGCCGCCGCGCACGCCCATCGTGTCGACCACGGGCACGCCGCAGGCCGCGATGTTGTTGCCGTCGCACACGCCGCCGGTCGATTGCCAGCGGATGTCCTGGCCCAGCTCCGCGCCGCATTCGCGCACGAGGTCGAACAGGGCCTGCGCGCGCGCGTCGACCGGCTTGGGCGGGCGGGTGACGCCGCCGTGGCGGACGACGGCGACCTCGTGCGCGGCGGCGATCTCTTCGAGGACGCTGTCCAGCGCCGTGTCGAACCCCTCCATCGCCCGGCTCGATTTAGGGCGGATGTTGAAGCGCACCAGGGCATGGTCGGGGACGACGTTGTTCGGCCCCCCGCCTTCGAGCCTTGCCGGGTTCACCGTGATGTCCTCGCCTTCCATCGCTTTCAGTCGCAGGATCAGGTCCGCCGCCGCGACGATGGCGTTGCGCCCGTCCTGCGGGTTGCGTCCGGCGTGGGCGGATCGGCCCGTGATCGCTACCGCGTAGTTCCCGGTGCCCCCGCGCTCATGGGCGAGCGTGCCGTCGGGAAGCGCGGCGGGTTCGTAGGTCAGCGCGGCGAGCTTGCCCCTGGCGAGCTCCTCGATCAGCGGGGCGCTGGCGAGCGAGCCGGTCTCCTCGTCCGAATTGATCATCACGTCGTAGCCGAGGCCCGGGGCCGCCGGGCTCTGCTCGAACGCCGTCAGCGCGTGGAGCATGACCGCGATCCCGCCCTTCATGTCGGCCACTCCGGGTCCGTTCAGGGTTTCCTCGTCGAGCCAGCGCCGATGCTGGAAAGGATGGTCGGGAGGGAAGACCGTGTCCATGTGGCCGGTCAGCAGGATCCGCCGATTCGCCCGCGGGCGCACGCGTACGACGAGGTGCCGGCCATTTGCCTTTTCGTATGGGCTGCCGTCGCCCGCGATCGCGGTGACGGGCGCGGGATCGACCAGTTCCACCGTGCCCGGCAGCGCCGCGAAGGCTTCGGCCAGCGCATCGGCCTGCCGCGCGAGCCCTTCGAGATGGCCCGAGCCGGTGTTGATCGCGCTCCACGCCTCGACCTGTTCGAGCATCGCGGTCGCATCGATGGCGGGGGAGCTTCGCCTGTCCATCCCCGCTTCCTAGCCGCCCGCGCGCGCCGTTCCAACCCGTGCCCGGGATGCGCCGGTTGCAAAGGGCGGGGCGCTTCGCCATAGCGCCAGCCGTTCTCCTCCCCCGGGACCCGTTCACGCGAGTCATTGAGGACACGAAACTATGGCAGAGATGATCACCCGCGCCGGCCTGTCGGTCGATGGCCGGCTGGCGGATTTCCTCGAGCGCGAAGTGCTGAAGCCCCTCGGACGGGACACCGAGGCGTTCTGGGACGGTTTTGCCCGACTACTCGCCGATTTCGCCCCGCGCAACGCCGCCCTGCTCGAAAAGCGCGAGGATCTGCAGCGCCGGATCGACACCTGGCATGAGGAACGCCGCGGCCAGCCGCATGACGCGGCGCAATACCGCGCCTTCCTCGAGGAGATCGGCTATCTCGTGCCCGAGCCGGGCGATTTCGCCATCGCGACCGAAAACGTCGATCCCGAGATCGCGACGATGGCGGGCCCGCAGCTGGTTGTCCCGATCCTCAACGCGCGCTTTCTGCTCAACGCGGTGAATGCCCGTTGGGGGAGCCTCTACGATGCCTTCTACGGCACCGACGCGCTCGACGCGCCGCCCGCGAAGCCCGGCGGTTACGACCCGGCGCGCGGCGCCGCGGTGATCGCGCGCGGGCGCGCCTTTCTCGACGAGACCTTCCCGCTGAAGGACGGCAGCTGGAGCGACATAGCCGGGCCGGACGACATCGCGCTGGTTGATGAAACCCAATATGTCGGCCGGACCGAGGCCGGGCTTCTGTTCGTGAACAACGGGCTCCATGTGGAGATCGTGTTGGATCCGACGACCGATGTCGGCAGGTCCGACAAGGCGGGCATATCCGACATCGTCATCGAAAGCGCGCTCACCACCATTGCCGACTGCGAGGATTCGGTCGCGGCGGTGGACGGAGACGACAAGCTCCTGGCCTATTCCAACTGGCTCGGGGTCATCCGGGGCGACCTTGAGGAGAGCTTCGAGAAGGGCGGCAAGACGCTCACCCGCAAGCTGGCGGGCGACAAGGCCTACACCGCGCCGGACGGTTCCAGCCACGCCCTGCCGGGCCGCAGCCTGCTGTTCGTGCGCAATGTCGGCCACCTGATGACCAATCCCGCGATCCTCCTGCCCGACGGCAGCGAAATCCCCGAAGGTCTTATGGACGCGGTCTTCACCAGCGCGATCAGCACGCTCGACGTCGAGGGCCACGCGAAATACGGCAACAGCCGGCGCGGCAGCATCTACATCGTCAAGCCCAAGATGCACGGGCCGGAGGAATGCGCCTTCACCAACGACCTGTTCGATTCGGTGGAGGACCTTCTCGGCCTCAAGCGCCACACGATAAAGGTCGGGGTGATGGACGAGGAGCGCCGCACAAGCGCCAACCTTTCCGCCTGCATCCACGCGGTGAAGGACCGGATCGTGTTCATCAACACCGGCTTTCTCGACCGGACGGGGGACGAGATCCACACCTCGATGCGCGCCGGGCCGATGATGCGGAAAGGTGCCATGAAGGGCGCCGCCTGGCTCCAGGCCTACGAGGCTCGCAACGTCGCGATCGGGCTTCGCCACGGCCTGTCGGGCAAGGCGCAGATCGGCAAGGGGATGTGGGCCGCGCCCGACCGGATGGCCGCGATGATGGAGGAGAAGATCGGGCACCTGCGCGCAGGCGCGAACACCGCCTGGGTGCCGTCCCCCACCGCCGCGACGCTCCACGCGCTGCATTATCACCGCGAAAACGTGTTCGAGATCCAGGCGGGCCTGCCGGATGCCCCCGGGCTCGACGCGCTGCTCACCATCCCGCTGGCCGAGAACACCAATTGGCCCGAGGACGAGCTGCGCGAGGAGCTCGACAACAACTGCCAGGGCCTGCTCGGCTACGTAGTGCGCTGGATCGACCAGGGCGTCGGCTGTTCCAAGGTCCCCGACATCGACGACGTGGGCCTGATGGAAGACCGCGCGACGCTGCGCATCTCCTCGCAGCACATCGCAAACTGGCTGCATCATGGCGTGGTGAGCGAGGAACAGGTGATGGATTCGCTGCGCCGCATGGCCGCCAAGGTGGACGCGCAGAACGAGCAGGACCCGCTCTACCGCCCGCTGATCGGCAACGAGGACGGGCCTGCCTTCAGCGCGGCGAGGGACCTGATCTTCAAGGGCGCCGAACAGCCGAGCGGCTACACCGAACCATTGCTGCACCAGTGGCGGGCGCGCGCCAAGGCGGAATAAGGCGCCCGCCGGGGCCGGGTCGAACCTCGCTCAACCTAGGTTGCATTTGGAACGACGCCGCCCCCGGATGCTTGGTGCGGGTGATGACGCAAGCCGAACTCCATGTCCTTGGCTGGGGCATCGCCCTCCTGTTTTCCTACGGGGCGATCCATCTCGCCGGGCTCGAAACCATCCGCTGGCTCAAGCCCGAACGCCACCGGCACGGCCCGCTCGGCCTGCTGCTGACCTTCTGGGGCCTCGCGCTGCTCCACATCATCGAGATCGGCATCGCCGCTTTCGTCGTCGCAACCCTGCTGGAGGACCCGGCCAACGGGATGCTGATCGACGGGATGAACGGCACCGACGCGGCCGATCACCTCTATTTCGCCGGCATTTCCTTCTCGACGCTCGGCTACACCGGGATGGAGGCGCACGGGCCGATCCGGCTGATGGTGATGATGGTCTCGCTTTCCGGCTTCATGCTGATCACCTGGTCGGCGACCTTCATCTACACGATCTGGGGCGAAAGCTTCAGGCAGTGAGCCGCCGGGCGAGCGCGACGAATTCGCCGACGCCCAGCGTCTCGGCGCGGCGCGTCTCGTCGATACCGAGGCCCGCCAGCGCCTCGCGCGCGCCGGGCACGGATTTGAGGCTCTGGCGCAGCATCTTGCGGCGCTGGCCGAACGCGGCTTCGGTCAGGCGTTCGAGGACTCGGGCCGAAACGCCCGCGGGCGCTTCGGCAGGGGAGATGTGGACCACCGCGCTCATCACCTTGGGCGGCGGGGTGAAGGCGCTGCGGTGGACCTTCAGCGCGAGCTTCGCCTCGGCGCGCCACTGGGCGAGCACGGCCAGCCGGCCATAGGCGCCCGTCCCCGGCTGAGCGACGATCCGTTCGGCCACCTCGCGCTGGAACATCAGCGTGAGCGAGGTCCACTGCGGCGGCCATTGCTCCCCCGACAGCCATTTCACGAACAGCGCCGTGCCGACATTATAGGGCAGGTTCGACAGCACCGCGAAGGGTTCGCCGCCCATCGCCGCGCCCTGATCGAGCTTCAGCGCATCGCCCTCGATCACGCTGAGCCGGCCCGGAAACGCCTCGCCCAGTTCGGCCAGCGCGGGGAGGCAGCGGCGGTCCATCTCGATCGCGGTCACGCGCGCCCCGGCTTTCAGCAGGGCGCGGGTGAGCCCGCCGGGGCCTGGCCCGACCTCGAGCACCGCGCGGTCCGACAGGTCCCCGGGGATGGCGGCGATGCGGGCGAGCAACTGCTCGTCCAGCAGGAAGTTCTGTCCCAGCGCCTTCGATGCCGAGAGGCCGTGGCGCGCAATGACCTCGCGGATCGGGGGGAGGGCGGTCACGCCGCTGCCCGCACGCGCGCGCACTCGGCGGCCATGCGGATCGCGGCACACATCGCGCCGGGATCGGCCACGCCCCTGCCCGCGATGTCGAAGGCGGTGCCGTGATCGGGCGAGGTGCGGATGATCGGCAGGCCCAGCGTGACGTTGACGCCCTCGTCGAATTCTAATGCCTTCAGCGGGATCAGGGCCTGGTCGTGATACATGCACAGCGCCGCGTCATAGGTGGCGCGCAGGCGCGAGGTGAACAGCGCATCGCCCGGCACGGGACCGACCACGGCGAACCCTTCGCCCTGCAGGGTGCGGATCGCCGGTTCGATCACGCGGGCCTCCTCGTCGCCGAACCGGCCGCCTTCGCCCGCGTGCGGGTTGAGCCCGGCGATCGCGAGGCGCGGGCGGGCGATGCCGAAATCCCGCGCGAGGCCGGCTGCGACGATGCGGGCCTTGTGGGCGATGAGATCGCTCGTGAGCAGCGCCGGCACCTCTGACAGCGCGCAGTGGACGGTGAGCGGGACCGTGCGAAGGCTCGGCCCGG
Source organism: Erythrobacter sp. HL-111 (assembly GCF_900105095.1). NCBI lineage: Bacteria > Pseudomonadati > Pseudomonadota > Alphaproteobacteria > Sphingomonadales > Erythrobacteraceae > Erythrobacter > Erythrobacter sp. HL-111. The sequence continues at coordinate 1,268,427 of NZ_LT629743.1, read as the reverse complement.
CCAGCATCATCACCGCGTCGCGATAGGGCAGGCGGCAGGCATCGGCGAGGAATTCGGTCTGGCCCGGCGTCGTGAAACCGACCGCGGCCAGTTCCGCCTTCGCGATCGGGGCGGTGACGAGCGCCGCGGCGACGCCGCCGAGCGCGAAGCGGGCGGCATAGGACAGCGAGGCGAGCGCCAGCTTCGAGCCGGCCTCGGACGGCCGGCCCGGCGTGTAGGGCGCATCGAGCCCGGCCATCACGGGCAGCCCGGCGGAGAAGGCGAACAGCGCCTCGGCCGGCTCGGCGATCGGGACCAGCGGGCAGTCGAGACCGCGCGCCGCGATCGCCGCGCGCAGCACCTCGGGCCCGCCGACGACGAAGAAGGGATGCGGCGCACCCCGCGGCGGTGCGGTCCGATCGCGCTGGACCCAGGCTTCGGCGATGATCTCCGGCCCGATCCCCGCCGGATCGCCGAGCGACAGCGCGATCGGAGCTTCGGGTGTCACCGCCTGCAGGCCCCGCTCGCCGGATCAGTTGTATTCGATGTAGGCGTCGTTGCGGAGGTCGCGCAGGTAACGCTGGGCGCGCTTGTTGATCCGCTCCTGCTCGATCTGGTCCATCACCTCGTCGAAGCTCGGCCCGCCGACCTGTTCCGGATCGTCGCGCCCGCACAGCATCAGCACGCGCACCCCTTCCTCGGGCGAGCCGAAGGGCGGGGTGGTCTGGCCGATCTGCATGTTGAGGATGATGGCGCGCAGCTGTTCGGGCAGGTTCGCGGCGCGGATCTGATCGTTCGAGACCACCGTCGCCCCCAGCACGTCGCGCGCGCTTTCGGCATCGGCGCAGCTGCGAAGTTCGCTCACGAAGGCGGCGAATTCGTTGACCTTGGCCTCGGCTTCTTCCTGGCTCACGTCGGGTTCGAAGTTGATCGCGATCTGCTTGAGGTTGAGCAGCGAATCGGCCGGATCCGCCATCGCCACCTTGCGCTTGTTGATGAGGTAGATGATCGAGAAGCCGCCCGGGATCTCGATCGGGCCTTTGAGCTGCCCCGGCTGCATCCCCCCCAGCGCCGCGTCGAGCTGCGGCGGCAGCTGGCCAAGCCGGATCCAGCCGAGATCGCCGCCGACGACCGCCGTGGTCGCCTCGGAGAACTGGCGGGCATAGGCGACGAAGCTGCCGCCCTGGCGCAGCTGTTCCATGATCCGCTGCGCGTTCTGGAGCACCGCGGCGCGGTTTTCCTGCGTGGCGGAGAGATAGATCTCGCCCACCCGGTATTCGTCCTGCCCGCGCGATTCCTCAAGCCGTTCGAGCACGTCGTTGACCTCTTCGGCCGAGACGTTGACGAAGGGCATGATGTTGCGGCGCAGGAGGTTCTCCCACGCGATCTCGCCCGCGATCTGCCGCTTGAGCGCGGCGGGCGAGGACCCGATCGAGCGCAGGTATTCGCCCATCTTGTCGGTTTCCTGCCCGAAATTCTGCGCGGCGAGCTGTGCATAGGTCTGCTCGATCTCGGCCTCGCTGACCGGCATTTCGAGCGCTTCGGAAGCCTGGATCTTGAGCGTCTCGTCGATCAGGTTCCGCAGGACCTGGACGCGCAGCCGTTCGAGCTCCTCCTCCGACACTTCGGCTTCCGACGCCGAGGTGACGAGCGCGACGCGCTGTTCGATGTCGGTGCCGGTGATGACATAGCCGTTGACCACCGCGGTGGCTGTGCGGGTGTTCGGGTTCTCCTTGTCGAAGATCCGGATGTCGTCGGGGATGCCGAAGGGATTGTCGGCGGTCGGCACCGCGAGCGTCTGCGCCGCGGCCGGCAGGACCGGGACGGCGGACATCGCCAGAGCCGCTAAGGCGGCAGTCATGGTCTTCATCATGTTCGTCGAATTCACGTGTTCGTTTCCGTCCTGATTCGTCGCCGGGCGGGCGGCCCCACGCCCGCGCCCGAAGGTCGCTTCCCTTGCCGAAGCGGGGCTGAACCTGCGCTGAGTGAAAGGCAGCCGGCCCCGGTGTCTCGGGCTCTTGCGGGCGTCCTCTAGCCCGTTTTGCCTCCGCTGCCAATTCGCGACGCGTCTCAGCGGAAGCCGAGATTGCGCAGCGCGAAGAAGAGCTGGAAGGAATTGCCCCGCGCCGCGTCGCCCGCGGTGATGTAGTCGCGCCGCCAGGTGAAGCCGAATTCGAGGCATTCGTCCTGGTAGGAAACGCCGAGCCGCGTGCGGATCGGCTCGAACCCGTCGGGCGCGAAGACCGGGTCCTCCTCCGCGCTCGTCAGGTTGAACACGCCCGATCCGAACACCGCCCAGTTGTTGGCGAAGGCGACGCGCGCGGCGGTGCGGAATTCCTCGCGGTCCTGCAGGTCCTCGACGGTCTGGATGTCCCGGTTGAGGCGCAGGTAGCCGACCTCGAGATAGGTCCGGCGCGAACCGACCGCGGCGTCGATCTCGTTGCGGCGGAAGGCGAGGTTGTTCTTGTCCAGCCGGAAGCGGTGGGTGAAGGCGACGAAATCGCGGTATCGCACCTCGGTCCGGCCGACGAAATCGGACACCCTTTCGGAAAGGCCGGTGCCGACGGGGAAGATGTCCTGCTTGTCCTCCAGCCGGTAGGACTGGCCCACCGTGGTCTTGACCCGCCAGCCGGGCCGGTTGAGTTCCCAGTCGAGCCCCCAGGTCACGCGCGCCCCGTCCTCGACCCGGTCGTAACCGGGAAAGCGGTTCAGGGCGAAGAGGTTCGAATCCTCAAGGTCGATCGCCCGCGCGTCCTCGTTGGGGACGGCGAGGTTCTCGATCGGGGGGCTCGCGACGAACTGGAGGCGGGGCTTGAGCACCTGCGTGCCGCCGAAGGCCTCGCCGACGAAGGGCCATTCGATGTCGATCGCCCCGATCGCGACGCCGCGGCCGGTCCAGCCTTCGTTCCCGCGATAGATCTCGGTGAGCGTCGAGCCGGTGTTGGAGGTGTGGTAGATGTCGCCCCGCACCAGCGCGCTGAAGCTGACGACCTGGCCGAGCCCGGTCAGCGTCCTAAGGTCCCAGCGGGCTCCGGCGAAGGCACGCTGCGTGTCCTGCCCGTCGGTCCGCAGCAGCGCGAGCGTGTTCGCCTGGAATTGCACCTCGCCGCCAAGCAGGGGATCCTCGACGATCCGGCGATAATCGAACGCGGGGAGCGCGATCGGGATCTGGCCCTGGTCGGCGTTGATCCGCAGCGTCTGCGTCGCCCAGCCGGCGAGGCTCAGATAGGAATCCTCGTCGATCCGTTCCAGGTTGACGGTCGAGCGCAGCCGGTCGTCCCGGCTGAGGTCGTAGCGGCGCAGGAAGGTCCGGTCGCTCGCCGCGCGGACCGATCCGGTGAGGCTCCAGTGCTCGGTGAACTGGAAGCGGCCATTGGCGAAGAGATAGCCGCGCGGGTCGCTTTCGGTTTCGGCCTGCCCGTCGAAGTCGGCGACGCGGCTGCTTTGCGTCAGGTAGCCGGTGACCTGGTAGGCGCCATTGCCCGTCAGGTGCCGCCATTCCGCCCGCACCATCGGCGCGACCGCGGAAAAGACATAGGCGCCGAGCGTCAGGTCCTTGTTGTCGGCGAGGCGCCAGAAATAATCGCCCGACAATTCGAGCCCGTTGACCTGCGTCACCCGGATGTTCGGCACGAGGAAGCCCGAGACCGCGTCGCCATCGGTGTTGAGCGAAAGGCCGGGCAGCGGGAGCAGGCGCTGGCCGAACAGTTCGAGCATGGCGCCGCGAAAGCGCACCTGCGCCTTGTCCGGATCGTAGATCACCCGGTCGGCGGTGATGCGCCAGGACGGATCCCTGGCGCAGCCGTCCTCGCCGGTGACCGGGCAGGCGGTGTAGGCCGCGCTTTCGAGCAGGATCGTCCCGCTCTGCGCGCGCGCGGCAGAGCGCGCGGCGAGGCGCCCGCCCGCGCGCAGGGCGATGAGCAGTTCCTCCATCGCCCCCGCCTCGAATTCGTCGGTCAGTTCGATCTGGTCGGTGAAGAGCTGGTTGCCGCCCTCGTCGACGAAGCGGATGTTGCCCGTCGCGACGATCCGCCCGCTGTCGCGGTACCACATGACCTCGTCGGCACGGACCGAGCGGTCCTCGCTGCGCAGCACGACATCGCCGCGGGCGGTGACGATCTCGGCCTCGGCGTCGTAGGAAAGCTCGTCCGCCTCGAAGTCGAGCACGCGCCCGCCTGCCGCATCCTCGCCGGGTTCCGCCAGGTCCAAGGGAGACCCGGCCGCGCCGGGCAAGGGATCGGCCGCGCCGGGCGGAGGGTCGGCATCCTGCAGGGCGGCGGCGAGCAGCGGGGCAGGGTGGGCCGCGGCGGGAAGCGCGTGGACCAGCGCCGCCGGGGCGAGGCCGGCCAGCGCGAGCGCCCGCGCCGTCGCGACAGGCGAAGCGGCCCGGCCCGGCAGGGCACGCATCGCACCGGGCGCGGGAATGCGCGAGGGCCCCGTTGATCCTGCCGTCATGCCTTGCCTATTGCACCGCACGCGCCTAATCGCAATCGCCATTCACGGCCCGGTCCGAGCGCTCGTTCCGCCCCCGCGATCCGCCCGTCGAGGCAGGAGCGATCAGCCGTCTGATGCGTTCGACCGGGCGAACGCTCGATCTGAATTTTCGCTTCGCCCGGCCTTGCGGGGGAGCCAATCCGGGAGAACCCATGCAATTCCGTTTCAGCGACAGCCCGCCCTCCCACGTCCGGCTCCACGCCCGGGTGCTGAACCAGGAGGACATGCCCTCCGACCTCGACCAGGCCGTGGCCGAAGGGGCGAGGGCGGCGCGGTTCAAAGGCAGCGCGGGACAGGTCTTCGAGACGTTTTCGATGAAGGACGGCACGCTGCGCCGGCTCGCGCTCGCCGGGGCGGGTGAGGCGGATGCGACGCTGCGCCGGCTCAACCTCGAGAAGGCGGGGGCCGCGCTCGCCGCGAAATATCTCGTTTCGGGCGAAAGCGCGATGGTGCTCGACCTCGGCCATGCCGACCTTTCGGGCGAGGAGGCGGCAGCGGCGCTGCTGGGCCTGCGCCTGCGGTCCTGGCGGCTCGACACCTATCGCACGAAACTGCCCGCGGACAAGCGTCCCAGCCTCGAGACGGTCCATGTCGTCGGCGCGCCCGACGGCACCCACGACGCCTGGGCCGAGGCCGAGGCGGTCGCCCGCGGCGTCGAATTCACCCGGACGCTCGTTACCGAACCGGCCAACAGGCTCTATCCCGAAAGCTTCGTCGCGCTGTGCGAGAAGGCGTTCGAGGGTACCGGTGCGGAGCTGATCGTGCTCGATGAAGAGGCGATGGAAAAGCTCGGCATGGGTGCCCTGCTCGGCGTCGGGCAGGGCTCCGAACGGGCGAGCCGCATCCTCGCGATCCGCTGGAACGGCGGCAGGACCGGGGACAGGCCGAGCGTCTTCGTGGGCAAGGGCGTGACCTTCGACACCGGCGGCATCTCGCTGAAGCCGCCGCCGGGCATGGAGGACATGAAATGGGACATGGGCGGCGCGGGCGCGGTCGCGGGCGCGCTGCTGGCGCTCGCCGGGCGCAAGGCGAAGGCCAACGTGATCGGCGTCCTCGGCCTGGTCGAGAACATGCCCGACGGCAAGGCGCAGCGCCCCGGCGACATCGTCACCACGATGAGCGGGCAGACGGTCGAGGTACTCAACACCGATGCCGAAGGGCGGTTGGTCCTGTGTGACGCGCTGCACTGGGCGCAGGAGGAATTCGATCCCGCGCGGATCGTCGACCTGGCGACGCTGACGGGTGCCATGATCATCGCGCTCGGCAACGAGCATGGCGGGATGTTCGCCAATGACGACAAGCTCGCCGGGCAGCTCACCTGCGCGGGCGAAGGCGTCGGCGACAGGCTTTGGCGGCTCCCGCTCGCCCCTGCCTACGACAAGCTGATCGACAGCCCGATCGCCGACATGAAGAACGTGGGGCCGCGCGAGGCCGGTTCGATCACCGCGGCGCAGTTCCTCCAGCGCTTCATCCGCAAGGGCACGCCCTGGGCGCATCTCGACATCGCCGGCATGGTCTGGTCGACCAAGCCGGGCCATACGTGGGACAAGGGCGCGACCGGCTACGGCGTTCGCCTGATCGACCGTTTCGTGAAGGAAAACCTGGAGTAAGCGCGCTTGCCCAAGATGCGCCGCAAGGCCGACCTGCCGTCGAAGACCTGCGCGGCCTGCGGCCTGCCCTTTGCCTGGCGCAGGAAATGGGCGCGCGACTGGGACAACGTGCGCTATTGTTCCGAGCGATGCAGACGAACGAAGGGGCAGGGGACGGTGCGGCCGTGACCCCCTGCAGCGAACCGGCGGGCACGGGATGAAAGTCGATTTCTGGCAGATTTCGCGCGATCCCCCGGCCCGTGTCGTCGCGCTCATCGCCGCGCGCGTGCTGGCGCAGGGCGAGCGTCTGCTGGTGGTCAGCGCCGATGCCGAACAGCGCCAGCTCATCGCCAAGGCGCTGTGGGCCGCCGGTCCCGAGAGCTTCCTTGCAAACGGCCATGCGGGCGCTGCGGGCGAGGAGCGCCAGCCGATCCTGCTGTCCGACGTGTGCGAGGCGCCCAACGGGGCGAGCCACGTCGTCTTCGCCGACGGCGCGTGGCGCGAAAGCACCGGCTTCGCGCGGCTTTTCCTGCTGTTCGGCGAGGACACGCTCGACGCCGCACGCGGCACCTGGCGCACGCTCGCCGGCGCGGCGGGGGTCGAGCGATCCTTCTACCGCCAGGATGGCGGCAGGTGGACGAAGATCGCATGAAAGCCTCGCCACCGCGCGCCCGGTCCGGCCCGTGGCGGCGGTCGCTCCTCGCGCCCGGGCTTGAACTGCCGCGCCGCCGGGGCTAAGCGCGCGCGCGACGTTACCGGCCGGGAACGCACGCGTTCCGGGCCACGCCTTCCCCGAGCGCCCAGCAGCGCCCCCTTTCTAGACCAAGGAACACCCAAGATGGCGGTCACCCGCACCTTTTCGATCATCAAGCCCGACGCGACCAAGCGCAACCTGACCGGCGCGGTCACCAAGATGCTGGAAGAGGCGGGCCTGCGCGTCGTCGCTTCCAAGCGCATCCGCATGACCCGCGAACAGGCCGAAGGCTTCTATGCGGTCCACAAGGAACGGCCCTTCTTCGGCGAGCTGGTCGAGTTCATGATGAGCGAACCGGTCGTCGTGCAGGTCCTCGAGGGCGAGGACGCGGTCAAGCGCAACCGCGACGTGATGGGCGCGACCAACCCGGCCGAAGCTGCCGAGGGCACGATCCGCAAGGAATACGCGCTTTCCATCGGGGAAAACACCGTCCACGGATCGGACAGCGAAGAAAACGCGAAGATCGAGATCGAATTCTTCTTCAGCGAGGACGAAATCGTCGGCTGATCCTGCTCCCGATCGACGCGAAAGGGCCGTCCCGGCGCGGGGCGGCCTTTTCCTTGCCTGGCGCCCGCGCCCCGGGCGAAGGGGGTCGGCGTTACCCCGTCGCTAGCGTGAAACGGGCGAGCTGGTCCGAATGGGCGCGGTGCGCGCCGCGCTCGCTGCTTGCCATTTCCGCCCGCATCGCGGCGAGCGCGCGCGCCGTGAGGTCGAGCCCGAGTTCGGCATAGGTGCGCCGCATCTCGCCCTCCCAGTCGGTGCCAAGCGCATCGAAATCGAGCCGCGCGACCGGCCCGCGCCAATGCTTCAGCGCCTCGGCCATGCGCGCTTCGCGCAGGGCGATCTTGTGCCGCCACAGCGCCTCGATCTGTGCGAGGTCGCAATTGTCCGACTGGACCGCCATCTGGTTCGCCGCAAGCGAGACCGCGCTCTTCAGCACCAGTTCGCGCTCGCGCTGCGCGATGACGAGGCGCGCATCGGGAAACTCGGCGAGCAGCGTCGCGAGATCCTCGGCGAAGGCGGGCACCTTCATCACCCGCGGCAGGTGCCCCACGCCGCGATGGGCCGCATCGGTCCGCAGCATCCGGGAGAATTCGCGGTAGATCGCGCCCGGATCGCGCGCCTCGCTCCAGGCGGAATAGGAGGGGATGCGCCACTGCGATTCGTAGATCGAATGGTGCAGCGCCGCCGAGATCCAGGCGAGCTCCTCCTCGGCCCGCGCGGGAGCCATCGGGTGGATCGATTGCAGCCACGGGTTGAGCGCGCCGAGCAGCGCGAGGTCGAGCGCGCTCTTCGCCCGGTTGACCCCGAACCGCGAGGGCACGGGATGATAGGCGTCGCAATAGCGGGTGTGCGAATGGGCGGGGTCGGCGGCGAGCAGCTTGTGGATGCGGGTCGTGCCCGAGCGCATGTGGCCGATCACGATGATCGGCGCCGCCAGCGCGGTCCGCGCCAGTTCCGGCCGCCGTGCCCAGAGCGCGCCGAGGCGCAGGCGGTTGCGGACCGCGCGCACGAGCTGGCCGTGGGCCATCGCCCGGCCGAGCGGGTTGAGATCGGCTTCCTCGCGCACGGCGGCGGCGATCCGGGCGAGCCGCTCGCGGAAATCGGCGACGTCCTGCGCGTCGCGGCGGGCGCGTTCGGCCGCTGCGGCTTCCCGGCCGAGCGAGCGTGCGGCGATCGCCCACATCTCGTCGGGATCGAGCGTGGGTTGAGGCAGGCGCCGCTTGGCCCAGGCGCTTGCGAGCAGCGCGTTCGCCCGCTCGGCAACGGGCGAGCGGGCAAGCGGATGGTCGCGCGGCGGAATCCGCATCAGACGATGTCCGCCGGATCGCAAAGCCGCGCCAGCCGCGCGGGCGCGACACTGCGCCAGCTGCGCCCGAGCCATTCGCCGACATGGGCCCAGTCGAGCCCCGGCCGATCGAGGATCAGGCCGACCCACCCGCTCGCGCCGTAATAGGCCGGCCTGAAATAGGCTTCGGGCCGCGTATCGACGAGGGTTGCCAGTTCGTCCATGCCGCTCGTCTTCACCAACAGGGCGACATGGCCGCTGCCGTGGTGGCGGTCGCTGAAATAGGCGAAGAACCTGCCCGATCTTTCTGACCCGACGCGAAAGCCGGGTGCGCCGTGGCTTTCGCGTTCGCGGGTTTCGGGCAGGGCGAGGGCGAGCGCGCGGACCCGCTCCAGCAGGTGCGCCGGGTCGCGCGCGCGGGCGACGTAATCGGCGAGCGCGCGGGGGTAGAGCTGATGCTCGGCCAGCCGCACGCGTTCGGCGAGGCTTTCGGGCGTGTCGTCCGGCCCGATCGCGACGCGCGCCTGCGCCAGCACCTCGCCCGAATCGAGCTCGTTCGTGACGAGATGCACGCTCGCCCCGGCGTGGCTGTCGCCCGCCTCGATCGCGCGGGCATGGGTGGCGAGCCCCTTGTATTTCGGCAGCAGCGAGGGGTGGATGTTGAGCATCCGCCCCCGCCAGCGTTCGACGAACCCCTGCGAGAGGATCCGCATGTACCCGGCGAGCGCGACATGGTCCGCGCCCGCTTCGAGCGCAGCCGCCTCCATCGCCGCGTCCTGCGCCTCGCGGCTCAGCCCCACGTGCGAATGGGCGAAGGTGGGAACGCCTTCGAGCCGGGCGAGCGCGAGACCCGGGGCCGCAGGATCGTTGCTGGCGACGAGCACCACCTCGTAGGGCGCGCCGGGCAGGCGGCTGGCGTAAAGGAGCGCGGCCATGTTGGTCCCCGCGCCCGAGATGAAGATCGCGACCTTCGCCTTATCGCCCATCATTCGTCTTTTCGGGTCGGGCAGGATCGAACCATGGTCGGGCCAGCGGCCCCCGCCTGCGCCCGGGGCGAAGCGAAGGGGCGACCTCAGCCATGATGCGCGGCCTGCCATTCGGCCCTTGCCGACCAGGTTCCCTGCGATCCGCGAACGGTGCAGCCGCGCGGTCCTTCGCCGATCTCGCCGATGCGAAAGGCGGTTTCGCCCGCCGCTTCGAGCCGCCCGATCACCGTTTCCGCCCGGTCCGCCGCGACCGCGAGCACCATGCCGATGCCGCAATTGAAGGTGCGCGCCATTTCCTCCGGCTCGATGTTCCCCTGCGCCTGAAGGAAGGCCATCAGGCGCGGCTGGTCCCAGCTGTCCGCATCGACCAGCGCATGGGCGCCTGCGGGCAGGCTTCGCGGGATGTTCTCGAGCAATCCGCCGCCGGTGATGTGGGCGAGGGCGTTGACATGGCCTTCGCGGATCAGGGGAAGCAGGCTGGCGACGTAGATCCGCGTCGGCTCGATCAGGGCGTCGATCAGCAGCCGCTCGGGATCGAACAGGGCCGGGCGGTTCATCTTCCAGCCGAAATCGGCGGCAAGGCGGCGGACCAGCGAGTAGCCGTTGGAATGGACGCCCGAGGAGGCGAGGCCGATCAGCACGTCGCCGGGCGCGACCCGTTCGCCGGTCAGCTGTTCCCCGCGCTCGACCGCGCCGACGCAGAAGCCGGCAAGGTCGTAGTCGCCCGGCGCGTACATCCCCGGCATCTCCGCCGTTTCCCCGCCGATCAGCGCGCACCCGGCCTGGTTGCAGCCGCCCGCAATCCCGGCGATGACGCGTTCGGCGACGCCTTCCTCGAGCTTTCCGGTCGCGAAATAGTCGAGGAAGAAGAGCGGTTCGGCGCCCTGCACGATGAGGTCGTTGACGCACATCGCGACGAGGTCGATCCCGACGCTGTCGTGGCGGTCATGCTCGATCGCGAGCTTCAGCTTGGTCCCGACCCCGTCATTGGCGGCGACCAGCAGCGGATCGGCATAGCCCGCCGCCTTCGGATCGAAGAAGCCGCCGAACCCGCCGAGGTCGCCGGTCGCGCCGGGCCGCGCGGTCGCTTTCGCGAGCGGGGCGATCGCCCGGACCAGCCGGTTGCCCGCTTCGATCGAGACGCCGGCCTGCGCGTAGGTATAGGGGGTGTCGGGCTCGCTCATATTGAGCGTCCTTAGCCTTTCGCGCTTGGAATTCCACTCACCTTTGGGCAAAAGCGCCGAGGCTTTCCACCATGACCGCGTCTGTTCCCGCCCTTCCTGTCGGCCCCGCCCGTCCCGTTGCCGCAGCGCGGCCGCGCGCGCGGCGGAGGCTGCGTTCCCTTGGCGCCGCGCTCGGCGCGCTTGCCCTGTTCGGCGGGGGATGCGCGCTGGTGCTGGCGCAGGTCGCGGGCGAGCGCGGGATCGCCCCCACCGCGTCCAGCGTGGACATAGAAGTGCGCGCGATCGAAGTCGACGTCACCGCCGATTCGGCCGCGCAAGCGCGCGAGGAAGCCTGGCGCGAGGCCCAGCGCAAGGCATGGGAACGGGTCGACGGGCCGGAAATCTCCGACAGCCAGCTCGCCTCGCTCGTTTCCGCGATCGTGATCGAGCGCGAGAATGTCGGGCCAAGGCGATACATCGCGCGGCTCGGCGTGGTGTTCGACCGCCAGCGCGCGGAGCGTTTCCTCGGCGGCCAGGCGCGGCAGCGCGCATCGGCGCCGATGCTGCTCATCCCCGTCATGGCAAGCGGCGGAACCTACACCACATTCGAGCGGCGCAACCAGTGGCAGCGCGCCTGGGCCGAATTCAACCCGGGCACCAGCCGGATCGACTATGTCCGTCCGAGCGGGGCGGGGGGCGATTCGCTGCTCGTCAATTTCGGCCAGACCCGGCGGCGCAGCCGGGCGTGGTGGCGCACCACGCTCGACCAGTACGGCGCTGCCGACGCGCTCGTGCCGATCGCGCGGCTCGATTACCAGTTCCCCGGCGGGCCGGCGCGCGGGATCTTCACCGCGCGCTACGGACCCGACAGCACGCTGCTCGGCGAATTCGAGCTCGAGGCCGAAAGCCCGGACGAGGTTCCCGCCATGCTGGCCGAGGCGGTGCGGCGGTTCGACCGCATCTTCGAAACCGCGCTCCAGGAGGGCAAGCTCACCCCCGACCCGACCCTGCGCGAAGATGGTTCGGGCGATATCGACCCGGCGCTGCGCCGCCTGATCGAGCTCGGCCGGGCGATCCGCGACCGCGACGAGGCGGCGAGGGAGGAAGGCGCGCCGCCGCCCCCGACCGAGATCGAGACCGACACGGCCGAGGACGCGCCCGCCCCCGCCGAAACCGCCGCCCCCGTGCGCGCGATCACGGTCCAGTTCGCAAGCCCCGACGCGGCGACCTTCGATGCGACCCTTTCCGCGATGCGCGCAGTGCCCGGGGTGCGCGGGCTTGCCGTCACCAGCACGGCGATGGGCGGCACCTCGGTGATGAGCGTGCGCTACGCCGGCAGCCTCGACGGGCTTGCCGAGGCGCTGGTCGAGCGCGGCTATGCGGTCGACCGCGGCGCCGGCGCGCTCGCCATCAGCCGCTGAGCCGGGTCGCGCGATGGCGCCGACGCCCGATTCCCCGTCGCAGATCGCGCTTCCGCTGGCGCCGCGCGCGGGCGATGCGCCGCGGCGGATCGTGATCGGCAACGCCAATGCGCCTGTGATCGAGGCCCTGTCGGACCCTGCGCGCTGGCCGTTCGGCACCGCCGTGCTCACCGGCCCGCCGCGTTCGGGCAAGTCGCTGATCGGGGAATGGGCCGCGGGGCGCGGGATCGCGGTGATCGACGGGGCCGACCGCGAGGACGAGCACGCGCTGTTCCACCGCTGGAACGCGGGTCAGGAGGGCGGCGCGCGCGCGGGCCAGCCGCTCCTGCTGATCGCCGACCGGCAGCCCTGGCGGGCGGCGCTGCCCGATCTCGCCTCGCGGCTCGGCGGCTCGCTCCAGCTCGCAATCGGCGCGCCCGACGACGCCATGGCGGCGCAGCTGATCGAGGCGTTGGCGGAACAGCGCGGACTTTCGCTTGCCGAGGGCGCGGCCGATTACCTCGTCCCGCGCGCGGAACGCAGCTTCGCGGGGCTGGAACGGCTTGTCCTGGCGATCGACCGGATCAGCCTTGAACGGCAGGTGCCTGCCACCATGTCGGTCTGGCGCGCCGCCCTCGAGGCGCTGAACGGGCCCGAACAGGGGCGTTTGATCTGACGGGCGGAAACGGCCAAGGAAACCGGCGCGCGCACGGCGAATTTGCAAATCGCGCCGATTGGTGGAAGGGTGGTGTGCCATGTTCGATAGACTCAAGGCCTATCTGGACTCGATCAGGGCGCGCGACCCGGCGCCGCGCTCGCGCTGGGAAATCCTGCTCTATCCCGGCGTGTGGGCGCTTGGCTTTCACCGCGTCGCGCACTGGCTGTTCGAGGCCAAGCTCTTTTTCCTTGCCCGCGTCGTCAACCACGTCTCGCGCGCGCTGACCGCGATCGACATCCATCCGGGCGCGACGATCGGGCGGAATTTCTTCATCGACCACGGCTTCACCGTCATCGGCGAGACAGCGGAGATCGGCGACAACGTGACGATCTACCAATGCGTGACGCTCGGCGGGACGAATCCGGCCAACGGCAAGGGGGGCAAGCGGCACCCCACGATCAAGGACAATGTCATCATCGGTTCGGGGGCTCAGATCATCGGGCCGATCACCGTGGGCGAACGCGCCCGCGTCGGGGCCAACGCGGTCGTGACCGAGGACGTCGCGCCCGGGGCGACGATGGTCGGGCTGAAGGCGCGTTCGACGCTCGTCCCGGCGGAGGAATGGATTCGCGAATTCATCCCCTACGGCACCCCGTCCGACGATCCGTGCGAGCCGCGCAGCGACTGCATCGAAAAGCTCGAAACCGAATTGAAGGCGCTGCGGGCCGAAGTCGCCGAACTGAAGGCCGCGCAGGCGCGCGGGCGGGCAGATGACGTGGGCCAGGCGAGCCTCGATTTCGGCCGCAAGAGCGGGACCGACGACTGATGGCCGCGAAGGGCTCGCTACCCGGGCAGGTCCTCGCCTTCACCCCGCGCGGCGGCGCGGGGCAGGTCGGTTTCGAACGCGAGGAACTCCAGCGCATCCTCGACCTCTACGGCCGCATGGTCGCGGCCGGGGAATGGCGCGACTACGCAATGGATTTCGACAGCAGGTGCGCGACCTTCGCCGCGTTCCGCCGCACCGCCGAACGCCCGCAGGCACGGCTCGAAAAGCGTCCGGCCCTGCGCAACAAGCAAGGCATGTGGACCCTGTTCGGCGAACACGGGCAGGTGATGAAGCGCGGCCACGATCTTGCCAATGTCCTCGCGCCCGTCGAGCGGCGGCTGGTGAAGGCGGTGGAGAGCGACTGAGCGCGCAACCTTGCGCGACATGAAAAAGCCCGGCGCCGCACGCAGCGGGCCGGGCTTTTCACGTTAGTTCGCCCTCGGATCAGCCGCGCGCGCTCGACGGGCCGGTGCCGGTGACCTTCTGCATGGCTTTCAGGATATTGCCCGACTGCTCCGAGCCGCTCTGCGGGGCCTGGAGGTTGGAGAAGGAGTTGATCTCCTCCCAGCGCGCGGCGAAACCTTCGACGGTGCGGTCCTTTTCCTCGAGCCAGACGGCATCGTTCATCACCACCCACGAGGAGTGGAAACCGCCCGCGCCCGCGCCGACGATGGCATTGGTCGGCGCGTCCTCGCTGACCAGGAAGAGCGCGGCCGGGACCACGTTCTCCGGGGCGAAGAGCTTGAAGGCTTCCTCGGGGAAGAGGTCTTCGGTCATGCGCGTGCCCGCGACGGGCGAGAGCGTGTTGACCTTGATGTTGTACTTCGCCCCTTCGAGCTGGAGCGTCTTGGTCAGGCCCGCAAGGCCCAGCTTCGCCGCGCCGTAGTTGGCCTGGCCGAAATTGCCGAACAGCCCGGTCGAGGAGGCGGTCATCAGGATGCGGCCATAGGACTGTTCGCGGAAGGTTTCCCAGCACGCCTTGGTGACGAAGGCCGAACCGGTGAGGTGAACCTTGAGCACGAATTCGAAGTCCGCCGGGTCCATCTTGGCGAAGGTCTTGTCGCGCAGGACGCCCGCGTTGTTGATGAGCACGTGGACGCCGCCCCACTTCTGCTTGGCGTCGGCGACCATCTTTTCCATCTGATCGAATTCGGTGACGGACCCGCCGTTCGCCATCGCCTCGCCGCCGGCCTTCTCGATTTCCTCGACCACCTCGGCCGCCGCGTCGGAGGTGCCGGTGCCGTCGCGCGAACCGCCGAGATCATTGACCACGACCTTCGCGCCGCGCCGCGCGAGTTCGATCGCATAGGCCTTGCCGAGCCCGCCGCCCGCGCCGGTGACGATGGCAACCTTGTCCTTGAAGTCGATGCTCATGGGTGTGTCCTCTCTGGTTGGGGATGCGCGCCGGGTTGACGCGCGCGTAAACTCGATGATGCGCGCGCTGCGTGGCACTTTTGGCGGGGCCTTGCAACCGCCTCGGTGCGCGGATCGGGGGTGTTGGCCGTGCCGTAACGGCAGCCGGTCAGAGCGCCTCGAGCGCCGGAATCAGCTCGTCCAGCGAATCGATCACCGCATCCGCGCCGAGATCGCCAGGCAGGCGGTCGCAATAGCCGTATCCGGCCGCGACCACCTTCACGCCCGCCCCGCGCGCGGCCTTCACGTCATAGGTGGAATCGCCGATGAACACGAAGCGGTCCGCTTCCCCGATCCCGCAGCGCCGCTGCGCCTCGACGACGGGGGCAGGGTCGGGCTTGGAGATGTATCGGCCGTCCTCGCCCTTGCCGATCGAATTGCCGCCGATCACCGTTTCGAAGGGATCGAGGAATTCGAGCTGGGTGAGGATCGAGCGGGCGAATTCCTCGAACTTGTTGGTGACGACCGCCATCTTCACGCCTTTCGCGCCAAGCTCGTCCACCACCCGGCGGGCATGGTCGAAGGGCCGGGTGTGGACCGCGTTGTTGTCGGCGTAATATTGCAGCATCGCCTTGTAGAGCCCGCGGAAATCGTCGCCTTCGAGCCCGCCGGCAAGACCGCCCTGCGCCTGCACCGCCCGGGCCAGCATGATCTTCGCCCCGCCGCCGATCAGGTCCTTAGAACTGTCCACCGCCACCGGCGAGAAACCGCCGAGCGCCAGGGCGTAATTGACCGCCGCGCCGAGATCGCGAAACGTGTCGAGCAGGGTCCCGTCGAGGTCGAATCCGACCCCCGCGAAGCGAAAATCCGTCATGGCGGCTCCATACATCGCAAGGCAGCGCGAGACGACTTCAAATCGCAAGCATTTGCGGGCAGGCGCGCTCCATCCTAAGGGGGACGTATGCACGATTTCGCCGCCATCATCCTCGCCGCGGGCAAGGGCACCCGCATGAAGAGCGACCTGCACAAGGTCCTCCACCCGATCGCCGGCAGGCCCATGCTCGAACACCTCATGGCCTCGGTCGAGGAACTGGGCGCGGCGCGGCAGGTGGTCGTGGTCGGCGCGGGGCGCGAACAGATCGAGACGGCTCTCGACGGGCGGGCGGAGACCTGCCTGCAGGAGCCGCAGCTCGGCACGGGCCACGCGGTGCAGCAGGCGCAAGGCGTGCTCGAGGGGTTCGCGGGCGACGTCCTGGTGCTCTATGGCGACGTACCCTTCGTGCGCGCGCAGACAATGCGCGCGATGCTCGATCGGCTGAACGGCCCCGATGCGCCCGCCGTCGTGGTGCTCGGATTCGAGCCCGAGGACCCGCTCGCCTATGGCCGGATCATCGCCGATGACGATGGCGCGATCGTCAGGATGGTCGAATACAGGGACGCCGACGAGGGCGAGCGCGCCTGCCACTTGTGCAATTCGGGGTTGATGGCGGCGAAGGCGGGCGACCTCTTCGCGCTGCTCGGGAGGGTCGGCAACGACAACGCGCAGGGCGAATATTACCTCCCCGACATCGTCAACATCGCCATCGGAGAGGGCAGGCCCTGCGCGGTCGTGATCACCGATGACGAGGACGAGGTCGCGGGCATCAATTCGCGCTCCGAACTCGCCCGGGTGGAGGCGCGCTGGCAGGCCGCCCGGCGCGAACGCGCGATGGCCGACGGCGCGAGCCTTACCGCGCCCGAGACGGTCTTCTTCAGCTGGGACACCGAACTGGGCCGCGATGTCACGATCGAACCGAATGTCGTCTTCGGCCCCGGCGTGACGATCGCGGACCATGTCCGCATCAAGGCCTTCTGCCACATCGAAGGCGCCCGGATCGCCAGCGGTGCCCAGGTCGGCCCCTTCGCCCGCCTGCGACCCGGCACGATGATGCAGGAGGGCAGCTTCGTCGGCAACTTCGTCGAGACCAAGAAGGCGGTGCTGGGCAAGGGCGCGAAGGCGAGCCACCTTTCCTATATCGGCGATGCCACGGTCGGCGCGCACGCCAATATCGGCGCGGGCACGATCACCTGCAATTACGACGGCTATTTCAAGTACCACACCCACATCGGCGAACGCGCCTTCATCGGATCGAACAGCGCGCTGGTGGCCCCCGTCAACATCGGCCCCGACGCGATCGTCGCTGCCGGTTCGACCGTCAGCCGCGACGTCGCGGCGGGCGAGCTTCGCATGGTCCGCGCCGAACAGCTGGTCAAGCCGGGCTGGGCGGACCGCTTTCACGACACGATGAAGAAAAGGCGCGAGGCGGGCCGCAAGGACAAGCCGGACGGGCAGACGCATGACAGGTGAGCGAAGAGGAAACGCTCGCCTGCTGGCTCTGCGCGCGCCCGATCGAGACGCGGCTGCAATGGCACCATCCGGTCCCCAGATCGAAGAAGGGGCGCGGCACCGTCCCGGTGCACCCGATCTGCCACAAGGCGATCCACGCCAATTTCACCAATGCCGAACTCGCCCGGATCGGCGATGATCCCGAGACGGTCCGCGAAAACCCCGCGATCGCGAGGTTCGTGGCCTGGGTGAGCACCAAGCCGCCCGATTTCCACGCGCCCACTCGGACCTGAGGCGGGCGCGGGAACCTTCGCGGGCGCAGCGGGCTTTACCGACATGACACCGAGATTCTGGATCGCCGCCGGGGGCGCGCTCGTCCTTGCAGGAGCTGCCGTGGCCTATGCCCAGTCGCAGGGCACCGAAGAGCCCGATTTCACCCCGGTGATTTCCGACGGGGCGTTCGAATTGCGCGACTACCCCGCGCTCGTCGTCGCAGAGATCACCCATTCCGGCACGCGCCAGGCCGCGAGTTCGCGCAGCTTCCGACGGCTCGCCGCCTATATCTTCGCGCAGGATCGGCCCGCGGGCGGGGAGCGGATCGCGATGACCACGCCCTTGCTGCAGGACCGTGTCGCGCGCGACGAGAAGATCGCGATGACCGCGCCGGTGATGCAGGAAAGGGTCGGCGGGGACAGCTGGCGGATGCGCTTCGTGATGCCGGCGAAATACACGCTCGACACGCTGCCGCGCCCGCCCGCCGACATTGCCCTGAGCGAAATTCCCGCCCGCCGGATGGCGACGGTGCGCTTCGCCGGGAACGGCTCGCCCGCGGACCTCGCCGAGCAGGAGCAGAGGCTCGCCGAATGGGTGGAGGCGCAGGGGCTGCGGCCGCGGGGCGGGTTCGAATACGCCTTCTACAACGCCCCGATGGTCCCCGGCCCGCTGCGCCGCAACGAGGTCATGATCGCGGTCGAGGAGGACCGCTGAGGGGACGACCCGGCGGCCGCCCCCGGGTCGTTCAGCCGCCCGTGCGATCGTCCATCAGGCGCTGCATCAGGTAGACGTGCTGGAGCGCCTGGAGCTTGGCGCGCTGTTCGTTGTCGACCCCGCCCGAATGGCCGCCGGTGATGTCCTCGAAGTAATAGTAATCATGCCCCTGCGCCTTGAGCTTGGCCGCGCCCTTGCGCGCATGGGCGGGATGGGTCCGGTCGTCCGCGGTCGAGGCCCACAGGAAGGGCGCAGGATAGTCCTCGTCCTCGCGGATCATCTGGTAGGGCGAATAGTCCTCGATCCAGGCGCGCTGTTCGGGAATGCGCGGGTCGCCGTATTCGCCGATCCACGAGGCGCCGCGGCCGATCAGGTGAAAGCGCAGCATGTCGAACAGCGGAATCTGCACGATCGCAGCGCCGAACAGGTCCGGGCGCTGGGTGAAGGCGGTGCCGACCAGGAGCCCCCCCTGCGAGCCGCCCTGGATGCCGAGATGTTCCGGCGACGTGAAACCGCGTTCGACCAGGTCTTCGGCCACGGCGATGAAGTCGTCCCAGGTGCGCTGCTTGTTCTCGCGGATCGCGCCCTGGTGCCAGCCTGGCCCGAACTCGCCCCCGCCGCGCAGGTTGGCGAGCACATAGGCCCCGCCGCGTTCGAGCCACAGCTTGCCCGTCGTGCCGAGATAGGAGGGCAGGCGCGCGATCTGGAAACCGCCATAGCCCGTCAGCAGCGTCGCGGTGCTGCCTTCCAGTTCCATGCCCCTGGGCTTTACGATGAAATAGGGGATCTTCGTCCCGTCCTTGCTGGTCGCCTCGTGCTGTTCGACCTCCATCCCGGCCTGGTCGAAATAGGCGGGCGAAGTCTTGATCACCGCGGGCGCCCCGGTCCCGTCCGAATAGTAGAGCGTGGTCGGGTTGAGGAAATCGGTGACGGTGAACATCACCTCGTCGGTTTCCTTCGAGCTTGCCGCGATCCCGACCGTCGCGTTGTCGGGCAGGGCGACTTCCTCGCTCGTCCACTCGCCGTCCGCGTAATCGAATCTCAGCACCTTGCCGACGACATTGTCGAGCAGGCCGACGTAGAGCGCGTTCGCGGTGATCGACCCGCCCTGCTTCGTCTGCCGTTCGCCTGGCGCCCAGACGAGCGTCTTGGCCGCGCCGTTCGGATCGGCCTTCCATTCCTCCAGATCGACCGCCACCAGGCTGTCGGCAGGGAAGGTCTGTCCGTCCGTTTCCCATTCGACATCGGTCGAGAAAAGGAGCTGCCCGTCGACGATGCCGTAGGGCGAAGCCTTCTTAGGGATGTCGAGTTCGATCCACTCGCCGTCCTTCCAGACGTAGTGTAGGCTTTCATGGAAGCTCACGCCGCGAAAGGCCGTGCGCGCCTGCACCGTGCCGGCGGCATCGCGCAGCAGGCTCGCGCCCGCCCACACGTCGGAAGGCTCGCCGCGGAAGATCTCCTCGGCTTCGAGCAGCGGCGTACCGCGTTTCCACACCCGGCTGGTGAAGGGATATTCGCTTTCGGTCAGCGTGCCTTCGCCGAAATCGCGGTTCACCAGCAGCGTGTCCTCGTCGATCCACGAAACCCCGCCCTGGCTCTTTTCATCGATGACGAAACCGTCTTCGACGAAACGCTTGGTCGAGGTGTCGAATTCGCGCATGACGGTCGCGTCCTCGCCCCCGTCGGACAGCGCGATCATGCACTTGTTGAGCGCCGGCGGCAGGCAGGTCGAACCCTTGTAGACCCATTCCCTGCCCTCTTCCGCGGCGAGCGCGTCGATGTCGAGCACGGTCTCCCATTCGGGATTGTTGCTGCGATAGCTTTCGAGCGTGGTGCGGCGCAGCAGGCCCTTGGGGTTCTGCTTGTCCTGCCAGAAATTGTAGAGGCCGTCCGGGCGGAAGGAGACGAAGGGGATGCGATCCTCGCTGTCGAAGATCGCCAGCGCCTCGGCCTTCAGCGCCTCGAAGCGGGGATCGCTTTCCAGCGCGGCCAGCGTGCGCTCGTTCTCGGCGCGGACCCAGTCTAGCGCCTCTTCGGAGCGGGCTTCCTCGAGCCAGATGAAGGGGTCTTCGGCGGGGCCGGGCACGCCGGGAGCGGTGTCGGCGGGGTTCTGCGCGTTCGCGTCGGTCACGGCGGTAAAGGTCATGGCGGCTACCAGGGCAAGGGTGGATACAAGCTTCAAAAGTGCTCTCCTGCGGGGATTTGCTTGACGCAGATTTGGCCGGAGCGGGGCGGCTTGGGAAGGGGAAGAATCGAAAAAAGGCGGCCCCTTGCGGAGCCGCCCTCGGATGTCGTTCGACGGTGCCGGGAAATCAGGCCTCGACCTGCTCCGCAAGCACGGTGAGACCGTTCGCGCCAACCTCGGCGAAGCCGCCGCGCACCTCGATCACTTCGGGTGCGGCCCCTTCGGTCTTGTAGACCTGCACCGCTCCGTCGCGGATCGTCGAGACGAAGGGCGCATGGCCCTCGAGCACGCCGAATTCGCCCTCCGCACCGGGGACGACGACCATGTGGACATCCTCGGAACGGACCAGCTTGGCGGGGGTGACGAGTTCGAAGTGGAGTGCCATTTTTCTTCCTTACCCCCTCGCGCTCGGGAGGGGCATCGAGACTTGGTGAGCGCGGCGAACCCGGTAGCATCCAGGAGGTGCCCGGGACGCGCCCTGCGCTCGCCGCCATCCCCCGACCCTTCCTTCCCGAGAGGGGAGGAAGGGGGGAGGGAGCCGGGATTACGCGTCCTCGGCGAGCCTGGCGGCCTTTTCGACCGCCTGGTCGATCCCGCCGACCATGTAGAAAGCCGCTTCGGGCAGGTGGTCGTATTCGCCTTCGACGACGGCCTTGAAGCTCTTCACCGTGTCTTCCAGCTGGACGAACACGCCCGGGATGTTGGTGAAGACCTCGGCGACGTGGAAGGGCTGCGAAAGGAAGCGCTGGATCTTGCGCGCGCGGGCGACCGTCAGCTTGTCCTCTTCCGACAGTTCATCCATGCCGAGAATGGCGATGATGTCCTGCAGGCTCTTGTACTTCTGCAGGGTTTCCTGGACCCTGCGCGCGACTTCATAGTGTTCCTGGCCGACGACGCGCGGTTCGAGCACGCGGCTCGTCGAATCGAGCGGGTCGACCGCGGGGTAGATGCCGAGTTCCGAAATCGCGCGGGAAAGCGTGGTGGTCGCGTCGAGGTGCGCGAAGGAGGTCGCCGGGGCCGGGTCGGTGAGGTCGTCCGCGGGCACGTAGATCGCCTGCACCGAGGTGATCGAGCCCTTGGTGGTCGAGGTGATGCGTTCCTGCAGATTGCCCATGTCGGTCGCCAGCGTCGGCTGGTAGCCCACCGCCGAGGGGATGCGGCCGAGCAGCGCCGACACTTCCGAACCCGCCTGGGTGAAGCGGAAGATGTTGTCGACGAAGAACAGCACGTCCTGGCCTTCCTGGTCGCGGAAATATTCGGCCATGGTGAGGCCCGACAGCGCCACGCGGGCACGCGCGCCCGGAGGCTCGTTCATCTGGCCGAAGACCAGCGCCACCTTCGATCCCTCGCTCGTCGCGACGCCGTTCTCGTCGGCCTTGATCACGCCGGCATCGAGGAATTCGTGGTAGAGGTCGTTGCCCTCGCGGGTGCGTTCGCCGACGCCGGCGAAGACCGACACGCCGCCGTGGCCCTTGGCGATGTTGTTGATGAGTTCCTGGATCAGCACGGTCTTGCCGACGCCCGCGCCGCCGAACAGGCCGATCTTGCCGCCCTTCGCATAGGGGGCGAGGAGGTCAATGACCTTGATGCCGGTGACGAGGATCGCCGCCTCGGTCGACTGGTCGACGAATTCCGGGGCGGGGGCGTGGATCGGCATGGTCTGTTCGGCACCGATCGGCCCGAGTTCGTCGATCGGTTCGCCGACCACGTTCATGATGCGGCCCAGCGTCTTGGGCCCGACCGGCACGCTGATCTGCTTGCCGGTGTTGACCACCTCCTGCCCGCGCACGAGCCCGTCCGTGCCGTCCATCGCGATGGTCCGCACGGTGTTCTCGCCGAGGTGCTGCGCCACTTCGAGGACGAGCGTGGTGTCGCCGTTCTTCGTTTCCAGGGCGGTCAGGATCGGCGGCAGTTCGCCTTCAAACTGGACGTCGACGACGGCGCCGATGACCTGGGCGATGGTGCCGTTCGTGGTCTGGTTCAATGCGGGTGCGGTGGCCATTTTCTCTGCTTCCTGTGGAATGATTACTGCACCGGGCAGTCTTCAGGGATGTCGATCAGGGTGTAGGTGTCGCCTTCGGCGGCGATGATTGTTTCGCGCATCGCATTGGGCATGTCGCCTTCGAGACCGTAGGCGCAGGTGTATTCGGTGCCCTCGTCGTTCGCGGTGCAGGTTGCCGTGACCACCTCTCTGTCGAGATCGCACTCGGCAAGCGCGGCCTGGACCTCTGCAATGCTCGGAACATTGCCCGCCGCCCGCGGGTCGACATCGCCGAGGGGCTCTTCCGCCACTTCGGCTTCCTCTTCGAGGATGGCGGGGGTGGTCGGTTCGGTGGCGACCTCCTCGAGCTTGTCGGCCGGCACATCGTCGCCGCAGGCGGCCAGGGCAAGCGGGGCTGCGAGGAGAAGGGTGAAGGTCGTACGCATATCAGAGCGCCTCCGCGCCGGCGATGATCTCGATCAGCTCGGTCGTGATCGCGGCCTGGCGGCTGCGATTGTACTCGATGTTGAGATCCTTGATGAGTTCTCCCGCATTGCGGGTCGCATTGTCCATCGCGGTCATCGAGGCGCCCTGTTCCGACGCCTCGCGTTCGAGCAGGGCCGCGAAGACCTGCGTCTTGACATAGCGCGGGAGCAGTTCCTCGAGGATTTCCTCCTCGCCCGGTTCGTATTCGGCGATGGCCCCGTCGGAGCCGGCGCCCGCGTCCGCGCCTTCGGGCGAGGGGACGGGGATGAGCTGGATGACGGTCGGGTCCTGCACCAGCGCCGATTTGAAGGTCGGGTAGATCAGGTGCGCGACATCGAACTTGCCCGCTTCGAACAGGCCGATCAGTTCGGCCGCGATCGCGTCGGCCTCGGCAAAGCCGGGGGTCTTGACCTCGCTCGTGTCATAGCCGCCGCCGATCTCCTTGGCGAAATCGCGCTTCAATGGCGCGCGGCCCTTCTTGCCGACGAGATAGAACTCGATCTGCTTGCCCTGCGCGAGCAGGTCGCGCGCCTTGGCCTTGGCGGCCTTGACGAGGTTCGCGTTGAGACCGCCGCACAACCCCTTGTCGGTGTTCACCACGATGATGAGGTTGCGCCGGTCCGAACCCGTCCCCGCGAGCAGCCTGGGCGCGTTGTCGCCCGACACGCGCCCCGCGAGGCTCGCCATGACGCCCGCCAGCCTTTCGGCATAGGGACGCGCGGCTTCCGCCGCGGCCTGTGCGCGGCGCAGCTTCGCCGCGGCGACCATCTGCTTGGCCTTGGTGATCTTCTGGGTCGACTTGACCGAGTTGATCCGGCCCTTGAGTTCCTTGAGTGAGGGCACTCCGGTTTCTCCGTTTCCGTCATTCCCGCGGGGTGCAGGGCCTGGGGCGGTGTTGCGCTACCTGCCCCCGGGCCCCCGTTTGCGCGGGGATGACGGGAGGTTGTTACGCAAACTGCTTCGCAAAGGCTTCGAGGCCGGCGACCACTTTCGCCTTGGTGTCGTCCTCGAACTTGCCGGTGGTCCGGATCTCGGCCAGCACGTCCGCGTGTTCGCTGCGGAAGAAGGCGAGCATCTGCGCTTCGTAATCGGTCACGCGATCGACCGGGATGGTGTCGATGAAGCCATTGGTCCCGGCGAAGATCGAAACCACCTGCTCCTCGAACGGCATCGGCGAGAACTGCGGCTGCTTCAGCAGCTCGGTCAGGCGCGCGCCGCGATTGAGCAGTTTCTGCGTCGCGGCGTCGAGGTCCGAGCCGAACTGCGCGAACGCCGCCATTTCGCGGTACTGCGCCAGGTCGAGCTTCATCGAACCCGCGACCTTCTTCATCGCCTTGGTCTGGGCGGCGCCGCCGACGCGGCTCACCGACAGACCGACATTGATGGCCGGGCGGATGCCCTGGTAGAACAGGTCGGTTTCGAGGAAGATCTGCCCGTCGGTGATCGAGATCACGTTGGTCGGGATGTAGGCCGACACGTCGCCCGCCTGCGTCTCGATGATGGGCAGCGCGGTGAGCGAGCCAGAGCCGTTTTCAGCGTTCATCTTGGCCGCGCGTTCGAGCAGGCGGCTGTGGAGGTAGAACACGTCGCCCGGGTATGCCTCGCGGCCCGGAGGACGGCGCAGCAGGAGCGACATCTGGCGATAGGCGACGGCCTGCTTGGAAAGGTCGTCATAGACGATCACGGCGTGCATGCCGTTGTCGCGGAAGAATTCGCCCATCGCGCAGCCCGTGTAGGGCGCGAGATATTGCAGCGGGGCGGGTTCGGACGCGGTCGCGGCGACGACGATGGTGTATTCCATCGCGCCGTTTTCCTCGAGCTGCTTGACGATCTGCGCGACGGTCGAACGCTTCTGGCCGACCGCGACATAGATGCAGTAGAGCTTCTTGCTCTCGTCGTCGCCCGCGTTCACCTCCTTCTGGTTGATGAAGGTGTCGATCGCGACCGCGCTCTTGCCGGTCTGGCGGTCGCCGATGATGAGTTCGCGCTGCCCGCGGCCGACGGGCACCAGCGCGTCGATCGCCTTGAGGCCCGACTGCACCGGTTCGCTGACGGATTCGCGCGGGATGATGCCCGGCGCCTTGACCTCGACGCGGCGGCGTTCGGCGGCCTCGATCGGGCCCTTGCCGTCGATCGGATTGCCGAGCGCGTCGACCACGCGGCCGAGCAGGCCCTTGCCCACGGGCACGTCGACGATCGTCCCGGTCCGCTTGACCGTGTCGCCTTCCTTGATCGTCGCGTCCGAGCCGAAGATCACGACGCCGACATTGTCCGCTTCGAGGTTCAGCGCCATGCCCTGGATGCCGCCGTCGAATTCCACCATCTCGCCGGCCTGCACCTTGTCGAGGCCGTGGATGCGGGCGATCCCGTCACCCACGCTGAGCACGGAGCCGACTTCGCTGACTTCGGCCTCGGTGCCGAAATTGGCGATCTGGTCCTTGATGACCTTGGAGATTTCTGCGGCGCGGATTTCCATGTTTCGTGTTCCTTTGAGCCCTTATGGCTGTCTGGTCAGGCCTTCATGGCCTGCGAAAGCGAGTTGAGACGGGTGCGGATCGAGGCGTCGATGCGCTGCGAGCCGATGGTGACGACGAGGCCGCCCAGAAGCTCGGGATCGACATCGGCGGTGAGCATGACGGTGCGGCCTTCGCGCGCGGTCAGCCGCTCCTTGAGCCTGGCGAGCTGTTCGTCCGAGAGCGGGTGCGCGCTGGTGACCTTGGCGCCGACTTCGCCGCGCTGGGCCGCGGCGATCGCCTTGAACGCGGCGATCATGTCGGAAAGCTTCGCAAGGCGCCGGTTCTCCGCCAGCACGCCGAGGAACCTGGTGGTGAGGTCCGACAGGCCGAGATGCTGCGCCACCCCGGTGATCGCCTGCCCCTGCGCCCCGCGCGAGATCTGCGGATTGCCGATCACGGCGCGCAGGTCCGCCGATTCGGCGAGCGCGGCCCGCAGCGTTTCGAGATCCTTCTCGACGGCGGAAACCGTTCCGTTCTCGCTCGCAAGTTCGAAGAGGGCAGCGGCGTAACGCCCCGCTAGGCTGGCCTGTATACCGGCGGAAATATCCACGCGCGAAAGATCCTCTTGGAGGTCCGAGAAACGATGCTGCGCCTCGCGTGAAAAGGGGGCCGACAAAGCCCCTGTGGCAAGGCTGGCGCGCGCCTAGCACCGGGGTGGGGATGTTGCAAGCATGGGACACCGATTCTCTGGGCGGCGTTCCCGGCGTGCGGCGGGCTGCCTTTCGCGAATCCCTATGCGCCGGGGCGGCGGACGGGGGCGGGAAGGGCGGACCGGCCCGCGAGGCCCCGCGTCAGCCGCCGCCCGCGGCGCCCTTGGGCTCGCAGGAATAGAGCAGCCGCTCGTTCGGCCGGTCGGGCAGGAGGCCCATCACCGCCGATTGCTGTTCGGCGACGATCCGCGCGGCGTCGGTGAGCCCGCATTCGGGCGGGGAATAGGCGTCGCGCATCCGCCGCGCCTCCGCCATCGCCTCGCGCCCCAGGAGATAGCGGTCGGTGCGGAAGGTGCGCGTGTCGGGATCGTAGAAATTGACCGCGACGGCTTCCTCGTCGTCGGGCACGAAGACCCGCGTCCATTCCCCGTTCATCATTCCGTATTGCGTGCGCCCGTTGACGCAGCCGTCCCCGGCCCAGTCGAACTGCACGTCGTCCGTCCGCGCGGTCACGACGCGGCTGCGTTCGGGGACGAACGAACAGATCAACGTGCCGTCGCGCGCATTGCTGGCGGGCGGTCCGTCGCCCGGGGCGGGCTCGCTTCCGCGGCCGCCCTCGCGCTGCTCCATCGCGGCGGCCACGCGGTCCTCGATTTCGGAAAAGCCCGGCCGCGTGATCCAGGCCAGCATCGCCCCGATCAGCGCCGCGCCGGCGAGCCCGGCGGCGAGCAGCGCGGGCGTCTGGCTCGCATCGCCGAGCAGCGCCTTGCGCCGCAACTCGGCCGCCATGAAGCCCGACCCGGTGCCCAGCAGCAGGAGGAGCGCGGCGATCGCCATCGCGTTCTCGCGCTCCTCGCTCACCGCCACCAGCGCCGAAAGGCGCGCCGTCTCGCGCGCTTCGCGCAGTTCCTCTTCGCGCGCCTCGAGCCGCGCCCGCGCGTCGGCCCGCTGGGCCTCGAAGCGCGCCCGCTCGGCCGCGTTCAGCTCGTCGATCGAGCGGCAGGGCAGGGCATTGACCTGCGGTTCGATGTCGTTCGCCGCGAGAAAGGGGAGAAGTTCGCGCAGGGAGACCGCGAAGTAGAATTCCGCGTCCGACCCGTCGGATTCCGCGCCGAAGGAATTGACGCCCAGCACCCGGCCGCACCCGTCGAGCAGTGGCCCGCCCGAATTGCCGCGCGCGATGGGGGCGGTGTGGAGGATGGTGTCGAACTGGCGGCTCGGCCGCTCGCCCGAAAGGAAGCCGCGGCTCTTGACCGGCGGCTGGGCGCGGAAGATGTCGCCGAGCTCCAGCCCCTGCGCGACGTCGACGTTCATCGGGTAGCCGACCGCCGAAACCTCGCCCAGCCCGCGCCGGACCTCGCCCGAAAGGGTCAGCGGCGGCAGGCGCAGCGATCCGTCGACGATCTCGACCAGCGCGAGGTCGTTGCGCGGGGAAACCGCCACCGCGCGGGCATAGGCGCCGTCATCCCCTTCGCTCGGGACGATCCCGATACGCAGCGTATCGTCCTGCAGCGCCTCGCGGATGACATGGGCATTGGTGACGATCATGGTCGGCGTCACGGCAAAGCCGCTGCCATGGGTGACGGGGACGAGCTCCTCCCCGTCGCGCGCGATCAGGACGACTCTGACGACTCCGCGCGCGGCGGCCTCGATGTCGCCGGCATCGGCCTGCGCGCGCCCGGCCCCGAACGCCGCGAGGGCGAGGCACAGCAGGCACAGCAAGGCGCGCAGGCTTGCGGACACGCCGGGTGACGCGCGCGACGCGGCGGGGGAGGACAGGGTCATAGGCAGCGTGATTGGGCCATTAGCGCGGACCCTTCAATCCCGCAATCGGCATGAGTGCGCGATTAACCCCGCAGCGGCGCTGGGCCGGTACCGCGCGGGGCGCATCGCCATCGCCCGGCGCCTGCGCTATGACGGGCGCCCGGTGCGCGGGGTTCCTGCGGTCGCGGCGGCGGGTAAGCGGGACCAGGCGCGGTTCCGGGGGAACGTGAAGGGGAGGCTGGCATGACGCCATCGCATTGGGCAAAGGGCGGACGGGGCAAGGTGATCCACTGGACGGTGCGGGCGACCTCGCTCGGGGACATGCTGGTCGCCGCGACCGCTCAGGGCGTGTGCTGCCTTGCCTTCGGGGAGGGCGAGACGCAGCTTGCGACCCGTTTCCCGCTGGCGCGCCTCGTCCCCGCAGGCGATGCCTTTGCCGCCTTGTTCGACGCGGTCCTCGCCGCGGTCGAGCGGCCCTGCCCGGCGGCGGAGGCGATCCCGCTCGATGTCGAGGGCACTGCCTTTCAGACGCGCGTGTGGGACGAACTGCGCCGCATCCCGCCGGGCGAAACGCGCTCCTATGGCGAACTTGCCGCGGCGCTCGGCAGACCGGGGGCGAGCCGGGCGGTCGGCGGCGCGAACAGGGCCAACCGCATCGCCGTGCTGATCCCCTGCCACCGCGTGATCGCGGCGGACGGCACGCTCGGCGGCTATGCCTATGGCGGAGCGATCAAGCGCGAATTGCTGCGCCGCGAACGCGAGGCGTGACTCACGCAGGAAGGCGCGGAGCGGCCCGTGCCGGCCGCCCCGCGCCCCGGGTGCCTCGGCGCGCCTCTCCCGTCAGCGCGGCAGGTTCGTCTCGAGCCGCTTCATGTGGTCGAGATGCCCGTCGATCACCGGGGCGACCTCGGTCGCGAAACTCCGCAGCACCTGGCAGTCGCCCTCGTCGCGATAGTGGTGCATCAGCCTCGTCGCCTCCTCGTGCGCCATGACCTGCTGTTTCAGCCAGGTCCGGTCGAATTCGTCCCCGGGCGCCTCCTGCAGGTGGTCGATCATCTTCTGCCTGCGCTTGTCGAGCCCGCCGGGCATGGCGGCATCGTCGACCTTGGGCGACCGGCGAACCGCGGTGGCGAGCTTCGTCGAGGTGGCGGTGTGATCGTCGATCATCTTCTGCGCCGCCTCGCGCACGGTCGGGTTGTGCGTCCGGTCGAGCGCGACGCGGCTCGATTCGATCTCGTAGCGATCGCTGATCGCGGCGCTCTCGACGAAATCGGGCGCCTTGCTGGTGGTTGAGGCGCTGGCCTGTCCGACCATGCCGCCGGCGGTGTCGGCGGCCTTGTTCAGCGCGTGCTTGACGCTGCCGGCTTCCAGGGTGCGGGTGCGATCGTTCGTCGTGCGGTCGGTCATGGGATCGTCTCCTCGTCTGTTCGTTCAAGGGGTCTTGCCGATGGAAAACATCCGCGCGGATCCCGTTCCGGTTTTCGCCCGCCGGCTAGACGAGCTGTGAGGTAGGATTGATAGAATTCGCAAATGATTGATCTTTATCAGTCCACGGCAGGCGGCGCATCGGCCCCGGCGAGGGCGGCGTTGTAGAAGCGTTCGTCGCCCGTCACCTCGCGTCCGCACCAATCGGGAAGGGCGACCTCCTCCGCTTCCTCGCCCAGTTCGATCTCGGCGAGGACGAGCCCGGCGAGCGCGCCTTCGAAGACGTCGATCTCCCATTCGCGCCCATGGGCTGCGGGCACGACATGGCGCCGCTTCTCGAGCACGCGCGTCTTGCCAAGGTCGATCATCGCCTCGGCCTCCTCCACCGGCACGGCGTATTCGAATTCCGCGCGCGCTTCGGCGGGATCGGCGGACTTGATCGTGAGCGTCGCGTTCTCCCCGTCGACGATCCGCACCCGCACCTGCGCGCGCTCGGTCAGCGCGAGATAGGCCTGCCGCAGCCGCTTCGAGCTTTCGGCGTCCTCGCGCCAGCCATCGCCCTCGACGAGGAACTTGCGCTCGATCTCGCGCCCCGGCGTGTCAGGCGGCATCGCTGCGCCGCTCCTGCGCCCGCCAGGCGTCCCACCACGCGCCCCAGCGGTCGGTGAGCGTGTCCGTGTCCTCCGCGAAGAGTCGCTCGCCGAGCGCCCCGGCACGCTCTTCGAGGTCGGCCGCCAGCCGTTCCGCCATCGCGCCGAGGAGCGCGATCGTCTCCGGCTCGCCGAAGGCCGCGGGCTCGCCCTCGATCGTCGCGACGAAGACGTTAAGATCGTGGTGATCGCCCAGCAGGTCGGTGAGGTCGTGGACCGTCTCCGCCCGGGGTTTGAGCGCCTGCGGGAAGGCGTGCTTGAGCAGGCGCGTGTGATACCAGTGGTATTTCGCCCGCTTGCGCCATTCGTGATGGTTGGCCCCGGTCGGCTCGGCGCGGGCCTTCGCCATCGCCTCGACCGCGCGCCCGTGCGTCTTGGCGAGCCCGCCCGAGAGCGCTTTCCAGCCGTCCGCCTCTAGGCTCCAGCCGCGCGCCCGTTCGCGCGCTTCGGCGAGCGCCGCGCGCGCCTCGGCCTTGACCGCCCCCCAGTCGGCGCGGTCGTGCACGGCCTTGCGCCGGTTCGTCATCTCGCGGCGCACGCTGGCGAAGGCGCTGCGGTCGACCTGCTCCTCGTGCGCGGCGATGACGAGGTCGTAGGTATCCTGCATCACCTTGGCATCGCGCATGTCCTCGAACAGGTGGGCGATCGCGCGGAAGGCCTTGTTCTCGGCCTTGTAATCGGGAAAGGCGGGGCGCACGAGGCGGATGAGGCCGCGCAGCTTCTTGCAGCGCAGGCGCACGTCGTGAACGATCTCCTCGCGCTCGCGTTCGCCGCGGTCGAGTTCGCGCAGCGCCGCGCCGATCTGGTAGTCGGCGATCGCGCGAAAGCCCTGCTCGACCCCGCATGGCGTGTCGAAGGAATAGGTCATGACAGATCGACGCTTGCGCGCCGCGGCTGTTCCCGGCTCAGTCGAGCTTGGGCGTGAAACCGGGCTCGGCCCTCGCCATCGCCCGGCGGTAGGCCTCGCGCGCACCGATCCGTTGCAGATAGGCCCTGAGATTGGGCAGGTGGTCGATGCCCTGGTCGCGGAACGCGCGGCTGGTGGTGAGCTGGAACACCATCATGATGTCCGCGGTGGTGAGCGCGCTCCCGCCGAACCAGTCCGCTTCGCCCAGCCGCCGCTCGATCTGCTGCCACGCGTTCGTCACCCGTTTCGCCAGCGGCGGCGGCATCTCGGCACCCACCGCGGCGACGGCGATCTGCATCATGCCGTTCGTCATGAAGGTCGCGTTGGCGAAATGGAACCAGTAGAGATGGTCCGCGAAATCGGGATGATCGGGGCCGGGGACGAGCGCGGTGTCGGGCGCGTATTTCCCGACGATATATTCGACGATCGCCCCGCTTTCGCCCAGCACCAGGTCGCCATCGGTGATGACCGGCGCGATCTCCATCGGGTGCAGCGCCTTCAGTTCCGGCGGGGCGAGCCGCGTTTCGGGATCGCGGTCGTAGAGCTTGAGGTCGTAGTCGAGCCCCAGTTCCTCGGCCAGCCACACGATGCGTTCCGACTGCGAGATCCGCAGGTGATGGATCGTGAGCATGGCCTGTCTCCCCCTTTTGCCTCGCCCCTGCGGTTCTAGCCTCTCTTATTCACGGCGATGCGGTTGGGCGCCTCTCGGCGCGAGCTTGACGCCACTGCTGCGTGCGGCGGCGTAGAGCGGGCGTGCGGCACCGCTGGCGTCTGTTTCACCGCGCTGTGATCGATGGGCTTTTCTGGTTGAAGGACTTGGCTCGGGGTTTCTGCGGCACTGCCGCGCCCGCTACGTCGGCGCAGGCTTGAGCGCGAGAACGATGGCACGCATCAGATCGGCATCGGGGCACGCAGAGGCGAACGCTACGCGGATTCGGGTGGCGCTTTCCATGACGCGGGCAGCAACCTTGAGCAGCCGCAGGCGCAGGGTCGTAAACTCGGCTTTTGCCAGAGCGGTGGTCTTTGGGATCGCCTGCTGAACGCGCCACAGCAGCCAGTAGGCAGCGGTGTGCAGGATCAGGCGCATCTGGTTGGCGTTCGCCGACCGGCACGAGGTGCGGTCACTGGCCAGCTGGGTCTTGTGCAGCTTGATCAAGTTCTCGGCCTGCCCGCGCGCACAGTAGAGCGTGTCATAGATGTATTCAGCCGAGCCTTGGGTTAGCGATGTGACGACATAGCGGATATCCATGCCCAGCGTGCTGGCCTCGATCCTGGCGACGACGCGGCGCTGGCGGTTCCAGCTCTTCGCGCCGTAGCGGGTCTCGGCATAGCTGCGCAGGACCGGGAGTTGGCACTCGGCGCGGCGGACCGCGCAGGCATCGGCGGCAGTGACGATAACCGGATCAGCGCGCAGCGCGGCGTTGGTCGGCAGACCGAACACGTAATCGACATGGGCCGCCTCGCAGAAGGCCATGACCTCGGGCCGTCCATAATGCCCGTCACCGCGGATGGTGATGTGGGTATCAGGCCAGTGGCGGCGAAGATGGCGCACCAGACGCCGGATATGCCCTGCCGCCTCCTTGCCAGAAGGCGTCTTGCCCGTGCGCAGCAGCATCGCCACCGGCCGGCCCGTTGCCGTGTCGTAGACATGGATCGGCAGGAAGCAGCGCTCCCCATGATGTCCGTTCCAGAAGGAGAGTTGCTGATAGCCGTGCACGACGTCGCAGGTGTCATCGATATCCAGCGTCACCGCCGCCGGCGGAGTGGGGTAGCTGGCGCAGTAGATGTCGATCATGATCCCCAGCATCTTTGCCAGCTCGCGCGTGCTCGGCGCATTCTCCCAGCGGCTCATCGTCGGTTGGCTGGCCAACCCCGCACCCGATCCCGGCAGCTTGCCCAGCGCAAGGCGGAAGCCCGGATCATCGCGCAGAGCGTCGAGATCATCGGCATCCTCATAGCCGCAGGCGATCGCGAACATCCGCGCGCGCAGGATATCTTCAAGCCGATGAACCACCCGAGCAGGATCGCGCGGATCGGCAATACACGCCGCAAGCCGCTGGCAGAGCCCCATCATGCGCTCGGCCTGAGCCAGCACCAGGACCCCGCCATCCGAGGTCAGCCTGCCGCCGTCAAACGCAGCTGTGACCTTCTTGCCGCGCACTGCTGGAAACGAAAATACGGACGCGCTATCATCGCATCCGGCGGGTGTGGTCTGTGGCATATTTTGCCCCGTTGCAGGTCTGGCTTAAGCAACCACATTCCTACAACAATGCAAATGCTTACGCCACTCCCGCCAACCCGTCAGACCACCGCCGGTGAATAATCCGGGCTAGCCCGGGAAGAACCGAGCCGGCCAACAAAAAAGGGGCCACCAACCCCCTTTTCTTGCGACCGTGTGCGCCGCGCCGCCGGACCCTCCCACCCTGGTTCCGGCGGCGGGGCGGCAGGTCAAGGCGTGGTCTTGAGCTGCTTCAGCGCCTCGACCGCGGCGGCAAGCGCGGCGATCGCCTGGTCGACCTTCGCGTCATCGCCCGATGCAGCGGCCTCGCCCGCGGCGGTTTCGGCGGCGGCGACCTGCGCGGGCAGGTCCACCCGCTCGAGCGGTTCGGGCCGGGTTCCGGGCAGGCTGTTCGGCGCGCTGTAGGTCGGCACGCCGTCGACCATTTCGACTTCGGGTTCGGCGGCCGGCGAGGGCGCCGCGCGCTGCCAGCTCGGCTCCGGGACCGCGGCGAAGGGATCGCGCTCCCGCGCCTCCGTCGGCTCCGCGGGTGCAAAGCGCGCCTCGCTCACCGGGCAGGCCGAAACCGTGCGGTTGGTCGCAAGCGCGGAAAGCGTCGCGAGCTCCGCATCGTCCGCGCGCCGGGCGAGGCGCATGAAGGCGCTCGCATCCCCGCACAACTCGGCAGTGGGCTGGACCTTCGAATGGTAATTCGACAGGCGCGTGTTGTAGGTGTGGAACTCGGCATTGCCGCGCACCGGGCCGAACCGCTCCATCAGGTCCTCGCGCACCTTGTGGCCGTGATGGCTGAACTGCTCTTCCCTGCTGTCGAGCAGGTCGGTGTAGTCGCGCAGGGTCGCCGGGTTGTCGAAGCGGCATTTGAGCGCCGAGACCATCAACAGGACGCGCAGGTCGTGGATCCGGGCGGATTCCACGAGGTCATCCTCGAAGCACGGAAAGTCATAGGCAGCGGCAGGGGCCGCGGTGACGGCGAGCGCAGCCGCAGCGAGCCCGGCGGTGAACCGGGATGAGGGTGAGGGCACTGTGATTACTCCTACTGGGTGGGGGTCGGGGGTAGGAGCGCTCCGTGTGGATTTAGTATCACATTGCGCCGGAAAGGGGAAGTGTACTAAAGAAATTGCGTTGTCAGTTCAGTTGTTTGCAACAGTTTCTTGACGGCTTAACTTATCCTGAATTGGACGCCCTTCTGGCCGCGTTTCGGCAACGTCCTGGCCGGTTCGGCCAAGCGGGCGGGAACCTTCCGTCTTCCTGAATCGCCGCTGAACCCGTCACGCCGTGGCGCGCGCAGGACGGGGCGCGAATCGCGGGGGACGATTCGTCTGCGATTCGCTCCGGCCGGCGCGGTGGTGGGGCACCGATCGCACGGCGCCCTTGTCATGCGCGCGCCCAGTCCTTGCGGGCCGGTTCGAGGCTGTCGAGGAAGGCCTGCGCGGTTTCGAGATATTCGCGCTGCCTGTCCTCGCCCATGCGGTCCCAGGTCGCGTAGATCCGCCCGATCCGGTGGTTGCTTTCCAGCCGTTCGCGGTGACGGTCCATGAAATGCCAGTAGAGCGGGTTGAACGGGCAGGCGTCCTTTCCGGTCTTCTTCGTTACCGAATACCGGCACTTCGCGCAGTAATCCGACATCTTGTTGATGTAATTGCCGCTCGCCGCATAGGGCTTGGTCGCGAGCTTGCCGCCGTCGGCGTAGAGGACCATGCCCGAGACATTGGGCAGTTCGACCCACTGGTAGGCGTCGGCATAGACCACGAGATACCAGTCCTGCACCTGCCGCGGTTCGATCCCGGCGAGCAGGCAGAAATTGCCGAGCACCATCAGGCGCTGGATGTGGTGGGCGTGCGCGTCCTCCCGCGTCGAGCGGATGCAGTCGGCAAGGCAGCGCATGTCGGTTTCGCCGGTCCACATGAATTCGGGCATGGCGCGGCGGGCATCGAGCGCGTTGTCGCTTTCGAGCCCCGGCATCAGCAGCCAGTAGAACCCGCGGACATATTCGCGCCAGCCGATGATCTGGCGGATGAAGCCCTCGACCGAATTCAATGGCGCGCGCCCGTCCTCGTAGGCCTTCTCGGCGCGCCTGCACAGGTCTTCGGGCAAGAGCAGTCCGCAGTTGAGGCTGGTCGAGAGCATGGAATGGTAGAGGTCATCCTCCCCGTGCACCATCGCGTCCTGATAGGGGCCGAATTTCTCGATCCGGGCCGCGAAGAAGGCGTCGGCGGCCTTTTCCGCGTCCGCGCGGGTGACCGGCCAGCGGAAGGGTTCGAGATCGCCGAAGTGGTCGGAGAATTTCTCGCCGACGAGCGCGATCACCTCGCGCGTGACGGCGTCGGGTTCGAAATCGGGGACGGCGGGCGGGTCCATGCCTTCCTTCGGCGGCTGGCGGTTCTCGCTGTCGTAGTTCCATTCGCCGCCCACGGGCTTGCCGTCATCGGTCATCAGGATGTCGAGCCTGCGCCGCATCGCGCGGTAGAAATGCTCCATGGTGAGGTGCTTGCGGCCCTCCGCCCATTCGCGGAATTCGGCGATCGAGCAAAGGAACCGGTCGTCGGGGAGGATTTCGACTTCGCAGGCGAACTTGTCCTCCCATTCCTCCAATTGCTGCCGGACGCGCCATTCGCCCGGTTCGGTGACGCGGATCGCGCGCGGATCGTGGCGTTCGATCGCGCGCGCGACCTCGCCGCTGAAGCTGCCCGCATTGCCCTCGTCCGTCAGTTTCACGTAATCGACCGTCCACCCGGCCTCGCGCAGTTCGGCCGCGAAATGGCGCATGGCCGAGAAGATCAGGACGATCTTCTGCTTGTGATGCTTGACGTAAGTGGCCTCGTCCCAGACCTCCATCATCAGGATGACGGTATCGTCCTTGGTCCGCCCGCGCAGGCTCGACAGGGTCCGGGTGAGCTGGTCGCCGAGGATGGGCACGAGGATCGGCTGGTCGCGTGTTTCGGGCATCGGGGCGACAATGAGCGAAGCGGTGATTGGTGCCTCTACACGAAGGAATAGGGATCGATATCGATGCCCACGCGCACGCCGGGTGCGAAATCGACCTGCCCGATCCAGTCGCGCAAGGCCGCCTGGAGGTTCGCGCTGCGCTTTGCATTCACGAGAAAGCGGTAGCGATAGCGGCCCCGCAGCAGGGCGAGCGGGGCGGGGGCGGGGCCGAGGATCATCAGGTCATCGAGGTGCGGGCGCGCGTCACCCAGCCGGACCGCGGCCTCGCGCGCTTCCTTCTCGTCCTCGGATGACAGGATGATCGCCGCCCAGCGCCCGAAGGGCGGGGCGCCCGCATCGCGCCGCGCCTCGGTCTCGGCGGCGTAGAAGGCGTCGCGGTCGCCTTCGGCAAGGGCGGCGATGACCGGCGCGTCGCGGTGGCGGGTCTGGATCAGCACCTCGCCCGGCTTGGCGCCCCGCCCGGCGCGGCCGGCGACCTGCGCGACCTGCTGGTAGGTCCGCTCGGCCGCGCGCAGGTCCCCGCCCTCGAGGCCGAGATCGGCATCGACCACGCCCACCAGCGTGAGTTCGGGGAAATGAAAGCCCTTGGTGACGAGCTGCGTGCCCACGATCACGTCGATCGCCTTCGCCTCGGCCTCGGCGATGAACTGCGCGGCGCGTTCCGGGCTGCCGAGCGTGTCCGAGGTCGCGACCGCGACGCGCGCCTGCGGAAAGAGTTCCGCGACCTCGTCCGCGATCCGTTCCACGCCCGGCCCGCAGGCGACGAGGCAGTCGCCTTCGCCGCATTCGGGGCAGTGTTCCGGCACCTGCGTCTCCAGCCCGCAATGGTGGCAGGCGAGGCGCGCCGACAGGCGATGTTCGACCAGCCACGCGCTGCAATTCGGGCATTTGAAGCGGTGGCCGCAATTGCGGCACAGGGTGAGCGGGGCATAGCCGCGGCGGTTGAGGAAGAGCAGCGACTGCTCCCCGCGTTCGAGCCGTTCGCGCAGACCATCGACCAGCGGCTGCGCCAGCCACCGCCCGCGAGGCGGTTTCTCGCGGGTGAGGTCGAGAATGCGGATCGCGGGCAATTCCGCCCCGCCGAACCGGCTCGGCAGTTCGAGCCGTTCGTAGACGCCGATTTCCGCCATGTGGAGGCTTTCGAGCGCGGGGGTCGCGCTGGCGAGGACGACCGGCAGGTCCTCGAACCGGGCACGCATCACCGATACGTCGCGGGCGTTGTAGCGCACGCCGTCATCCTGCTTGAAGCTGATCTCGTGCGCCTCGTCGACGACGATCAGGCCGAGGTCGGCATAGGGCAGGAACAGCGCCGAGCGCGCGCCGACCACGACCTGCGCGGAAGCTTGCGCGATGGCGCGCCACGCCCGGCGCCGCTCGGTCGACCTGAGCGAGGAATGCCACAGCACCGGGGGCGCGCCGAAACGCTCTTCGAAGCGGGAGAGGAAATTTTCGGTCAGCGCGATTTCGGGCAGCAGGACGAGCACCTGGCGGCCCATGCGCAGGGCCTCGGCGACGGGTTCGAAATAGGTTTCGGTCTTGCCCGATCCCGTGACCCCGTCGAGCAGGAAGGGCGCGAACCGCCGCTGTCGCACCGCTTCGACCAGCCGGTCCGCGACCGCGCGCTGGTCGGGCGAGAGATCGGGGCGGTGGTGGCCGGGATCGGCGCTGCGGTAGGGCCGGTCGATCGCGACCTCGACCGGCTCGATCAGCCCTGCGCCGACCATGCCGCGCAGCACGCCCTCGGAAACGCCCGCGGCGGCGGCGAGTTCGCGGATGGTGCCCTGTTCGTGCCGCAACCGGTCGAGCGCCTGCCGGCGCTGCGCGGTCAGCCTTCCCGCCGGTTCGCCCCCGGCAAGGCGGTATTCGGTCATCGTCGTCGGCCCGCCCAGCGCCCCGCCGCTTGACAGCGCCATGCGCGCGACGCTGGCCAGGGCGGCGCAGTAATAGTCCGCGGTCCATTCGACGAGGCGGCGCAAGGGTGCCGGCAGCGGCGGGACGGGGACGATCCCGATAATCGGGCGCAGTTTGTCCGCCGGAACCTCGGCCCCGGGCAGGCGCCCCTCGTCCCACACGATCCCCGTCACCCGCCGCGGCCCGAGCGGGGCGATGACGACGCTCCCCGGCCCCGCCTCGATCCCGTCCGGCACGGTATAGTCGAGCGGGCCGAGGGCGGCGTTGAGGACGAGGATGCGGACGCGGTTCATCGGCGGCGAAGCATAGACGGCCCGCCCGCCATTCGGAACACGGCGAACGCGACTTGTCCATGGTCCCGAAAGTCCCGCTATCCGGTGGTGCGGCGCAGGCGGAGCGCGGCGAGCGGAAATGCGCCCGCAGGAAAACGGGCAGGGGCGCGCGTTGACGCCTAGAAGCGCCAGTCCACCCGCAGCTGCGGGACATGGGCGTAGCGCGCGCGTCCTTGGCTGCTCGGGTCGTGGATCGCGAGCCAGGCGAGGCCCAGGGTCAGCCGCTCGACCGGACTGTGTTGCAGCGAAATCCGCGCGCGCCACTGGTCGCGGTCCTGCGGGCCCGTGCGATCGCGCGTCCGGACGAGATGGAGCCATTCTCCCTCGACGCTCGCCTTCGTGCGGTCCGAGAGGGCGTGGGCATAGCGCAGCCGCTGGCGAAAGCGCACCGCCATCCGCGGGGCATCGTCGAAGATGCGCTCCTCCAGCCGGGTGCGGGCCGACAGGCCCCCGCGCAGGACTGTCACCTGCTGGTGCGGCCGGATCTCCGTGAAGCCGCCCGCCGATTCCCAGATCCCGCCGCCGCCCCCGATCGTGACGCCCCGCGCGACCTTTCGTTCGAGCGTCAGCCGGATCGTCTTCTCCTCGCCCCGGCGCGCGTCCTCGCGAAAGCGAATCGACCCGTCGAGCATCGCGCGGGTGCCTCCGCCGAGATCGGTCCGGGCCGAGCCGATCACCCAGAGCTGCACGTTCTCGTCCGCCGCGCGCGCGATCGATGGTTGCCAAGCCCCGCCGAGGCAGGCAATCAGCGCGGAAAGGATCAACCGGGTCCGGATCATCGGCGCTGCCCCTTAGGCGGCGCGGGCGCTAGACGCCACCATCCCGTGCCGGCCCGCACCGCCCAGTGGAAGGATAAGTGCATGAAATTCTTCGTCGATACCGCCGAGATCGATGCCATCCGCGAACTCGCCGCGACCGGCCTGCTCGACGGCGTCACCACCAATCCCTCGCTCATCGCCAAGTCGGGGCGCGACTTCATGGAGGTGACGAAGGAGATTTGCGGGATCGTCGACGGGCCGGTCTCGGCCGAGGTCGTCGCGCTCGATCACGAAACCATGATGCAGGAGGCCGAAAAGCTCCGCAGGATCGCCGACAATGTCTGCATCAAGGTGCCCCTGACGGTCGACGGGCTCAAGACGTGCCGCGCGCTCACCGGCGACGGGACGATGGTGAACGTGACGCTGTGCTTCTCGGCCAACCAGGCGCTGCTCGCGGCGAAGGCGGGCGCGACCTTCATTTCGCCCTTCGTCGGGCGGCACGACGACAACGGCACGGACGGGATGGACCTCATCCGCGACATCCGGCTGATCTACGACAATTACGCCTTCGACACGGAAATCCTCGTCGCGAGCGTGCGGCACGTCACCCACGTCCTCGAAAGCGCGCGCATCGGGGCGGACGTGATGACCGCGCCGCCCAAGGTGATCTTCGCACTGTTCGACCATGTCCTCACGCAGAAAGGGATCGAGGGTTTCCTTGCGGACTGGGAAAAGACCGGGCAATCCATTCTCTGATGGCCATTTTCTGATGGCCATTCTTTGATGACGATCCCGTAATTCCCATATCCGCGGACCGAATGGCAGAAGAATCCCCTCTCGATCGTTTCAAGCAGGCGCTGACCGGCGCCTCGCGCGCGCTGGCGAAGGACGCGGAGGTGGAGGTCGCGTGGAGCGCGGACCTGCCGGGCCAGACCGGCAACCGCTTCCGCGTGCCGCTGCCGGGCCGCGACCTGCCGCCCGACCAGGTGACCGAGGCGCGGGGCTTTGCCGACAGTTTCGCATTGAAGCTGCGCCACCACGATGCCGGCCTCCACGCGACCGGCGCCCCGCCCGAGCCGGTCGCGCGCGCCTGCTACGACGCGATCGAACAGGTCCGCTGGGAGGCGCTGGGCGCCAATCGTTTCGACGGGATCAGGCGCAATCTCGACGCCGCGACCGAGCTTCGCACCGCGTCCGACCAGATCGTGCGGGCGCAGAACTCCTCCGAGGTGCCGATCCAGACCGCGCTTTCGCTGATGCTGCGCGAACAATTGACCGGCGAGGCGATCCCGGAAAGGGCGCGCTCCGGCATCGAGCTCGTGCGCGACTTCATCGAGGAGAAGGCGGGCAAGGATTTCGCCGCCCTGTCCGAAAGCCTGGGTGACCAGGAGGCCTTCCAGAAGCTCGCGCTCGACATCCTGCGCGACCTCGACCTTACCCGCCCGACCGACCGGCCCGAGGACAGCGACAGCGACGAGGGCGAGGACGACGACGGCGAGGAGCAGGACCAGGAAGGCGAGGACGAGCAGCAGGACGGCTCGAACGAACCGCAAAGCGCCGAAATGGCCGGCGACATGGCCGAAGGCGAAGGCGAGGGCGAGGCCGACAGCGAGCTGTCCGCCGAGGACGAGATGCAGGACGGCGAACCGGGTGAGGAGGGCGACGCCTCCAACGCGCCGGTCAAGCCCAACCGCCCGCAGGCCGACATTCCCGAAGGATTGGACTACAAGGCCTTCACCGAGAAATTCGACGAGATCGTCGATGCGCCCGAATTGTGCGATTCGGAGGAACTCGACCGCCTGCGCGCCTATCTCGACAGCCAGCTGACGGGCTTGCAGGGCGTCGTGACGCGCCTCGCCAACCGGCTCCAGCGGCGGCTGATGGCGCAGCAGAACCGCAGCTGGGATTTCGACCAGGAGGAAGGCGTATTGGACGCCGCGCGCCTGTCGCGCGTGATCGTCTCGCCGGGCACGGCGCTCTCCTACAAGGTCGAACGCGACATCGAGTTCAAGGACACGGTTGTCACGCTCCTGATCGACAATTCGGGCTCGATGCGCGGGCGGCCCATCTCGATCGCTGCGATCAGCGCCGACATCCTCGCGCGCACGCTCGAACGCTGCGGGGTCAAGACCGAGATCCTGGGCTTCACGACCCGCGCGTGGAAGGGCGGGCAGAGCCGCGAGGCCTGGCTCGCCGACGGCAAGCCGTCCAATCCCGGGCGCCTCAATGACCTGAGGCACATCGTCTACAAGCAGGCGGACGAACCGTGGCGCCGCGCGCGGCGCAATCTCGGGCTGATGATGCGCGAGGGGCTGCTGAAGGAAAACATCGACGGCGAGGCGCTGCTCTGGGCGCATTCCCGCCTGCTGGGACGCCCCGAGGAACGGCGGATCCTGATGGTGATCTCGGACGGCGCGCCGGTGGATGACAGCACGCTGTCGGTAAACTCGGCGGGTTATCTCGAGGCGCATCTGCGCGGCGTGATCGACTGGATCGAGAAGGTTTCGCCCGTCCAGCTGGTCGCCATCGGCATCGGCCACGACGTGACGCGCTATTACCGCCGCGCGGTGACGATCATGGACGTGGAGCAACTGGGCGGCACGATCATGGAGCAGCTGGCGGAGTTGTTCGAGGATGAGAAGGGCGTTAAACGGCGTTAGGGCAATCGAACGAGGCTCGCATGGATACCGACACGGCGATTGAGCGCCTTCGAGCAATGGAACCGGACCTGCGCGCCTTGGGCATAAAGCATGTCTCGCTGTTCGGTTCGCGGGCACGAAACGTCGCGAGCACGACGAGCGATTTCGATCTTGCGCTCGAGTTCGGCCGGGATCGCGAGATCGGCGGATTCGCCTTTGCCGATCTGGGATACCGGCTCGAACAGGCGCTTGCCTCGAAGGTCGATCTGGTGATCGAGCCTGCTCGCAAGGCTCGGCTTCAGCGTGAGATAGATCGAGACCGGAAACGTGTCTTCTGAACGTCGCTCGGACCGGGTGCGCGATATCATCGACAATATCGAAGCGATCGAGACCTATACGCAGGGCATCGATCTCGAGGCCTTCTCGGGCGATCGCATGCGGGTCGATGCGGTCGAGCGCTGCTTGCAGCGATTGACCGAGGCAGCCGTCAAGATCGGCGAGGAAGGGATGGGCGAAGTTGCGCCGGAGGTCCCGTTCCACGCCTTGCGCGGATTCGGAAATGTCCTGCGCCATGATTATGACGGTATCGACGACCGGTTGATCTATGACACGATCCTGCGGGATCTTCCGGGATTGAAGCGGGCTTGCGAGGCCTATCTTAACAGAAGCGAAAGAGACAGATGAACGTAACCGAAGCCGTCACCACCCGCCGCTCGATCCGGGCCTTTCTCGACAAGCCGGTCGAATACGACAAGATCCGCCGCGTGATGGACACCGCGCGCTGGGCCGCTTCGGGGTGCAATTACCAGCCGTGGGAGGCGGCGATCCTGACCGGGCAGCCGCTGCAAGAGCTTCAGGCCAAGATCGCCTCCACCCCGCCGCAGGAACTCGAATACGACTGGGACTCGCCCAAGTCCGAGGACGCCTACAAGCAGCGCCTTTTCGGCATTTCGAGGGGCATGTTCGATGCGCTCGGCATTGCGCGCGACGACACCGCCGCGCGCATGGCGGCGATGGGGCGCAACGCGACCAGTTTCGATGCGCCGGCGGTCATGTTCGTCTATTTCCCGCGGCTGATGAAGGAGCCGCAATGGTCGGATACGGGCATGTGGCTCCAGACCGTCGCCCTGCTGCTGCGCGAGGAGGGGCTCGATTCCTGCTTCCAGGAATTCATGGCCTTCTACGCCAACGTGATCCGCGACCATCTCGGGCTCGACCATGATCGCTACATGTTCTTCTGCGGCATGGCGATCGGCTATCGCGACGCGCAAGCGCCGGTGAACAATTTCGAGCGCGAGCGCGTGCCGCTCGAACAGCAGGTCCGGTTCATCGGCTGGGATTGACC
Organism: Erythrobacter sp. HL-111; assembly: GCF_900105095.1. NCBI lineage: Bacteria > Pseudomonadati > Pseudomonadota > Alphaproteobacteria > Sphingomonadales > Erythrobacteraceae > Erythrobacter > Erythrobacter sp. HL-111. Next base: position 1,225,389 of record NZ_LT629743.1, on the reverse strand, counting down.
CGCGCGCCCTCGACAAGCAAAGCGCCCAGGCATGACCGAAGCGCCGCTCAAACTGTTCAACTCGCTCACCCGCAAGCTCGAGGTGTTCGAGCCCGTCCATGCCGGCGAGGCGCGCGTCTACACCTGCGGGCCGACGGTCTACAACTACGCCCATATCGGCAACATGCGCGCCTATGTGTTCGCCGATGTGCTGGGGCGCACGCTGACGTGGAAGGGGTATGACCTCACCCACGTCATCAACATCACCGATGTCGGGCACCTCACCGACGATGCGGATGCGGGCGAGGACAAGCTGGAAAAGGCGGCGGCCGGATCGCAGCGTTCGATCCGGGAAATCGCGGCGCACTACACCGCGGCGTTCAAGGCGGATGTCGCGGCGCTCAACATCCGCGAGCCCGCGCGCTGGTCGGTCGCGACCGATTATATCGACGAGATGATCGCCTTCGCGAAATCGATCGCGGACAGGCATTGCTACATGCTCGACAGCGGGCTCTATTTCGATGTCTCGACGGTCGAGGATTACGGCCGCCTTGCGCGCGCGGTGACGGAAGAGGGAGAGGGTCGGATCGACGCGGTCGAAGGCAAGCGCAACGCCGCCGACTTCGCGATCTGGCGCACCACGCCTCCGGGCGAGAAGCGCCAGATGGAATGGGATTCGCCGTGGGGCCGGGGCGCGCCGGGGTGGCATCTCGAATGCTCGGTCATGGGCGAGGCGCTGCTGGGCTTTCCCTTCGACATCCACACCGGCGGGATCGACCACCGCGAGATCCACCACCCCAACGAGATCGCCCAGAACCAGGCGTTCTGCGGCTGCGGGGGCCTCGACGACGCGCGCAATTCGGGCGCGAAGATCTGGATGCACAACAACTTCCTCGTCGAGCGCAGCGGCAAGATGTCGAAGAGTTCGGGCGAGTTCCTGCGGCTGCGATTGCTGGTGGAGAAGGGCTATCACCCGCTCGCCTACCGGATGATGTGCCTTCAGGCGCATTATCGCAGCGAACTGGAGTTTTCGTGGGAGGGATTGGGCGCGGCGCTGACGCGATTGAAGCGGATGGTCCAAAGGATCGAAAACCTTAAGGCCCGTCATGCTGAACTTGTTTCAGCATCCATGCCTGACGCATCGAACTGGTCGCACGAGGAGGGATGGTCCCTGAAACAAGTTCAAGATGACGAACTTGAGTCGTGGGTGGATTTCTTCATCAACTTCGACGCTTCCATGTCAGAGGACCTCAATAGCGCAATCGCAATAACCGTGCTGGAGGATGTCCTGGCTCGCAAGAAGGTGCTGCCTTCAGAGACGCTCAAGGTCGTGGCGGGCATGGACGCAGTCCTCGGCCTCGACCTGCTGGGCCTCACCCGCTCCGACCTGCGTATCCGCCCCGTCTCGGCAACCATCACCGAGGACGAAATCGAAGCCGCGCTCGCCGAACGCAAGCAGGCCCGCGCCGCGAAGGACTTCGCGCGCTCCGATGCGATCCGCGACGAACTCAGTCGGCAAGGCGTCGAGGTGATGGACGGCGATCCGCTCGGCTGGGAATGGAGGCTTGAACGATGACCGCATCGCGCACCGAGCATTGGGACGAGGTCTACCGAAAGCGTCCAGCCGACGCGTTGAGCTGGTATCAGCCCGCGCCGGAGGTCTCGCTTTCTGCGATCCTGCGCCATTGCGGCGATCGACGCCCGGCGGCGATCGACATCGGCGGCGGCATGTCGCGGCTCGCCGGAGAGCTGGTGAAGGCGGGTTTCGCCGAGGTAGCCGTGCTCGACATCTCCCGGCAGGCGCTCGACCGGGCGCGGGCCGAAGCCGCGGGCGAGGGCGCGGCAATCGACTGGATCTGCGCCGACATCACCGACTGGCGGCCCGCCCGCCGCTACGGGGTGTGGCACGACCGGGCGGTGTTCCACTTCCTGACCGCGCCCGAGCAGCGCGCCGCCTATCGCGCCGCGCTGCTTGCCGGCCTGGAGCTCGGCGGGATCGCGGTCATCGCCACCTTCGCGCCGGACGGCCCGGAAAAGTGCAGCGGCCTGCCGGTGCAGCGCCATTCGCCCGAAACGCTCGGGCAGGAACTGGGCGCGCAGTTCGGGCTGGTCGAACACTGGAGCGAGCAGCACGAAACCCCGGGCGGGAATGTCCAGAACTTCAACTGGTGCGTCTTCCGGAGGGTGACGGAATGACCACCCTCGCGATCTCCGGCCTCATCCGCCCGCTGCTCGAACCGCGGCTTCCGCCCGATCTCGACGTGCGCTGGTTCATGACCCGCGAGGAGGCCATCGAGGCGGTCAGGGGCGCGGAGATCGGCTGGTTCGACATGAACGACACGGGCGCGATGGTCGAAACCCTGCGCGCGGCGCATGATCTGAAATGGCTCAATTCGATCTATGCCGGGCTCGATTTCCTGCCGATGGACGTTTTGATCGAGCGCGGGATCACCGTCACCAACGGGGCCGGGATCAACGCCGTCACCATCGCCGAATATGTGGTGATGGGGATGCTCACCATCGCCAAGGGTTACCGCGATGTGGTGCGCGCGCAGGAGCGGCACGAATGGCTGCTCGACAGCCCCGGCAAGCGCGAGTTGGCGGGCACGAAGGCACTGCTGCTCGGCTACGGGGCGATCGGCAAGCTGATCCAGCCGCGGCTCGAGGCTTTCGATGTCGCGGTCAGCGTGGTGCGGCGCTCGGGCGGGGAGGGCACGCTCGGCCCGGACGAATGGCGCGCGCGATTGGCGGAATTCGACTGGGTGATCCTCGCGGTTCCCGCCACCCCGGAGACCGAAGGCATGATCGGGGCAGAGGAACTCGCCGCGATGAAATCCGACGCCGTCATCGTCAACATCGCGCGCGGCAGCGTGATCGACCAGCCGGCGCTGGTGGAGGCGCTGGAGAACAAGGCCATCGGCGGGGCCTTCCTCGACGTCACCACGCCCGAACCGCTGCCTGCCGACCACCCGCTGTGGTCGCTGGGCAATGCCCACATCACCATGCACCTGTCGGGCCGGGCGCAGGACAGGATGTTCGTCCGCTCGGCAGACCGCTTCCTTGCGAACCTCGACAGCTATCTGAAGGGCGAGCCGGTCGCACCGGTCTTCGATCCGAAGCTGGGCTATTGAATCGCGCCCGCGCCTTGCGGGTTGGCGGATTTCTGCAATACTCCCGCGCGCGGCCGCTCCATCACGCGGCGGTCATACAGTCGCGCTATCCGCATGGGGGCGGGAAGGGAGGGCAGGCCGCGGGCCTGTCCGCATCCGGGGGGAAGCAGCATGAGCGAGACGACCAAGGCATCGGACCTGTTCATCGAGTGTCTCGAGGCGGAAGGCGTCGAATACATCTTCGGCGTGCCGGGGGAGGAGAATCTCGACTTCCTCGAAAGCCTGTCGAAATCGGACAAGATCAGGCTGATCCTCACCCGCCACGAACAGGGCGCCGGCTTCATGGCCGCGACCTACGGCCGGCACACCGGCAAGACCGGCGTTTGCATCGCGACGCTCGGCCCGGGCGCGACCAACTTCGTGACCGCGGCGGCCTATGCCCAATTGGGCGGGATGCCGATGATGATGATCACCGGCCAGAAACCGATCAAGAAATCGAAGCAGGGCCGCTTCCAGATCCTCGACGTGGTCGACATGATGGGACCGATCACGAAATTCACCCACCAGCTCGCCAGCGGCGACAATATCCCGAGCCGGGTGCGCGAGGCGATCCGCCTGGCCGAGGAGGAGAAGCCCGGCGCGGTGCATCTCGAACTGCCCGAGGACATCGCCGAGGAAAGGTCCGCCAGCCGGCCGATCGCGCCCTCGCTCGCGCGGCGCCCTTCGGCCGAGGTGAAGGCGGTGCGCCAGGCGGTGACCGCGATCGAAGCCGCACAGTCGCCGATCCTCGTCATCGGCGCGGGCGCGAACCGCAAGATGACGGGGCGGATGCTCCACCAGTTCATCGAGAAGACCGGCATCCCCTTCGTCACGACCCAGATGGGCAAGGGCGTGATCGACGAACGCCACCCGCTGTTCCTCGGCTGCGCGGCGCTTTCGGCGGGTGATTTCTGCCACCGGGCGATCGCGGATGCGGACTGCATCGTCAATGTCGGCCACGACGTGATCGAGAAGCCACCCTTCTTCATGCACAATGACGAGGAAGGTGCCGTGGGCTCGGACAGCCCGCCCACGGTGATCCACGTCTCGACCAAGACAGCGGAAGTCGATCCGGTCTATTTCCCGCAGATCGAGGTGATCGGCGACATCGCCAACGCGATCTGGCAGATCAAGGAGGACATCGTCCCGCAGGGGCGGTGGGATTTCGCCCGGATGCTCGAATACCGCAAGGCCGAACTCGCCCATACCGGGCCGCTCGCGAACGACGCGCGTTTCCCGATCTTCCCGCCGCATCTCGTGCAACAGGTGCGCGCCGCCATGCCCGAGGACGGGATCATCTGCCTCGACAACGGGGTCTACAAGATCTGGTTCGCGCGCGGATACACCGCCTATCTTCCCAACACCGTCCTGCTCGACAACGCGCTCGCCACGATGGGCGCCGGGCTCCCGAGCGCGATGATGAGCGCGATGCTTTACCCGGAGCGCAAGGTCATGGCGATCTGCGGCGACGGCGGGTTCATGATGAACAGCCAGGAGATGGAAACGGCAGTCCGGCTCGGCCTCGACTTCACCGTGCTGATCCTGCGCGACGATGCGTATGGCATGATCCGCTGGAAGCAGGCGAACATGGGTTTCGCCGATTTCGGGCTGACCTACGACAACCCCGATTTCGTCGCCTATGCCGAAAGCTACGGCGCGAGCGGACACCGGGTGACTTCGAGCGAACATCTCGCCGACCTGCTGGCCCATTGCCGCGACACGCCGGGGGTGCATCTCATCGACTGCCCGGTCGACTACAGCGAGAACGACCAGATCCTGAACCATGATATCAAGCGGCTGAGCGCGGAACTATAGGCCCCGGCCCGGCGTCGTCATGGCGAAAGGCGCAACCACTGCGCCAGCCCATTTACCGGAGGTCACGATGCCCCAGCTCAAGGACACCTATCCGCTCTACCTCAACAACCGGGCGGTGCAGCCCAACACCGATCTCGAGGTCACGGACAAATACACCGGCGAGGTCGCCTTCCGCACCGCGCTGGCCACGCCCGACGTGATCGAGGAAGGTATTGCCGGGGCGGTGCGCGCAGCCGAACCAATGGCGAAGCTCGCCTCCTACGAAAGGCAGGACGTGCTGATGCATTGCGTCGCGCGCTTCCGCGAACGTTTCGACGAATTGGCCTATGCCCTGTGCATTGAGGCGGGCAAGCCGATCAAGGACAGCGAAGGCGAAGTCACCCGCCTGATCGACACCTTCCGCATCGCCGCCGAGGAAGCGGTGCGGAACTACGGCGAGGTCCAGCCGCTCGACATTTCCGCGCGCGCCAGGGGTTACATGGGGATGTGGAAGCGGCTGCCGATCGGCCCGTGCAGCTTCATCAGCCCGTTCAACTTTCCGCTCAACCTTGCCGCGCACAAGATCGCGCCCGCCATCGCGATCGGCTGCCCCTTCGTGATGAAGCCGGCGAGCAAGACGCCCTTGGGTGCGATCATCATGGGCGAGGTGCTGGCCGAATGTGACATCCTGCCCGAAGGCGCGTTCTCGATCCTTCCCGCCAGCCGCGACGGGGCGGACCTGTTCACCTGTGACGAGCGATTGAAGCTCCTGTCCTTCACCGGCTCGCCCGGGGTGGGCTGGGACCTGAAGGCCAGAGCGGGCAAGAAGAAGGTAGTGCTCGAACTCGGCGGCAATGCCGCGGTGGTGATCGACCGCGACGCGGACCTTGCCGACGCGCTCGAACGGGTGATCTTCGGCGCCTTCTACCAGTCGGGCCAGTCCTGCATCGGGGTGCAGCGCATCCTGATCCATGCGGAAGTCTATGACGATTTCAAGGCGATGCTGGTCGAGAAGGCCGGGAGCCTCAAGGCGGGCGATCCCAAGGACCGCGACACCTTCATCGGCCCGATGATCTCCGACAAGGAGGCCGAGCGCCTGAAGGGCTGGATCGACGAGGCGGTCGACGCTGGCGCGAGCCTGCTGTGCGGGGGCGGACTGTCGAACGGCAACATGCTCGAAGCGACGCTGCTCGAAAACGTGCCCCACGATTGCAAGGCGCGCAACGAGGAAGCCTTCGGCCCATTGGCGATCCTCCAGCGCTTCGAGGATTTCGGCGCTGCACTGGACGAGGTGAACGATTCGAAGTTCGGCCTGCAGGCGGGCATCTTCACCCGCGACCTGTTCCAGATGTTCGACGCGTGGGACCGGCTCGAGGTTGGCGGCGTGGTGGTGAACGACGTGCCGAGCTACCGGGTCGACAACATGCCCTATGGGGGCGTGAAGGACTCCGGGCTCGGCCGCGAGGGTATCCGCTTCGCGATGGAGGACATGAGCGAGATCCGGAACCTGGTGGTGCGGCGGAATTGATATGCACGGGCCCATCCGGGCCCGCGTCCTCGGCGCTGTCCCCTGCGCTGCGCTCCGGGGCACCTGCGGGCGCGCGGTCGCGCTTGCGGGCCGCGCTGCGGCCCGAGCGCGCGCCCTCTGCCGTCTAGCCTTCCTCCAGCAGCAGCAACACCGCCGTCACCACCAGCCGCTCGTCCGCGCCGAAGCGGTGGTCGATCTCGCGCACCGTCGCGTCGGCGACGAGCTGGCCGGGGATGCGGAATTCGTGTTCGGGCAGTTCGTCGATGAATTCCTCGCCGGCCGCGACCGCCTCCGGGCCGTCGAAATCGAGCATCACCTCGTGCCGCGTGCCCGAAAAGGTGATCGAGGCCCAGGCCTTCTCTTCGTGGGTGAGCAGGCTCGCATGGCCCTGCGCCAGCGTGAGCAGCGCCTCGCGCACCCGGTCGGCGGTGGTGCGGCGGGGGCGGTAGCGGCGCGGCGTTGCGGTGCGGGGCGGGGCGGGGGCGCGCTGCTGCTGCGGCGGCGGGGCGTCCCTGGACTTGGTTTCGAGATCGGCGGGGAGGGTGAGCGTGTCACTCGGCATCGGTCGATTCCTTCGTCCCGGCGGGAGCGGCGGCGGCCTGGGGGCAGGCTTTCGCGCAGGCTTCCGCCTTCGCCTCGTAGCCTTTCATCCATGCACGCGTGCGCGCCTCGGTGGCGGGACGGGGCAGGCGGCCCATGCGAAGGTCGAGCACGAAGCGCGGGTCGTGCGCGGCGAGGCGGCCGAATTTCGTCGCGGGCATTTCGTGCCGGCGCAGGAAGGTCTCGATGGTGCGGATCAGCATGGTTTACCCCTCATCTGGCTGCGTCCTGATGGTGGCACCGGGGCGGCGAATCGCTCGGTGTTCCCTATTCGTTCCACCGGAAATCCTACTTGTCTAGGAAAAATCCTATGTGTAGGATGCGCGCATGACCAAGTCCGACACCGACGTTCCCGCAGGACCGCGCCGGCGCCTGCTCGACCTCGCGCAGGAGCGCGGAGCGAGCCTTGCCGGACTGTCCGAACTGATCGGGCGCAATCCGAGCTATCTCCAGCAATTCATTCGCAAGGGCTCGCCCCGCAAGCTCGAGGAAGGCGACCGGCGTACGCTGGCGCGGTTCTTCGGCGTGGCGGAAAGCGAACTTGCCGGACCTGGGGAAATTTCCTATGAACCGCCGTCGAACCCCGCCGATCCGCGCGGGTCGCCATGGATCGAGGTGCCGCGCCTTGCGATCGGCGCCTCGGCCGGTCCCGGCGCGCTGCCCGCGGGCGAAAGCGCCTTCGACGCCTTCCGCTTCTCGCGCCGCTGGCTCGCCGAACAGGGACTGGAAGGCGCCGAGCTTTCCGCGATCACGGTCGAAGGCGATTCGATGGAGCCGCTGCTCAACGATGGCGACGAGATCCTCGTCGACCGCCGGGCGCTGCCGTTCCGCGACGGCATCCATGTCGTGCGGATGGGGGACACGCTGATGGTGAAGCGGGTGGCGAGCGCAGGGGGAGGGCGGCTATCGTTGCTCAGCCAGAACCTCGCCTATCCGCCGGTGAGCGTGGCGGCTGAGGATGTCGAGATCATCGGCCGGGTTGTGTGGAAGGGCGGGCGGATATGATTAGGCGCAGCTTGAACCCCGCATGGCTCGCGGTGAAGCCGAGCCTTTCGTAGAAGCGGTGTGCGGCCGGGCGTCGGTGATCGCTGGTGAGCTGGACGAGGTAACAGCCGCGCGCGCGGCATTCCTCTATCGCCCAGCGCATCATCGCCTCCCCGATCCCGCGACCGCGCAAGGGGCTGGCAACGCGCACGAATTCGATCTGCCCGCGCGATGCTCCGCCCAGAGCGACGCCCGGGATGAAAGAGAGCTGGAAACTGCCGACCCGCTCGCCGTCGAGCTCGGCGATCAGCAGGCGGTGGCAGGGATCGGCCGCGATCGCCTCGAAAGCCTCGCGCTGGTAGGCCGCTTCCGCACCCGTCACCGGATCGCGCGCGACCGCGAGCGCGTCGTCGGCGATGAGGCCGGTGACGAAATCGAGTTCGTCTGGGCGCGCGTCGCGGATGATGAGGCCCTGCATGGCCCGAGCGATAGCGTGGTGCGCGCCACTTGCAATCGTGCAGGCGCGGCGGCACATCTTCGCCCATGACCGACGCTCCGACGACCTCGCCCCGAACGCCGCCGATGAAGGCCGCGATCCTGCCCGTGACGCCGCTGCAACAGAACTGCTCGCTGATCTGGTGCACCGCCACTGGCAAGGCCGCGCTCATCGATCCGGGCGGCGATCGCGACAAGTTGAAGGCGGGGGTCGCCAAGGCGGGCGTGACGCTCGAGAAGATCCTCGTCACCCATGGCCATCTCGACCATTGCGGGCAGGCCGGGATGCTGGCCGAGGAACTGGGCCTGCCGATCGAGGGCCCGCACGAGGACGACCGCTTCTGGATCTCCCGGCTAGACGAGGACGGCAGCCGCTTCGGGATGCAGGCGGCAAGTTTCGAGCCGACCCGCTGGCTGGAGCACGGCGACACGGTGACGGTGGGCGAACTCTCGCTCGACGTGATCCACTGCCCCGGCCACACGCCCGGCCATGTCGTCTTCTTCCACGCGCCCAGCCGCTTCGCGATCGTTGGCGACGTGCTGTTCAAGGGGAGCATCGGGCGGACCGATTTCCCGCGCGGCAATCACCAGGACCTGATCGATTCGATCACGCAGCGCCTCTGGCCCTTGGGCGAGGACGTGACGTTCATTCCCGGCCATGGCCCGACCAGCACCTTCGGGATGGAGCGCAAGACCAACGCCTTCGTCAGCGATTACGCCTTGTCCTGAGTGTTCGCTATCCCGGGCGAACGCCCGGGATAGAGGGGGTCGGTCTATATCATGCCGGCGGCGACCAGCGCCGCGACGATCGCCAGCCCCAGCAGGACCAGCATCGTCACCAGCGTGCCGACCATCCGCCCGACCTGCTTCGACCCGCCATCCATCCCGAAGGCGTGGGCGATCCGCCCGATGATGTAGGCGCCCGCGGCCCATTGCAGCCACCCGCCGCCGGCGCCCGCCAGCTCGATCCCCGCGACCAGCAGCAGCACGAAGGGCGTGTTCTCGACGAAATTGGCCTGCGCCCGCATCCGCCGCTGGAGCGGTTCGCTTCCCCCGTCGCCGACGCTGATGCCGCTCGCCCGGCGGACCGCACCGATGCGGACCATCAGCCAGATGTTGAGAACGGCAGCCGCCGCCGCACTTGCCAGCGTCACGGGTAGGATGATCATGGAGGAGTCCCCTGTCCTGTTGCAGGGCGACTGCTAGCCTCTCTTATTCACGGCGATGCGGTTGGGCGCCTCTCGGCGCGAGCTTGACGCCACTGCTGCGTGCGGCGGCGTAGAGCGGGCGTGCGGCACCGCTGGCGTCTGTTTCACCGCGCTGTGATCGATGGGCTTTTCTGGTTGAAGGACTTGGCTCGGGGTTTCTGCGGCACTGCCGCGCCCGCTACGTCGGCGCAGGCTTGAGCGCGAGAACGATGGCACGCATCAGATCGGCATCGGGGCACGCAGAGGCGAACGCTACGCGGATTCGGGTGGCGCTTTCCATGACGCGGGCAGCAACCTTGAGCAGCCGCAGGCGCAGGGTCGTAAACTCGGCTTTTGCCAGAGCGGTGGTCTTTGGGATCGCCTGCTGAACGCGCCACAGCAGCCAGTAGGCAGCGGTGTGCAGGATCAGGCGCATCTGGTTGGCGTTCGCCGACCGGCACGAGGTGCGGTCACTGGCCAGCTGGGTCTTGTGCAGCTTGATCAAGTTCTCGGCCTGCCCGCGCGCACAGTAGAGCGTGTCATAGATGTATTCAGCCGAGCCTTGGGTTAGCGATGTGACGACATAGCGGATATCCATGCCCAGCGTGCTGGCCTCGATCCTGGCGACGACGCGGCGCTGGCGGTTCCAGCTCTTCGCGCCGTAGCGGGTCTCGGCATAGCTGCGCAGGACCGGGAGTTGGCACTCGGCGCGGCGGACCGCGCAGGCATCGGCGGCAGTGACGATAACCGGATCAGCGCGCAGCGCGGCGTTGGTCGGCAGACCGAACACGTAATCGACATGGGCCGCCTCGCAGAAGGCCATGACCTCGGGCCGTCCATAATGCCCGTCACCGCGGATGGTGATGTGGGTATCAGGCCAGTGGCGGCGAAGATGGCGCACCAGACGCCGGATATGCCCTGCCGCCTCCTTGCCAGAAGGCGTCTTGCCCGTGCGCAGCAGCATCGCCACCGGCCGGCCCGTTGCCGTGTCGTAGACATGGATCGGCAGGAAGCAGCGCTCCCCATGATGTCCGTTCCAGAAGGAGAGTTGCTGATAGCCGTGCACGACGTCGCAGGTGTCATCGATATCCAGCGTCACCGCCGCCGGCGGAGTGGGGTAGCTGGCGCAGTAGATGTCGATCATGATCCCCAGCATCTTTGCCAGCTCGCGCGTGCTCGGCGCATTCTCCCAGCGGCTCATCGTCGGTTGGCTGGCCAACCCCGCACCCGATCCCGGCAGCTTGCCCAGCGCAAGGCGGAAGCCCGGATCATCGCGCAGAGCGTCGAGATCATCGGCATCCTCATAGCCGCAGGCGATCGCGAACATCCGCGCGCGCAGGATATCTTCAAGCCGATGAACCACCCGAGCAGGATCGCGCGGATCGGCAATACACGCCGCAAGCCGCTGGCAGAGCCCCATCATGCGCTCGGCCTGAGCCAGCACCAGGACCCCGCCATCCGAGGTCAGCCTGCCGCCGTCAAACGCAGCTGTGACCTTCTTGCCGCGCACTGCTGGAAACGAAAATACGGACGCGCTATCATCGCATCCGGCGGGTGTGGTCTGTGGCATATTTTGCCCCGTTGCAGGTCTGGCTTAAGCAACCACATTCCTACAACAATGCAAATGCTTACGCCACTCCCGCCAACCCGTCAGACCACTGCCGGTGAATAATCCGGGTTAGGGCCGCAGAGCAAGGCTTGCAACGCGGGATTTATCCGCTATAGCGCGCGCCTTCCCGCCATTTCAGCGAGGACCCGCGCGCCGCCCTGCTTGTGCGCGTGCGCCCCTTGCCGTAAGGGCGACACCGGAAACCCAGCGCCACTCCGCGCGCAAGACACGATTTTACCTGAGGAATTGGCGTAGCCATGGCTGTCCCCAAGAGAAAAGTATCGCCCCATCGCCGCGGCAATCGCCGGGCGCACGATTCGCTCAAGGTCGAGGCGTTCCACGAATGCCCCAATTGCGGCGAGCTCAAGCGTCCGCACAACATGTGCGGCCATTGCGGGTTCTACAACGGCCGCGAAGTGATGGTGCCCAAGGGCATCTGACCCCTCTTGGACAGGGAAAAAAGCGCATGAGCCTCCCGCGTATCGCCGTTGACGCGATGGGCGGCGACGAAGGCGTGCGCGTCATGGTCGAAGGCGCCGCGATCGCCCGTCGCCGGCACGAGGATTTCCAGTTCCTCCTCGTCGGGGACGAGCCGCGGATCAGGCAGGCGCTCGAAAACCATCCCGGCATGGCCGGCGCCTCCGAGATCCTTCACTGCGAGGACGTGGTCGGCGGCGACGAGCTGCCCAGCCGTGCGATCCGCCGGGCCAAGACCACCAGCATGGGCCTTGCCGTGGGCGCGGTGAAATCGGGCGATGCGGGCGCCGCGGTCAGCGCGGGCAACACCGGCGCGCTGATGGCGATGAGCAAGATCGCGCTGCGCACGCTTCCCGGGATCGACCGTCCGGCCCTGGCCGCGCTGCTGCCGACGCTGCAGGAACACGATGTCGTCATGCTCGACCTCGGCGCCAACACCGAGGCCGATGCGCGCAACCTCGTCCAGTTCGCGGTGATGGGGGCGGCCTATTCGCGTATCGTCAACGGGTTCGAGCGGCCCAAGGTGCGGCTGCTCAACATCGGCACGGAAGAGATCAAGGGCACAGATGCGCTGCGCGATGCCGCCGCGCGCCTGTCCGCCGCGACAACCCGCGCGGACAGCGAACTCGCGCTGGAATTCGACGGCTTCGTGGAAAGCGACAAGATCAACCGCGGCCAAACCCATGTCGTCGTGACGGACGGCTTTTCCGGCAATATCGCGCTCAAGGCGATCGAGGGGTCGGCGCGCTTCGTCACCGACCTTCTGAAGCAGGCCTTCACCTCCTCGCTGCGTTCCAAGATCGGCTTTCTCGTCTCGCGCCCCGCGACCGAACTGCTCAGGCACCACCTCGACCCCAATAATCACAACGGCGCGGTCTTCCTCGGCCTCAACGGCGTGGTGGTGAAGAGCCACGGCAGCGCCACCGCGGGCGGGGTCGCCCACGCGGTGACGGTCGCCGCGCGCCTGCTCGAGAACAAGCTCACCGAATGCATTGCCCGCGACCTTGCCGAGATGGGCGAGGATGCCTTCCGCAAGAACGGAACCGCGGGCGGGCGGGACGAGGCCGCGGCGTGACCGGATCGCGCCTGGTCGGTTCGGGTTCGGCCCTGCCGCGGCGCGTCGTCACCAATGGCGAACTCGCCGCGCGGATCGACACCAGCGACGAATGGATCGTCGAACGCACCGGCATCCGCCAGCGCTACATCGCGGGCGAGGGCGAGACGACGGCCAGCCTCGCGACCGAGGCAGCGCGTGCGGCGCTCGCCGATTGCGGGCTCGCCGCGCGCGACATCGACCTCATCGTGCTCGCCACCGCCACCCCCGACAACACCTTTCCCGCGACCGCGACCAAGGTCCAGCACGCGCTCGGCTGCAATGGCGGGATCGCCTTCGACGTGGCGGCGGTGTGTTCGGGCTTTCTCTACGCGCTCGCGACCGCGGATTCGATGCTGCGGACCGGGATGGGAAGGCGCGCGCTGGTGATCGGGGCGGAGACGTTCAGCCGCATCCTCGACTGGAACGACCGGACCACCTGCGTCCTGTTCGGCGACGGGGCGGGGGCGGTGGTGCTCGAAGCGCCGACTTCCGGCGATTCGGCGCCCGGCGAATCGGCGGCCGGCGTGCTCGCGACCCGGCTGCACGCCGACGGGGCGCAGCACGATCTGCTCTATGTCGACGGCGGCCCCTCGACCACGCAGACCGTCGGCCATCTCAGGATGAAGGGCCGCGAGGTGTTCCGCCATGCGGTGGTGAACCTTTCCGAGGTGCTCAACGAAGTGCTCGACGCGGCGGGGGTCCGCGCCGCCGAGATCGACTGGATCGTGCCGCACCAGGCCAATGCCCGGATCCTCGATGCGACCGCGCGCAAGCTCGGCATTCCGGCGGAAAAGGTGATCGTCACCGTCGATCGCCACGCCAACACTTCGGCCGCTTCGGTCCCGCTCGCCTTCGATGCCGCACGGTGCGACGGGCGGATCAGGCCGGGCGATCTGGTCATGTTCGAGGCGATGGGCGGCGGCTTCACCTGGGGGGCGAGCCTCGTCCGGCTCTAGCGGCGCGAGACCCCGTCCTGCGGGCGGCGTGCCGGCACTCCCAGCGCGAGATTGCCAAATCCGCACGATGGGCTAGTATCGCACCCTGTCCGGGATCGCGCCGCGTAGGAGTTTCGGCATGATGCGTTCGGTTGGCACCCTCACCCGCGCCGATCTGGCGGAGACCATCAATCGCAAGATGGGTCTCAGCCGGGCGGAATCGCTCGATCTGGTGGAGGCGATCCTCGAAAAGATGTGCGATGCGCTGGCCGACGGGGAGAACGTGAAGATCTCCGGTTTCGGCAGCTTCGTCCTGCGCGACAAGAACGAACGGATCGGCCGCAATCCCAAGACCGGGGTCGAGGTCCCGATCACCCCGCGCCGGGTGATGACCTTCCGCGCGAGCCAGCTGCTCAAGGAACGCATCGCGAAAGGCGCCTGATCCGCATGGCCGAATTCGAGGACGGCAAGGACGAAGGCGCGCTCCGCACCATCGGCGAGGTGTCCGAGGCGCTCGGGATCAAGCCGCACGTACTGCGCTACTGGGAACAGCAGTTCAGCCTCCTCAAACCGCTCAAGCGCAGCGGCGGACGGCGCTATTACCGGCAGAGCGATGTCGCGCTGGTCGAAACGATCGATCGGCTGGTGAACCAGGAAGGCTATACCCTCAAGGGCGCCGAGGCGGTGCTGCGCGCTTCCGCGAAGTCCGAGCATGACCGCCGTCGCGGCGGCGATCGCCGGTCGGGCGACCGGCGGGCGGGGGCGGAGCAGGGGGACGGGGAGGCCCGCGCATCCGCCGCAGAGGACGCGCGCAGGCTGGCCGAAACGCTCGCCGGGCTGAAGCGGGTGCGCGCCCGGCTCGCCCGCGCGCTCGAAGCCTGAACGCTATTCGGCCGCCATCATTTCCGCTTCGCCGAGATCGACGCTGACGAGGCGCGAGATTCCCTTTTCCGCCATCGTCACGCCGAACAACCGGTGCATCCGGCTCATCGTGACCGCGTTGTGGGTGACGATGAGGTAGCGCGTCCTGGTCGTGCGGACCATCGAATCGAGCAGGTCGCAGAAGCGTTCGACATTGGCATCGTCGAGCGGCGCGTCGACCTCGTCCAGCACGCAGATCGGCGCCGGGTTGGTCAGGAACAGCGCGAAGATCAGCGCGGTCGCGGTCAGCGCCTGCTCGCCGCCCGACAGCAGCGAAAGGGATTGCAGCCTTTTACCCGGCGGCTGGGCGTAGATTTCGAGCCCGGCTTCGAGCGGATCGTCCGAATCGACCAGCGCCAGATGCGCCTGCCCGCCCTGGAACAGCCGCGTGAACAGGACCCGGAAATGGCCGTCCACTTCCTCGAACGCGGCCCGCAGGCGTTCGCGGCCCTCGCGGTTGAGATTGCCGATCGACCCGCGCAGCCGGGCGACCGCTTCGGCCAGTTCGGCCTGCTCGCTCGCGCTGGTGCCATGTTCCTGCTCGATCCGCGCGAGTTCCTCCGCGGCGACGAGATTGACCGGGCCGATCCGCTCGCGCTGGGCGACGAGCCGGTCGAGCGCCTCGGATTCCTCGCTCGCGGGCCTGACCCCGTGCTCCTCGAAGCCGAAGCGGTCGGCGAGCAGCGGCGGCGGGCACTGGAAGCGCTCGCCCGAAATGCGCGCCATCTCGCTGCGGCGCGCTTCCTCGTTCTCGGCCCGCGCGGCAAGGGTCGCGCGCCCCTCGCGCGCCTGCGCCAGGGTCTCGGTCGCCTCGGCCAGCACGCGTTCGATATCGCCCATCGCATCCTGCGCGCGCTCCATCGCCTGCTCGGCCTCGGCAAGCCCCTTCGCCAGCCGCTCGCGCAGCATCTCGCCCTGCTCGATCTCGGCGATCAGGGCGGCGGGCCTGGCGGCATGGACCGCGCGCTCCTGCTCGATCTCCTCGAGCCGGCCTGCCGCTTCCGCCATGCGCCGGGCCGCGTCCGTGGAGCGTGTCTGCCAGCTCGCATGGTCGGATTTCTGCGCCGCGAGCCGTTCGCGCGCGACGGCGAGCGACTGGTCGTGCGCGGCAAGTTCGGCAAGGGTCGCCTGCACCGCCGCGCGCGCTGCCTCGTTCCTCGCCCGCGCCGCCTCGAGCGCGGCGCGGCCCGCGTCGGGGGCGGGCAGCCCGGCGCGCTTCGCCCGCCCGGTTTCGAGTTCGCCCTGCGCGGCTGTAAGCTGTTCGGAAAGGTCCTCCTCGCTCTGCGCCAGTTCGGCAAGGCGCGCGGCGATCCGCTCTTTCGCCGCCTCCGCCGCGTCGAGCGCGCGCCAGGCCTGCCGTTCGGTCTCGACGCTTCCGGCAAGCTCGCGTTCGAGCCCGACGAGCGTGGTCTGGAGGGCGGCCAGTTCCTCCCGCGCGGCGGTTTCGCCCGCGGCGGCTTCCTCGGCGGCGGCGCGCAGCGCGGGAAGCCGGGTTTCGAGGTCCGCCAGCCGGTTCGCCGCCTCGAGCCGGGCGGCTTCCGCCGAGCCTTCGCCGCGGGCGAGGAAGCCGTCCCAGCGCCTGAGGTGCCCGCCGGTCGTCACCAGCCATTCGCCCGGGGCAAGGTCGCGCCCGTCGTCCTCCTCGGCCACATGGACTAGGGCGAGGCGGGCGGTGAGTTCGGCGGGGCAATCGGCGACATGGGCGAGCAGGCTGTCCGCCACCGGGCGCGGCGGTTTGCTTCCGGCCCAGAAACGACCCTCGGCCCGCGCATCCGGCGCGCCGAGCGGCGCCTTCGCATCGCGCCCGAGCACCGCGGCGAGCGCGCGTTCATAGCCCTTGGCGACGCTCACCCGGTCGAGCGCCGCGGGAAGGCCGGTCCGGCCCTTCTCCCGCTTTTCCCGGGCATCGCGGTCGCGGGCGAGGGCGGTGTATTCGCGCTCGACCCCGGCGAGTTCGGCCCGGGCGGTGGCGAGCGCGGCACAGGCGTCGTCGCGGGCGGATTGGAGGTCGGCCTTGCGCGCCTGTTCGGCCTCCAGCCGCCCGCGCAGCCGGGCGACCTCGCCCGCGGCCTCTTCCGCCGCCTCGCGCGCGGCGATCGCCGCGGCCTCGGTGTCCTGCTCCCCTTCGAGCTGCGCGCGGGTGCGTTCGAGCCGGTCGCGCTCGGCCAACAGGCGGGACAGCCGCGCTTCGGCCTGCTGGATCGCCGCTTCGGCAACGCGCCACTCGGCCTCGACCCCGGCATGGTCGGCGGTCGCCTTCGCCAGCGCGAGTTCGGCGGCCCGGCTGGCGCGTTCGGCTTCCTCGGCGCGGCGCGCGATCTCGGGGCGCGCGGCCTCGGCCCCGGCGACCGCGGCGCGGCTCGCGTCGAGCTCGCGCGACAGCCGGCCGAGCGCCTCGACCGCGTCGGTGGTCAGCCGGTCGGCATCCTCCCGGTCCGCCTCGAGCCGTTCGCGCTGGCGGGTGAGGTCGGCGAGCCGGGCCTCGGCCGCGTCGAGCTTTTCCGACAGCGCCGCCATGCGGTGGCCGTGCGCGCTCGCATCGTCGCGGCGATCGGCGAGTTCGTCGCGCGCGGCGGCGAGTGCCCTTGCCGCCGCCGCCTGGTCCTTCTGCGCCTCGGCGACTGCGCGCTGCGCTTCGGCCACGCGGCTCTCCGCACCCTCAGCCGCCGCGCGCGCCTCCTTCGCCGAGCGCGCCGCATCGCGCCAGCGCGCGAACAGCAGCCGCGCCTCGGCGGTCGCGATCTCGTCCGACAGCGCCTTGTAACGCTCGGCCTGTTTGGCCTGTCGCCGCAGCGAATTCATCTGCGCGTCTAGCCCGGCCATGAGGTCTTCGAGCCGGGCGAGATTGGCCTCGGTCTGGCGCAGCTTGCTCTCGGCATCCTTGCGCCGCACGTGCAATCCCGCGATCCCCGCCGCCTCTTCGAGCATGGCGCGGCGTTCGGCGGGCTTGGCGGCGATCACCTGCGCGATCTTGCCCTGGCTGACGAGGGCGGGGGAATGCGCGCCGGTCGCGGCATCGGCGAAGGTCAGCGCGACGTCCTTCGCGCGCACGTCGCGCCCGTTGACGCGGTAGGCGCTGCCCGCTCCGCGCTCGATCCGGCGGGTGACGACGAGTTCCTCGCCCTCATCGTCGGTCGCGTGCAGGACGACCTCGGCGAAGGCGCGCGGGGGCCTGGTGGAGGTTCCCGCGAAGATCACGTCCTCCATCCCGCCCGACCGCATGGACTTGGGGCTGTTTTCCCCCATGACCCAGCGGATCGCCTCGAGCAGGTTGGACTTGCCGCAGCCATTGGGGCCGACGACCCCGGTCAGGCCCGGCTCGATCCGCAGTTCGGCCGGCTCGACGAAGCTCTTGAACCCGCTGAGCTTGAGCCGGCTGATCTCCATCGCCGCGTCCGCTTACTCCGCCGGCCGCGCGCCGGCGTCCTGCAGCGCCGATTCGACCGCGGACCACTGCGGACCATCGACCCGCTGCCCGTTGAGCAGGAAGGTCGGCGTGCCCGTGATTTCGTCCGCCTGGGCGAGCCTATCGGCCTCGCGCACCATCGCCTCGACCGCGTCCGTGTCCGAAAGGCACATCCGCGCCTCGTCCGCCGACAGCCCGCGCGCGGCGAAGAAATCGAGGAAGCCCGCGACCTCGGCGATCCGCACGAAACGCTGCTCCATCGGCAGTTCGCCCGCCGCCTGGACCGCCTCGGGGTTCTGCTGCACCCCGCCCATGATCGGGCCGAGATTGGTCCAGACCTCGTCCGAGAGCGCGTGGACCCGTTCCGGCGGGCCACACTGGATCATCCGCGCGAGCACCACGTCGAAGGTGTTGAGGAACACCTCGCGCTGTTCGATGCTGACCGTCCCGGCGGCGATGTAATCCCGTTTGAGCTCCGGCTTGCCCTGGGTCGCGAAGGCGGCGCAGGCCCCGCACGTGTGCGAGGCGTATTCGACGAGCTTGAGCGGCGCGTCGGGATTGCCCAGCACCGCGCCGCCTTCCCCGGAAACGGTGACGGTCTCGGTCCACGACGTGCCTTCGGGCGCGGCGACGGGCTCGATCGGGCCGGTTGCGCCCTCCGCCACGTCGCCTTCCTCGCCCTCGCAGGCGGCGAGCGCGAGGACGAGCGGGGCTGCGATGAGCGCGGGAGCGAGGCGGATACGGGTCGGGATCATGGTCGGCTGGGTCCTTCGGTCAGGGGGAGGTTACAGGCTCGTGTCGGCGGCTCAATAGCCGCGGCAAGGCCGGTTGTGCACAAATATGTCGGCATGGGCGGGCAGGGAGCGGCTCAATCCCCGGTCTCGCCGCCCGCTCCGCGCGCATCGCGCTCGATCAGCGCGGCGCTGAGGGCGGGCCAGGAATGCACGCCTTCGAGCAGCTTGCCGTCGAGGGCGAAGCTCGGCGTGCCGGGAACGCCGAGTTCGGCCTTGTCCGCTGCGGCGTTGGCGGCGAGCCGTTTCGCCGCCGCGTCGTCCTTCAGGCAGGCGTCGATCTGGGGCAGGGTCAGGCCCCCGTTCGCCCCGCTGTTCGCCAGCCTGTCGTCGAGATCGAGCGCGCGCGCCGCGCTCAGCCGGGCGGCCGCATCGGCCCGCGCCCAGCCGGCCTGCTGCGACCGGGGCGCGTTCAGCGCCCGGGCGAGCCATTCGTCCTGGCTGTAGAGGAACAGGCGGTGCCTCTCCTTGAACCCCGCGGGATCGCCGCACTGCGCGAGCAGGCTCACCGTCAGGTCGAGCCAGTTGCGGATGACCGGGCGCACTTCGAGCGCCATCCGCCCGGGCGCGACGAGCGCGAGATCGAGCGCCGGCTCGCCTTCCCGCGCGAAATCGGCACAATGGGGACAGGTGTAGCTGATGAATTCGACGAGCCGCGTCTCGGCCTCGGGGTTGCCGATCAGGTGGCCGCGCTCGGTCTCGGTCACCTCGCCCTGCCACATTGTTCCCGGCCCGGGACCGACGAAATCGCTCTCGGGATCGGCGAGCTCCTCTTCCTGTGCCGCCGCCGGGGCGGCGATGAGGGCAAGCCCCGAGCCGAGCGCTGCAAGAATCCGTCTCACGTTTCGTCCTTCCTCTTGTTCTCCTGCGCGTCGAAGCTGCGCGCGAGCGATTCGAGCACCGCGCGCAGTTCGGGATCGCCGATGTCGCGCAGGCTGTCTCCCAGTTCCATCGGGATCGGCTTGAGCGATGGCGGCGGTTTTGCGGGCCTGTCGGCAGAAGGCGCCTTGACCGCGCCCTGCCGCAGCTTCACCCGGGCGAGCGCGCGGTAGCCGAAGAAGCGGTTCACCCGTTCCACGATCTCGGGCACGACCTGCTGCACCAGCGGGGCATGGGCGGGCGCGACGACGAGGTGCAGCGTGCCCTCGGCCCGTTCGCCGGGGGGAAAACGGATCGCTTCCGGGCTACAGACCCGGGCGTGCTGAGGCCCGACGATCTCGTGCCAGCGGGTGACGACCGAACTCTGGACGAAGCCGAAGCGGCGGAAGGCCGCGCGGCCGATCTCGGGCATGAGATCGCCGATCGACTTCGCCCCGCCGCCGCGCGGGCGCTGGTAGGGGGTGGGTTTCCTGCGTCCTTTCGCTCCGCTGCTGGAGGGCGGGGGTTTCTTCCGCCCTGCCGTTTCGCTGCCTGAGGGCGGGGAGTCCTTTCGCCCTACCGCTTCGCTGCTTGAGGGCGGGGAGTCCCTTCGCCCTGTCGCTTCGCTGCCTGAGGGCGGGGACTCCCTTCGCCCTGCCGCTTCGCTGCCTGAGGGCGGTTTTGGCTCCGGCTTTTCGCTCTCGCTTCCCATGACGCGCCGAGCCATGCCATAGGCGGGCCGTGACCGCCAGCATCTCCGACGCGCTTCTGGATTGGTATGGCCGCAACGCCCGCGCCCTGCCGTGGCGCGTGGCCCCCGGCGCGCCGATGCCGGACGACCCGGCCTGGCCCTACCGGGTGTGGCTGTCCGAGGTCATGCTCCAGCAGACGACGGTGGCCGCGGTGAAGCCCTATTTCGAGGCCTTCACCCAGCGCTGGCCGACGGTCGAGGCGCTCGCCGCGGCGGGCGAGGAGGAGGTCATGGCCGCCTGGGCGGGCCTCGGCTATTATTCGCGCGCCCGCAACCTCGTGAAATGCGCGCGCGAGGTTGCCGCGCGCGGCGGGTTTCCCGCGACCGAGGCCGAACTGCGCGAACTGCCCGGCCTCGGCATCTACACCGCCGCTGCGATCGCCGCGATCGCCTTCGGACGGCGCGCGGTCGTGGTCGACGCCAATGTCGAACGGGTGGTGGCGCGGCTGTTCGCGATTGCCGAACCGCTGCCCGGCGCACG
The DNA here is from genome assembly GCF_900105095.1 of Erythrobacter sp. HL-111. Classification (NCBI taxonomy): domain Bacteria; kingdom Pseudomonadati; phylum Pseudomonadota; class Alphaproteobacteria; order Sphingomonadales; family Erythrobacteraceae; genus Erythrobacter; species Erythrobacter sp. HL-111. Next base: position 1,204,348 of record NZ_LT629743.1, on the reverse strand, counting down.
CAAGGCGATCCGCGACTGCGCCGAGGCGATCACGCCGGCCTCGCGCGCGGGCGATTTCGCCCAGGCGATGATGGACCTAGGCTCCCGGGTCTGCACGACGAAGGCCCCGCGCTGCCTCCTCTGCCCGCTTTCGCCCCCGTGCGCGGCGCGTGCGGCCGGCATCGCGGAGAGCCTGCCGGTCAAGCCCGCGAAGAAGGCGAAACCGGAGCGCCGCGGGACCGCCTTCTGGATCGAACGTGCGAACGGGGCGGGGCGCGAGGTCTGGCTCGTCACCCGGCCGGGCAGGGGAATGCTCGGCGGGATGCGCGCCCTGCCGGACGATGGCTGGTCCGCGCGCAGCGACGGGACGGGCGAGGCTCCGGTGGCGGGCGAATGGGAACCGCTCGGCGCGGTGCGCCACACCTTCACGCACGCGCACCTGACGCTGGCGGTCAGGCGGGGCGAGGCGGAGCCGGAAGGCGCGGGGGAATGGTGGCCGCTCGACCGGCTGGAGGAGGCGGGGCTGCCGACGCTCTATGCCAAGGCGGCGCGGCTGGCGATCGCCCGCGGCGGCTGGAACGACGCCTAGAAGATGCCGCCGCCCAGCATCAGCCGCACCACCGCGATCAGCAGCACGACCAGGCAGAAATTGCGCCCCCCGTCCTTCGACGAAAGCGCGCCGAGGACCACGCCGACCACGATCAGCGGCAACGCGATCCAGTTGGCCGCGCCGAGCAGCGGAAGCTGCGCGGGGATGACGATGACGAGGCTGAGAAGGCCGACGAGATAGGCGAGGATGTTCAGCATGTGTATTAGATAAATAAAACACCGCACGAGCGCAAGGGTCCGCTGCGCGAGGCAGGCGATTGACCCTGCCGCCCGGTTCCCGCACACAGCTTTCGGACCTTTCAGCCCCAATCCTCCGGGAGTCTTCCCTCACATGGCATTCAGCGATCTCGATTCGCCCGATCTCTCGCGCCGCTCGCTCCTGCGCCACGCCAGCCTCGGCGCCGCGGCCGCCGCGCTGTCCGGCCTGCCCTTCGGCGGCGCCGCTCTCGCGCATGACGTGTCGGAAGGCTGGCCCAATGTCGCCGCGCTCGCCGAACGCTATGTCGGCGGGGGCAAGGTCGCGAACATGCTCCTGACATTCGGCTGGGGGCGCGAGGACCATGCCCACACCATCGCTCGCGGCGCGCCGACCGCGGGCAGCATGGGCGAGGTGGACGAGGACACGCTCTACCGCATCTATTCGATGACCAAGCCCATCACCGGCATGGCCGCGATGATCCTCGTCGACGAGGGCAAGCTGGCGCTCGACCAGCCGCTGCACGATCTCGTTCCGGCGTTCCGCGACATGCAGGTGCTGGTCGATCCCGAAGGCCCGCTGGAGGATGTCGAACCGGCGATCCGCCCGATCACGATCCGCCAGCTGATGACCCACACCTCGGGCCTGGGCTACGACATCGTTTCCAAGGGTCCGCTTCGCAAGGCCTACCGGGAGGCGGGCGTCGTCAGCGGGCAGGTCAGCAAGATGCCGATCCCGGGCTTTCCCGACACCGCGCCCGCGCCGGGGCTGGAAGCCTTCGTCGACCGGCTGGCGGAGATCCCGTTGATGCACCAGCCCGCGACGCGGTGGAGTTATTCCTTCGGGCTCGACGTGCTCGGCCGGGTGATCGAGATCGTCTCCGGCCGGAGCTTCGATGCCTTCCTCGAGGAGCGCCTGTTCGGTCCCCTCGGCATGACCAGCACCTTCTTCGCCGTGCCCGAAAGCGAGGTGTCGCGCCTCACCACGAATTACGGCATCCTGAACGGCGCGCCCCTGCCGCTCGACATCGCGACGAATTCGGTCTTCACCGCGCAGCCGCCGATCCTGTGGGGCGGCTCGGGCCTCGTCAGTTCCCCGCGCGATTACGACCGGTTCCTGAACATGGTCCTGAATTACGGCGTGTTCGAAGGCAAGCGGGTGATGGGCGAACTGGCGGTGCGCGTGGGCACCTCGGACCTCATCCCGGCGAGCGTCGAGAAGGCCGGATCCTGGGCCGAGACAGAAGGGCATGGCGCAGGCGGGCGCGTGCGCGGGCGGACCTTCGGCTGGGGCGGGGCGGCCGGAACGCTCGCCGCAGTCGATTACGGGCTCGGCCTCCGCACGAGCCTGTTCACCCAATACATGCCGGCCGAAGCCTATCCGCTGCGCGATGAATTCCTCGCCGCGCTCGAATCCGATCTGGCCGCGATGCGCGAAAGCAGGGCGGCGGCGTGATGGCTCATGACCTGAGCCGCATTGCGCCCGCCGATTCGCCCGCTGGCGCGCCGATCGCCTTCGCCGGTTCGCCGATCGACCGGGCCGATCACGTCCGCACCGATCCCGCCGCGCTCGGCAACCTGATGAACTGGCGCGCGCGAGTGATGAACCTCGACGGCCTGCTGCCCGAATTCGACGACGAGGGTAAGCTGCTCTGGCACACGCTCGCCGACGTGGGGGAGGACACCGAGCTCGTCTTTCTCGGCCTGCTCGACGACAAGGCGCATTTCGCCCCCGTGCCGGACAGCGGCGCCGCAGGCCCGGCAATGCCGCGGGCGTGGCAGGTGATGCAGATGCTGACGCCGGAAGACCTCGCGATCTATGGCGGGGCGAAGGCGCTCGTCGACTGGCACGCGCGGCACCGCTTCTGCGCCAATTGCGGGGCACCGACGAACATCGCCAAGGGGGGCTGGCAGCGCAACTGCGACGATTGCGGCGCCCAGCATTTTCCCCGCACCGATCCCGTCACGATCATGCTGGTCGAACACGAGGACAAACTGCTGCTCGGTCGCCAGCCGCGTTTCCCGCCGCGGATGTATTCCGCCCTCGCCGGCTTCGTCGAACCGGGCGAGACGATCGAGGAAGCGGTCGCGCGCGAGGTGCACGAGGAAGCGGGCGTGCGGGTGCGCGACGTGCGCTACCTCTCGAGCCAGCCCTGGCCCTTCCCGAGCCAGCTGATGATCGGCTGCACGAGCCTCGCGGAAAGCCCGGAGATCAAGATCGACCGGACCGAACTCGACGACGCGCGCTGGTTCACCCGCGAGGAGCTCGAGGATGCCCGCCATGCCGGGCCGCAGGGCAACGAGACCCTCATCTTCCCGCAGAAATTCGCGATCGCCCATCACCTTATCACGTGGTGGCTCGACCGATGACCGACCGGCTGACGATCGACATCTATTCCGACGTCGTGTGCCCGTGGTGCGCGATCGGTTACGGCCAGCTGACCATTGCGCTGGAGGCGCTCGCGGGCGAGATCGAGGCCGAGGTGCGCTGGCGCCCCTTCGAACTCAATCCCGACATGGCCCGGGAAGGGGAGGAGATGGAGGCGCATCTCGCGCGCAAATACGGCCGCTCGGCCGAGGAAGGCGCGGCGATGCGGGGCCGGATGAAGGGGATCGCGCACAGCGCGGGCGTGTCGCTGTCCTTCGAGGGAGAGGGCGAGGCGCCGCCGCAGCGGATGTGGAACACGCGCGACTGTCACAAGCTGCTTGCCTTCGCGCTCGAACAGGCGGGGCCGCAGGTGCAGACGGACCTCAAGCTCGCCCTGTTCAGGGCGCATTTCAATCACCGCGCGGACCTTTCCGACCGCGAGCACCTGCTCGACATCGCCGCCGCGGCGGGGCTTCACCGCGCGGCGGCGAAGGCCGCGCTCGACGATGCGGACCTCGAAGCCCGCGTGCTGGCCGAGGAGCGGCAGGCCTGGGATCTCAACATCACCGGCGTCCCGGCGATGATCGTCGCGGACAGGTTCCTGATCCCCGGCGCACAGTCCCCGGAAACCTACGTGAATGCGCTCAGGCGCGTGGCGGAGAAGACGCGGGCCGCGGGCTAGGCGGATCGGACCGCCGCCGCCCTGCAACATTCCTTATGAATCGCGAACGCCCGGCGCGGCGGGCAAACGCTTCGGCGCGATCGCGGCGGAGCGGGCCCGGCGCCGCGGAACGGGTCGCGCGCGCTCGCCGTTCCGAAAGGACGAGCGCCCGCCCAGACGCGGGCGCAACTCCCCAAGGGAAAGGAGCCGAGCACATGTCATTTCTCGACAGGATCGCCGCCAAGGTCACCCCGGCCGCGAGCAAGGACGACCGCGCCGAGGCGCGTCGCAAGGTCAAGCGCAGGACGAGCGGCGAGCCGTGGCTCGCCATGATCGTCGAACAGCACGAGAAGATCGAACGCCATTTCGACGAGGCCCGCAATGCCCGCGACGCGAAGGGCCGCGTCGATGCCATGAGGGCGCTCGAGAAGGAACTCACCGGCCACGCGACCGCCGAGGAGGCGATCGTCTATCCGGTCGTTTCCGAAGACAGCGGCAAGACCCATGCCGGGATGGCCTACGAGGAACACGCCATGACCAAGATCAACCTCGCCAAGCTCGAACGGATCGATCCCGACAGCCGCGAATGGATGGAAAAGCTCGATCACATCGAGGGCGCGGTGCGCCAGCACATCTACCAGGAGGAATCGAGCTGGCTGCCCGACCTCGTGGAAAAGACCTCGCCGCGCGACAAGGAAGTGATCAACCGGCGCTTTACCGAGGAATACGAACGCTACATGGGGCCGCCCACGGGCGGGCAGATGTCCCCGGGCCAATCCTCCCCGACCAGCGCCTAGCTGCGGCGCAGGACGATAAGGGGGGCGGCGGCAAGCATCGTCGCCGCCACGCCGAATCCAAGGATGTTGCTGTCCACCCCGAACACCGCGATCTCGTGGCCTTCGCCCGCCAGCGCGCCGCCGTAAACCGGCATCGCGAGCGCGGCGAGGCCGAACGGCACGATCGCCGCCCAGCCGAGCGCCAGCGCCACGGACAGGTTGCCGCGCGCTTCCGCGGGCCTGCCGCGCCAGGTCATCACCAGCGTGATCGCCGCGACCGCCGCGAGCACCCCGACCAGCCACGCGGTGTGGAACCGGGCATGGGGCGGCCAGTCGGGATTGAAGGCGTGGCTCACCGAAAGGTCGAACAGGAACGGCGCCAGGCCGAAACCCAGCGCCGCTGCGGTGATCAGGAGCCGTGCGAGCAGCATCGGCGTTGCCGGGACCGCATCAGCGGTCCTGTTCGCCCTTCTTGATCTTCTCCATCGTCTTCGCACCCTTGCGCGCATCGTCCTCCGGGTTGTCGGAGCCGATCGCGGGCTCGCGATTGTCGGGGTCGGTGGCGGACTTCGTCTCGTCGCGCTTGCCGACCCGGCGATTGACCTCGCCGCCCGAGGAACTCGACTGCGACGGGGTCTCGTGCTCGGTCAGTTGCTTGATCAGGTCGTTGTCGGGGTGGCGGCTCTGGCGTTCGGGCATGATGTGTCTCCTTCCTGTCATCAATGGGCGGGAAGGGGACGATGTTCCGCCGCTGCGCAACCGCAGGCGGGCGAGGATACAAACTCCGCGCCCATGCGTTCGGGGAATATGACAAGCGGTTGGGAAAGCCGCGCTCGTGCGCCCCGCGCACGCCCGGCCCGATTGCCGGAACCGATTGGAGGAGAGCCATGAACACGACCACCAGCGATGCTCCGGACAACCGGCCTGCAAGCCCGCTCGGGCCGACCCCGGCCCCGATCCCGCGCACGGACACGACGGATCCCGTCGTCGGCGCCGAGCCCGATCCGACCCGCGCCGCCCGCAAGGAGGGCGAACTCGGCCGCAGCTGGTTCATCGCGCTCGGCGTCCTGCTGGTGCTGACGGGCCTGGGCGCGCTGATCTTTCCGCTGGCTATGGCGCTGTCGGTCAACCTGCTGGTGGGGATCACGCTGCTGGTCGGCGGGATCCTGACGCTCGCCCACGCGATCCGGGCAAAGGGGTGGAAGGGCCGCGCGCTGACCGCGCTGCTCGGCCTGCTTTATCTGGGCGGCGGGGTGTTCTTCCTCGCCGATCCGCTCGCCGGCCTGTTCACGCTCGCGATCATGCTCGGCGCCTTCTTCGCCGCCGACGGGGTCGCGCGGCTGATGCTCGCCTTTCGCCTGCGGCCCGAGGGCGCGTGGTGGCTGTTCCTCGCCTCGGGGCTGTTGTCGCTGCTGATCGGTGTGATGCTGTTCTTCGGCCTGGCGACCGGCATCTCGATCGCCTTTCTCGGCATCCTGGTGGGCGTGAACCTGATCTTCGCGGGCGTGTCCTATGTCTGCTGCCGCGGCGTCGACGGCGACCGCGAGGCATCCGCGGTCTAGATCAGAGCCAGTTTTTCCAGCTTCGCGGCGAGCTTGCCGGGAAGGGTGTCGCCGATGTCCTCACCCTCGGCGAGATCACGCGGCGGTTCGCCCTTGAGGTAGCGCCAGCCTTGGTGCGCTCGCTTGGGACGCGGATGGACGCGGATCAGCTTCGGCTCGAGATCGATGTTCCAGCGCCCATCCGCCGTCTCCGAAAAGCCGAGGATGCGCGAACGCGCGACGAGCTGGTGGTTGAGGATCCAGTAGAGCGAGCCACCCACCAGTTCCTCGTGCCGTTTCGGGCAATAGCGCGTGGTGAGCGCGATGGCGCGGCGGCCCTCGTACCACCCGGCGAGATCGGCATAGCTCTTCGCCCCGAAGGCGATCTTGGTCATGTGGAGGGGCATCGGGTCAATGTGGCGCCTCGGCAGCGGCGATCAAGCGCGCCTTGCGCCTCCTTCCACAGGACGTGGGGCTAGAGCGAGGCGAGCCCGCTCGCGACCGCGAGGCCGAGGAAAGCGAAGAATCCCATCGAATCCGTAATCATGGTGACGAACACGCTGGAAGCGACAGCCGGGTCCTGTCCAAGCCGCTCGAAAATCACCGGGACCAGCACGCCCGCAAGACCAGCGACCGCGATGTTGATCACCATGGCCGCCGCGATCACCACGCCCATCATCGGCGAGAACAGGAACCACGCCGCAACGCCGATCAGGATCGCGACCGTCGCACCGTTGAGCATGGCGACGCGCATCTCGCGCCACAGGATTCGCCGCGTGTTCGACCGCGTGAGCTGGTTGGTCGCGATCGCGCGGACCGACACCGCCATGGTCTGCGTTCCCGCATTGCCGCCGATGCTCGCGACGATCGGCATGAGGATGGCAAGCGCCACCAGTTCCTCGATCGCCGCGCCGAAGAAGGCGATGATCGCGGACGCCACAACCGCCGTGCCGAGATTGGCGATGAGCCAGCGCACGCGGGAGGAGTAGGCCTCGCGGATCGGTTCGTTGATGTCGCCGTCGCCCGCGCCCGACATCAGCAGCGCGTCCTCGCCCGCTTCCTCGGAGATGATGTGCACGACGTCGTCGACCGTCATCTGGCCGACCAGCCGCCCGTTCTCGTCCACCACTGCGGCGGAGATCAGGGCGTATTTCTGGAACATCAGCGCGACTTCCTCCTGGTCCATCGTGACCGGGATCAGCGTCTGGTCGCGCTTCATGATGTCGGTGAGCCTGACCCAGCGCGGCGCGGTGAGGATCCAGTTCAGCGCGCAGGATCCCACCGGGTGATGCGCCGCGTCGATCACGAAGACCTCATGGAAATCATGCGTGAAATCGCCGTTCTCGCGCAGGTAGTCGATAAGGTCGCCCACGGTGAGGTGTTCGGGCACCGCCATGACGTGGCGGTTCATCAGGCGGCCGGCGGTCTCCTCGGGATAGGACAGCGCCGAATTGACCACCACCTGCGTCTCAGGCTCGAGATTGGCGATGATCGCGCGCTGGTCCGCCTCGTCGAGGTCCTCGAGCAGCTGCACCGCGTCGTCGGTTTCGAGCTGCTGCGCGATCAGCGCGACCGCCTGTGCGGGCAGGGCGGCCATCATCTCGCCGCGCACGAAATCGTTCAGTTCGGCGACCACCTCGACCGTCATCAGGTCGGTGATCGCGCTCGCCAGTTCCTCGCGCTCGCCCCGGTCGAGCAGTTCGATGAGGTCGGCGGTATCGGCGGGGTGGAGCGGTTCGACGAGGTCGTAGACCGTGCCCTTGTCGCCTTCGTCCAGCGCCGCACGCACCGCGGCGACATATTCGGGTTTCAGCCGGTTTTCCTGGTCGTGCCGCTCATCGTCGATGCGGTCGTCGGGACGCACGTCGTCCTCCAGCGCATCGGCCATCAGCACGGCGTTCTTTTCGGCGGGTTCGACCATGCCGGACGGTCTAGGGAAGGGGCTTGGAAAAGCAAGGTGCCGCGGGGTGACAGACCGCCCAAGGGCGTGATACCTGCGCGCCGATTGCAAACGGGAGATTCATTCATGGCAGACCAGACGCTCACCCTCACGCTCGACACCGGAAACGGGGAGGGCGGCGATGTCGTGATCAAGCTGCGCCCCGACCTTGCGCCCGGCCATGTCGAGCGGATCACCGAACTGGCGAAGGAGGGCTTCTACGACGGCGTCGTCTTCCACCGCGTGATCCCCGGCTTCATGGCGCAGGGCGGCGATCCGACCGGGACCGGCACGGGCGGCAGCGACCGGCCCGACCTCAAGGCCGAATTCAGCGCCGAACCGCATGTGCGCGGCGTGTGCTCGATGGCCCGCACGCCCAACCCGGACAGCGCGAATTCGCAATTCTTCATCGTGTTCGACGATGCGACCTTCCTCGACAAGCAATACACCGTCTGGGGCCAGGTCGAGAGCGGGATGGAACACGTCGATGCGCTCCCCAAGGGCGAACCGCCGGCCAACCCCGGCAAGATCGTGAAGGCGAGCGTTTCGTAAGCCGCGCGCGAATCCCCGCGCAGGCGGTGATCTAACCCGCGAAACGGCGCTTCGTGCCGGGCAGGCTCCCGCCTTCGCAGGAGCGCGGTGGTTGGCATGAGGCCCGCTTGCCGCTACAGGCGCGCCTTCATGAAACCGCAAACGCGCCCCCAGACCTACCGGGTCAAGAGCTTCGGCTGCCAGATGAACGTCTATGACGGCGAGCGCATGGGCGAGTTGCTCGCCGCACGCGGCATCCGGCCTGCGGGGGAGGGCGAAGAGGCCGATCTCGTCGTCCTCAACACCTGCCACATCCGCGAAAAGGCCGCCGAGAAGGTCTATTCCGATATCGGCCGGCTGGTGAAGGCGGGCGAGGAAGCGGGGAAGAAGCCCATGATCGCGGTCGCCGGATGCGTCGCGCAGGCCGAGGGCGAGGAGATCATGGCGCGCGCTCCGGCGGTCAGCATGGTGGTCGGCCCGCAGGCCTATCACCGCCTGCCCGAAATGCTCGACAAGGCCACAAAGGGCGAGCGCGCGACCGACACCGACATGCCCGCCATCGCCAAGTTCGATGCGCTCCCCGCACGGCGCAAGCGCGGCCCGACCGCCTTCCTCACTGTGCAGGAAGGCTGCGACAAGTTCTGCACCTATTGCGTCGTCCCCTATACGCGCGGGGCGGAAATCTCTCGCCCCTTCGACGATCTGGTCGGGGAAGCGCGCAAGCTGGTCGAAGCGGGTGCGAAGGAGATCACCCTGCTCGGCCAGAACGTCAATGCGTGGCGCGGCGAGGACGGCAGGGGCCGCGCCGTGGGTCTTGCGGGCCTGATCCGCGCGCTCGCGCAAGTCGACGGGCTGGAGCGCATCCGCTACACCACCAGCCATCCCAACGATATGGAGGACGACCTCATCGCGGCGCATGGCGAGGTCGACAAGCTCATGCCCTACCTGCATCTGCCCGTGCAGGCGGGGAGCGACCGCGTGCTCAAGGCGATGAACCGCCAGCACACCGCCGAAAGCTACCTCAAGCTCCTCGAACGTTTCCGCGCCGCGCGCCCCGACATCGCGCTGTCGGGCGATTTCATCGTCGGCTTCCCCGGCGAGAGCGAGGCCGAGTTCGAGGAGACGCTCGCCCTGGTGGACGAGGTTCGTTACGCCCACGCCTTCAGCTTCAAGTATTCCCCGCGCCCCGGCACGCCCGCCGCCACCATGGCGGACCAGCTCCCGCGCGAGGTCATGGACGATCGCCTCCAGCGGCTCCAGGCGCGCCTCAATCGCGATCAGCTCGCCTTCAATCGGGGCACGGTCGGGCGGACCTGCGATGTCCTCGTCGAACGGCGGGGCAAGCACGCGGGCCAATGGCTCGGCAAGTCGCCCTGGCTCCAGTCCGTCTGGTTCGAGGGCGAGGCCGAAATCGGGGATGTCCTGCGCGTCGAACTCGCCGAGGCGGGGCCGAATTCCATGCGCGGGGTCCTGCGGCAGGCCGCGCTCGCCTGACCCCTTTCGCCTGTTACGGGATCGCGGCGGCCCGATGTCGTGCGCGTGACTTTCCACCGCCGCGAAACACCCGCCCGCTTGCTTTGCGCCCCGCGCACCTTACCTTGACGAGTCGAGGCAAGGCCAAATTCGCGAAGGAGCATATGGGCCGACGACCATCCCGCGCAGCCGATCCGGCGATTTCGCCCGATCCTCCCCGCACTGCCCATCCCAGACGCGCGCAGGCGGAGCTCTCCTTCGAGAACCAGTCGCTGCTCGGCCCGCTGTTCGGTCAGTTCGATGCCAACCTCGTGCAGGTCGAGAACCGGCTGGGCGTCTTCATCCACGCCCGCGGCGACAAGATCATGATCGAAGGGCCCGAAGACGCCGTCGCCCGCGCCCGCGACACGCTCACCACCATGTACGACCGGCTCGCCATGGGGCAGGATCTCGACGCGGGCGCGATCGAATCGCTGATCGCCATGTCCAACGAGCCGACGCTCGAAGGCATCATCTCGGGCGAAACGAACGAGCCGCCGATCATGATCCGCACGCGGCGCAAGACGATCGTGCCGCGCTCGGCCACGCAGATCGCCTACATGCGCAGCCTTGCGCGCGACGATATCATCTTCGCGCTCGGCCCGGCGGGGACGGGCAAGACCTATCTCGCCGTCGCGCAGGCCGTCAGCCAGCTGATGACCGGCAGTGTCCAGCGCCTGATCCTGTCGCGTCCCGCGGTCGAGGCGGGGGAGAAGATAGGCTTCCTCCCCGGCGACATGAAGGACAAGGTCGATCCCTACCTGCGCCCACTCTACGATGCGCTCTACGACTGCATGCCGCCCGAACAGGTCGAGCGCCGCATCGCGAGCGGAGAGATCGAGATCGCGCCGATCGCCTTCATGCGCGGGCGCACGCTGGCCGATGCCTTCGTCATCCTCGACGAGGCGCAGAACACCACGCGCGAACAGATGAAGATGTTCCTCACCCGCTTCGGCATGAACAGCCGGATGGTGGTCTGCGGCGACCCGCGCCAGGTCGACATTCCGGGCGGCCCGAACATGAGCGGGCTGAACGATGCGGTCGGGCGGCTCGAGGGAGTGGACGGCTTCGGCACGATCCGCTTCACCGCCGCCGACGTGGTGCGCCACCCGATCGTGGGCCGGATCGTCGAGGCCTATGAGGGCGAGGGGGCCTGACCAGCCGTCGCCCCAGCGAAACGCCGCCTGCCATGTTGTGAAAAAAGGTGACGAAGTTGACACCCTGTCAACTTTGCGCATTCCCGTTTTTCCATTCGTGATCACGGACTTCCTCCGCGTCACGCCGTGCCGACGGACAGGGGTGTACGCGGGAAAAGCGCCTATGCGGCATCGCGGCCGCGACTGAACCTTGCGAAAGAGCCGACGCCCGACCTAGCGCGCCAGGGGGCGGTAGGAAACGGGCGGAAGCTGCTTGGTGCGGCTTGTTCGGACGATGGGCCGGGGGCGGGTTTTCCCGTGTGCTCGCCCGAAAGCGGACTGTCGGCTTGCGACCCCGAAGCGGAAGTTCGTTCTTGAAGAGCTGGTTTGCGGCTCCGAGCGATCGACCACGTCCTTTCGGACCGTATTCAGTCCGTGAAGCGCATCGAGCTGGTTGTGGCTGATGGAAATTCGGCTTCGAAACTCAATGGAGCATTACCAGTCTGGTCGAAAACTCCATCCTCGCACCAGAATCCCAGATCGGGCGATGCCTGCCTGCTCTTCGCCTCTGAAGAGGCGGCAAGATTCGCATTGAGAACTCGGGCCGCCATCTCGCAATTTCCGCGATTGTAATCGATCCCGTCGACCGCATCGAAGGTCGCCCAATGGACTCGAAGGAAGCTTGAGTAGGGAGAGTTGCGGTAAAGCGTCACCGCGTCTTCGATCTGCGGGGTGTCAATAGATGCACACCCACTTATCAGCGCGAGAGATGCCCAGATTGTCGTTTTCATCGTAGTTCCTCTTCAAACCTGCCGATAATTACGAGGTCCTGCCCTTCGGGCGCTTCGGCTTCACCCTGGACGATAAGCTCGCGTGATAATCGCCTGCACGGCAGGAAAGGTGGGCCGTTACAGGCTCTGTTCGATTGCGGGAGACTGATTGCAAAAGCACTCCGGCCAAGGAGGAATTGTGTAGCGAGCAAGCTGAGGCTGGGAGAAGCGCTCAGATCTTCCGATCAGAAGTCCCGCGATCCGTTCCATGACGGTCCAACAAGAACCGCCGACGCATGGTAAAATTGAATTTAATGCCTAGATTGTGGATATTGAGAGGTTACGAAATGCCATACTACCGATTTCATGAACGCGATGGCTCTGCCGCTGCTATCACCGATGACATAACTGGAACGAGATTGCCGAAAGCAAACTCTGCCTGGAAAGCCGATGGTCTGACAGAGGTCGTCATAGGCGGGCGCTCGAGGTTCGGGGTCGAACCTGCCCAAATCATCGACTCGATAGAGCGAGATGGATTTTATCTGGCAGCGCTGCACTTTCGTTCGGGCAGGTCCATCGATTGATCGCCCCGTGCAGGCGCAGCAGGGGCAGCCCGGAGCGCCGCACGAAGCTGGCTCTTTTATTCATCCGCCTTGTTGACGAGCGGCGATCGGCCCTCTTGTCGTTCGAATTCCGCCACGGCGAGCCTGAGGTCTTGGTAGACATATTGGCCTACGTGATATTCCCTGACGATCCTCACGGTGATCCCGGCTGGCAGGGAAGCGCCGCCCACGTTTAGAGAGCCGCCTTCATCCTCCCACTTGGCAAGATCCGTCGTTCCCGCGGCGAACAAGGCCTGTTCCCCGGCGTAAGAGCCGTAAACCAAAGTCGCGTTCTGATTGATCTTCGATGCGCCGCGGTCCTTTCCGAGCATTGCTCTCAGATCGCTGATGCATTCGGCATACATCGCGACCTTCTGGAAATGGACCCGGCGGCTTTTCTCATCGCCCGACGCGCTCGCCTTCATGACCTCCACCTGATGTGCGTGAAGCAGCTCGTTCAGGTCCATGATTATTCTCCCGCAAGCGAAGGGACAGGGAATGCAAAAAAGAGGGCCGGCCACCGTTCACCGGTGTCCGGCCCGAATTCAGGTTCAACCCTGCTGCTGCATGGCCTGCTCGCGCTGCCCCTGCTCCTGCTGGAGGTTGATGGCCTGGTGTTTCCCGCCGTCCACCTGCCTGGTGTCGTAACCATAGCGCTGGCCGGCCTTGGGTTCCTGGGCCTGCTGCTGGAGATCCGCCTTCACGAAATCGAGGGCCTCTCCACCCTTTTCGGGCGTGATCGAACCGCGACCATTGCCGCTGTCGTAGCTCTTGATCTTACCATAGTTTGTCATCGGAATTTCCTTCCGTTTCGCGCGGGCGTTCATCATCGACCGCTTGTGCGCGGGCTAAGAGGCGAAAAGGAAAGAAGAGAGGGCCGTATTACCGACCTTCAGGACCGTCGATTGCGACTGGTAGCTGATACAGAGATGGTTACTGACGACACCGAATACAAGCTCTGGAAAGCCGATTGGAGATAGAGTTCAGTGATGCATGTCGAATCCAAGAGCCTCCCAATATCACCTCTAGCCGCTAGCGGTCATTTTGGTTCAATCAGACGGCAGTTCACCACCCAACCCCAGCCGAAGGCCCTCGCCAGCCGCCGCTCCAAAAGCCGCCGTTGCCCGGGCAGGCGCAGGCCCGTTTCCCATTCTCCGGTTCCGCGCTAGGGGCGGGGTCGTGGAACTCGACATCGACCTCGAAGACTGGCCCTCAGGGCGATGGGAGGCGCTTGCCGCGCGCGCGGCGGAGGCGGCGGGAGAGGTCGCGCCCGAGCTTGCCAATGCGCGCCTTGCGGTGAGCGTCCTGTTCACCTGCGACGAGGAGGTCCATGCGCTCAATCGGGAATGGCGCGACCGGGACAAGCCCACCAACGTGCTGTCCTTTCCCATGCTCGAACGCGGCGAGCTGCTCGCGCTCGCCCCCCAAGGCCCGCCGGTGATGCTCGGCGACATCGCGCTCGCGCACGGGACCTGCGCGCGCGAGGCGGCGGAGAAGGGCGTCGCCCTAGAGGATCACGCGGCGCATCTCCTCGTCCACGGCCTGCTCCACCTTGCCGGCCACGATCACGTCGCCAGCGATGCCGAGGCCGAGGCGATGGAGCGGTTGGAGATCGCGGCCCTTGCAAAAATGGGCATCCCGGACCCATATGGGGACCGCGACACGACAGGAGTCTAAAGCAAGGGCCATGCCCGATTCCCCATCCCCCTCCGGAGACGCGGAGAGTACCGGCGGGCTCTGGTCCAATCTGGGGCCTGCCATCCGGAAAGCCCTCAGACTCGGCGAAGGCGACCGTTCCCTGCGCGCGCAGCTCGAAGAGGCGATCGACGAGCACGAGGACGAGAACGAGGACGAGGAGCGTCCCGAAAGCTCCCGCAGCGGGAACGGCGACCTTTCCCCGGTCGAGCGGCAGATGCTGCGCAACCTCCTCCACTTTTCCGACAACGACGCCGACGATGTCGCCGTCCCGCGCGGCGAGATCATCGCGGTCGAGGCGGGAATAAGCTGGGACGAACTGGTCGCGGCCTTTTCCGAACACGGCCATTCGCGCCTGCCGGTCTATCGCGGCACGCTCGACGACGTGATCGGCATGATCCACGTCAAGGACGTTTTCACCTATCTTGCGAGCGGGAAGACGCCGCCGCGCGACTGGACCGTGCTGATGCGCCAGCCGCTCTACGTGCCGCAGACGCGGGGGGCACTGGACGTGCTCGCCGACATGCGCGCGCGCCGGGTGCACCTCGCGATCGTGTTGGACGAGTTTTCGGGGACCGACGGGCTCATCACGATCGAGGACCTCGTCGAGGAAATCGTCGGCGAGATCGAGGACGAGCACGACGAGACGCCCGAGGCGCTGATCGTGCCGATCGGCGAGGGGATGTGGGATTGCGACGCACGCGCCGAGCTCGACGATGTCGCCGAGCTCGTCGATCCGCGCCTCGCGGAGGTCGAGGAAGCAGTCGATACGCTGGGCGGGCTCGCCTTCGTGCTGGGCGAGGCGGTTCCGCCGGTCGGCGCGGTGCTGGAACATTCCAGCGGATGGCGCATTGAGGTGACCGAGGGCGACGAGACGCACGTCAAGCGCCTGCGCCTCCATGCGCCGCACCTGCGCGAGGCGGAATCCCTCCAAAGTGAGAATCACTTGCAGTAATCGCACGTGAGCGCGAAAAAAATGTTGCTTGCTTCGATTTTTTGCATCCATTTCTCTGGACGAGCGTAACTCCACCCACCAAGGAGTTCGTCCATGCCGTCACGTCGTCTGCCTCCCCTCCGGGCGCTCGAAGCTTTCATGCGCACCGTGCGTCTCGGTTCCGCCCGCGCCGCGGCCGAGGAAATCGGTCTCAGCCCCTCCGCCCTGTCGCGCCGGATCACCAATCTCGAGGAATTCGTCGGCAAGAAACTCTTCACCCGCGCGCGCCAGTCGATGCAGCTGACCGACGAGGGGCAGGCCTTCTACGAGGCGGTCAATCCCCATCTCGAAGCGCTCGCGCGGGCGGTGGAAAGCCAGTCCGACAATGTCTCGCTGCTGCGCCTGCGCCTGGGCGTGCTGCCGATGTTCGGGAGCCAGCGCCTGTTCCCGCGGCTGGGCGAGCTGAGGAAGCGCCACCCGCTGCTGCATATCGACATCGACACCGCGCCGCACCTCGAGGATCGGGTGGGCGACACGCTCGATGCGGCGATCATCCTGTCGCGCGGACCGGCGAGCGGGCTGCACGCGGTGCGGCTCGACCACAATCTCGTCCATGCGATCTGTTCGAAGGACGTGGCCGCGGCGATCGGCGAGCAGGTCACGCCCGAGGCGCTGTCGCGCCAGACCTTCCTCATCCACAACGAACTGCCCGAGAGCTTCGTCGCGTGGAAGAAGGCGAACGACCTCGAGGAGATGGAGCCCGCCGCGATCGACCATTACGATTCGGGCCAGCTGATGCTCGAGGCGGCGGCACAGGGCCTCGGCATCGCGATAATGCACGACGATCACCTGCGCCGCGCGGCGGACAACCGCTTGACCAACCTGCCCGGCGTCGAGGTGCAGAGCCCCTATTCCTACTGGTTCGTGTGCAAGCCCAACGCGCTCGAGCTGCGCCCGGTGCGGCTGTTCCACGACTGGCTGGTGCGCGCCGGGCTCTGACCGCCCGCGCGCCGCGCCGCGTTATTGCAGCGTTTCGGGGGCGGATTCGCCCGCCCTGCGCCCCTCGTAGCGCACCGGCGGCACATCGTGCGCGAAATCGCGCAGCGGCTTGCCCAGCGCTTCTTCGAGCGCTTCCTCGATCCGGCGGCGGGCCTCCACGCTGATCGCCTTGCGCCCGCGGAAATCTTCCGGGCTGAAGGGTTCGAGGAACTGGATCCGCAGCGGGAAGCTGCCCCTGCGTGCCAGCACCCGTTTCGCGTTGTTGAGCCCGCTTTCCTCGCCGATCCAGCCGATCCATTCGGCGACCGGGCCGTAATCCAGCAGCACCGGCTGGACCAGCACGCCCGGCGGCGGGGGTTCGAGCACGGACAGCATGCTCGTCTTGAAGGGGAGGAGCGATTGCCCGTCGGTCGTCGTGCCTTCGGGGAAGACCGTGACCGACCAGTTGTCGGCGAGCGCTTCCTTGAGCGCGTTGATCTGTTCGGCGACGCCCAGGCGGTGTTCGCGCTTCACGAAAACGGTGCGATTGAGCGAGGCGAGCCAGCCCACCAGCGGAGCCTGCGCCAGCTCCGCCTTGGCGACGAAGGCCGTGCCCGAAGCCCCGGCCAGGGCGAGGATGTCGACCCAGGACACGTGGTTTGCGACATAGAACACGTCGCGTTTCAGATGCGTGCCGATCACCTCGACCCGCGCGCCCGAAACCCGCGCGGCGTAGCGCAGGAACAGCATGGGGAAGGGCGAGCCGTAGGCGAACAGGCGGAAGGCGTAGTGGAGCGGGACGAACACCAGCATCAGCCCGAGAAGCGCCGAGGCGCGCAGCATGACCCGGACCCAGCCCATCGGCGCAATCGGGGTTTTCTCCCCGCGCGCGGCGGCGACCCGCAAGTCCCACTGTGCCGCATCGCCCGCAGGCCCGGCATAGGCTTCGAGCGAGCCGTCAGTCATCGCGCGAGAGCCGCACTCCGTAAAGCTCCATCCGGTGATCGACCAGCCGGTATCCCAGCCGTTCGGCGATCTGGCGCTGGAGCGATTCGACCTCGGGATCGACGAATTCGACGACCTTGCCGGTCTCGACATCGATCAGGTGATCGTGATGCGCCTCGGGCACGGGTTCGTAACGCGAGCGCCCGTCGCCGAAATCGTGGCGGTCGAGAATCCCCGCCTCCTCGAACAGGCGCACGGTGCGATAGACGGTCGCGATCGAGATCTTGGGATCGATCGCACTCGCCCGGCTGTGGAGCAGTTCGACGTCGGGATGATCGTCGCTTTCGGACAGCACCTTGGCGATCACGCGGCGCTGTTCGGTGATCCGCAGGCCTTTTTCGGCGCATAATTGTTCTAGATCGATTTTCTGGCTCACCCTTGTCTCCATCGCCTGTCCCGTTCGCCAGGGGGGAGGCCGAGTCCGCGACAGGCCGCGTGCCCTGACGGGGTGCCGGCGACCTTACCGGCAGGCCCCGGGATGCTCAAGCAGGCCTCGGACAAAAGGGGCGGAAGACGGTGCGACCCGAAGGAATCCACCGCCCCTGTCCGAGCCCAGCCTGCCGATCATGCGCTCTTCTTGCCTCCGCGGCCCGAACCCGGCTTGCGCCCGAGGCCGATCTTCTTGGCGAGATCGCGGCGGGTTTCGGCGTAGTTGGGCGCCACCATCGGGTAATCGGCGGGAAGATTCCAGCGCTTGCGGTATTCTTCCGGGGTCATGTTGTAGTTGGTGCGAAGATAGCGCTTGAGCATCTTCAGCTTCTTGCCGTCCTCGAGGCAGACGATGTAGTCCGGCTTGACCGAGGAACGGATCGACACGGCCGGTTCGGGCGGTTCCTGCGTGGTTTCCTGTTCTTCCCCGAGTTGCGAAAGCGCACCGAAAACATTCGTGATCAGCGCCGGGACATCGCTGACCGCGACATCATTGTTGCTGACGTGCGCGGCGACAATATCGCTCGTCAGGGTGATAAGTGTTTCCTTCATGTCGTTTTCCATGTCCTGCATGAGTTCCTCTGATTCTTTTGGCTCTTGCGTTGGCGGCTCGGTGCCGACTTGGGCGCAATGACGCAGCTTTGACAGCAATGCAAGCGGGCAAAAGGCTCCATTCGGGCGAATAAAGGGGGAAAGAGGACTAGATCGAGCGGCCGAAAGTAATGGCATCGACCCGGCTGCCATTGGCGAGCCGGTAATAATTGGGCCGCTCCCCGATCGGTTCGAATCCGACCTTGCGATAGAGGTTGATCGCCGGATTGCCGCGCCGCATTTCGAGGAAGATGCGGGTCGCGCCGCGCGCGCGGGCGGCGTCGAACAGGCGGTCGATCAGCATCTGGCCGAGCCCGCGCCGCCGGCAGCGCGGGACCACCCCGATCAGCAGCAGTTCCTCCTCGCCCGCGGCGTGGCGGGTAAGCACGAAGCCGGCCGGGGCGGAGGCATCGGCCTGCGCGCTCCATTCGCCATGGCCGGCCCGGTCGCTCGAGGCGATGATGGTGCCGCCCGCGTCCAGCACGAGCGCATGAGTGCTCGGCAGAACCAGCGCATCGGCGACCTGGCGGCGGTTCCAGGCCTCGCCGAAAGCGGGATCGAAGGCCGCTTCCATCACCTCCATGATCTGTTCGACGAGCTGCTCGCGCGGGTTCATCTGGCGGGGCTCGGCGGCTGGTCGGGCACGGGCTGCGGCGTGGCGTCGGGCGGGCGGCCGTAGATGGCGCCGACCTCGCGCGTGAGCAGTTCGGGCGGCAGGGCGGGGAGCGCGCCCGCATCGGGCAGCAGTTCGAGCGCGACCGGCGCCCCGTCCGCTTGCAGGGCCGCCAGTTCGCGCGCCTTGCTCCCCGCGACGAGCGGATGGACGGGCCGGTCCCGCGCGGCTTCGGGGGTGAGCGAGACGAGGTCGCCCCGGGGCAGGCCGTCGGCCCCGAAATCGGCCAGGAACCATTCGCCGTGCCCGCCGGCCATGCACACGGTCACCGGCGCGCCGGGATGGTCGCGCCGGGCCATCGCGGCGACGAGGGCGAGGGTGGGATAGCCGAGCACCTCCGCTCCCCAGGCGAGCGCGAGCGCGCGGCCTGCGGCGATGCCGATGCGGGTGCCGGTGAAGCTGCCCGGTCCCCTGGAGACGCAGATCCGCTGCGCCTTCCCGCGCCCCGGCAGGCCGGCGATCATCGGGACCAGGCGTTCGGCATGGCCGCGGCCGAGGACCGCGTGTTCGCGGGCGAGAAGCGTTCCGTCCTCGAACAGGGCAACCGAACAGGCCTCGCTCGCGGTCTCGATGGCAAGGGTGCGTGGACGCGCCGACATGGGCCAGCCGATGCCCCAAGCCGGGCGTCATCGCAAGATGCTAGCGAGCCCGCAAACCGCCCTCAGACGATGCGGTGGAACTTCCCGAATTCGGGGCGGGGGGAGCGGTCGAAGATGGTTTCCGGATCGCCGTATCCGATCGAACAGACCCAGTCGGCCCGCACGCGCGGCTGGTCGGCGAAGAAATGCCCGGTGATCGCGTCGAGATCGACGCCCGACATGGGACCGCAGTCGAGCCCGATGCTGCGCGCGGCGATGATGAGATAGGCGCCCTGCAGCGCGGAATTGCGCCGGGCATGGGCGATGCGCGCGTCCTCGTCGCCCTCGAACCAGCTTTTCGCGTCGGCATGGGGGAAGAGCCACGGCAGCTGTTCGTGGAAGTCGATGTCGTAGCCGATCACCGCGGTGACGGGCGCGGCCTTGATCTTGGCCTTGTTGCCCTCGGCCGCGAATTCGCACAGCTTCGTCTTTTCGGCCTCGGAGCGCACCCAGACGATCCGCGTCGGCTGCATGTTGGCCGAGGTCGGCCCCATCCGCGCGAGGTTCCAGATCCGGTGCAGCTGGTCCTCCGACACGTCCTTGTCGAGCCAGCCATTGTAGGTGCGCGCTTCGTTGAAGATCTGGTCGAGCGCCTCGTCCGAAAGGACGTGGTCGTGAAACTGCTTGGTCATGATGGCCCCGTGAAGTGGCGTGAAGGTCAGGCTGCTCGCACTTCAACGACTTCCGGGACGTAATGTTTCAGCAGGCTTTCGATGCCCTGCTTGAGCGTCGCCGTGCTCGACGGGCAGCCCGAACAGGCGCCCTGCAGGGTGAGATAGACCACGCCGTCCTTGAACCCGCGATAGGCGATGTCGCCGCCGTCGCCCGCGACCGCGGGGCGCACGCGGGTTTCGAGCAGTTCGTGGATCGCGGCGACGGTGTCGGCATCGGCCTCGTCGGATTCGACCACCATTTCCTCTTCGGGCGGGACGGCGATGCCATCGGCATTGCCGCCCTTGAACAGCGGCGCCTCGGAGACGAAGTGATCGAGCAGGATCGCCACCACCTGCGGTTTGAGCGCGCTCCAGTCGACGCCCGGCGCGGCGGTGACGGTCACGAAGTCCCAGCCGTAGAAGACGTTCACCACCTCGCCCGTGTCGAACAGCGCCTGGGCGAGCGGGCTCGCCTCCGCCGCTTCGGGCGAGGCGAATTCGCGCGTGCCCGTGGGCATGACGGTGCGACCCGGCAGGAACTTGAGGCTGGCGGGGTTCGGGGTGGTTTCGGTCTCGATGAACATGACGTGAGATATAGTATCGATGCGCGGCCATGCCAACGGTCTTTCACGGATTCGACGCGATTGCCGTGGGCGCATTCACTGGCCCTTCATGCCGCTTCGCCCTATAGCGGCGCAATGAACCTCCCGGTCCGGGCCGCCGCTGCCCTTTCGCTTCTTGTCGCTCCGCTCGCGCTTTTCGCTCCCGTTTCCGCCCAGGAGGCGGAAGCGCCAGCGCAGGTCGATGCCCCGGCCGAACCCGCGATCCCCGCGCCCACGGCGCTCCAGAAGGGCGAGGAGACGCCCTGGCTCTACGAAGGCAGCAATGTCCCCGTCGACCGCGAATGGCTGTTCGGCGAGATGGAAAACGGATTGCGCTATGCCGTCAGGCGCAACGGCGTGCCGCCGGGCCAGGTCTCGATCCGGGTGCGAATCGATGCCGGCTCGCTGCACGAGGACGACGACGAACAGGGCTTCGCGCACCTGCTCGAACATCTCCTGTTCCGAGAAAGCAAGTATCTCGGCAAGGCCGAGGCGATCGCGGCGTGGCAGCGTCTCGGCGCGACCTTCGGGGCCGACGCCAACGCCGAGACGAGCCCGACCCACACCGCCTACAAGCTCGACATCCCGAACATCGACCGGGCCAAGCTGAACGAAAGCTTCAAGCTCCTCTCGGGCATGATCCGCGAGCCGGTGCTGGACGATACGAACGTCGCCGCCGAACGCCCGATCGTCCTTGCCGAAAAGCGCGAGCGGGGCGGGGCGGGGCAGCGCGTCGCGGACCTCACGCGGCAGACCCTGTTCGCGGGCCAGCGCCTCGCCACGCGCAATCCGATCGGAACGGTCGAAACCCTGCGCGCCGCCGATGGCGCCAGCGTCAAGGCGTTCTACGATCGCTGGTACCGCCCGGAAAACACGGTTATCGTCGTCGCCGGCGACGCCGACCCGCAGATCCTTGCCGGGCTGATCGAACAGTGGTTCGGCGACTGGCAGGGCACCGGCGAGCCGGGCGTCGCGCCCGAATTCGGCGACCCGCTGCCGCCCGCGGGCGCCCCGGAAAACCCCGTCGCGGTCGCGCCGATCGGCCAGCTCGGCGTCGCGACCGAGCCCGACCTGCCGCGCAACCTCACCTATGCGGTGATGCGCCCGTGGCGGAAGGTCGACGACACGATCGTCTACAACGAGGGCCTGCTGCTCGACGCGGTCGCGCAGGCGATCATCAACCGCCGCCTCGAATCCCGCGCCCGCGCCGGGGGAAGCTATCTCTACGCCTCGGTCCGGCAGGAGGACATCTCGCGTTCGGCCGATGCCACCTTCGTCAGCTTCGCTCCGCTCACCGGCGACTGGCAGGCCGCGCTCGCCGACGTGCGCGCCGTGATCGCCGACGCGCTCGCCAACCCGCCGACGCAGGAAGAGATCGACCGCGAAGTGGCCGAATTCGACGTGGTCTTCGCCAACCAGGTCGAACAGCGCAGCGTCCAGGCGGGAAGCGAGCTGGCCGACAACCTCGTCAACGCGGTCGACATCCGCGAAACCGTCGCCGCGCCCGAAGTCGTGCTCGACGTGTTCCGCGGCATGAAGGACCGGCTCAATCCGGCCGAGGTGCTCGAGCGCACGCGCGCGCTGTTCGAAGGCACGGTCACCCGCTCGGTCTATGTCACGCCCGCCGAGGGCGAGGCGGACGAGAACGCGCTGAAGCTCGCCCTGTCGCGCGAGGTCGCGGCCGATCCGAGCGCACGGCTGGCGGCGGCGAGCATCGATTTCTCCGATCTTCCGCCCGTCGGCGAACCCGGCACGATCGTCAGCCGCGAGCCGCTCGGCATCCTCGAGGTCGAACAGATCGCCTTCGACAACGGGGTCAAGGCGCTGGTCTGGGCCAATGACGCCGAGTCTGGGCGGGCGACGGTGCGGGTGCGGTTCGGCGCGGGCTATCGTGCTTTCGACGAATCGAGCGCGGTCTATGCCCCGCTGGGCGAGGTCGCGCTGGTCGGCTCCGGGCTGGGCGAACTCGGGCAGGAACAGCTCGACCGGCTCGCCACGGGTCGCAAGCTCGGCTTCGAATTCGGGATCGACGATGCGGTGTTCAACTTCACCGCGCAGACCCGGCCCGAGGACGTCGCCGACCAGCTCTACCTCTTCGCCGCCAAGCTCGGGATGCCGCGCTGGGACCTCGCCCCGGTGAAGCGGGCGAAGGCCGCGGCCGAACTCGCCTACAACACCTTCGCCACCAGCCCCGGCGGGATCATCGCGCGGGATCTCGAATACATCCAGACCGACATGGACCCGCGTTTCGCCACGCCCGACCCGCAGGCGCTCGAAGGCGTCACGCCGGAACGCTTCCGCGAGGTGTGGGAGCCGCTGCTGGCGCAGGGCCCGGTCGAGGTGCTGGTGTTCGGCCAGTTCGACAAGGAAGCGATCGTCGAAAAGCTCCGCACCACTTTCGGCGCGCTGCCCGATCGCCAGCCGATCCCGGAAGAGGTCGCCGCGCGCGTGCCCGATTTCCCGCCCGCAGGCGAAGCGCCGGTCGTGCGTTACCATCGCGGCGATCCGGACCAGGCCGCTGCGGCCGTGACCTGGCCGAGCGCGGGCGGCATGGCCCGCATCCGCGAGGCGCGCCAGCTCGAGATCCTGATCCAGGTCTTCAACAACCGCCTGATGGACGCCCTGCGCGAAGAGACCGGGGCGAGCTATTCGCCGCAGGTCTTCTCCAAGTGGCCCGAGGACCTGCCAGAAGGCGGCCGGATCACCGCGCTCGCCCAGCTCGAACCGGAATTCGTGCCCTTCTTCTTCGCCGCCGCCGACAAGATCGCGACCGATCTTGCGACCGAGGCGCCGACCGCCGACGAGCTGGAACGCGTCACGGCCCCGCTCGCCGAGCGGATCCGGCGCGCCTCGACCGGCAACCAGTTCTGGCTCTACAACCTCGAAGGCGCGACGACCGATCCGGCGCGCGTGAACCTGCTGCGCTCGCTGCTGGCGGATTATTCGCAGACTACGCCGGAGATCATGCTGCTGCTGGCGGACCGTTATTTCGCCCGGAACGAGCCGCTGAAGCTGGCGGTCATCCCCGAAGGCCAGGAGCTTGCCGACACCCCGCCGCCGAGCGCGGTGCCGGACGTGGCGCCCGAACCGTCCTCCGCAGAGCCGGCACCGGCGGAGATCACGGGCCGCTGAACCGCTGCCCCGTGCGACATGATGTTGTCGCATGGGGCCATTGGGCTTTACACTTGTCACAGGCAGCCCTAGGCGCGCTGCCCTCGGCAGAACACGGATGCGAACGAGTTGAACGTGGCGACAAACTGGACACCGGGCAGCTGGAAGGCCCACGAGGCGCGGCACCTGCCGCATTACGAGGACGCGGCCGAACTGGCCGCGACCGAGGAAACGCTCGGCAGCTATCCGCCGCTCGTCTTCGCGGGCGAGGCGCGCGCGCTCAAGGCGGACCTCGCCGATGTCGCGAACGGGCACGCGTTCCTGCTGCAGGGCGGGGACTGCGCGGAAAGCTTCGCCGAGTTCCACCCGAACAACATCCGCGACACCTTCCGCGTGCTGCTGCAGATGGCGGTCGTCATGACCTTCGCCAGCAAGCGGCCGGTGGTGAAGGTCGGGCGAATGGCGGGCCAGTTCGCCAAGCCGCGCTCCTCGCCCACCGAGACGATCGGCGATGTCACCCTGCCGAGCTATTTCGGCGACAACATCAACGGGATCGAATTCGATCCGGTCCAGCGGCGCAACGATCCCGGCCGGATGCTGCGCGCCTATTCGCAGGCCGCCGCGACCCTCAACCTGCTGCGTGCCTTCGCCGGCGGGGGCTATGCCAATCTCCGGCAGGTCCACCAGTGGACGCTCGATTTCATGGGCCGCACGCCGTGGACCGAGAAGTTCAGCCAGACCGCCGACCGGATCGGCGAAGCGCTCGATTTCATGGAGGCCTGCGGGATCGATCCCGCGACCGTGCCGCAATTGCAGGGCACCAGCTTCTACACCAGCCACGAAGGCCTGCTGCTGCCCTACGAACAGGCGCTCACCCGGCAGGATTCGCTGACCGGCGACTGGTACGCGACCAGCGCACACATGCTGTGGATCGGCGACCGCACGCGCTTTCCGGGCAGCGCCCATGTCGAATGGGCGCGCGGCATCGGCAATCCGCTGGGCATGAAGTGCGGGCCGAGCCTCGATCCCGACGACCTGCTGCGCCTGCTCGACACGCTCAATCCCGCCCGTGAGCCGGGGCGGATGACGCTCATCAGCCGCTTCGGCCACGACAAGGTCGAGGACGGGCTCCCCCGCCTCGTGCGTGCGGTGAAGCGCGAAGGCCATCCGGTGGTGTGGAGCTGCGATCCGATGCACGGCAACGTCGTGAAGTCGGAAACCGGCTTCAAGACGCGCCCCTTCGACCGCATCCTGCGGGAAGTGAAGGGCTTCTTCGCCGTCCACCGCGAGGAGGGCACGCATCCGGGCGGCATCCATATCGAGATGACCGGGCAGGACGTGACCGAATGCGTCGGCGGCGCGGTCGCGATCACCGAGGAACGCCTCGGCGACCGCTACCACACCCATTGCGACCCGCGGCTCAATGCCGAACAATCGCTCGAGCTCGCCTTCCGCATCGCCGAAATGCTCAACGAGGTCGCGCTCGAACGCGCGAACGGCGAAAGGGCGAATGGCGTGCGGGGCCGGGACGCGAAGGCCGACGCGGCCTAGGCGCAAATCCGCAGGCCCGCGTTGGGCAAAGGCAAGCCATGACCGGGGCAGGATCGCCCCGCCATGCCCGCCTTCGATCTGTTCCTCCTTGCCGCCGGCCTTGCGATCGGCTGCACCGCCGTCGCCGCGCTGCGCCCGATCATCGCCGCCCGCCGCGAGGTCCGGGCCGCGGCGCGGGCGGCGCGGGAGCGGGCGAGGCGGATGCGGGCCGAGCTTGACGCCCTGCGCGAGACGCGGCGCAGGGCCTGAACGGCCCGGACCGGGTAACGGTCCGGCGTGCGTCAGGCACGGCGCATCGCGCGACCGCCCGAATTGCGCGCAACCCTTTCAATCCGGCCGCGTTTCCTTCATGTCGGCATCCGAACGGGCCCATTCCCTGCGGTCCGGCCGATGCGAGGAGGTCGCCCCGTGACCCGATCCCTTCCGTCCGGGACGCCTGCCGGCAAGCCGTCCCTTCCTGACCCGGGCCAGGCCGCGCCAGCGCTTGCCGAAAGCTTCGCCGCGACCCGCGCGCTGAGCGAGGCGCTGGTCGAACCGCTCGGCGATGCCGATGCGACGATCCAGTCGATGGAGGATGCCAGTCCCGCCAAGTGGCATCTCGCGCACACGACATGGTTCTGGGAAACCTTCCTGCTGCGCGACCATGTGCCGGGCTACGAACGCCACGACGCGGACTGGCCGTTCCTGTTCAATTCCTATTACGAGGCGGAAGGCGCGCGCATCGCCCGCTTTTCGCGCGGCCTGCTGTCGCGGCCGACGCTCGGCGAAGTGCTCGAATGGCGGGCGCGGGTGAACGAGGCGATGGAGCCGCTGCTTGCCGATCCGGCGTGCGAGGACCTCATCCGGCTCGGCATCGCGCACGAACAACAGCACATCGAATTGCTGCTGACCGACATCAAGCACGCGCTGTGGCACAATCCGCTCGGCCCCGCGATGTGGCCGCAGCCGGGTCCGCGCGCGGGCGGAGACTCGCAAGAGGCTCGCGGCTGGCACGAACATCCTGGCGGCGTCGCGCTGGTCGGGCATGACGGAACCGGTTTCGCCTTCGACAACGAAGGCCCGCGCCACCGCGTGCTGCTCGAACCCTTCGCGCTCGCCGACCGGCTGGTGACGAACGGCGAATGGGACGAATTCATCGCCGATGGCGGTTATGAGACCGCTGCGCTCTGGCTTTCCGACGGTTGGGCCTGGGTGAAGGAAACGGGCGCACGCGCGCCGCTCTACTGGCGCGAGGAGGAAGCCTTCACCCATGCCGGCTGGCAGGAGCGCGACCCGAACGCGCCCGTCGCCCACATCAATTACTTCGAGGCCGATGCCTTCGCCAGCTGGGCCGGAGCGCGACTTCCGACCGAGTTCGAATGGGAAGCGATCGCGCGCGGGCAGGACGGTTCGAGCGAGCGGTCCGCGCATGACGCGGGCGCCGGCAACCAGCTCGATTCCGCCGGCCCGCCGGCCCCCCGCGGCGGGACCGACCTGTTCGGCGATTGCTGGCAGTTCACCCGTTCCGCCTACCTGCCATATCCCCGCTTCGAGCCCGCGAAAGGTGCGGTGGGCGAATACAACGGCAAGTTCATGAGCGGGCAGTTCGTCCTCAAGGGGGCGAGCTGCGCCACCGTGCGCGGCCATTCGCGCGCTTCCTACCGCAATTTCTTCTATCCGCACCAGCAATGGCAGTTCACCGGGCTGCGGCTTGCAAGGGATCTTTGAGGGCATGATGACGAACAAGGGGCTGGCACTGGTCCAGCGAGACGCGAGCGGGGTCGATCTCGCCTTCCGGGGCGACGTGCTGGAGGGCCTGAGCGCCTCGCCCAAGGCGATCCCGGCGCGCTGGCTCTACGACGATGCGGGCTCGCAGCTGTTCGAAGACATCACCAGGCTCCCCGAATATTACCCGACCCGCGCCGAAACCGAGATCCTGCAGACCCGCGCGGCGGAATTCGCGGACCTGATCGGGCCGGGCCGGGCGGTGGTCGAATTCGGCTCGGGCTCTTCGGTCAAGACGCCGCTGCTGCTCTCCGCGATCGAACCGGCCTCCTACGTCCCGCTCGACATCGCGGGCGATTTCCTGCGCGCGGCGGCGGCCGATCTCGCGCAGAAGTTCCCGGGGCTGCCGGTCCATCCGGTCGAGGTCGATTTCATGCGCCGCGTCGAACTGCCCGAAGAGGTCGCGGACCAGCCGAAGCTCGGCTTCTTTCCCGGCTCGACCATCGGCAACATGGTCGCGCGCACCGCGGTCGACCTGCTGCGCTCGATGCGCGAGACGCTCTATCGGGAAAACGAGGGGGGCACCGGCGCGCAGCTGCTCATCGGGATGGACCTGATCAAGGACGAGGACGTGCTGGTCGCCGCCTATGACGATGCGGCCGGGGTGACGGCGGAATTCAATTGCAACCTCGTGCGCCGGATCAACCGCGAACTCGAAGGCGACATTCCCCTCGACAAGCTGCGCCACGAGGCGCGCTGGAACGACGATTATGCGCGGATCGAAATGCATCTCGTCGCGCAGGAGGCGATCGGCTTCACCGTCAGCGGGGAGGCCTTCGGGATGGAAAAGGGCGAGACGATCCACACCGAGAACAGTCACAAGTTCAATCGGCGCACCTCGAACATGCTGCTGCTCGCGGGCGGGTGGGAGCCGGTGCGGCGCTGGCTCGACGCCGAGGAACGATTCTCTATGATCCTTGCCGAGGCCCGGCCCCCGCGCAGCGCGCCGTAAGCCGGAAACCGCTTGCGGGTGAGCGCGTTGGGGCCGCGATGAACACGCATTCCCACGACATTCTCGTCATAGGCGCCGGCATGGCCGGGCTCGCCTGCGCCACGCGCCTCGCCCGGGCCGGCCGCGAGGTCGCCCTGATCGACAAGGGCCGCGGCCCCGGTGGACGCATGGCCGCGCGCCGCGCGGAGATGGAGGGCGAGACCGTCTCCTTCGACCACGGCGCGCAATATTTCACCGCCCGCGATCCCGCCTTCCGCGAGGCGGTGGCGGAATGGGAAAAGGCCGGCGCGGCGGCACGCTGGCCCGCGGCGGGCGAAGACGCCTTCGTCGGCACGCCCGGGATGAACGGTCCGATCAGGGCGATGGCGGGCGAAGTCGCCGTGCGCTGGTCCGTGCGGGCCGAGCGGGCGGCGCGCGATGGCGACGAATGGCGGATCGAGGCGGGCGCCGAAGCCTTCGCGGCGCGCACCCTGCTTGTCGCGATTCCGGCCGAACAGGCCGCCGAGCTGCTGACGGAAGCGGCTCCCGCTTTTGCGGAGCTTGCGCGGGAAGTCGTGTCCGAGCCTTGCTGGGCGGCGATGGCGGGCTTTGCCGAAAGGCTCGACCTTGCCGCCGACACCCTGCGCGGCGGGGAGGGTCCGATCGCCTGGGCCGCGCGCAATTCGGCCAAGCCCGGCCGGGCAGGGGCGGAAACCTGGGTGATCCATGCAAGCCCCGCGCGCAGCCGCGAATTGCTCGACGTGGACAAGGACGAGGTCGCCCGCCTCCTCCTCGCCGATTTCCGCGCGGCGAGCGGCACGCGCGTGCCCGAGCCGCTCCACCTCGCCGCGCACCGCTGGCTCTATGCCATGCCCGCAAGTCTCGGCGGCGCCCCGGCGCGCTACGATCCCGCCGCAAGGATCGGGGTGGCGGGCGATTGGCTCCATTCGCCGCGGGTCGAGGGGGCCTTCCTCTCGGGCCGGGCGCTGGCGGAGCGGGTGCTCGCCGCCTCGTGACCTGCGGTGTCAGTCAACGGCTTCGCCAGCCGGTCGAGCGCCATCAGCCCCTCCAGCAGCGCCGGCAGGTCCCTGAGCGGCACCATGTTCGGCCCGTCGCTCGGCGCGCGGTCCGGCTGTTCGTGGGTCTCGATGAAGACCGCCGCGACGCCGATCGCGACCGCTGCCCGGGCGAGCGCCCCGACGAATTGCCGCTGTCCGCCCGAACTTGCCCCGAGCCCGCCCGGCTGCTGCACCGAATGGGTCGCATCGAACACCACGGGAAAGCCCGTCGCCGCCATGATCGGCAGGGCGCGCATGTCGTTGACGAGCGTGTTGTAACCGAAGCTCGTCCCCCGCTCGCACAGCAGCACGCGCTCGTTGCCGCTCGCGACCAGCTTGTCCGCGACGTTCTTCATGTCCCAGGGCGCGAGGAACTGACCCTTCTTGACATTGACCGCCCGGCCCGTGCGCGCGGCGGCGACGAGGAGGTCGGTCTGGCGGCACAGGAAGGCCGGGATCTGGAGCGCGTCGGCGACCTCGGCGACGGGCGCGCACTGGTGCGGTTCGTGGACATCGGTGATGACCGGACAGCCGAACCGTTCGCGGATCTCGGCGAAGACGTCGAGGCACCGGGCAAGGCCGAGCCCGCGCGGCGAGGCGATCGAGGTGCGATTGCCCTTGTCGAAGGACGACTTGTAGACGAGCCCCAGCCCGAGCGCGCCGCACAGCTCGACCAGCGCGCCGGCCATTTCGAGCGCGTGGGCGCGGCTCTCCATCGCGCAGGGCCCGGCGATGAGGACGAGCGGCCGTTCGTTCGAAAGGCGCAAGGGGCCGATCGGCACTTCTCGCATGGGCGTGTCTCCTAGAATGTCCCGAAGCGGGCGAGGATGTCGCCCACCTCGGCCCCGCGCGCCGCGCTGATCCGGATGCGGGCCTCGTTCTCGATCGCGGCGAAGGCGGCGGCCTCGATCTCGCTCCAGCGGGCGCGGGGGACGATCACCACGCCGTCCTCGTCGGCGAAGACCACGTCGTCATTGGCGACGGGAACCCGGCCGATGGCGATCGGCCGGTTCATCGCGCGCAGCGTCCCCTCGAACTTGATGTCGTCGCAGTGGCTGCCGTGGGCGAAGACCGGGAAGCCGAGCCGCCGGACCTCGGCCGTGTCGCGCGTCATGCCGTCGATGACGGCCCCGACCGCGCCCGAACGGATCGCGAGATTGGCGTTGAGATCGCCGAAATAGGCGCGCTGCGCGACCGGGTTCGCGACCACGATCACGTCGCCCTGCCGCACGAAGCGGTAGGAATCGAGCGCGCCGTAGATGCCTTCCCAGCCCGCGGTGCGCCCTGCCTGGTCGAGCGCGGCGAGTTCGAGCGTGCGCGCGCGGCCGAGGATCCGCCCGCCGCCGGTGGGCCGGATGCGCGCGGGCAGGACCGCCGCGATGCCCTTTTCCTTGCAGATGTCGGCGAGCACCCCCGAGGAAAGGTGCGGCGCGATCGCGCGAAACCGCAGGGCCTCGCGGCTCCTGAGGCCCGCGGCGATGGTTTCGGCGAAAGCGAAATCCGCCGGCGTGTCGATGTCGACCTGTTCGAGCGGGTCGAGTTCGAAGAGGATGGGCCGTTTCCCGAACCGGCGCGTCGGCGGCTCTCCCCCGGGCGCGGCGCGGACCAGGTAGAGGCTCATCGCCTCGATCACGCTGTCGGGAAGGTCGGTGCTGTTGGGGATGCGTCCCTCTCCATAGGCGGGGCGTCCGCCGCTCCAGCAGAAATGCCGCGCGCGGCCGACCCCGACGAGGCTGTCGGCCGCGGGGTCGGCCAGTAGCGCCTCGATTGCGCGCGCGATCGTCTCCGCGCCGACGAAGGGCGCAGTGCACGGGAGCTGGATCCAGATGTCGGCAGCGGGACGCTGGCGGCATTCCCAGGCGAACAGTTCGTGACCGTCCACCGCGTTGCTTGCGAGCGTGCCGGGCCGCCTGAGCCGCGAAACCGGCAGGTCTTCGGCAAGCCCTGCCAGCCTGTCGCATTCGGTATCGAGGCAGACTTCGGTGATCTTCCCGCAGTCGAGCGCCTGGACGAGCTTGCGCCGGAAAAGGTGATCCCCGTCGAGGATCGCGCCATTCTTGCCCGGCAGGCGTTCGCTGGTGCCCTTGGCCGGGACGAAGGCGACGATCCTCATGGATTCAGCCGAACAGGTCATGGGCGTGCACCATCCCCTCGAGTCGGCCTGCCGCATCGACCACGGGCAGGACCAGCCACCCGGCCTGCGCGCCTTCGCGCATCAACAGGGCATCGCCGATCGTGGCATCGGCGGGCAGGGTCACCGGGGCCGTCTGCATCAGGTCTGCCGCCTTCACGCCCTTGACCTGCGGCCCCGCCTGCAGGTGGCGGCGGACGTCCCCGTCGACGACGATGCCGGTGAGCAGGTCGTCATCGCCCAGGACGCAGGCCGCGCCCATGCGCTTTGCCGACATGATCGCCAGGAGGTCGACGAGATCGGTGTGCGGGCTCACCCGCGGCACGTCCTCGCCGCGCCGCATGATCGCCCGCACCGGGATCGCCCGCCGGCCCAGCAGGCCAGCGGGGTGGTGGGCGAGGAAATCCTCGCGCGTGAAGCCCCGCGTCCGGCTCACCGCCACGGCGAGAGCGTCCCCGATCGCGAGGTGGAGCGTCGTGCTCGCGGTCGGCGCCATGCCGAGATGGTCCGCCTCGGCCGCGACTTCGGCGGGGATGAGGTGATCGACCGCCCGCGCGAGCGGGGTGTCGCGCCGGCCGACGATCCCGACAAGAGTGCAGGACCGCGCCCTCAGCAGCGGCAGGATCCGCAGGATCTCGTCGGTCGATCCGCTGTTCGACAGGGCGATGACGGTACTGCCCGCCGCGATGGCGCCGAGGTCGCCATGCGCCGCCTCGGCCGCGTTGACGAAGAGGGCGGGGGTGCCGAGGCTGGAGAAGGTCGCCGCGAGCTTGGCCGCGACATGGGCCGACTTGCCGATCCCGGTGAGGATGACCGGCTGGCGCTGCGCCGCCAGCAGCGCGACGACGTCCGCCACGCCCTCCGGCGGGGCCGCGAGAAAGGCCGAAAGCGCGTCGCGCTCGGCCGCGATCACGCGGCTGAACCACCCGGCCGAAAGGTCGGCGCGGCCTGCCCGGACGTTGGCAAGGGCGTTCATGCGGACACGCGCGCAGGGCGCGCCGGGATCGATCGGGGAAGGGGAGGCGTGACAGGCGTGACAGGCATGACAGGCGTGACAGGCATGGGGGCGGTTCCCGTTGGTGTGCGGATGGCTCATGCCGGGCCATGGGCCGGCATCTCTCACGATCGGTTAACCATGCAGCCCCGGATTTCTGACTAAGCGCTCCCCCGCGCGGTGCGGAAGCGATGCGCCTTGCGCGGTGCTTTCATGGGAAAACTCGTCCGGCCGGCTTTATGCCCCGGTCCCGCGCGCCTAGTCCTGTCGGGGTGAGGGCGCCAATCGACATCGGCCGGGATTCGCGCGGGCAGGGCGTGTGCGTCGACCTTGAGGAACTGCTCGCCACGCGCCTTCTGGTGCAGGGCAATTCCGGCTCGGGCAAGTCGCACCTTCTGCGCCGCCTGCTCGAGGAATGCGCGGGCCGGGTCCAGCAGGTCGTGATCGATCCCGAAGGCGATTTCGTCACGCTGGCCGATCATTTCGGCCATGTCGTGATCGACGGGGCGGACTATTCCCCGCGCGAGATCGAGGCGCTCGCCGCGCGCGTGCGCCAGCATCGCGCCTCGGTCGTCCTCGCGCTGGAGGAGCTCGAGGTCGAACAGCAGATCCGCTGCGCCGCGATGTTCCTCACCGCCCTTTTCAACGCCCCGCGCGAACATTGGTATCCGGCGCTGGTGGTGGTCGACGAGGCGCAGATGTTCGCGCCCTCGGCCGCGGGGGAGATGTCGGACGACACCCGCCGCATGACGCTTTCGGCGATGACCAACCTCATGTGCCGCGGGCGAAAGCGCGGCCTTGCCGGGATCGTCGCGACCCAGCGCCTCGCCAAGATGGCGAAGAACGTCGCGGCCGAAGCGTCGAATTTCCTGATGGGGCGCACCTTTCTCGACATCGACATGGCCCGTGCCGCCGACCTCCTCGGCATGGACCGGCGCCAGGCCGAGCGTATCCGCGATCTCCAGCGCGGGGAGTTCCTCGGGCTCGGTCCGGCGATCAGCCGGCGCCCCGTGGCGGTGACGATCGGACCGGTGCGAACGGCCGGCAAGAACGCGGCGGCGGCGCTCATCCCCCTGCCCGAAGCCCCGCCCGAGGAGATGGAGGCGCTGCTCAACGCCGACCTTGCCAGCGCCGCCGCCGCCGCGGCGAACGCGGATCGGGACGCCGCGGCTGCGGGCAGGGTGCCGCGACCGGCGGCGGAGATCGAGACCGCGCTCGCCGCGAGAGCGATCGCGAAACCGGCGGAGGAGGGCGCCGCGCTGCGGACCGAGCCCCGGCCGGGGCCGGAGGTCGCTTGTCCTGAAGATGGCGGGCACGCGGGCGAAACGCGCGAAACGTGTCTCCCTGGCCGGGTCGAGGACGTCGTGCGCGAACTCGCCGCGGAAAGCGACGCCCCCTTCCGCCCGGTCGCCGCGCTGTTCCGCGATTTCGCGGTCCGCTGCCGCCAGCAGGGCATCGCGAGCGCCCATGTCGACATGCCCCGTTTCCGCCGCCTGTTCGCCGGGGAGATCGCGGGGCTGACCCGGCTCGACGCGCGGCTGCGCGCCGGGATCGAGGACATGGTCGAGGGAGTCGAGGAGGACGTGCTCGCCCCCTATCTCGCGCTCGTCGTGGCGGCGGCGAGCGATGCGCCGATGCCGGACGAGGAGGCGCTCGCACGCCTCTACGGCAGTTCCTCGCCGAGTCGCGTGCGCCGCCTGCTCGACCATCTCGAGCGCAGCGGGCGCATCGTGGTGAAGGAGGATTTCGGAGGCGACCGCACGATCACCGTGCCGGGGATCGAGACCCTTTCGGCAATGGGCGAATCGGCCTGAGCCAACCCATCCCGCGAAGCAAGATTCGTGCCGGGATACAATCCGTTAGCCCTGCCTGCATGTTCGCATCGATCCTTCATCGGCAACAATCCGGAACCGCATTTTGCGTCTGCGAACGCGAGGCGGTGCCCCTTTTGGCACATGATCGGGCTGCCAGGGATTGCACGAATACAACAATATTTCATGGCGGATCCCTAAAGCGTTACAAAATGGCGAAAGCTCCTTGACAACAGGGATTCGCGCCGAAATTCTGCCGCACTGCAACAAAGACAGGGGCGGATCATGACATTCTTCAAGCTAACTTCGCACGCCATTCTCCTCGCCGCAGCAAGCTCCCTGCCCGCAGTGGCGCTCGCGCAGGATGTCGCCGGTTCCGAGCCGGAATCCCGCGAGCTCGAGGCGGACGGCGACTCCATCGTCGTCACCGGCTCGCGCATCGCGACCGATTCGACGACTTCCCTCGCCAGCCCGGTGCAGGTCGTCACGGCCGAGGAGTTCAAGAATTCGGGCGAGATCAGCATTGCACAGACGCTGCGGGAACTTCCCGCGCTGCAGGGTTCGGATCCCGCCACGCTTTCCAGCGCGCAGGGCCTCGCGCTGACGGGTGCGAGCACGCTCAACCTGCGCCAGCTCGGCACGGACAGGACGCTGGTCCTGCAGGACGGACGGCGCCACGTCCCGGGCATCGCGGGCACCGCGACGGTCGATGTCGCATCGATCCCGCAGGCGCTCGTCAGCAGCGTCGAAGTGCTGACCGGCGGCGCCTCGGCGGTCTACGGCGCGGACGCGGTGTCCGGCGTCGTCAACTACGTGATGCGCGACGGACGCGATTTCGACGGGCTCGAATACCGGCTCCAGACCGGGATCAGCGACAAGGGCGACGCCGAGGAAGTCTTCGGCTCGATCGCCGGGGGCGGTACGTTCCAGGATGGCCGCGGCAGCGCGGTCTTCGCGGTCGAATACACCCATTCGACGGGACTCCTGAACCGCGACCGGCCCGATATCGCCGGTCCCGGGTTTTCCTCGCTCAATCCGAGCAATGCCTTCCTGAACGAGATCCTCGGGCTCGATCCCGACGCGGAACAGGCTTTCGTGCCGGACCGTCGCCTGCCCGTCTCGAGCGCGGGATCGACCATTGCGGTCGATCCGACGCCCTTCGCGTCCCCCTTCGGGCAGCTGCTCTCCTTCGTGAACAATTTCAATCCCGCGACCGATACGGTGCCGAACATCCCGGGCACGAACATCCCGGTGCTGCAGGTCATCGACGAAGGCGGGAATGTCCGCGCGTTCAATCCCGGCATCTCGACCGGGGCCTTCAACGCGATCGGCGGGGACGGCATCTTCATCGGGCAGACCGCGCCGGGGCTGACCCTCATTCCCGAACTGACCCAGGTGACGGCGGCGGCGGGCTTCGATTACGAGATCACGCCCACGCTCACCTTCTTCGCGGATGCCAAGTTCTCCTACACCGAGACCTCCGATGTCTCGGGCATTCCGTTTTCGGACGACATCCCGATCGCGCTCGACAACCCGTTTCTGCCTGCCGCGATCCAGAACCAGATTCCCGTTCTCGACGCTCTCCTGCCCGACCAGACGCCCAGCATCTTCGTCGCCCGCGACAATGTCGGCTCGGAAACCGATTCGGGGACCAGCCTGGAGCGTTCGACGATCCGCGCTACCGGCGGGCTGCGCTGGGAGGCGCCCGGCAGCAGCGTCGCGTTCGAGGCGTTCTATGCCTGGGGCCGCACCGAAGTCGACGACACGTTCCGCAATGCGCGGCTCAACGACCGCTATTTCACCGCGATCGACGCGGTCGCCCTGACCGCAGCCGATCTCGACGGGACCAATCCGAACGTGGCCTTCGGACCGGGCGGGGTGGGGTCGCTCAACGCCATCCGCAACGGCGAGGACATCCAGATCACCCCGGGCACCGCCGAAGTCGGCGACATCGTCTGCCGTTCCGAGCTGACCGGGCTTCCGGCCCCGGCCGCGCTGTTCGTGGGCGGTCCCCCGCTCTACGCGCCCGGCACGATCATCGACGGAACCGATGTCAGTGACCTGACCCGGCCGGTCACCTTCCAGGTCGGCGACGGCACCTGCGCGCCGCTCAACATCCTCGGGCCCAACTCGATCGGTGGCGCCGGCGCGGAATTCGCCTTCGTCGACCTGCTCGACAACACCGTGATCGAGCAGCAGCAGTTCCTGGCGGTGCTGTCGGGCGACACGGGCCATTTCTTCGAGCTTCCCGGCGGTCCGATCGGCTTCGCGACGGGCTTCGAATGGCGCCGTGACCAGTCCCAGTTCACCCGCGCCAACTTCTTCTCGATCGAAGGCAATGTCGTCACGAACAACAGCGTGCCGCTGTTCAATTCGCCGACCGACGGGCAGGGCATCAGCGTTTACGAAGGCTTCGGCGAAATCAACCTGCCGCTGCTCGGGGACCTGCCTTTCGTCAACCTGCTCGAGATCACCGCATCGGGCCGTCTTTCGGACTACAACACGATCGGTTCGACCGAGACCTATTCGTTCGGCGGGATCTATTCGCCGTTCGAATGGCTGACCTTCCGCGGGACCTGGTCCCGCGCGGTGCGCGCGCCCAACATCGGCGAACTCTTCGCGCCGCAGGGCGCCGCGTTCCTCGACGTGGATGCCGACCCCTGCGACGACGGCAACATCAACAACGGAAGCTCCAACCGGCCCGACAACTGCCTCCAGTTCGTTGCACCCGGGTTCGATTCCTCGGACTTCCTCACGGCCTTCGTCACCGGCACGACCGGCGGCAATCCCGACCTGACCGAGGAAACGTCGGACAGCTTCACGATCGGCGGCATCTTCCAGCCGCGCGGCATCCTCGGAGGCGCGCTCGACGGGCTGACCCTGATCGCGGACTACTACGACATCGAGATCGAGGACGCAGTGGGCAGCCTCACCGGCGCCGCCATCGCCGCGGCCTGCGTCGACCTTCCCTCGATCGACAACCAGTTCTGCGACGCGATCGAGCGCGATCCGAACAATGGCGGGGCGATCTCCAGCTTCACCTCGGGCAACATCAACCTCGCCGTGCTGCGCGCGCGCGGGATCGACTTCGAGGCACGCTATCGCTTCGATGCGCCGTTCGGCGGGAACCGCGACTGGGGCTTCTTCGAACTGACCGCCATCGGGACCCACTTCCTCGAGCGGTTCACCGAAAGCGATCCGGTCATCGCCCAGACGATCGCGGACGAACCCGATCCGCTCCAGCAGGAGCTGCTCATCGCCGACCAGGCGACGGTCAGCGACCAGCTCGGCGTCATCGGCACGCCCGAATGGATCGTCAATTTCGGCGTGAACTGGACGATGGACCGGCTGCGGATCGGCTGGCGCGGCCGCTTCGAGGATTCCGCCCTCCAGTTCTCGAACGCGGACGCGACCGACGTCGATATCGTGGACGGGGAAGTCGTCGTCTCGCCGAACGAGGGCCTCGCCGACCCCTCGCAGCTCACCACCGGCACCGGCTTCGAGCAGGACATCAACGTCAGCTACCGGATCAACGACGACATGGAAGTCTATGGCGGCGTGAACAACCTGTTCGACACGGAGCCGTTCCTCGGCAGTCTCTCGCGGCCGGTCGGCCCGCGCGGCCGGTTCTTCTTCGTCGGCCTGTCGGGCGCGTTCTGATCGCGCTTCGCCCGTCGCCGGGCGAGGCACGCGAAGGGGCGCGAGCGGTCATCCCGCTCGCGCCCCCTTTCGTGTCGGGGATGGACCGCCCCCGCCGACACCGGCCCCGTCCGCGGCAAGCAGGCGAGGGGCAACCCGGCCCCAGCTCGAGTTCCTCGGCCTCGCGCGGCCAGACGCCGGCCGCCGCCTGCCTTCACAGGGTGATGCGGACGCCGAGACTTCCTGAAAGCCCGTATTCCTCGAACTGGACATTGACGCTGCGCCGTCCCTGAAAGCTGTAGAGCGGACGATCGTTCAGGTTCGACAGGTTGGCGAATATGCGCACTTCATCGGTGATCGCGTAGGAGGCCGTGAAATCCACCTGCACGTGTTCGTCGATGAAGACATCCTGCGACGGGTCCGCCGGATCGCCGATCTCGTCGAGGATCCGGTCGCGGTACGAAACCGCGATGCGCGCCTGGAACCCGTTCTTGTCGTAGCCGATCGAGGCGTTGGCGGTGTGCCGCGACTGGAACGGCAGCGGTGCCTCGCGCACCCCGCCGCCGGGGATCGGCACTTCGGCCTCGCTGTCGACGAAGGTGTAGTTTGCCGCCACCAGGAACCCGTCGAACGGGGCCGGCAGGAAGGTGAGCTGCTGCTGCAGGGCCAGTTCGATGCCGAACAGCTTCGCGTTGTCGCCGTTGATGAAGCTGGAGAAGACATCGAACCCTTCGAACCCCGGCTGGCCGGCAAAGTCGAGCGGAACGATCGGGTTGTCGAGGTTTTTGTAGAACGCCCCGGCCGAAAGCACGCTGGCATCGCCCGGGTAGAATTCGAGCGCGAGGTCGATATTGTCGGCGCGATAGGGTTCGAGCTCGGTGTTGCCGGCCTCGGCTTCGACCTCGCCTTCGTCGTCGCGTTCGATCAGCGCGGCGGGGCGGCTCTGTTCGAAATTGGGGCGCACCACCGCGCGGAAATAGGCGGCGCGCAGCAACAGCCGGTCGGTCAGTTCGAACCGCGCGTTCACGCTGGGCAGCACGTCGGTGTATTCGCGCTCGACCTCGATCGGAGCGAGCGAGAGTTCGCCGATCTCCTCGTCGAGCGACACCTCGTTGCCCGAGGCGCTGTAATCGGTGTGCTCGACCCGGACGCCGCCGACGATGCTCAAGGCGCCGATGTCGATCGACCCCATCGCGTAGCCGGCATAGATGTTTTCATCGATGCGGAAATCCTCCGCGTTGGAATCGATGAAACTGCCTTCCTCGTCGAGATCCTCGTCGAAGGCGGCCTGGTTCGCCCGCACCGCATCGGCGACGTCGCGCGGCAGCGCCTGCGGCGCGATCAGCCCGAGCGGATAGTCGATGTCCGGGTTGAGGAAACCGGCGATGGTCAGCCCCTGGTCGGCCCCGCCATAGATCAGCGCGTCGAGTTCGGAAGTCTTGTCGCGCAGCGCGACCTTGGCCCCGAACTTGATGAAGCCGCGATTGGGCCCGAAATCCATGTCCTGCGTCACGTCGATCTGCCCGCCGTAACGCTTGTCCATCGTTTCCGAGCTTTCGAACACGATCTCGTCGAGTTCATAGGCTCCCGCGTCGGCAAAGCCGCCGCCCTGGGTGATGATCTGCGGGCGCCGGGGATCGGCGAGGTTGGTGCCGACCAGGGTATCGGTATCGCTGAAATCCGCGACGAAGATCGGTTCGACGTAATCGGGATTGTCTTCGCCGGCTTGCGAATAGCTGACCGAATATTCGAGGAAGGTGTTGCCGAAGCGGTTTTCCCCGCCGGCCGCGATCGAATAGATCGTCTGGATTTCCTCGCGTTCGCTGACATAGGATTCGACCTCCTGGTCAGCCAGCAGGAGGTTGGCAGAATCCTGCGAAACCACGTTGCCGCCATCGTCCGGATCGGCCTCGAACACCGTGCCGCCCTGGATCTCGTCGTCCCCGAAGCGCGAATACAGCTGGCGGACATAGAGCAGGAAATCATTGTTCACCCGGTAATCGACATTGAGCGTCGCGCCCAGGCGTTCGCGGGTGAGGACATAATCGCGCGGCTCGATCACGACCGGGAACACGGTGCCGCCGATCTCGTCGAGGCCGTCGCCGTTCTCGACCCCGTCGGAGCCGAGCCGGCGGTTGAAATAGCTGATCGACCCGTAAATGCCGAGCTCGCCGCCATTGCCGACATCGAACACGTCCGAGGCGCTGGCTGAGAGGCGCGGGCTGAAAAGATCGCGAAGCTCGTTGTAATGCGCCTCGGCGCTGGCCGAGAAATAGCCGCCGCGCCGGTCGAACGCCGAAGCGGTGCCGATCTGCACCGTGCCGCCGATCGAGTTGGCGTCGAGGTCGGGCGTCAGCGACTTGACCACGGTCAGCGTCTGCAGCACGTCCGAGGGGATCACGTCGAGCGCGACCGCGCGTTCGTCCCCGCCCGCGGCGGGCACGTCGACGCCGTTGATCGTCACCGCGTTGAGGTTCGGATCGGCGCCGCGAACCGAGATGAACCGGCCTTCGCCCTGGTCGCGGTTGATCGCGACGCCCGGAATGCGCTGGGCCGCCTCGGTCACGTTCTGGTCGGGGAACTGGCCGATGAAGTCGGCCGAAACCGAGTCGCTGACGCGGGC
Organism: Erythrobacter sp. HL-111; assembly: GCF_900105095.1. Classification (NCBI taxonomy): domain Bacteria; kingdom Pseudomonadati; phylum Pseudomonadota; class Alphaproteobacteria; order Sphingomonadales; family Erythrobacteraceae; genus Erythrobacter; species Erythrobacter sp. HL-111. The sequence continues at coordinate 1,163,918 of NZ_LT629743.1, read as the reverse complement.
GGAGTTGCGCTTGCGGTTGGCCGCGGAGGACGCGCTCGCCGTCTGGCCGAAGACGAGGATCCTGCTGGCCGCATCGCTGTCGCCGCCCGCGTCGAGCAGCACGACATCGGCCACGGTCGGCGTGCCGTCGCCTGTCACCACGATGCGCTGTTCGACCGGCGCGGCGCCGAGATAGAGCGTGCGCAAGGTGTATTCGCCAGGCGGGATATCCTCGAAGACGAAGACGCCGCCATCACGCGTCACGGCCCTGCGATTGAGTTCGACGATCGTGACTTCGGCCCCTTCGAAATTGATGCCGGTATCGGTGCTGACCCGGCCCCGAACCACTCCGCTGGCTTCCTGATCCTGCGCTTGCAGCGGTGTTTCGCCCAGGATGATTGCGCTGGCAGTCGCAGCCATCAGCGCGAACGCGGCGGAGCGAGTCGACAGGAAGGCAAGCCGGGAGTTCATGGGATTCCTCCAGATATTTGAACGACATTTCAGATATTTGAACGACATTTCGGATTGGTCGCACGGTCTTGCCGCGACGAAATTCTAAATCGTCATTCGCCTATCAGGAGGTAATGTTCAGAAAATATGACAGAGTTACAGGACAATTATGCAACCTGAAGGTTGTCAATTTCGGGCACATTGGTATGAAAGCGCCAATTTGATCGCGGTGCGATGCAGATTATAATTTTTTATAGTAAAGATGGGAGGTTGACTTGCGACTTACATTTATTGTTTGCGCGTCGATATGTCTTCTGGGTTGTTCGACCACGCAGCGCGGCCCCGCCTGGGCCGGGGGGGAAACCCCGGTGGCCGTGGCGGCTCTGGCCGAAACGCGGGTGGACACCGATCCTGCCGTCGATGCCGACGATCCCGCGCTCTGGAGCGACGAAAGCGACCCGACGCGCGCGGTGATGTTCGGAACCGACAAGACCGACGGGTTGTACGTGCACGATCTCGACGGATCGGTTCGCCAGTTCCTCGCGAGCGGGGCACTCAACAATGTCGACCTGCGGACCGGTTTTTCGGCGGAAGGGCGCGACGACTTCGTGCTGGTCGCTGCGACCAATGACGAGCGGATGGGGATCAATCTCTACCTGTTCGATCCCCGCACGCTCGAGACCCGCGACTATGGCTTCATCGAGACCGACATCGGCGAGCCCTATGGCTTCTGCATGGGCCGCCGCAGCGACGGCTTCTACCTGATCGCCAACAACAAGCAGGGCGACATCAAGATCTGGCGCCTCGCGAACGGGGCCGAGCCCGGTGCCGCGGAAATGGTCAGGCAGCTGAAGCTCCCCTCGCAGCTCGAAGGCTGCGTGGTCGACGACGATCGCGACGTTCTTTACGTCGGCGAAGAGAACGCGGCGATCTGGCGGTTCGATTTCGACCCTGCCGCCTCGCCCACTCCCACCAAGGTGGCATCGGTCGACCGCCAGCGCATCACCGACGACATCGAGGGCCTGACGATCATGCGCGACGGCCGGCAACGCTACCTCATCGCCTCCTCGCAGGGGGACGATACCTTTCCGGTCTTCCGGATCACCGAAGAAGGCGAGACCTATCTCGGGCGCTTCACGGTCGTGGCGCGCGACGACATCGACGGCGTTACCCACACCGACGGGCTGGATGCCTGGTCCGGGCCGATAGGACGTTATCCCGAGGGAGCGCTGGCGATCCACGACGACAACGAAGAACCGCTCGAAGGGCAGCAGAACTACAAGATCGTCGACTGGCGCGAGGTCAAGGCCGCGCTGGACCTGCCCTGATCGGTCCGGCGGGCAACCACAAGGCGCCATGCCGACCGGCGTTTGTCTTTTCGCGGTTGGAAAGCCCACGTCGAAAGGGGTGATCCTCCACGGATCCACCACTGAGCGTCAGCGTGTCAATCGAACAGGACAGTCGAGATGCTCTGCAACTCCACCGGTTTGCGGCAGCGCGGGACTTCCCGGTACCTCTCGGGAATGACAGAGCCGTCATAGCCGGTGGCGAACACGAAAGGCACACCGCGCTCGCACAGCTTGTCGGCTACAGGAAAGGCCATTGCACCGTGCAGGTTCAAGTCGAGCAAGGCACCATCGAGCCCATCGGAACGGGCGATTTGAGCGAGCGCTTCCCCAACCCGGCCGACCGGCCCGACGACCTCGGCTCCAGCTGCCTCGAGATTTCGGCACAATTCCATCGCAATGAAATAGTCGTCTTCGACGACAAGCACTCGCTTATCTTTGAAATCGGTCACGGCGGGTGCTTTTGCAGCTCTTCATTCGATGGTTGTCCGATCCTCTTCCTCGGGGGGAAGCGGCATGTCGATAGTGCAGATCAGTTCCTCTTCGCCAAGCTCGAATGACGTGCGGGCTTCGAGCACATATGGCAATGCGCGTTCGATCAGTTCGCGCCCATATCCGCCCGAACTCACCGCGCCGCTGCGAAGCGGAAGGCCGGTCTCCCGCCAGGAAAGATGCAGACGCCGTCCGCTTTCCCCATGGTGTTCGTGCCAGCTCACATCGAGGCGTCCGTGCTCGGTCGAAAGCGCGCCGTGCTTCCGCGCATTCGTCGCGAGTTCGTGCAGGGCGAGAGCAAAGGTCTGGACGGTCGCACGGCGAAGGCGCACGTCCGGGCCTTCCACTTTTGCCCTTTGGAGCATTCCCGAAGCCCCGAGCGCGTCGAGTTCGGTCTGCAGCAGCGCACCCAGCGTGATCGGTTCGTCGTCGGAGCGCGAGAGAAGTCCCTGGACCCGCGAGAGCGCCGCCAGGCGGCCGTTGAAGGCCGTCCGGAAATCCTCCAGCGTTTGGCTCGCCAGCACGGTCTCTTCGGAAATCGAGCGCACGACGCCGAGAAGGTTGCGCGTTCGGTGCTGCAATTCGGCGACCATCACTCGTTGCCGTTCCTGCAGACGCCGCAGGTCGTCGACATCGGTCGCCGTGCCGAGCCATTCGACGACTTCGCCCATCTGGTCGCGAACCGGCACTGCCCGCCATTGGAACCAGCGATAGCCCTCGCCTTTAGCCCGGCGCACCCGGCATTCGACCTCGAGCAATCCTTCGGAGGGCGCATTTCCCCATGCGTTGACGACATTCCCACGGTCGTCGGGGTGGATCGCCGAAAGCCAGCCGCGGTCGCGGCTGTGCTCGTCCGACAGCCCGGTGATCCGCTGCCATTGCGGACTCGTCCAAGTGAACTGCCCGCCGTCGGTCGCGCGCCAGACCAGCTGCGGGATGCCCTCGATCAGACCGCGCAATCGGGCCTCGCTCTTGCGCAGAGCAGCGTCGGCTCGTTTGCGGTCCGTGACGTCAGTCGAGATGGATCCGGTGCCGAACAAGACGCCGCCGGAATCGCGGAGGGGAAACTTCACGGAGATGGCATGGATGATCTCGCCATCGGCCTTGCGCGCTTCCTCTTCGAACTCGATCGGAGCGCCGTTCTCGGCGACACGGCGATCGTTCAGGCTGTAGGATTCGCTCTCGCCGAAGCGGTCGCGATCGGTGCGGCCGTAAAGGCTCGCCTCGGTTTCACCGAAGGCGTCGAGGTAGAACTTGTTGGCCATGATGTAGCGGCCGTCCAGATCCTTGGCGAAGACATAGCTGGCAGAATTGTCGAGAAAGGATTTGAGGAGGGCATCAATTTGTTCGAGGCGCTCGCGCTCCTCGACTTGTCGCGATGTATCGAACACCACGCCCGGGAAATGGGTCGGGTTGCCTGATTCGTCCTGAAAGCAGCGGCCGCGCGCCAGGACCCAGCGCAGATCGCCATCCGCGGTTCTCACACGGTAATCCTGCCGGTATTCTCCGCCTTCTTCGACCGCCCGAGCAATGGCTGCTTCGACCCGTTCCCTGTCCTCCGGGAGAATGGCATCGATGAACCGGGCAAGCGGCAAGCCCTCCGCGTTATCATGCGATTGTCCGAATAGCGCGGCAAACTGTTCATTTACCGCCATTCGGCCCTGGACGACGTCCCAGTCCCAAGTGCCGACGCCGCCTGCAGCATCGAGCGCGAACTGCAATTCGACCGCGCGGTTTTTGAGCGCCTGTTCGGCTTCTACTTCGGCGGTCACCTCGTGAGCGCAGCTTATCACCCCACACAGCCGGTCTTCGCCGTCCCGCCAGGGTTTCAGCGTCTGACGATACCAGCGGGTCTGCTGCTGCCCGTTCCCGTTAGTGACGATAACCTTGAAGCCCGAATGCGTGTCGACAACGCCGGTAGCCAATACCCGATCGAAGCGATCCGAAACCTGCGCCGCCAAATCCGGCCAGACCTCACAAAGAGGCGATCCGACTGGCTGTCGGCTTCCGAAAACAGAATCATAAGCCGAATTCGAAAAGATGTACCGGTGATCGGATCCTTCGTGAATGGAGAGCAGCGTGGGCAAGGTATCAATTAACGATGCCGGATCTATTGAAGCGGGAATACCTTGCCTCATGCCGAATGGTCCTCCTCGATTCCTGCGCGAGGCGTGGAATTTTTTCGTGCGCCCAAGCCAAATAATCCTGCTTCCGAGCGGGGTCGGCTTTGTCGCTGGGTCGCAAGACGTCGAATGCACGGGAGCATCGCAAAAAGTGCAACTTGCGGCAACAGGGAGGCAGCGTCGGGTTCGCGGAGGCGAGCCACTCCAATCCCGGGTGTCAGCTCAGGGGTCCGCAGGAGAACCTCCAGTTCTGGCGGCGACGAGGCTGAAGCAGCCCAGCACGCGGTCGCGCAACGGCCCCGCTCAAGACCGGTAACGGGTGCGACTTGCCGTGCGCATGATCGTCTCCGAGCGACAGCTTTGCGCCCTTATCCTGGACGGTGCGCCGTCGTAGCCCTTGCCGGTATGCCCCGAACCTGCCCGTGTTGCCCCCGCCCAAGCGACAAACAACCCGCCGTAACGTCTGTAACCCGGCAGCCGCGGTGGCGCTCTCCGGACTTCGTCGCGGGTTCCTCGCGCGGGCGCTAACCTCTCTTATTCACGGCGATGCGGTTGGGCGCCTCTCGGCGCGAGCTTGACGCCACTGCTGCGTGCGGCGGCGTAGAGCGGGCGTGCGGCACCGCTGGCGTCTGTTTCACCGCGCTGTGATCGATGGGCTTTTCTGGTTGAAGGACTTGGCTCGGGGTTTCTGCGGCACTGCCGCGCCCGCTACGTCGGCGCAGGCTTGAGCGCGAGAACGATGGCACGCATCAGATCGGCATCGGGGCACGCAGAGGCGAACGCTACGCGGATTCGGGTGGCGCTTTCCATGACGCGGGCAGCAACCTTGAGCAGCCGCAGGCGCAGGGTCGTAAACTCGGCTTTTGCCAGAGCGGTGGTCTTTGGGATCGCCTGCTGAACGCGCCACAGCAGCCAGTAGGCAGCGGTGTGCAGGATCAGGCGCATCTGGTTGGCGTTCGCCGACCGGCACGAGGTGCGGTCACTGGCCAGCTGGGTCTTGTGCAGCTTGATCAAGTTCTCGGCCTGCCCGCGCGCACAGTAGAGCGTGTCATAGATGTATTCAGCCGAGCCTTGGGTTAGCGATGTGACGACATAGCGGATATCCATGCCCAGCGTGCTGGCCTCGATCCTGGCGACGACGCGGCGCTGGCGGTTCCAGCTCTTCGCGCCGTAGCGGGTCTCGGCATAGCTGCGCAGGACCGGGAGTTGGCACTCGGCGCGGCGGACCGCGCAGGCATCGGCGGCAGTGACGATAACCGGATCAGCGCGCAGCGCGGCGTTGGTCGGCAGACCGAACACGTAATCGACATGGGCCGCCTCGCAGAAGGCCATGACCTCGGGCCGTCCATAATGCCCGTCGCCTCGGATGGTGATGTGGGTATCGGGCCAGTGGCGGCGAAGATGGCGCACCAGACGCCGGATATGCCCTGCCGCCTCCTTGCCAGAAGGCGTCTTGCCCGTGCGCAGCAGCATCGCCACCGGCCGGCCCGTTGCCGTGTCGTAGACATGGATCGGCAGGAAGCAGCGCTCCCCATGATGTCCGTTCCAGAAGGAGAGTTGCTGATAGCCGTGCACGACGTCGCAGGTGTCATCGATATCCAGCGTCACCGCCGCCGGCGGAGTGGGGTAGCTGGCGCAGTAGATGTCGATCATGATCCCCAGCATCTTTGCCAGCTCGCGCGTGCTCGGCGCATTCTCCCAGCGGCTCATCGTCGGTTGGCTGGCCAACCCCGCACCCGATCCCGGCAGCTTGCCCAGCGCAAGGCGGAAGCCCGGATCATCGCGCAGAGCGTCGAGATCATCGGCATCCTCATAGCCGCAGGCGATCGCGAACATCCGCGCGCGCAGGATATCTTCAAGCCGATGAACCACCCGAGCAGGATCGCGCGGATCGGCAATACACGCCGCAAGCCGCTGGCAGAGCCCCATCATGCGCTCGGCCTGAGCCAGCACCAGGACCCCGCCATCCGAGGTCAGCCTGCCGCCGTCAAACGCAGCTGTGACCTTCTTGCCGCGCACTGCTGGAAACGAAAATACGGACGCGCTATCATCGCATCCGGCGGGTGTGGTCTGTGGCATATTTTGCCCCGTTGCAGGTCTGGCTTAAGCAACCACATTCCTACAACAATGCAAATGCTTACGCCACTCCCGCCAACCCGTCAGACCACTGCCGGTGAATAATCCGGGCTATACCCTTTGTCCCCTATCCATCTTGAGCCACACCCAACTGCGGAACCGAAGCTGGCCCGTTCGATCATTGGCTTCGTTCTTGCGGCCTTTCCGTCCTTTATCGGACCAAACCGAACCCTGCACGCCTGCGAAGCGGCTGCGTGTTTTCTCAGCCGCGATGATCCGCCTGCAGGGCTTCCAGCATGGCGAGGTGGCGGTGCACCACCGGCGCGGCCGACGCGGCGAGAGAACGCAGCTGCGGGTTGTCGCCGTTCTTCGCATAGCCTGCCAGGAGATCGTGGTTCTCCTTGTGCGCGAGCACCTGCTGGTCGAGATAGGCCTTGTCGAAGGCGTCATCGGGCGCCGCCTCGAGATGCTCGACCAGCTTGCTCCGCCTTGTGTCCAGCCCTGCCGGTGGAGAGGGCACGCCGGAGGTCTCGCTCATCCGCAGCGCGGATTGCAACTGGTGCGTCATCGCGGTGTGATCCACGATCATGCGCCGCGCTGCCGTGCGAACCGGATCGGAGCGGCTGCGCCTCAGCGCGACCTGCGCCGCCTCCACCTCGTAGCGATTGCCGATCGCGGCATTCTCGACGAAGCTGTCGGCGGAATGCGCGCCCGCACCCCTGGCTTTGGCCCGTCCCATCAGGCCGCCGAGCATATCGGTGGTCTTGTCCATCGCGTGGCGAAGCGTTCCGTGCTGCTGGGTCATTGCGCGAACTCCCTGCGGGCTTCGCGTTCGGCCCTGGCATAGGCGGTGTCCTCGCCCGTTCCGCTGTCGCGCAGGGCAATGATGGGATGATCGCCTTCGGTGGCAAAGCGGTATTCGCTGCCGCGCTCGCTGCGATGCGCCGCAATGACGTCTTCGGACGGAACGTCGCCCTCGTTCACCTGCCGCTGATAATCGAAGAAGCGGTGATCCTGCGGCAAGTCACCGATCGGCACGAATTCGCTGTCCCAGCCGGTCCAGTCGAGCGTGCGGTCGAGCACGTCGCGGACATATTCCTTGTTCGGCTCGAAAGTCATCGGTTTGTCGAACCCGCCTTTCGGGAACAAGTCCGCCGCGTTGAGGCCATGCTCCGCCTTGAGCGCCTCGCAGGCGATCCGCAGGTGCTCGATCTCCATCGCGAGGTGCAGCTCCCAGATCTGCCGGATGCGCGGATCGGTCTCGGTCTCGCTGCACGACCAGTAGAGCCAGCATTCGTTGTATTCGTGCAGCACGAGATTGAGCAGTTCGGGGGTCATCGGATCAAGGATCGATTCGTAATGCGTGACGTGCTGTTCCTCGATCATCGCGATTTCCTGATACAGCGCGCGAGCGAGCGGGTGTTCGGGCCGGTTGCCGACGGTCATGTAGAAATTCATCGTCTGCTGCTCTGCCGAAAGCACGGTGAGCGCGTTGAGGATCGACTGAACGCTTGCTGCCTCGACCGTCATCGGCCGGCGCAATTCGTCATGCGGATCGCGGTGCTGGAAGATCGTCGGGCGGCCCGGCAGGATTTCAGTCAGGTCGCCGGTTACCTCCTCCGCCTTGCGCCGTTCGCCCATCAGATCCATCAGATTGGCGTAGCGATAGAGGTGGTCGTAATCCTCCAGCACGCCGAATTCGTAGACCTGCCGCAGGTAGGGGTCGGGCTCGTGCCGGGCGATCCAGCTGGTGAGGTCGACCGCCACCTGTTCATAGCCGATGGTGTTGGCGATTGTGCTCTCGCTTCCCGGGATCAGCCAGTTCACCACTTTCTGCTGCTGCTGTTCCACCCGCCGCGTGAGTGCGAGGGCCTGCTTGAGCCCGCTGTCGGAGATCCGCCGCGCAGCGTTGTGCGAATTCATGATCGCCTCGACCTCGATGCCGTTCATCATGATCACGCGGCAGCGTGTGTAGGGGTGCACGTCCTGCGTGCTGTAAGGCTCGACTGAAAGTTCGGACCAGTTGCGCAGCTGCCGGTCCAGCGGAATGCCTTTCTCGGCAAGCGGATTGAAGGCCATCGGTTCTCTCCATCGGTCTGCTTCGCCATTGGTGACGAAAGTCGCGGCGGAGCCTATCGCCCGAGGGGGGCCGGCAGCCTAACCTGCCTCAGGGCGAAGCGGCCGATGCGGCAGAGCGTGGATAGTGTAGGCCGAGCGCGATGTGCAGGCTGATGAAGATACCCGGCATCGGGCCAGCGCCATGGTGGCCTGCGTGCCCGATCCTGCCATCTTCGCCAACGGCCGAAGCCTGTCGGCGTGAATGGGCCTGACCCCGCGCCAGAACTCGAGCGGCGGCAATGAGCGGCATTTGTAGGGCCAGGATCAGATCCACACGGGAGCGTTGGCGATCATCCACTGCACGAGAGCATCGGGCAGGCCGGCATTCTCGAGCAGGTCGGCGTGCCGCTTCACGACATCGTCGCATCCTTCCTTCGCCCAGCTGGCCTCGATCTGCGCATTGCGCGATGCGCTGTCACCGACCTCGCCGGCAAGGTGGTTGCATATCCCCAGCTGCCGGATCGTTCGGGCCGTGGAGGAAGAAATCGTTCGCGCCCGCCGAAGCAGCAGGTCGGGGTCCGCGATGAAATAGGCTCGCGGCTGGTCCGTCATCTCGGTGCCGGCCAGGGTGGTGGACCAGGTATTCGGAACCAAGGCTCCGCGATCATTGGTCGAAACACGGACATACACGCCGTTCGAGCCGAAGAAATGGAAGCTCGTGCCGATCGCATCGCGCGACATCACGCCGCTCCTGATCAGGCGTTCCGGATCGGCGGGGTCAACCCCGTTGCGGTAGGTCAGGGAACCGTCCTGTTCGAGCGAGATCGTGACATGCGACGTTCGCGAGGCAGCGGCATAGGCAAGGTCGCCATTGTCGATGCATTCGCGGCGTTCGCCTTGTCCGTTCGAAATGCTCGAAAGGCCCGAGGTCGCCCTGAGCGATCCTTCCAGCATTCCCGGCGCCGCGAAGGTGAGATAGACGGGAGTTTCCGGGTCCGATCGGCGCGAGAGGGAGTATCGGCGGGTTCCTGTCCCGGCGTCGACCTCCCCGACCGAGACCGGGTCCGTCTCGTTCTCCGTATGGACCAGCGGCCCCGTTTCGCCTGCTCCGGGACTGAGCGCAAAGAAGCTTGGAAGCCCCACCGCGAAACAGATCGTTTCCGCTTCGATGAAATAGCGCTGCATCCCCTCCGCGCTCCTGTCAGGCGCAACGAAATAGGCCCCCGCCTGTGCCGCTTGGGTGATCCCTGCTGCTTCGGGACGCGCGACAGCGGCGCAATCCGTGGCCTCGACGGCGGGGCCATGCGCCCCTTCCGGAACATCGAGCCGGGCCTTCTCGCCCTTCACGTGGAATACCGCATCCGCGTTGGTGAAGCGGACGCCGCTGCCGGTAGGCCCCGCGACGAGGACGAAGCGGCCGTCATGGCCGGAGCTGGCGGAATTGGCCTTGATCACGGTGACCTCGACCGCCGACGTGCCCCACACGCTGGCGTATTGCGCGATAAGGCCCGTTTCGCCGGCGCATTGATAGCGCACGACCTCGCCCGGCTCGAAAGGTCCGGCGCCCGCACCTTGGGAGGCCGAGGCGGGGGTCGCCGCGGCGAGGGTTGCGAGGATCATGGCCGACGCGGCCTTAGCCGACCTCATGGTGCCCGTCCTTTTTCCCGTGTTCAGGTTCGCAAGCCGGGTCCGCACTGCGCCGACTCCGTGAGAATGGTCTGGCTTCACGTCCAAGGCATGGCGCGCTCGCCCGGCTAATCATGGAAGTCGAACCTTGCCGGCCGGCCCGGGCGAACTTCGATCCGGGCAGTCTCTCTCAGGCCGGACGGACATTCCGCGGTGTCCGCATGTTCGATGCGCGTCCCGTTCCCGGCGTCGAAGCACATGCGTCCCCCGCCATAGCCGTAGCTCGCTACGTCGGAGTGCGCGGTCAGGAAAATGGCGCCCCTCTTGCCGTGCCCGGATACCGCATCGACAAGGTTCATCTCGTGGCATTCGCCGCGCTCTATGCTCCACCGGCCCTGGGACACGATTCCGCCATGCGCCGGACCGCGGTCGCTCGCGATGGCGAAGTCGATGGTGGGCCTGCCGGTTCGATTGCAGACCTCGAGGATCGTTTTCTCCGCGACCCTCGTGCCGGGAGCGAAGGTGAAGACATTCTCGCTGCCCCGGCTCACTTCGAATCGCTTCGAGGTGAGCATGTAGTCCGGCCCGTCGCAGGCGATGCTGTCCGCATCGACGATCCTGAACTCATCCCGCTGGCCGACGCAGAAGGTCGCGTCGGGCAGGTTCCAGTCGGCCCGCTCGGCAGTGCCCATCATGTAGACCTCCCCGCCATAGGGTCCGCCCGTCTCGTCTTGCGGAAGAACGACATTGCGGCATTCCCCGTCGGCTATCTCGAACCAGCCCTTCGATGTCCAACCGCCGCCTCCCCGGCGGGAGCCCACGTCGTAATAGGCGAGCGCCGCATACATGAATTGCTCGCCCGAATCGTTGCACAGCTTGAGGAGCGTGGGGTCGGGAGCGCGGCCGAAGGGTCCGGCTCCAATCCGGTCTCCGTTGCCGAAGACCATGTCGCCATTGCCGCCTTCGTATCCCCTGGCGCGGGCGTCCGGCCTTACGGGGCGGATATTGGTGCCCTGGACCTGGACGGTGTTGCGGACATAGGCGGCCTCGGCGCCGGCCCCGGCCGTCACGCTGACGCTGAAGCCGGTGAAGTTCCGGTCGTAGTCATACCAGATACCGCCGCCCGATCCGCCGAACGCCTCGATCCCGCCTGCGATCCCTTGGCCGTCCCCGGCAAGGGCATCGTTTGCCGGTCGCCACAGCCCGATCGAGAGCGCGCCGCCCGCCCCGTAGCTGTTGATCTTCAGGGCCTGGCTGTCATAGGCGGTGGCGTTGCGCACGCCCGCGACGTCGAAGGCCAGCCCGCTTTCCAGCTCGACGCCGACACCACCGGCCGCGCCACCGGCAAGGCCGATCGTCACCGTCCTGTAGCCATGCCTGCGCGCGACCTCGAGAGTGTCGAGGAAGCAGGGGCTGGCCAGGATCGCATCATAGAATCCCTGGCCGCTGCCCCGGCGCATGCCGTTGAAACCGGCGGCGCAGCGGGTCCACATGCCGCTCAGTTCGAAACTCAGGGGCGCAAGCCGCCCGGCGTCCCTGCTCGCCAAGCCGATGATGGCGGGAACTTGCGTCACCGTGTCCGTCGATGTGGCCACGATCACGTTTCCGAGGTCACGAACGTTGTCGATGATCGTGCCGGGATTGTCCGGATCGAATTTTTCGCAGCGACCGGCAGTGGGATCGAGGTAATTGCTGGTGCGCTCGACCAGCCGGCCGTCGCAGGGACGACCGGGTCTTTCGAAAACGGTGCAGGCGCGCTGGCCTTCCTTGCCGCAGCCCTTGCGCGCCGAACTTTTTCGGACGCAGCGCCCCGCATTGGGATCGAGCGCGTTCGAGGTTACCTCGACGAGGCCAGCATCGCAGGGCCTGCCGGGCCGCTGCCAGACCTTGCACGCCTGCTGGTTGACGCCGCCACACTTACCAGCTGCCAATGCGCTTGACCTGAAAGGCCCTTCAGTGACGGGGACCAGAAGGAACACGATCGCTGAAGCAGCGAGCAGGACGAAATGGAGATACCTTGCGCGCATTGGGACCTCTCTCAGGCAGAGGATTCGCGACCTGGCCCCAGCTTTCTTCGATCAGTCGTGAAGCGGAACTGAACGCGCGAATTTCGAAATTCGCACGGAACTGGACTGTCCAGTAGATTACCACTCTTCCATGTTCATTGTAAATCATCCATCGCCAGAGCTTCGGTTCGGTCGGGAATAGCGACCTCTCCTGACGCAGGAAGCTTTTGAGATCATTGCAGCCGATCGGCCGCGAAGACGCGTGGCGGGCGATGCCCCGCCGACTCCGGCCAGTGGACAAGCCTGGTTGATTGGCTTCGCAATCGACTTTCGGCGCATCGCCAGCGTCGGCAATCCACCCAGAATCAGCCATAGCCAAGGTCTCGATGCGATCCCGCTAGCGTTCAGTCCGGTTTCAGCCAAAAGCGACGCGAAAATCCTGTGCACAGACCGGCGGAGATCCGCTTTCGCCCGGCAGGCAATCTTGCGCTGCTCGGCCGCTCGAATCATGGTGCTCGGCGAGGGGCCACGGCAGGGTGCCGCGCGTTGCGAATCTCAGAGAAACCTACGTATCTTCAGGCGCTTATAAAGCCTGGAAATCCTGGCTGGGGTGGCAGGATTCGAACCTGCGCATGGCGGTACCAAAAACCGCTGCCTTACCGCTTGGCTACACCCCAGCAGGAGCGGCGCTCTATAGCGTCTCGCTCCGCGATGTGAAGGCCCCCGTCGCGCAGGGGTGCCTCAGAAGGTCCAGTCGAGCCGCTTGCCCTCGAAATCCGCGGCCGAGTGGCGTTCGAGGAGCTTCTCGTCGTCCTCGCCCCAGGTCTTGTTGACGATCCGGCCGCGCTGCACCGCCGGCCTCGCGGCGATCTCACGCGCCCAGCGGCCGACGTGTTCGTATTCGTCGATCGACAGGAAGGTTCTGGCGTCGTTGTAGATCTGTCCCGCCACGAAGGGCGCGAGCCAGGGCCAGTTCGCCATGTCGGCGATGGTGTAGTCCTCACCGCCGAGATGGCGCGTCTCGGCAAGACGCCGGTCGGCGACGTCGAAGATGCGCTTCACCTCCATCGCGTAACGATTGATCGGGTATTCGTATTTCTCGGGCGCATAGGCGTAGAAATGGCCGAAGCCGCCGCCGATGAAGGGGCCGGTGCCGACCTGCCAGAAGACCCAGGACAGGACCTCTGCCCGCGCGGCGGGATCGGCGGGCAGGAACTCGCCGAACGTCTCCGCCAGGTGGACGAGGATCGCGCCGCTTTCGAACACGCGGAAGGGCTGCGGCCCGCTGCGGTCGACGAGCGCGGGGATCTTCGAATTGGGATTGATGCCGACAAAGCCGCTGGTGAACTGCTCGCCCTTGCCGATATCGACCGTCCAGGCGTCGTATTCGGCACCCGCGTGGCCTTTTTCCAGCAGCTCCTCGAGCATGATCGTCACCTTCACCCCGTTGGGCGTCGCGAGCGAATGGAGCTGGAAGGGATGATCGCCCTGCGGCAGGGCCTTGTCCTCGCGGCTGCCGGCGGTCGGGCGGTTGATGTTGGCGAAACGCCCGCCCGAAACGGTGTCGGCATTCCAGACCTTGGGCGGGGTATAGGCGGGATCGGCCATCGACGTCGCTCCTTTCGCAGGCATTTCGGCGCCTCCTGGCGCGGGTGCACCGTTGGCGTGCCCGCTCGCCGAGGGCAAGGAGGAACCGCGCGCCTCGCCCCCGCATTTCCCCTGTCATGGGAAAGATCGTCTGCGTCGATGACAGCCTGCCCGGGATCACCCGGCGCCGGGCGGGGAAGGGCTGGGCCTATTACGATCCGGCGGGCGAGCTGATCCGCGATCCGGCCGAGCGCGCGCGGCTCAACGCGATCGCCCTGCCGCCCGCCTATCGCGACGCGTGGTTCTGCCCGGAGGAACACGGCCACATCCTCGCCACCGGCTATGACGAGGCGGGGCGCAAGCAGTATCGGTACCATCCGGATTTCCGCGCGATGCGCGACGGGGCCAAATACGACGCCTGCGCCGCTTTCGGCAGGCTCCTGCCGCTGATCCGCCGACGGGTCGATGCGGACCTCGCGGCGCCCCGCGTGACGCGCGAGCGGGCGCTTGCCGCGACCGTGCGCCTGCTCGACCGGGCGGCGATCAGGATCGGCAACGAACGCTATGCCCGCACCAATGACAGCTACGGCGCGACGACGCTGAGGCGCGACCATGCCGAGGTCGGCACGCGGCGGATCGACCTGCGCTTCGTCGGCAAGGGCGGGAAGGAGCGCGACCTTTCGCTCGAGGATGCCCGCCTTGCCCGCGCGGTCCGGCGGATGCAGGAGCTCGAGGGCGAGGAGGGCGAAGGGGACGAGCACCTGTTCCGCTACGAGGACGAGGAGGGCAGGGTGCATCCCGTCACCTCGTGCGAGGTCAACGCCTATCTGCGCGAGGCGACGGGGGAGGATTTCACCGCCAAGCATTTCCGCACCTTCCATGCGAGCGCGCTCGCCTTCGAGAAGCTCGCCTGCGGCCGGGGCAGGGTGCTGCTGGGCGAGATGCTGGATCATGTCGCGGCGCATCTCGGCAACACGCCCGCTGTCGTCCGCAGCTCCTACATCCACCCCGCCGTGATCGAGCGGATCGAGGGGCAGGAGGAATGGCGCGCGGCGCTCGACCTGCCGCGTGCGACGAGATGGCTCAGCCGGGCGGAGCGCGGCCTCATCGACCTGCTCGAGCAAAGCGGCAAGGCGGCCGAACTCCTCGCCGAATGAGGCGGTCCGCGTGCCCTTTCCAGCGGGGCCGCGCCGCGTTACAGCCCCGCGCAGCAGGAGACGCCAGGCGATGACCGAAGCCCACCCCTTCTTCGACATGCACGCCCACGGCCTCGTCCGGGTGGCGACCGCGACCCCGGCGACGCGCACCGCCGACGTCGCCTTCAACACCGCCGGCGTGCTGGCCGAGGCGGCGCGGGCGCACGAATGCAATGTCGATCTCGTGGTCTATCCCGAACTGACGTTGTCCTCCTACGCGATCGACGACCTCCACCTGCAGCAGGCCATGCTGGCGCGGGTCGAGCAGGCGGTGGCCGAAGTGGTCGAGGCGTCGGACGATTTCACGCCGGTCCTCGTGCTCGGGGCGCCGCTGCGGCGCGGCGACAAGATCCACAACTGCGCGCTGGTGATCGCGGGAGGCGAACTGCTCGGCGTGGTGCCGAAAAGCTACCTGCCCAATTACCGCGAGTTCTACGAGAAGCGCCATTTCGCCCACGGCCGCGGCTGCGAGGACATGTGGATCGCGGTGAACGGCGAGGAAGTGCCGTTCGGGACCGATCTCGTCTTTGCCGCGGCGAACCTGCCCGGCTTCACCTTCGGGATCGAGATCTGCGAGGATTTCTGGGCGCCGCTCCCGCCCGGCAACATGGCCGCTCTCGCGGGCGCGCATATCCTGTGCAACCTTTCGGCCTCGCCGATCACGATCGGGCGCGCGGACGACCGTCACCTCCACTGCCGCTCCTCCTCCTCCCGCGCGATCTGCGCCTATGTCTATTCGGCGAGCGGCCACGGCGAGAGCACGACCGACCTCGCCTGGGACGGGCAGGGCGTGGTCTACGAACTGGGCGACCTGCTTTCGGAAAGCGTGCGCTTCGATCTCGGGCGCGAACTCAATATCGTCGATGTCGACACCGACCGGATCATGGCCGAACGCATCCGCAACCAGACCTTCGCCGATGCCGCCGAGGCGCACGGAAGGCCCGAGGACCGCTATCGCCGGATCATGTTCGAGCACGCCTACAGCAGGGGCGACATCGGCCTCATTCGCCCGGTGCGGCGTTTCCCCTTCGTGCCCAACAATCCCGCAACGCTGGACGAGGATTGCTACGAGGCGTTCAACATCCAGGTCGATGCGCTGATGCGCCGCATCCAGGCGGCCCGCGCGAAGAGCCTGGTGATCGGCATTTCGGGCGGGCTCGATTCGACCCATGCGCTGATCGTCGCGGCCAAGGCCTGCGACCGGCTCGGCCTGCCGCGCACCACCATCCGCGGCTACACCATGCCCGGCTTCGCCACCTCGGACGAGACGAAGGCCAATGCGTGGAAGCTGATGGAAAGCTTCGGCATCACGGCCGAGGAAATCGACATCCGCCCGGCGGCGGAACGGATGCTGGCCGACATGGGCCACCCCTATGCCGCCGGCGAGGCGCATTACGACGTCACCTTCGAGAACGTGCAGGCGGGCCTTCGCACCGACTATCTCTTCCGTCTCGCCGGGCTGCATGACGGGTTCGTGATCGGGACGGGCGACCTTTCCGAACTTGCGCTCGGCTGGTGCACCTATGGGGTGGGCGACCAGATGAGCCATTACGGCGTCAATGCCGGCGTGCCCAAGACGCTGATCCGCTATCTCATCCGCTGGACGATCCAGACCGGGCAGTTCGTGGGCGAATGCAACGCGGTTCTGCAGGCGGTCCACGATACGGTCATCAGCCCCGAGCTCGTGCCCGCGGGCGAGGACGGGGCGATCCAGTCGACCGAGGACGTGATCGGTCCCTACGAGCTCAACGACTTCTTCCTCCACCACACGGTGCGGTTCGGCCAGCGCCCGTCCAAGATCGCCTTCCTCGCCTGGCACGCCTGGAAGAACCGCGAGGCGGGCGAATGGCCGGTCGATTTTCCGGAAGGCAGCCGCAACCAATACGACCTTCCCACGATCGCGCATTGGCTGGAGAATTTCTGCAAGCGCTTCTTCGGCTTTTCGCAGTTCAAGCGCAGCGCGCTGCCGAACGGGCCGAAGGTTTCCTCGGGCGGGGCGCTGTCGCCGCGGGGGGACTGGCGCGCGCCGTCCGATGCCGTGGCCGACGTGTGGGTCGAGGAGCTGCGGGCCGGCCTTCCCGAAGACGCCTTCCCGGAGCGGGAGTGACGCGTCCTGCCCGGTTCGCTGCCCTTTTCCGCGGTCCTGATCCTCGTCGCCTGCAACGTGCTGTGGGCATTGAACGTCGTCGTCTCGAAACTGGCGGTCGACGATCTCGCCCTGCCGCCGCTGTTCTACGCCGCGCTGCGCTCGCTGCTGGTGGTCCTCGCGCTCGCCCCGCTGCTGCGCCGCGTGCCCGAACACCTGCCGCGCGTGCTCGCCGTCGGGCTGGCGATCAGCGGCGGGTCCTTCGCGCTCCTGTTCATCGGCCTGCAGAGCGCCACGCCGTCGGCCGCCGGGATCGTCAGCCTGTCGGGCGCGCCGCTGACCGTGCTGTTCGCTATCCTGTTCCTGCGCGAACAGGTGCGCTGGCGGCGCGGCATCGGGATCGCGCTGACCTTCGTCGGGGTGGCGGTGGCGATCGGTTCGCCCTCGGGGCTGGAGAGCGGCTGGGGCTCGGCTTCGTCTTCGCCTCGGCGGTGATCGGCGCGCTCGGGTCGGTGTTCTTCAAGCGGCTTTCGATCGGCGCGTTGGAAATGCAGGCCTGGGCGGGGGTCGCGTCGGTCGCGGTGCTGTTCCCGCTCTCCTTCGCGCTGGAAAGCGGGCAGGCGGCCGCGATTTCGGCCCGCCCGCTCGCCGCCGGGGCCTGCGTGGTGTTCGCGGGGCTCATCGTCTCGGTCGGGGCGCATTCGAGCTATTACCGCCTGTTCCAGCGGCACGATGCGAACATGATCGTGCCTTTCACCCTGCTGACGCCGCTGCTCACCATCGGTTTCGGCGCGTGGCTGACCGGGGATCCGATCGGCTGGCGGCTGCTGGCGGGGGCGGCGCTGGCGCTTGCCGGGGTGGCGATCATCGTGCTGCGGCCGAGTGCGTCGATCTTCAAGCCGTTGCTGGTGCGCCCGCGCCTCTAGCCGTGACGGTGCCGTGACGGTGCCGTGACGGGGCCGTGACTGGGCCGCGCCGCCGCACGAAACGCACGGCGCCGCCCAGTCGGCGCGTCACGCGGCGAGGCGCTGCGCTTCGATATGCGCGGCTTCGATGATCGCCTCGCCGTCCTCGCCCATGATGCCGTCGGCGGCGACGATCTTGATGTCGGTGATGCCGAGGAAGCCGAGGAAGAAGGTCAGCCAGGGGCTCATGAAATCGATCTCGCTGCCGATCTTCGTGCCCCCGGAGGCGGCCGCGACATAGGCCTTCTTGCCCTCGACGAGGCCGACCGGGCCGTTCTCGGTGTACTTGAAGGTCCGCCCGGCGCGGGCGACGAGATCGGCCCAGGCCTTGAGGCTCGCGGGAACGCCGAAATTGTAGACCGGGGTGGACAGCACGATGATGTCGGCCGCCTCCAGTTCGGCGATCAGGGTGTCGGCGATCCCTGCGAGTTCGGCCTGTTCGGGGGTGCGCTCGCCCTCGGGGGCGAGGTTCGCGGCGAAACGTTCGGCGCTGACGAAGGGCAGGGCGTCCTCCGCGAGGTCGCGGACGACCACGTCGGCCTCGCCGGTGCGGGTCAGGCCGTCGACGATCCGCTGGCCGAGCGCGTTCGAGACGCTTTCCTCGCCGCGGATGCTGGCCTTGATGTGAAGGATTGTGGTCATGGGAGTTTTCCTTTCGAATATCGTGTCTTCCCTCCCCGCGGGGGAGGGGGATTCGGGGCTAGGCCGCGTCGACGAGGACAAGTTCTGCGTCCTCGAGCGCTGTCACGGTCACCTCGCCCAGCGCGGTGATGGCGATGCCGTCACGCGCCTTCGCCTCGATCTCCCCGATCCGCACCCTGCCGGTGGCGGGGACGAGGTAGAGGTGCCGATCCGCCGAGCGCGGGCGGTAGGTCACGCTCTCGCCAGCCCTGACCGTCGCGCCCAGCACGCGGGCATCGGCTCGAATGGAAAGCGCGTCACCGTCGCCTTCGATCCCGCTCGCGAGGGGGACGAAGGCGCCGCTGCGCTCGCCCCTCGGGAACTGGCGCGCGCCCCAGCCGGGTTCGCCGCCGCGGGTGTCGGGGATGATCCAGATCTGGAAGAGCCGGGTTTCCTCGTTCTCCAGGTTGTATTCCGAGTGGCGCACGCCGCTGCCAGCGCTCATCACCTGGACATCGCCGGCTGCGGTGCGGCCTTCGTTGCCCAAGCTGTCGCGGTGCGTGATGGCGCCTTCGCGGACATAGGTGATGATCTCCATGTCGCTGTGCGGATGGGCCGGAAAGCCGGTGCCGGGCGCGATCGTGTCGTCGTTCCAGACGCGCAGGCTCCCCCAGTGCACGCGGGCCGGATCGTGATAGCCCGCGAAGGAGAAGTGATGCCGCGCGTCGAGCCAGCCGTGATTGGCCGCGCCGAGGCTTTCGAAAGGACGCAGTTCGATCATTGCTCTGTCTCCTGTCCGGGGCGGGGCGCGCTCGATCTGGGCCTCGCCTGTCGCTCATGCAGATGGGGGCCTTCGTTCGGATGGATAAGTGCGATAAAACTTGCCAAGATGTTCGGATGATCCGAACATGGGCGCGATGAAGCTCGGCGAACCCAGCATCGACCAGGTCCGCATCTTCCTCGCCGTGGTCGAACAGGGGAGCTTCGGCGGCGCGGCGAAAGCCATGGGGCGCGCGGTTTCGGCGATCAGTTACGGGATCGCGCAGATGGAGGCGCAGCTCGCCGTCACCCTGTTCGAACGCGAGGGTTCGCGCCGCCCGGTCCTGACCCCGGCGGGCGAGGGGCTGCTGCCCGAGGCCCGCACCCTCGTCGACCGGGTCGATGCGCTGATGGCGAAGGCGCGCAGCCTCCATGCGGGGCTCGAATCCTCGATCGGGCTCGTCATCGACGTGATGGTTCCGGGCGAGGTCATCGCCGCCGTGCTCGCCGATTTCCGCGCGACCTTCCCGACCGTGGTGCTGCGGCTGCGGGTCGAGGCGCTGGGCGCGGTGGTCGAATGCCTGCTGGGCGAAGGGGCGCAGCTCGCCCTGGGCGGGCCGATCGCCGGTGCGGACCCGCTGCTCGAGCGGCATGCGATCGGCGAGATCGAACTGGTCCCCGTCGCCGCCCCCGCGCATCCACTGGCGCGGCCCGGCATCGCTGCGGGGGAGAGCCGCCGCCACCTCCAGCTGGTGCTGTCGGATCGTTCGACCCGGACCGAGGGGCGCGAGTTTTCGGTGCTGAGCCCGCTGACCTGGCGGCTCGGCGATCTCGGCGCGAAGCATGTCCTGCTGAGGCAGGGGCTGGGCTGGGGCAATATGCCGCGCCACATGATCGCGGCCGACCTGGCGAGCGGGCAGCTGGTCGAGCTCGACCTGCCGGAAAGGCCCGGGGCGAGCTACACGCTCGCCGCGCTGTGGCGGCGCGACACCCGGCTCGGCCCGGCAACGAGCTGGCTGATCGACGCCTTCCGCGCGCGCTTGTCGAAGGAGCGCCCGGGCCGGTCCTGACGGATCGCGATCCGGCCTAGCGGCTGCGGAGCCAGCGCCGCGCCTCGTCGGGCGCGTCGAAGAACTCGACCTCGACCCCTTCGGCGATGCGGCGATACTGCATCCGCACCAGCGGCGCGCTCGACACCACGGCAAAGCGCGTCAGGCCGTTGTCGCGCCCGGCGAGGATCGAATCGCGGATCACCTGCGCGGTCGCGCGGTCCTGCGGCACGAAATCGCGCAGGTCGCCCAGGGCGCTGAACGGTGCGCGGTCGCGCAGGAACGGCTTGGCCTTGTCGAGCAGTTCGGCGAGGAAACCCTCCATGCTCGCCTTGGTCCACAGCCCGCTGATCGCGAAATGCAATTCCGCGCGGTGCCGATCGAGCGAGATCGAATGCGAGGGCGCGAGCGAAGCCATGCCCTTTCCGTAACGTCACCTGCGTAAAGATTGCGATAACGCGGGCAGGACTTTCTTCACCCTGCCCGCGCCGGAGCCTTGCCCCTCAGGGCGCGCGCAGCCAGTCGAGCGCTTCGCCCATGTCCTCGAAATAGCCCATTTCGAGCGCGCCGCTGACCCGGCGCAGCTGCTGCATCTGGAGGACCGAGGAATAGATGATCGCCATGCGCGTGACGCCGACCTTGGCCGAGATGTCCTGCGACATCTGCATCCGTTCGGCCACGTCGCGCGGCTGGACGCTGCACTGCCTGAGATCGCCGACCGCGCGAAAGCCGCGGCGGTCCTCGATGAAGGGTTTCGCCGTGCGGCGCAGTTCCTCGAGGAAGCGGTCGATCGCCTCGACCGTGAACAGGCCCGAAAGCGCATAGTGCACTTCGCGCCGCGCATCGTCGCGAACGACCGAAAAGACGGGTGCGAGGCTGGCCATGCCGCGCACATAACAGGGGTCGGGTAAACGGGTTCTAAAGCCTCGTCACCCAGCCGTGCGGATCGGGCGCGGTGCCGCGCTGGATGCCGACCAGCTGTTCGCGCATCTTTGCGGTCAGCTGTCCGGTCCCGCCTGCGCCGATGGTGAACTCGCCTTCGGGCGAGGCGACCGTGCCGACCGGCGTGACCACCGCGGCGGTGCCGCAGGCCATCGTCTCGGTCAGCGCGCCGCTTTCCGCTTCGCTGCGCCATTGTTCGAGCGAATAGGGTTCCTCGCGCACGTCGAGCCCTTCGGCTCGCAGCATGGCGATGAGGCTGTCGCGGGTGATGCCGGGCAGGATCGTGCCGGTCAGCGGCGGGGTGATGACGCTGCCGTCGGCGCGCACGAAGAACAGGTTCATGCCGCCCAGTTCCTCGATCCACCTGTTCTCGACCGCATCGAGGAACACGACCTGGTCGCAGCCCTGCGCGATCGCCTGCGCCTGCGGCACTAGGGATGCGGCGTAGTTCCCGCCGGTCTTGGCCGCGCCCGTCCCGCCCGGAGCGGCGCGGACATAGCCCTGCGCGACCCAGATCCGGACCGGCGCGACCCCGCCCCTGAAATAGCTGCCCGCAGCCGAGAGCAAAACGAGGAACTTGTACTGTTTCGCCGGGCGCACGCCGAGAAACGCCTCGGACGCGAACATGAAGGGGCGGATATAGAGCGATCCGCCCTCGATCGGCGGCAGCCAGTCGGCATCGGCGGTGACCGCTTCGCGCACCGCGGCGAGGAAGGTCTCCTCGGGCAGTTCGGGCATTGCCATGCGCCGCGCGCTGGCGTTGAAGCGGGCGGCGTTGGCCTCGGGCCGGAACAGCGCGAGCCCGCCGTCGGCGTGGGCGAAGGCCTTCATGCCTTCGAAGATTTCCTGCGCGTAATGCAGCACGCTTGCCGCCGGATCGAGCGTCAGCGGCTGGCGCGGGCCAATCGTCGGGGCCTGCCATCCGCCCCGGTCCTCGTCGTAATCGATCGTCACCATGTGATCGGTGAAGATCTTTCCGAACCCGGGATCGGCGATCAGCTCGGCACGCCGTTCGGCGGGCGTGGGCGAGGGATGGGGGAGGCGGGTGAACTGCATGGATCGGCGGTTAATATGGCCGGTGCACTTGGGCAAGCCGGAGTCTTGTTTTGCACAGCGCATCCGCGCTGCAATGTCCTCGCGCCCTCGGCGCTGCGGGCGCACACTCGCGCTTGCGACGGCTTTGCCCCGGCGCAGCGCTTGTTTTCGGGTGTGTCCGAGGGAGCCCGCGCGCATATCCTGCCAGTCCGGCCCGAAAGGCCGCAAGGGCCACCACCCGCCCGCAATCCCGTCGGCGCCGAGGACATCGCACGCCGGATGGCGTGCGGACGAAAGACGCAAAGCAAAAAATGAAAAGGGCGCTTCCAGCCCGCCCCTTGTGCCGTGGCGGATGGAAACGCCCTTTCATGGTCAGCGGCCAGGAAGTGCCGCTCACGAAGCCTCTAGGGGTACCGTCTTACCGATAGTGCTCCGCGCGGAAACTTGCCGACCTCTCTGCTGAACCATGAGACATCGGATCACCTCCTTTCGCGCTAGTGTGCCAAGACCCTGCCGTTTCACCGGGGGCCGAGAACCGCGTTCGCCGCTGGCCTCGTCCTCTATGTGAATCATGGCAGGGGGCTGTGCAAGACTTGAAAAAATCTTTTCCCGCGTCACAATGAGCCTTCATCGCATTGAGGACTTATGGGGCGTCCGGCGGGAAATTCCGGACGCCTTTTCTTTGTTACATGCAGAAGACTGGCGCGATAGGCAGTCGCCGCTGTGGATAAGCGCGAATCTCCTTCGCCGGGACGCGCGCTTCAGGTGGGTGGCGAGCGCCCGATGCGGCGGCGCCCGTGCGGGATCACCGGCAATCCTCGATCACGCGGCTGACCTCGGCATGGCTGGGCAGGTAGAGCGGCGGCGTCCCCTCGACCTCGAGCGCGAAGCGTCCCTTGGAGAGCGCCATCGCATCGAGGATCGGATCGTTTGCCGGGATGAACACCAGCCGATCGGCCGCGCCCCCGCCGGGGCGGGCGACGAATTCACGTTCCGCCGTTTCGGTCCTGATCCGCACCTGGGGGGTCTGGTTGTCGGGTGCCGCGAAGACCCCCAACATGATCGCGCCGGAGCCGAAGCTGCATGTCAGGCCCATTCCCCCGTCCCTGGGATCGGCCAGTTCGAAGAAGGCGACCGAACGTGACTGCGACCGGCGATAGCCCCATTCTCCCGGCGTGGCGGGTGCGTCCATCCAGTTCTCGGGGGCCGGTGCCGGAGTCGGACTCGGGACCGGTGTCGGAGACGGCGAAGGCGTCGGGGAAGGCGCCGGAGCCGGCCGGGCCGCCGGCGTGGGGGCCGGGGCGGGCGCGGGCGTCGGGGCGGGGGCGGAAGGGATGCAGGCGGCGAGCGCCAGCGTGGCGGCGATGACGGGCAGGGCAGCTTTCATGGCCGCACTTTGCGCGCTAGGGCATGGGCTTGTCCATGCCGGAAACGCCGCCCCCTTCCTCGGCTCGCCCCGCGAGGCCCGCCAAGCGCCGCGTCGACCACCTGCTGGTCGAGCGCGGGCTCGCCGAAAGCCGCACGCGCGCGCAAGCGCTGGTGATGGCGGGGCTGGTGTTCGCGGGCGAGGCGAAGGTGGACAAGCCCGGCCAGCAGGTGCCGCAGGACGCGGCGATCGAGGTGCGCGGGCGCGATCATCCCTGGGTCAGCCGCGGCGGGATCAAGCTCGACCATGCGCTCGACGCTTTCGCGATCGACGTGCAGGGGGCGGTGGCGATGGACATTGGTTCATCCACCGGTGGCTTTACCGACGTCCTGCTGGAAAGGGGCGCGGCGCACGTCTTCGCGGTCGATTCGGGGACCAACCAGCTCGCCTGGAAGCTGCGGCAGGACCCGCGCGTGACCGTGCTCGAACGGACCAGTGCACGCATCCTCACCCGCGCCGAGATAGACCGGGAATGCGATCTCGTGGTGTGCGATGCGAGCTTCATCGCGCTGGCGAAAGTGCTCGAACGCCCGCTGGAACTCGCCGCGCCCGATTGCCGGGTGGTCGCTCTCATCAAGCCGCAGTTCGAGGTCGGGCGCCACGAGGTCGGCAAGGGCGGGGTGGTCCGCGATCCGGCGCTGCACGAGCGCGTCTGCGGCGAGGTGCGCGAATGGCTCGGGACGATCGGTTTCGCGGTCGAGGGAATCGTGACGAGCCCGATCACCGGGCCGCAGGGCAATGTCGAATTCCTGGTGAGCGCCCGGCGAGGTCGAACGGGCGGCTGATCGGGCGGCCGATCGGGCGGACCGGCGCGCGGCCGCGTGGATGGCCGCAACGAAAAAGGCCGGCGGCAGCGCATCGCTGCCACCGGCCCTTTCGTCAGCCCGAAGGCCGGACCGATTATTCGGCCGGAGCTTCTTCTTCGGCGGCTTCTTCGGCCGGAGCTTCTTCGGTCATGCCTTCTTCGGTCATGCCTTCTTCGGTCATGCCTTCTTCGGCCATGCCTTCTTCGCCCATGTCCATGCCTTCCATCTCGCCTTCCGGCGCCATTTCGGTTTCTTCGACCGAGGTGGTGTCGGCTTCGGTGGCGGCGTCTTCAGCCGGCTCGGCGCAGGCGGCGGTGAGAGCGAGGGCGCCGGAAACGGCGATCAGCGAGAAAAGGTTGGTGGTCTTCATTTTCGTGTTCCCCTAATCGGCCCCTTGACCGGGGCCATGATTTTGGATTGGGACGCGCGTGGGATTTCCTGCCGCATAGCGCCCCGAATCGCGGCAAGAATGCGGCGTGAGTAGCAGAATGCGCCCGCCTTGCTAACCGAAATCGTCATAATTTCGCCTCATTTCACCTTGCGTCCCCCGAAACGCGCAGGGGATGTCCGGTTTCGGGACAGCCGCGCGCCGGGCATCGTCGCGGTTCGGGCGGGTGCGATTGGCCTTCGCCCCGTGCTTGTGTATCGCGCGATGCCTGGGCAGTGGCCCCGGCATAGGCAGGGCGACTCGCGCGAGAGGCGGGGACGAGGGGCGGCGCAGCCCCCGCCCGCCGGATCGGCGGATCGCCGGGAGAGGTGATGCATACACTCGCTTCGAAAGGGCAGTTGCGCACAAGCTTTTTGCGCTGGTCCCTGTTCTTCGTTCCGCTGATCGTGCTGCTCGGCTTCGTTTCGGGCGAGATCGGCGGGGCCGACACGCCATGGTTCGCCGCGCTCGAAAAGCCCGCGATCTTCCCGCCGCCGGCGGTGTTCGGGATCGTGTGGGGGGTGCTCTACGTCATGATCGGGCTCGCCAGCGCGCTGGTGGCGAGCGCGTGGGGCGCGCGCGGGCGGGCGCTGGCGCTGGGCGTCTTCGCGCTGCACTTCATCGGCCCGCTCGCCTGGACGCCGGTGTTCTTCGGGCTGCAGGAAATGCGGATCGCGCTTTACGTGCTGGGCTATTCGGTGGTCAGCCTGCTCTTCGTCGTCGTGCTCTATTGGCGGGTGCGCAAATGGGCGGGGATCCTGCTCCTGCCCTATCTCGCCTGGGCGAGCTTCGCCGCGGCGCTCAACTACCAGTTCATCGCCGAGAACCCGGACGGCGGCCCGGCGAACCCGAGCGGGGCGATCGAACGCTTCGACCTCGGCGCGGAGTGACGCGTAACCGCTGGACAAACGGCGCCCTCGCAACCAAATAGACGCCATGCAGAGCCAGAACCCGATCATCGCCGACTTCGTCAAACTCGCCAACAGCGCGGCCGGTACCTTTGCCGGCATGAGCCGCGAGGCGCGCGACAATGCGCGCGAACGCCTGCGCGAGGCGATGGGCGGCATGGATTTCGTCTCCCGCGAGGAATTCGACACGGTCAAGGCCATGGCGCAGAAGGCGCGCGAACAGGCCGACGCGCTCGAAGCGAAGGTCGCCGAACTCGAGGCGAAGCTCGCCGCGAAGTGACCGGCTGAGGCGCGCGCGTCATGCACCTGCGCGCGCCTGCCATCCTGCTCGCCGCGCGCGCCCATGGCGAGAATGCCGTGATCGCGCGGCTGATGACCGAACGGCACGGCCTTGTCGCGGCCTATGTCGCCGGAGGACGCGGACGGCGGATGCGGCCCGTCGTCATACCCGGCAACCGCGTCGCGCTCGAACTTTCCGCCAAATCGGACAGCCAACTGCCCTTCGCCCGGCTCGAACTCGAGGAAAGCCGCGCCCCCTGGATGACCGAGCCGCTGCCCGCCGCGGCGATCCAGTGGGCCTGCACGCTCACCGCCTCGGCCCTGCCCGAACGCAATCCTTACCCCGCCCTGCACTGCGCGCTCGACGGGCTGCTCGGGGCGATCTGCCATGCGCGCTCGGCGCGCGGCTGGCTCGGCGCGATGGTCGCCTACGAGACGCTGCTGCTGCGCGAGACCGGCTATGGCGCGCCGCCGGGCGAGGCCGCCCCGCCGCTCGATGCGCCGCTGGAGCAGCAATTCGCCGCCTTCCGCGCGCTGCACGGGCCGATGGGGCGGCACGCCCTTGCAGGAAGCCCGGGCGATGGTATGGCCGCGCGCGTCCTCCTGGGCGAACGGCTTGCCCGGATGGTGAGGTGAGGGGCTGTTGAATGAAAATCGCGGTGCTGCCCGGCGACGGGATCGGTCCTGAAGTCACGCGCGAGGCGGTGCGCGTGCTCGAAAGCCTTGCCCTGCCGCAGCTCACCCTGTTCGAAGGCGATGTCGGCGGGATCGCCTACAGGCGCCACGGGCACCCGCTTCCGCAGGAGACGCTGGAAATGGCCCGCGCCGCCGATGCCGTGCTGTTCGGCGCGGTGGGCGATCCGTCCTGCGACGGGCTGGAACGCCATCTGCGGCCCGAACAGGCGATCCTCGGCCTTCGCAAGGAGCTGGGCCTGTTCGCCAACTTGCGTCCGGCCAGGGTGTTCGAAGGGCTCGAACACCTTTCGCCGCTGCGCCCCGAAATCGCGCGCGAGCTGGACATCCTGATCGTGCGCGAGCTTACCGGCGACGTCTATTTCGGGAAGAAGGGCGAGCGCACCACGGATTCGGGCGAGCGCGAGGGCTGGGACGAAATGGCCTACAGCGCCCCGGAAATCCGGCGCATCGCCCATGTCGCCTTCCGCGCCGCCAAGGCCATGGGAGCCGGGCTGACGAGCGTCGACAAGGCCAACGTGCTCGAAACCAGCCAGGTCTGGCGCGACGTGGTGAGCGAGGTCGCAGGCGGTTACCGCGAGGTCGAGCTTTCCCACATGTATGTCGACAACGCCGCGATGCAGGTGATCGCGCACCCGGCGCAGTTCCGGGTGATGCTCACGGGCAACCTGTTCGGCGACATCCTGTCCGACCTCGCCAGCGCGGCGGTCGGTTCGATCGGCCTCCTGCCGAGCGCCTCGCTGGGCGAACGGCAGACGGGATACGGCACTTTCGGCCTTTACGAGCCGATCCACGGCAGCGCGCCCGACATTGCCGGCGAGGGCAGGGCGAACCCGATGGCGACGATCCTGTCGGCGGCGATGATGCTGCGCCATTCCTTCGGCCGCGAGGAGGACGCCGCGCGGATCGAGGCGGCGGTGGCCAAGGCGCTCGCCGACGGGATCCGCGGCGGCGACCTCGGCGGCGATCACGGCACCGAGGCGATCGGCGCGGCGGTGCGCGAGCGGCTCTGATCCGCCGCGGGCGCCATGCTCCAACTGGCCATCATCCTTCCGACGCTCAACGAGCGCGGCAATCTCGCCCCGCTGGTCGAGCGGATCGAGGGCGCGCTCGGGCCGGAGGGCTGGGAAGTCCTGATCGTCGACGACGACAGCCGCGACGGCACGGCGGACGAGGCGCGCGCGCTGGCGCTGACCGACCGGCGGGTGCGGGTGATCCAGCGGATCGGGCGGCGCGGCCTGGCGAGCGCGGCGATCGAGGGGTTCTGCGCCACCGCCGCCCCCTATGCCGCGGTGATGGACGCCGACCACCAGCACGATCCCGCCCTGCTGCCGCCGATGCTCGCGGCGCTGAAGGCGGGAGAGGCGGACGTCTGCGTCGCCAGCCGCTTTGCCGAAGGGGCGAGCACGGCGAACTGGGCGAACCCGGAGCGCGAGAAGCTTTCGGGACTTGCCAACCGCATCGCGCGCTCCCTGACCGGCGTGGAGCTGACCGACCCGATGAGCGGCTATTTCATGCTGCCGACCGCGACGGCGCGCGCGCTCGTCCCGCGCCTCTCCGGCATAGGTTTCAAGATCCTGCTCGACCTTCTCGCCACTTCGGACAGGCCGCTGCGCGTCAGGGAATTCCCGCTCGATTTCGCGGCCCGGCGCGAAGGGGTGAGCAAGCTCGACCGCGCGATCCTGTTCGATTTCCTCGCCGGGCTCTACGACAAGACCATGGGCCGCCTGATCCCCACCCGCTTCGCCCTGTTCGGCACGGTCGGCGCGCTGGGCGTGATCGTCCATTTCGCGGTGCTGACCGCGCTGCTCTTCGTCTACGAGGAAGGCTTCACGCTGGCGCAGGCTCTCGCGGTGCTGGTGGCGATGAGCTTCAACTTCTGGCTCAACAACTGGCTGACCTATCGCGACCAGCGTCTGCGCGGTGCGGGTGCGGTTCTGCGCGGCTGGCTGGGTTTCTGCGGAACCTGCGCGGTGGGCGGCTTCGCCAACGTGGCGGTGGCGACGTTACTGGAGAGCCAGGGGGTGTTCTGGGCGCTCGCCGCGCTCGCGGGCATCCTGATCGGGTCGGTCTGGAACTATGCCCTGTCCAGCCGCTTCGTCTGGGGACGGTTCTAGCCTCTCTTATTCACGGCGATGCGGTTGGGCGCCTCTCGGCGCGAGCTTGACGCCACTGCTGCGTGCGGCGGCGTAGAGCGGGCGTGCGGCACCGCTGGCGTCTGTTTCACCGCGCTGTGATCGATGGGCTTTTCTGGTTGAAGGACTTGGCTCGGGGTTTCTGCGGCACTGCCGCGCCCGCTACGTCGGCGCAGGCTTGAGCGCGAGAACGATGGCACGCATCAGATCGGCATCGGGGCACGCAGAGGCGAACGCTACGCGGATTCGGGTGGCGCTTTCCATGACGCGGGCAGCAACCTTGAGCAGCCGCAGGCGCAGGGTCGTAAACTCGGCTTTTGCCAGAGCGGTGGTCTTTGGGATCGCCTGCTGAACGCGCCACAGCAGCCAGTAGGCAGCGGTGTGCAGGATCAGGCGCATCTGGTTGGCGTTCGCCGACCGGCACGAGGTGCGGTCACTGGCCAGCTGGGTCTTGTGCAGCTTGATCAAGTTCTCGGCCTGCCCGCGCGCACAGTAGAGCGTGTCATAGATGTATTCAGCCGAGCCTTGGGTTAGCGATGTGACGACATAGCGGATATCCATGCCCAGCGTGCTGGCCTCGATCCTGGCGACGACGCGGCGCTGGCGGTTCCAGCTCTTCGCGCCGTAGCGGGTCTCGGCATAGCTGCGCAGGACCGGGAGTTGGCACTCGGCGCGGCGGACCGCGCAGGCATCGGCGGCAGTGACGATAACCGGATCAGCGCGCAGCGCGGCGTTGGTCGGCAGACCGAACACGTAATCGACATGGGCCGCCTCGCAGAAGGCCATGACCTCGGGCCGTCCATAATGCCCGTCACCGCGGATGGTGATGTGGGTATCAGGCCAGTGGCGGCGAAGATGGCGCACCAGACGCCGGATATGCCCTGCCGCCTCCTTGCCAGAAGGCGTCTTGCCCGTGCGCAGCAGCATCGCCACCGGCCGGCCCGTTGCCGTGTCGTAGACATGGATCGGCAGGAAGCAGCGCTCCCCATGATGTCCGTTCCAGAAGGAGAGTTGCTGATAGCCGTGCACGACGTCGCAGGTGTCATCGATATCCAGCGTCACCGCCGCCGGCGGAGTGGGGTAGCTGGCGCAGTAGATGTCGATCATGATCCCCAGCATCTTTGCCAGCTCGCGCGTGCTCGGCGCATTCTCCCAGCGGCTCATCGTCGGTTGGCTGGCCAACCCCGCACCCGATCCCGGCAGCTTGCCCAGCGCAAGGCGGAAGCCCGGATCATCGCGCAGAGCGTCGAGATCATCGGCATCCTCATAGCCGCAGGCGATCGCGAACATCCGCGCGCGCAGGATATCTTCAAGCCGATGAACCACCCGAGCAGGATCGCGCGGATCGGCAATACACGCCGCAAGCCGCTGGCAGAGCCCCATCATGCGCTCGGCCTGAGCCAGCACCAGCACCCCGCCATCCGAGGTCAGCCTGCCGCCGTCAAACGCAGCTGTGACCTTCTTGCCGCGCACTGCTGGAAACGAAAATACGGACGCGCTATCATCGCATCCGGCGGGTGTGGTCTGTGGCATATTTTGCCCCGTTGCAGGTCTGGCTTAAGCAACCACATTCCTACAACAATGCAAATGCTTACGCCACTCCCGCCAACCCGTCAGACCACTGCCGGTGAATAATCCGGGCTAGGAGTGTGAGCTCCTGCGAAGGCAGGAGCCTCGGGCGGCCTTGCGCCAACCGGCATGAGGTCCCGGCGTTGGCCTTTCGGCCTGCTTCGCGTCCGCCGGGACTCGCGCGAGGGAGCTAGCGCCAGCCCGAAATCCACGTCCAGTCGGCGAAGCTCATCGGGCCGTCGAGCGGCGCGGCGCTCAGCACCTTCCAGAACAGTGCGAAGACACCGATGCTTCCCAGCGGCACCGCCCAGCCGAGCCAGCGCAGGCGTTCGACCTGCCGCAGGTCGGACAGCGACAGGGCGAGGGCGGCGAGCAGGAACACGCTCGGCATCATGTAGTGATAGTAGAACTGCACCGGCTTGGGCGCGATGACCCACAGCCCGAGGCTCGCCGCATAGCCGACCACCACGCCGACCCTGGCCCAATCGCGCCGCCAGACGCCCGTGACCATGCACCACACCAGCGCGAAAAGCCCCAACAGCATCGTCAGCGGATTGCCGATCAGCAGCACCCCGCGCTGCGCCCCGTCGGCGTATTCGTAGAGATACCAGATCCCCCGCGTGTTGGTGATCCATTGCGGCCAGGTGCTCTGGTAATTGTGCGGCGCCATGACCGAGGCCTGCAGTTCGACGATTTCCCGGTGCAGCTCGACCAGGCCGAACGGGAACAGGTGCCCCTCCAGCGGCGAGGGGCGCAATGGCGCGCCCAGCCAGTAGCCGGGAAGGAAGGTCAGCGCATAGACGGTGAGCGGGACGAGGCCGAGCCATGCGAAGGCTTCGAGCAGGCTCACTCCCGGCACGGGGATCCCCCTGCGGCTCATCAGCAACCGGCGGCGCCCGGCGGCCAGACGCGCGGCGAAGAAGGCCAGGCCCGGCAGCACGGCGAGCGGGACGGCGTTCCACTTCGCCCCGAGCGCGCAGCCCAGCGCGACCCCGCACAGCGCCAGCCGCCAGCGCCCCGTTTCGGGCTCGCGTGCGGCGGCGGCGAACTGCCAGGCGGCAAGGGCGAGG
The DNA here is from genome assembly GCF_900105095.1 of Erythrobacter sp. HL-111. Taxonomy (NCBI): domain Bacteria; kingdom Pseudomonadati; phylum Pseudomonadota; class Alphaproteobacteria; order Sphingomonadales; family Erythrobacteraceae; genus Erythrobacter; species Erythrobacter sp. HL-111. The sequence goes on along the minus strand of NZ_LT629743.1, from coordinate 1,132,209 downwards.
AAGGCCGCCATGAAGATGTCGAGCATGGCGATGCGCGAGTGGACGAAGAGGTGGAAACCGCTCGCCAGCAGCACGCCGAAGGCGATGCACGCATGGCGATCGAAGCTCGCGTGCCACAGCGCCCGCATCGCCGCCCCGACCGCGAACGTGCCCGCCAGCAGGGGCATGATCCGCCAGCCGAGCGGCCCGTCGCCCAGCAACCATATGCCGAGCGCGATCAGCTCCTTGCCGAGCAGCGGGTGCTCGCGGTTCAGGTATTCCCCGCCTTCGAGCAGGGCGCGCGCGGCGGGAAGGTAGTGGACCTCGTCGAAGAAGGGTGCGGTCGGGATTGCCAGCCGGATGCTCGCGAGCGCGGCGAACAGGACGGGTATGGCGAGGCACCAGCCGAGCGGGTCGCGCGGGTGTTCGGGCGGGCCCGTCATGTCGGGGCGGGCGGCGACCGGCGGAGAGGCGACCTCGTGCATGGCTGGGCCTGCGCTTACGCAAGCGCCCGGCGCTTGCCAAGCGGGATCAGGCGGCGCAGCGGCCTGCGTCGGCCGCGGGCCGCCCCCGGATCCCGCGCGCGGGCCTTCTCGCCAGCGGCTTGTAAGCCCGCGCGCCACCGCCTAATCGCCGTTCCCATGAAGAAGACGACCGGCATGGACCGCAAGGTCACGCAGAAATGGCGCCCCGCGACGCAGGCCGTGCGCGGCGGCACTTGGCGTTCCGAACAGGGCGAGACGAGCGAGGCGATGTTCCTCACCTCGGGCTATTCCTACGACGACGCGCAGACCGTCGCCGATCGCTTCGCGGGCGAGGCGGCGGGCATGACCTATTCGCGCCTCCAGAACCCGACGGTCGCCATGCTGGAGGAGCGCATCGCGCTGATCGAGGGGGCCGAGGCCGCCCGCGCGCAGGCGAGCGGGATGGCGGCGATGACCGCGGCGCTGTTGTGCCAGCTTTCCGCCGGCGACCACTGCGTCGCCGCGCGCGCCGCCTTCGGTTCGTGCCGCTGGCTGGTCGATCAGCTGCTGCCCCGTTTCGGGATCGAGACGAGCGTGATCGACAGCGCCGACAACGCCGCCTGGGAAGCGGCGATCAGGCCGAACACCAAGGTGTTCTTCTTCGAAACCCCGGCCAATCCCACGCTCGACATCGTCGATCTGCAATTCGTCTGCGACCTCGCCCGCGCTCATGGCATCACCACCGTGGTCGACAACGCCTTCGCCACGCCGGTGCTCCAGCGCCCGATGGAATTCGGCGCCGACGTCGTGGCCTACAGCGCGACCAAGCTGATGGACGGGCAGGGCCGGGTGCTGGCGGGGGCGATCTGCGCTTCGCAGCAGTGGATCGACGAGGTGCTGATGCCGTTTCAGCGCAACACCGGGCCGACGCTTTCGGCCTTCAACGCCTGGGTGGTGCTGAAAGGGCTGGAAACGCTCGAACTGCGCGCCCGCCGCCAGAGCGAGAATGCCGTCGCGCTGGGGCGCTTCATGGAGGAACGGATCGAGGCGGCGGGCGGTCGGATGCTCCATCCGGGCCTTGCGAGCCATCCGCGCCATGCGCTCGCGCTGCGGCAGATGGACGCGACCGGCCCGATCTTCGCCTTCGACGTGGGCACGCGGCAGCGGGCCTTCGCCCTGCTCGACGCGCTCGAGCTGATCGACATCTCGAACAATATCGGCGACGCCAAGACGCTGATGTGCCACCCGGCCTCGACCACCCACGCGAACATGGGCGACGAAGCACGCCGCGAGATGGGCGTGACGGACGGCCTCGTCCGGATCAATGCGGGGCTCGAGGATATCGCCGATCTTGTCGAGGACATGGACCGGGCGCTGAGTGCGGCCGGGCTCTAGCCGGCCGGCAAGGGGCCGGGGCCGCCCCCGTGCCTCGGTGAAGAGAAGGGCGGACCCGGCCCGCGCACATGACGGCTGCACGAGGCAGGACCGCCCGGAAACGACCAATCGGGAACGGTGCCGTTAAGGGCCCTGGATGGTCCCGAGGACCTGCCCTTCCTCACCCCTTCGCGCCTAAGGAAGTGCGGAAGAATTCGGGTAACGCGGCATCAACCACGAAGCGGCGCGGCGCGCGGGTTGTGCATTGCAGCATGAACCTCTACCGCAAGGCGCGCCTTTCATCGCCCCGCTGCCTTCACGCGGGGCTTCCAGAGATTCCCGGACATTTTCGCCCCATGACCCAAGCCCGCTCCCTCGCAGCCCGGCTGCGTGCCGACTGGTTCGCCCAGCCGCGCGCCGACATCCTCGCCGGCATCGTCGTCTCGCTCGCGCTGATTCCCGAGGCGATCGGATTTGCGCTGATCGCGGGGGTCGATCCGAGCGTCGGGCTCTACGCCTCGGTCGTGATCGCCATGGTGATCGCGTTCACCGGCGGACGGCCCGGCATGATCTCGGCCGCGACCGCGGCGGTGGCGGTGGTGGTGATCCCGCTGGTGAGGGAGCACGGCGTCGAATACCTCTTCGCCGCGACCGTGCTGATGGGCGTGTTCCAGGGCATCGCGGCGCTGCTGCGGCTCGACCTGCTGATGCAGTTCGTCAGCCGCAGCGTCATCACCGGCTTCGTGAACGCGCTCGCGATCCTCATCTTCATGGCGCAGATCCCGCAGCTTACCGGCGTGGGCATCGAGACCTATGTCATGGTCGCGGCGGGGCTTGCGATCATTTACGGCTTTCCCAGGATTACCAAGGCGGTGCCGAGCCCGCTGGTCGCCATCCTGCTGCTGACGGGCGCGGCGGTGTGGTGGGGCCTGCCGGTCAACACCGTCGCGGGCGAGGGCGAACTGCCCGACGGCCTGCCGTTCTTCCGCCTGCCGGACGTGCCGCTCACGCTGGAGACGCTGCGGATCATCGCGCCCTATTCGCTCACCATGGCGGCCGTGGGCCTGCTCGAAAGCCTGCTCACCGCGCAGATCGTCGACGACATGACCCACACCGACAGCGACAAGCGCCGCGAATGCGCCGGACAGGGCGGGGCGAACATCGCCGCCGCGTTCTTCGGCGGGATGGGCGGCTGCGCGATGATCGGGCAGTCGGTCATCAACGTCGCGAGCGGCGGGCGCGGGCGGCTGTCGACCTTCACGGCGGGCGCGTTCCTGCTGTTCCTGCTGACCGTTCTGGGCGACTGGGTCGGGCGGGTTCCGATGCCCGCGCTGGTCGCGGTGATGATCATGGTTTCGATCGGGACCTTCTCGTGGAACTCGATCCCGAACCTGCGCCGCCACCCGCCCAGCTCGAGCGCGGTGATGATCGCCACCGTGGTGGTGGTCGTATGGACCCATGACCTCGCCCTCGGCGTGCTTGTCGGGGTGCTGCTTTCGGGCATCTTCTTCGCCGGCAAGGTGCGGAACCTGTTCGATGTCGAGCGGGTGCGCCGGCCCCATTCGGCGGTCTATGTCGTCACCGGCGAGATCTTCTTCGCCAGCGTCGACAAGTTCATCGCCAGGCTCGGCCCCGAAAGCGCCTACGAGGATGCCGCCCGCCATGTCGTGATCGACGTTTCGAGGGCGCATTTCTGGGACATCTCGGCGATCGGAGCGCTGGAAAAGGTGGTCGAGCGGATGCGCCGCAACGGGCGGCACACGCGGGTCGTCGGATTGAACGCGGCGAGCGCGGACCTGTTCGACAAGTTCGCGCTGGAGGACCGGACCGGGCTGGAACTGGGACTGGCGCCGCACTGACCTTCGCTGCGGGCGGCCGCCCGGCCTTGCGGCGCTGCGCGCCGGGTGCTGTTGCCGCCGTCGTCGGACAGTGTAATCGGGCGGCGTCAATCCGAGGGAGCATCCGCATGGGCAAGTCCGCCGAACTGGTCTTCGATTTCGTCAGCCCCAACGCCTACCTCGTCTGGTGGCCCTTGCGCGACCTGTGCCGCCGGCACGGGGCGGAGCTTGTCGTCACCCCCGTCTTCCTCGCCGGGATGCACCGCATCACCGGCAACGCCCCGCCGATGATCCGCGACAGGGACGTGCGCGGCAAGAACGCCTACGCCCAGCTCGAAATCGACCGCTTCATCGCCCGGCACGGCCTCACACGCTACCGGCTCCACCCGCAATTCCCGTTCAATTCGATAGGCCTGCAGCGGATGCTCCTCGCCGCCTGCGAGGACGGGCGCGGGGTCGATTTCGCCGAGAGCCTCCTGCGCGCGATCTGGGAGGAGGGGATCGACCTCGCCGATGCCGGGGCGCTGGGGGAACGGATCGCGGCGGCGGGGTTCGATCCGCAGGCCCTTTCCGAACGCGCGCAGGACGAGGGGCTGAAGCAGCGCCTCGCCGCCAGCACCGACGACGCGGTCGAACGCGGCGCTTTCGGCATCCCGACCATCTTCGTCCCCGCGGGCAGCGGGCGCGAATCGATGTTCTTCGGCAAGGAAAGGCTCGACCAGGTCGAAGAGGCGCTCGCCGCCTGACGCCGCAGGGCCTGGGCACCGCTCCCGCCCGGGCATGGGCGCGTTGCAAATATGCCATTTGTCAAAGTCATCGGGACCCGCGGCCAAAATCGCGCGTTAGGCCCCTTGTGAGCGAGGCGGGAATCGTTACCTTGGAGCCATCATGAAAGAGCTGTTCCAACACGCTGCCATAACCGACGGGGTCACCGTCCGGGTCGCCGTCAATTTCCTGCCGGAGCAATCGCATCCCGAGGCCGGAAAATGGTTCTGGGTGTATCACATCCGGATCGAGAACGGCTCTCACGAAACCATTCAGCTGCGGACCCGTCACTGGCGGATCACCGATGCGCGCGGGATGGTGAACCATGTCGACGGCGAGGGCGTGGTCGGCGAACAGCCCAGGCTCGCCCCGGGCGAAAGCCATGATTACGTGTCGGGCTGCCCGCTGACGACGCCGCACGGTTCGATGGAAGGCTTCTACACCTTTGCGCGTGCCGACGGATCGCCGTTCGAGGTGCGGATCCCCTTCTTCCCGCTGGCCGCCCCCGAAACGGCCGACGGGCGCTCTTCCGCCTGACGCCCGGGATGCCGGGGGCGGGGCGGCTTGCGCGGTCCTGCGCCCCCCGCTAGGCGCTTGCCCCCGTGAAGCGCACCCATCTTCCCCTCAATGCCCTGCGCGTGTTCGACGCGGCGGCGCGGCACCTGTCCTTCACCCGCGCGGCGGACGAACTCGCCGTGACCCCCGCCGCGGTCGGCCAGCAGATCCGCGCGCTGGAGGACCATCTCGGCGTGGTCCTGTTCCGCCGCACCTCGAAGGGGCTCGAACTCACCCCCGAAGGCGCGGCCGGGCTCGACCCCTTGCGCGAAGGCTTCCTGCGGTTCGAGGAAAGCGTGCAGGCGATGCAGGTCGGGCAATCCTCCGACCGCTACACCATCGCGAGCCCCCGCGAATTCTACTCCGTCTGGCTCGCGGCGCGCCTCGCCGCGTTCCAGGCCGGGCGGCCGGGCATCCAGTACATTCTCGCCCCGGGCGAGGAGACCGATTTCACCGAGGCCAATCTCGACTGCGCGGTGCGCCTGATCGACGCGCCGGGCGATCTCGAGGGCGTGCGGCTCACCCCGGCCAAGCGTGTCACCGTCGCCGCCCCCGGCGCGCGCCCGGAAACCCGCGACGCGTGGATCGACTGGCCCGGCGCCGCCCTGCCCGAAGGCATCTCACCCTCCATCCGCGCGGCCAATCCGGGTCAGGCGCTCTCCAGCGTGCTCGCCGGGATGGGCCGCACCATCCTGCCGCTCGCGTTGGCCGAAGCCGCGCTCGCGGACGGCCGGCTCGAAGCGCTGGCAGGGCCGCAGGACGCGCGCCGCGCCTACTGGCTGGTCGCCCCCCTGCCGCAATGGCGCCAGCAGAAGGTGCGCGCGCTGGTCGAGTTCCTGACCGCATGAGCGCCCCGATCCGCGCCGTCCCCGAGATCGAGACCCCGCGTTTTCGCCTGCGCGGCCTGCGCCGGTCGGACCTCGCGGCGCTGTTCCCCACCATGTCGGACGAGGCGAGCGCGCTCTATCTCACCCGGCCCGCCTTCGCCTCGCACACCGACCTGTGGCAATGGCTCGCCGCGCCCGGCTGGCCGGGGCGCACCTGGATCGCCGAAGACCGGGAAAGCGGTGACGTCGCGGGCCGTTTCGTCGCGGTTCCTGCGGGGCGCGAGGGTGTCGAGGAGATCGGCTACATCACCTGCCTGCACCGTCAGCGCGAAGGCGTCGCGCGCGAATGCACCGCCGCGCTGGTGCGCCATCTTTTGCTTGCCCCGGCTTCGCAGGGAGGCGGCGCGCGCAAGATCGAGGCCGTGGTCGACACCCGCCACGCCGCCTCGATCCGCCTGCTCGAAACGCTCGGCTTCACCCGCGAGGCGCATTTCCGCGAACACGAGGAAACCCATGCCGGGATGTGCGACATCTATGTCTTTGCCCTGCTCGCGGGCGAGGCGGACCGGCTGCCCGCCTGACCGCGCCGGTCATTGCCCCCCGCGGCGCCGGACGATTCGGCGGCGCGGGTGAGGTTCGCGACCGCGAGATCGACCGCCCGGTTCCCCCAGATGTTGAGCGCGATGCCGTCGCGCAGCCTTTCGGCATTGGCGCGGGCGAAGGCCGGATCGCCGAGCGCGCGGTGCAGTATCTCGATCGTCGTCATCTCGCTCCCCGCCGTCGCCGGCGTCTGCGGCCGCGCGGCGAGCATCCGCGCGCTTTGCAGATCGTTCGAGGCGAGCGCGGCGACGAGCATGTAGAAATGGTGCATCGTATCGGCCGCGGGGAGCGAGGCGATCTGGGCGCGCAGTTCCTCCGCGGTGAGGCCGATCTCGTCTTCATCGTCCGGGCAGGACGGCGCCTCGGCATCGATCAGCGCGCGCAGGGTGGGGAAGTTCGCCCCCTGTTCGAAAGCGATCCTGAGATTCGATCGCGCTGCCTCGCACTTGCCCTCCGCCAGCAGGACCTTGCCCGCGATCGCGTTGGCGAAGGAATTGTACGGGTCCGCATCGAGCGCGAGCTGCAGGTCGCGCCAGGCCGGGCCGGATGCGCGGATCGGCTCGCCCGCGCGGCGCGCGGCCTGGTATGCGGCGAAGGCGCGGCGCGCGCGGAAATAGGGGACGTAATCGCTGTCCGGGTGGCGTTGGATGCAGGTGTCGACGAGCTGCGCGACCTCGCCGCCGGCGGCGCGGCGGTTCTCGATCGTGAGGAAGCAGGCGAACCCGCTTGCGAGCGGATCGCCCAGTGCCGCGCGCCGATCCTGCGCGAGCGCGCCGGTGGGCGAGGTGATGTGGGTGAGCGCGAGACGCAGCTGCCGGGCGAAGCGTTCGGGCCGGGCGGGGTCGTGTTCGATCAGTTCGTTGAACAGCGTCCTGCCGGCTGAATTGGTGAAGCTGACGAAGGCCTCGAGCTTGCTGCCCGGCTCCTGCATGAAGCTCAGCGTGAGGGTGTAGTCGGCGTCTTGAGCCTCGGCGGGCGGAACGGTGTCGGAGACGAGCGAATAGGCCAGCAGGATCTCGGTGACGCGCACCGCGAGCAGCGCCGTGTCGCGATCGGCGTCGCCGTTGCCGTCGAGCCCGGTGAGATCGGTCCGCAGGACGATCGCCGGCTTGTCGAGCGCGCTCGGCGGCAGGTCTTGCGTGGGCTCATCCATCCGCCAGGCGAGCAGCCCGGCGACCGCGATCGCCATGACGGCGACCAGCGCGGCGACGAATGCGCGACCGCTCCGGCGGCGGCTCGCCGTGCTTTCGGCCAGGGCTGGGGCGGCGTTCCCGTCGGCCGGCGCGGCGGGCGGCTGGGAAAGGGCGGGCGCGGGCGCCGTGCCGGGGGGCGCGGCGGCGGCCTTGTCCCCCTGCTGCGGGTCGGCACCGGTCGCCGCGAGGCGAAGCTCGTACTGCCCCGGCTCGATCATCAGGCGGTGCCCGTCACGCGGCTGCGTGCGGGCGTAGTAATGGTCGAGACTGTTCCTCAGCCGCGAGACCTGGACGCGCGGATAGCTGTCGTTGGCGAGATCGAAATCCTCCCGCTTGCCGAGCGCCTCGACCGCGATCTCGTACTGGGTCGGCCCCGGCCCCCCGGCGAGCGCGCGCTCGACGAGGTAGCGCAGGAGCTTCGCCTGCGTGGGAGAACGCCGGAAAACCGGATCCTCGAGAACGCGCTGCTCCTCCCGGCGCAATTGTTCGCCGAAAGTCATCTGCGTGAGCCTGTATAAGCCACGGACACCGACTGACCGGTTAAGGTCTTGTTAGGTTTTCGTGTAACGGCAATACCTTGGCAAAGGCATTCTGCGACCCGTCACTGCGTAACGTTACATATACCGTGTGACACTCGTTTAAGCAAGAACAAAATCGCATCCTTGGCCAATGAAGCGGTCGTTGTCCGGCATCTGCTGCATTGCCATCTCGTCCCTGTTCTGCGCGGGTGCGAATGCGAAGGCAGAGGATGCCGGCGGGGTTTCCAACCCCCCGCCAGCGACATCGAACGCTTCTGCGCGAGTTCTTCCGGGCGAGCGGCTGAACTGGTCCTCGGCCCCGCCCGGAAGGCCCTATGCACACGACACCAAGGGTCGCGCCGACGTGTCTCATTCCAGGGTTGCACGCCGTTCCGGGGGGGACGGCGGGAGGGAGGTTACGTTCTATGTCGATTTCTCATGACGGCGAAAGCCGCGCGCCGTTCGCTTGCGGTTCGCACGACGACAAGGTTTCGTTCGGCGAAGCGACTGATTTCCAAGACGAAACGCCCTCCGTCCCGCCACCCCCCGAACGCCGCGCCGACCGCCGCGTGGTGTCCGCATTCCGCCCGGGCTGCGTGCTCAGCAATGGTCGGATGCTGCTCGGCATCATCCGCAACCTTTCGTCCGGCGGGGTCATGATCGAGCTCGACGAGCCGATCGAGCCGGGCACCCGCGTGCGCTATTTCTGGGACGAGACCAACGTCATCGACGCCGTCGTCGCCTGGGTCGACGGGCGCGCCCACGGGCTCGAGAACGCGGCGGACGCGCGCCCCTTCGCGAACCCCTTTCCCTACCGCTCCGTCCGGGTGCCCTGCGCCATGCGCGCCGAGATCTTCGCGGGCGGCATGTGCCATTTCGCCGCGCTGGAGAACCTTTCGCTCGGCGGGATGCGGGTGAGCGGGTTCAAGGCCCCGGCGGGCGTCCTGCTCACCGTGCGCCTGGGCGGGGTCGAGTTCGCCGGCGCGAGCGTGCGCTGGTCGCAGCGGGACGAGACGGGCATCCGCTTTGCCGCCCCGCTCACCCGCGCCCAGCTCGCGCGGATCCTCACCGGCATGAGCGAGACCGCGGACCTGCCGGAAGACCGCGCCGCGCGCGCCTGGAGCGATTTCTGAGGCGGGGCAATCCCCCGCCAAGACCCGGAAAGCCTCACCCGGAAAGCCCGACCCCGACAGATCCCCGCAACCCGCGCTAGCCCTCCGGCGCACGCCCCTGCGCCGCGCGCTCCTCCATCTCCCGCCGCACCTCGCGCTCGATCTCGAGCTTCCAGGCGCGCACCCGCGCGATTTCGGCCGGGTCGTTCGCCCGCGCGCGGTTCTCCTCCTCGATCTCGCGGCGGATGCGTTCGTAGAGCGGGTGGCCGGGCCCCACTTCGCGCGGATCGAGATACGGCGCGCGGCGGTGGCGGATCAGGAAGGCGAGCATCGAGTTGGCGCGCCGGTTGGAGAGCCCCTCGGCCAGCACCCGCTCGATCGCGCAATCCTCGAGCCGCAGCGCCCCCCATTCGAGCGCCTCGTCCCACGCTGCCGCAAAGCCCTCCGCCCCCGGCCGCCGACGCAGCTTGTAGAGCGCCTCGAGCGAGCGCCCGATATGGATCGCGGCCGCCTTGACGACGCCCGTCTCGGCCAGCCGCGCGACGAAGGCGCGCTGGAGGTCGGGCGTGATCGAATTGCGGCGCGGCTGCTTGTGGAGATAGGGCGCGAAGGCGAGCAGCGGGTCTTCGTCCGACACAACCGCCGGCTCGAACTCCCACGCGACCTCGGAGGTCGCCTGCCGCGCGATCTTGCGCTTGTTGCGCTTGGGCAGGGAACGGTCGGGCGGGTCGGGGCAGGTGCAGGGGGGCTCGGTCATGGCCCGCGGGGAGATTGCACGTTTCGGCGGAGTAGGAAAATCCTTCCTTTCCCCTCTCTCCCATCCCGGCCTGCGCCGGGACCGGCATCGGGGGCCGGGGTGGCTCCTTGAGCCCCCTCCCCGCGGGGGAGGGGGTCGGGGGTGGGGGGACCGCCGCCCGATCATTACGCGCCGAACGCCCCTCCCTCCGTCATCGCGAGGCCCGTCAGGGCCGCGGCGATCCAGTCCCGGCGTGGCGCGTGCAGACGGACGGCAGGACTGGATTGCTTCGCCTGCGGCTCGCAATGACGGGGGAGGGGGGAGGGAGTCTTTGTTTACAGCAGCGCATCCGCGCTGCGAAATCCTCGGCCCTGAGGGGCCTGCGGGCGGGCAGTCGCGCTTGTGGCGGCTTCGCCGCCGGCATGCTTAAATTGTGATAAGCCAAAGGCCTCTATTGCGTGCATCAGATGCGTGCATTATATGCGTGCATATTCCGTTTTTATGCGTGCAAAATGAGGTGGTCATGGTTGATGGGGTGACTGGAAAAGCTCGAGGTGGGAAGGCGCGAGCGGCGGCGATGACGGATGTTCAGCGCCGTGAAAGTGCAAAGGCCGCTGCTGAAGCTCGTTGGAGAAAGGCGAGATTGGAAGAGCGGGCGGCAGAAGCCGCGGACGATATTGTGGCATCTGACGAGTTCCAAGGAACGTTGCCTGTTGCGCGCCATCGTGGCGTGCTGAATATCGTTGGCTTGGAAGTGCCTTGCTATGTATTGGATAATGGCGAGAAGATCATCGGCCGAACCTCTGCGACCGAATTGCTTACCGGAGTTAAAGGGGGTGGTGCGCTTGAGAAATACTTGTCAGTTAAGTCGCTCGAACCATTTATTAACGTCGAAAAGGTCCAGTCCCGCATGGTTCCTTTCCGGCTTGTTGAGGTTGAAGGTCTAGAGAGGGCTGTGAAAGGGCTGCCGGCAGATTTACTTATCGAGGTCTGTCAAGGTTTTACTGCCGCGTTGCAGGCAAGCTTCGATCCAACATCAGCTTTTCCAAAGATGACTGAGCGGCAGCGCCAGATGGCTATGCAAGCGAGTATTTTCCTCTCAGCTTGTGCGAAGACAGGTCTCGACGCTCTCATCGATGAGGCGACTGGTTACCAATACGAACGCGCCGAAGATGCGTTGCAGGTGAAGTTGCAGGCATTCATTGCTGAAGAGTTGCGGGCTTGGGAAAAGACATTCCCGGATGAGTTGTGGGCAGAGTTTGGTCGATTAACAGGATGGAAGGGCAGCCTGCACAGCCGACCGAAGTGGTGGGGTAAACTCGTCATCGAGTTGATATACGATACTTTAGATCCTGACGTGGCGGATTACTTACGGAACAACCGGCCCCCGACGGGAGTGCATTGGCATCGACAATTGACTGAGAACCTAGGGATTCGCGCTCTTGTGTCTCGCTGTTATGAGGTAATTGGGATGGCTAAGACCTGTTCGAATATGAGAGAGCTAAGGGATATGGTCGCAGAACATTACGGGCGTGAGATCGTCCAGCTATCGTTGGCATTGCCCCGGCCTAGTTCTCCACACTCTTGACCCCGCCCCAAATCCAACATAAAGGCGCGCCATCCGAGGCAGGCTCCGGTCCGCGCTCGGACGATAAAGCTGAACAATGGCGGCGTCAGTCCCTTTCGGCCCGTGCCTCTTTCATGAGGCGGGCCTTTCGTGTTTGGGGCGGTCGTCAGAGTAACCCTGGGTGGCCCTTCGGATAAGGGCGGTCATGCGGGTGGAGCGTTTCGGCTTGTTCCTTGCGGTGAGCTCCTGCGAAGGCAGGAGCCTGCCGGCCTCCGGCGGAACGCCCGAGGCATGAGGTCCCTGCCTTCGCAGGGACTGGCGGCAAGGAACAAGGCCTGATCCTCCCTCCATCGACACTTCCCAAGGGTTGCCGACCGGCAAGTGCCCTGGAGCTTTGCTCGCGGGCGGCTTGGCGGAAACCTGAGCGGGCACCGTGCCGGAGCCCCTTCAGGAAAAGTGGGAACCGGTTTTCCGCCCGGAAGGGGCGACCCGCGCCGACAAACCGTCGGCGCGGATAACGAGCGAAGCGAGAATATATGCCGACTATCAACCAGCTGGTCCGCAAGGGCCGCGTTCCGCAGAAGGCCAAGAGCAAGGTCCCTGCGATGGAGCAGAACCCGCAGAAGCGCGGCGTGTGCACCCGCGTCTACACGACGACCCCGAAGAAGCCGAACTCGGCGCTGCGGAAAGTCGCCAAGGTGCGCCTCACCAACCAGCGCGAGGTGATCTCCTACATCCCGGGCGAAGGGCACAACCTGCAGGAACACTCGGTCGTGCTGATCCGCGGCGGGCGCGTGCGCGACCTTCCCGGCGTGCGCTATCACGTGCTGCGCGGCGTGCTCGACACGCAAGGGGTGAAGGACCGCAAGCAGAGCCGTTCGAAATACGGGGCCAAGCGGCCGAAGTAAGAGTTTTTGTTGGGTGCGCCGGCGACATCCGTCGCCGGCTTGTGCCGGGCCTCCCAGTCCCCCGCCCTTCCACCCGGAAGGATACCATCAAGGGCGGAAGGGCGGGGGACTGGGAGGCCCGGCACCCAACGACGAAGGAGTTCAGAAAAGATGTCACGTCGTCGTCGTCCCGAAAAGCGGGAAATCCTGCCCGATCCCAAGTTCAAGGATCAGGTGCTCTCGAAGTTCATGAACAACCTCATGCTCGACGGGAAGAAGGCCGTTGCCGAGAAGATCGTCTATGGCGCGCTCGACACGGTCGAGGCCAAGGCCAAGGCCGATCCGGTGCAGCTCTTCCACGAAGCGCTGAACAACGTGAAGCCGCAGGTCGAGGTGCGCTCGCGCCGGGTCGGCGGTGCGACCTACCAGGTGCCGGTCGAGGTGCGTCCCGAGCGTGCCCAGGCGCTGGCGATCCGCTGGCTGATCACGGCGGCGCGCGGGCGTCCGGAAACGACGATGGCGGCGCGGCTGTCGGGCGAACTGCTCGATGCGGCGAACAACCGCGGCAATGCGGTGAAGAAGCGCGAGGACACCCACCGGATGGCGGACGCCAACCGCGCCTTCTCGCACTACCGCTGGTAAGACGCCGGCGGGCGAGGCGGGCGGAACGCGGGGCGGGGGCTGTCGATAAAGGGCGTCTCCCGTCTTACCGCCGTCACAATAATCCCTATATGGGGCGCGCTCGGACGCAGGTCCGGGGAGAGGCTGTGGAAGCAGGCTCGAAGCTCCATCAGAACCGAGGAAACCACCATGGCACGCAGCCATCCGATCGAACGCTACCGCAACATCGGTATCATGGCGCATATCGACGCCGGCAAGACCACCACGACCGAGCGGATCCTGTATTACACCGGCAAGTCCTACAAGATCGGCGAGGTGCATGACGGCGCCGCGACCATGGACTGGATGGAGCAGGAGCAGGAGCGCGGGATCACCATCACCTCGGCCGCGACCACGACCTTCTGGCGCGCCGATGACGGCAAGGGCGAAGAGCACCGCATCAACATCATCGACACGCCCGGCCACGTGGACTTCACCATCGAAGTCGAGCGTTCCCTGCGCGTACTCGACGGCGCGGTCGCCGTATTCGACGGTGTCGCGGGTGTCGAACCGCAGTCGGAAACAGTATGGCGCCAGGCGGACAAGTACAAGGTCCCCCGCATGTGCTTCATCAACAAGTTGGACCGGACCGGCGCCGACTTCTATTATTGCGTTCAGTCGATCATCGACCGTCTCGGCGCGACGCCACTTGTGCTTTACTTGCCGATCGGCGCGGAAAGCGACCTCCAGGGTGTCGTCGACCTCGTCAACAATCGCGGTATCGTGTGGGAATCCGAAGGGCTCGGCGCGACGTTCAACTATGTCGACATCCCCGACGACCTCAAGGACAAGGCCGCCGAATACCGCGAGAAGCTGATCGAGACCGCCGTCGAGCAGGACGACGACGTCATGATGGAGTACCTCGAAGGCAACGAGCCCGATGCGGCCACGCTCAAGCGGCTGATCCGCAAGGGCACGATGGAGCGTGCGTTCGTCCCCGTGCTGTGCGGTTCGGCGTTCAAGAACAAGGGCGTGCAGCCCCTGCTCGACGCCGTGATCGACTACATGCCTTCGCCCGTCGACGTGCCGCCGATCGAAGGCGTGCTGCCCGACAGCGAGGAAAAGGCCAACCGTCCCTCCTCGGACGACGAGCCTTTCGCCGCGCTGGCGTTCAAGATCATGAACGACCCCTTCGTCGGCTCGCTCACCTTCACCCGGATCTATTCGGGCAAGCTGTCGAAGGGCAGCGTGCTCAATTCGGTCAAGGACAAGAAGGAAAAGATCGGGCGCATGTTGCTCATGCACTCCAACAACCGCGAGGACATCGATGAGGCCTTCGCTGGCGACATCGTTGCGATCGCGGGCCTCAAGGAGACGACCACCGGCGACACGCTGTGCGCGCCCTCGGCTCCGATCATCCTCGAGCGGATGGAATTCCCCGAGCCGGTGATCGAGCTGTCGGTCGAACCCAAGACCAAGGCCGACCAGGAGAAGATGGGCGTCGCGCTCAACCGCCTCGCGGCCGAGGATCCGTCCTTCCGCGTGTCGACCGATCACGAAAGCGGCCAGACGATCATCAAGGGCATGGGCGAGCTTCACCTCGACATCCTCGTCGATCGCATGCGCCGCGAGTTCAAGGTCGAGGCGAATGTCGGCGCGCCGCAGGTGGCCTATCGCGAATCGCTCGCGAAGGAAGTCGAGGTCACCTACACCCACAAGAAGCAGTCGGGCGGTTCGGGCCAGTTCGGCGAGGCCAAGGTCATTGTCACCCCGGGCGAGCGCGGCCAGGGCATCATCTTCGAGGACGAGGTGAAGGGCGGCAACATCCCGCGCGAATACATCCCCTCGGTCGAGAAGGGCATGCGCGAGCAGGCCGAAAGCGGGCATCTCGTCGGCTTCCCGATCATCGACTTCACGATCCGCCTCGTCGACGGCAAGTATCACGATGTCGACTCCAGCACGGTCGCGTTCGAGATCACCGGTCGCGGCGCCATGCGCGAAGCGGCGCAGAAGGCCGGGATCAAGCTGCTCGAGCCGATCATGAAGGTCGAGGTCGTGACGCCCGAGGATTACCTCGGCGACGTGATCGGCGACCTCAACAGCCGCCGCGGCCAGATCCAGGGCACCGACAGCCGGGGCAATGCCCAGGTCGTCGAGGCGCACGTGCCGCTGGCGAACATGTTCGGATACGTCAACGAGCTGCGCTCCTTCACGCAAGGCCGCGCGCAGTACACGATGCAGTTCTCGCATTACGACGAAGTTCCGGCGAACGTCGCGCAGGAGGTCAAGGAGAAGCTTGCCTAAGCGGCAAAGCAAGGCTAGGGGCGGCGCCTGTTTCGAGCGGGCCCGCCCTTTCTCCCGCTAAGAAATCATCTCAAGAGAAGGTACAACTGAGAAATGGCGAAGGAAAAATTTGAGCGGAACAAGCCGCACTGCAACATCGGCACGATCGGTCACGTCGACCACGGCAAGACCACGCTGACCGCGGCGATCACCAAGGTCATGGCCGAAACGTTCGGCGGTTCGGCGGTCGATTTCGCGAATATCGACAAGGCCCCCGAAGAGCGCGAGCGCGGCATCACCATCTCGACCGCGCACGTCGAATACGAGACCGAAGCGCGGCACTACGCCCACGTCGACTGCCCGGGCCACGCCGACTACGTGAAGAACATGATCACCGGCGCCGCGCAGATGGACGGCGCGATCCTCGTGGTGAACGCGGCCGACGGCCCCATGCCGCAGACCCGCGAGCACATCCTGCTCGCCCGTCAGGTCGGCGTGCCGGCTCTGGTCGTCTACATGAACAAGGTCGACCAAGTCGATGACGAGGAAATCCTCGAGCTCGTCGAACTCGAAGTGCGCGAACTGCTCTCGAACTACGATTTCGACGGCGACAACATTCCGATCGTCAAGGGTTCGGCGCTCGCCGCGCTCGAAGGACGCGACGACGAGATCGGCAAGAACTCGATCCTCGAGCTGATGAAGGCCGTCGACGAGCACATCCCGCAGCCCGATCGTCCGGTCGACAAGGACTTCCTGATGCCGATCGAGGACGTGTTCTCGATCTCGGGTCGCGGCACCGTCGTCACCGGTCGTGTCGAGACCGGCATCGTGAAGGTCGGCGATGAAGTCGAGATCGTCGGCATCAAGGACACCACCAAGACGACCGTCACCGGCGTCGAGATGTTCCGCAAGCTGCTCGATTCGGGTCAGGCCGGCGATAACATCGGTGCGCTGATCCGCGGCGTCGGCCGTGACGAGGTGGAGCGCGGCCAGGTCCTCGCCAAGCCCGGTTCGGTCACCCCGCACACCGAGTTCAGCGCCGAAGTCTACGTGCTGTCGAAGGACGAAGGCGGCCGTCACACGCCGTTCTTCGCCAACTACCGCCCGCAGTTCTACTTCCGCACGACCGACGTGACCGGGGAAGTGATCCTTCCCGAAGGCACCGAGATGGTCATGCCGGGCGACAACGTGACGATCGGCGTCAAGCTGATCGCGCCGATCGCCATGGACGAAGGCCTGCGCTTCGCGATCCGCGAAGGCGGCCGCACCGTCGGCTCGGGCGTGGTCTCGAAGATCACCAAGTAAGCTTTTCGTCCCGACCCGGGACGTAGCGAAATCGAGGCCCGGTTTCCCGAATGGGGAGCCGGGCCTCAATTTGTGAGAGTTCCTCGCATCCTGTCGCCCAGGACGGGGCAAGGGGCGGCTTCGCTAGGTCCCGCGTAAATTCGGTGACAGAAACGGGCTTGCGCTCTCCAACACGTCTCCGTATACGCGCGCCATCGCTGCCGGATTCGTTTCGGCTGCAACGATATCCAACAAGGCCGCCCGTTCCGGGAAACCGGGCTCAAGCGGGGCGGGCTTTTTATTTTGGGGCGTGACCCGGCTTCGGCAATCGCTCCGTGGCTCTTTCGCATCGGTACAGGACATGGAAGCACAGAATATCCGTATTCGCCTCAAGGCGTTCGACCACCGCGTTCTCGACCAGGCCACTGGCGAGATTGCCGACACCGCGCGGCGCACGGGTGCTCTTATTCGTGGTCCCATTCCGCTGCCGACGCGTATCGAGAAGTTCACCGTGAACCGCGGCCCGCACATCGACAAGAAGTCGCGCGAGCAGTTCGAGGTGCGCACCTACAAGCGGCTGCTCGACATCGTGCAGCCCAATGCCCAGACGGTCGATGCGCTGATGAAGCTCGATCTCGCCGCGGGCGTCAATGTCGAGATCAAGCTGGCGTAAGCCTGTGATCCGGTCTTCCTGGCGGACCTTAAACGGCCGGAAGCTTTCAAGGGGCGCCAACGGCCCCGCCGCTCCCACGGGATCGGCAAGACATTGGGATACCGCCGGCAATCGCCGGGCTGCGTCCCCCGTCTCGCCCGAAACGGCCTTTGCGGCCGTGGCAGGCAATTCAGCCCGGACGGGGCGACGCATCGAACAATCGGGCTGGCAAGCACCTGGGGATGTTCCCCTTGTGCCTCTGTTTGGGAGTCTATGACGATGCGCACCGGCGTGATCGCAAAGAAAGTCGGGATGACCCGCCTCTTCCAGGAGGACGGACGGCACGTGCCCGTCACCGTCCTCGCGCTGGAGGATTGCCAGGTCGTCTCGCACCGCACCGCGGACCGCGACGGCTACTTCGCCGTCCAGCTCGGCGCGGGCGAAGCGAAGCAGAAGAACGTGGCCAAGCCCCAGCGCGAGCATTTCGCGAAGGCGGGCGTTGGCCTCAAGAAGCGGACCGCGGAATTCCGCGTCGAAGGCGAGGACGGTCTCGTCCCCGTCGGCGCGCAGATCAGCGCGGACCACTTCATTGCCGGCCAGAAGGTCGACATCACCGGCCATACGCAGGGCAAGGGCTTTGCCGGCGCGATGAAGCGCTGGGGCTTCGGCGGCCTGCGCGCGAGCCACGGCGTGTCGATCTCGCACCGCTCGCACGGTTCGACCGGTCAGAACCAGGACCCGGGCAAGGTCTTCAAGGGCAAGAAGATGGCGGGCCACATGGGCGACCGCCAGCGCACCCAGATGAACCTCGAGGTCGTCCGCACCGATGCGGAACGCGGCCTGCTGTTCATCAAGGGCTCGGTTCCCGGCGCGAAGAATGGCTGGCTGCTCGTGCGCGACGCGGTCAAGCTGCCGCTTCCCGAAGGCGTGCCGTTCCCCGGTGCCATCCTCGAGAAGGCCGTCCCGCAGAACGATGAACCCGCTGCCGAACCGCCGGTCGAGGAGACCGCGGTCGAGGCGGCTGTCGACACTCCCGCGCCCGAGGCTGACGCTCCGGCCGGCGACGCAAGCAAGGAAGACTGAGCCATGAAGGTGAAGGTCCAGAAAATCGACGGCGCGGACTCCGGCGACATCGAGCTCAACGACGATGTCTTCGGCGTGACACCGCGTGCCGACATCCTGCACCGGGTGGTGACCTGGCAGCTGGAGAACCGCCGCGGCACCGCCCGCCCCACGCGTGAGCGTGCGGACGTGGCGCGCACGGGCAAGAAGTTCGTCCGTCAGAAGGGTTCGGGCGGCGCTCGTCACGGCGACCGCAAGGCCCCGATCTTCATCGGCGGCGGCAAGGCGCACGGCGCGCGCAAGCGGGACTTCGAGCAGTCGCTGAACAAGAAAATCCGCGCGCTCGGCCTCAAGATGGCGCTTTCGACCAAGGCCAAGGATGGCCTGATCGTGGTCGACAGCCTGGAGATCGCCGAAGCCAAGACGAAGGTGCTCAAGAGCCACTTCGCCAAGGCCGGGCTGAACGGCAAGGTGCTGGTCATCGACGGCGACGCGGTGAACGACGCGTTCAAGAAGGCCGCCGGCAACATCCCGGGCGTCAACGTGCTCCCCGCGATCGGCGCCAATGTCTACGACATCCTCAACCACGACACGCTCGTCCTGACCAAGGACGCGGTCGAAAAGCTGGAGGCGCGCTTCAATGGCTAAGAAAAGCGAGATCGACGCGCGTCACTACGACGTGATCCTGGCGCCGCACATCACCGAGAAGTCGACCCTGGCTTCCGAGAACAACGCGGTCGTCTTTCGCGTGGCGAATGATGCTACCAAGCCGCAGATCAAGGAAGCGGTCGAGGCGATCTACGATAAGAAGGTCGTCGCCGTGAACACGATCGTCACCAAGGGCAAGTCGAAGCGCTGGCGGGGCAAGCCCTACAAGCGTTCGGACTTCAAGAAGGCTGTCGTCACCCTCGCCGAAGGCGAGATGATCGACATCACCAGCGGTATCTGAGGGCGTAGGGACAATGGCACTCAAGAACTACAAACCGACGAGCCCGGCGCGCCGCGGCCTCATCCTGATCGACAAGACCCAGCTCTGGAAGGGCAAGCCGGTCAAGTCGCTCACCGAGGGCAAGCGCAAGACGGGCGGCCGCAACAACAAGGGCCACGTCACCAGCCGCGGCATCGGCGGCGGCAACAAGCAGCGCTATCGCATCATCGATTTCAAGCGCCGCAAGTGGGACGTGCCCGCCACGGTCGAGCGGATCGAATACGACCCGAACCGGACCGCCTTCATCGCTCTCGTCAAGTACGAGGACGGCGAACAGGCCTACATCCTCGCGCCGCAGCGTCTCGCCGTGGGCGACACGATCGTGGCCGGTGAGCGGACCGACACCAAGCCGGGCAACGCCATGCTGCTCGGCCAGATGCCGGTCGGCACGATCTGCCACAATGTCGAGATGAAGCCGGGCAAGGGCGGCCAGATCGCGCGCAGCGCGGGCGCCTATGTCCAGCTCGTCGGGCGCGACCGCGGCATGGTCATCGTGCGGCTCAATTCGGGCGAGCAGCGTTACCTGCGCGCCGATTGCATGGGGACGGTCGGAGCGGTTTCGAACCCCGACAACCAGAACCAGAATTTCGGCAAGGCCGGTCGCAGCCGCTGGAAGGGCCGTCGTCCGCTTACCCGCGGTGTCGCCAAGAACCCGGTCGACCACCCGCACGGCGGTGGTGAAGGCCGCACCAGCGGCGGCCGTCACCCGGTCACCCCCTGGGGCAAGCCGACCAAGGGCGCACGCACCCGCAACAACAAGCAGACGGACAAAGACATCATCCGTTCGCGTCACGCGAAGAAGAAGAGGTAAGGCACGATGGCACGTTCCGTCTGGAAAGGTCCGTTCGTCGAACTCAGCCTGCTCAAGAAGGCCGAGGAAGCTCAGGATGCCGGTGGCGGCAAGCCGATCAAGACCTGGTCGCGCCGCTCCACCATCCTGCCCCAGTTCGTCGGGCTGACGTTCAACGTCTACAACGGGCAGAAATTCATCCCCGTCTCGGTTTCCGAAGAGATGGTCGGCCACAAGCTCGGCGAGTTCGCGCCCACGCGCAACTTCCCCGGCCACGCCGCCGACAAGAAGGGCAAGCGATAATGGGCAAGGCAAAGGCACCCCGCCGCGTCGGCGAGAACGAGGCGCTGGCCGTCGGCACCACCATCCGTGGGTCGGCGCAGAAGCTCAATCTCGTCGCCGAACTGATCCGCGGCAAGAAGGCCGAAGAGGCGCTCAACATCCTCGAGTTCTCGAAGAAGGCGATGGCCAAGGACGCGAAGAAGGTGCTCGCTTCGGCGATCGCCAATGCGGAGAACAACCACGATCTCGACGTCGACGCGCTCGTCGTGGCCGAGGCTTCGGTCGGCAAGTCGATCACCATGAAGCGGTTCCACACGCGCGGCCGCGGCAAGTCGACCCGGATCCTCAAGCCGTTTAGCCGGCTGCGGATCGTCGTGCGCGAACAGGAAGAGGCGTAAACCATGGGCCAGAAGAGCAATCCGATCGGTCTGCGCCTGCAGATCAACCGCACCTGGGACAGCCGCTGGTACGCCGAAGGGCGTGACTATGCGGGCCTGCTCAAGGAAGACATCGAGATGCGCAAGTACATCCTCGAGAGCCTGCCGCAGGCGGCGATCTCGAAGGTGGTGATCGAGCGTCCGGCCAAGCTGTGCCGCGTTTCGATCTATGCCGCGCGTCCGGGTGTCATCATCGGCAAGAAGGGCGCCGACATCGAGAAGCTGCGGACCAAGCTGGCGTCCATGACGGCGAGCGAGGTCAAGCTGAACATCGTCGAGATCCGCAAGCCGGAAATCGACGCCAAGCTCGTCGCGCAGGGCATCGCCGACCAGCTCGTGCGCCGCGTGGCGTTCCGCCGGGCGATGAAGCGCGCGATGCAGTCGGCCATGCGGCTCGGCGCGGAAGGCATCCGCATCGTGTGCGGCGGGCGTCTGGGCGGGGCGGAGATCGCCCGCGTCGAGCAGTACCGTGAAGGCCGCGTGCCGCTTCACACGCTGCGCGCCAACATCGACTATGCCGAAACCGAGGCGCTGACCGCCTACGGGATCATCGGCATCAAGGTGTGGATCTTCAAGGGCGAGATCCTCGGCCACGATCCGACCGCGCAGGACCGTCTGATGATGGAATCGCAGACTTCGGGGGTGCGTCCGGCGCGCTGAGCGTGCGGGCGACCAGATAGGTAAGAGACAATGCTGCAACCGAAGAAAACCAAGTATCGCAAGGCCTTCAAGGGCAAGATCAAGGGCGAGGCCAAGGGCGGCACGACCCTGAACTTCGGCTCCTACGGGCTGAAGGCTCTGGAGCCCGAGCGGATCACCGCCCGCCAGATCGAGGCCGCGCGCCGCGCGATCACCCGTCACATCAAGCGCCAGGGGCGCCTGTGGATCCGCGTCTTCCCGGACGTTCCGGTGTCGAAGAAGCCCGCCGAGGTCCGCCAGGGCAAGGGCAAGGGTTCGGTCGAATACTGGGCCGCGCGGGTCAAGCCGGGCCGCATCCTGTTCGAACTCGACGGCGTCGCCGGCCCGCTGGCTGCCGAAGCCTTCGAACGCGCCGCGATGAAGCTGCCGATCAAGACCAAGGTCGTCGCCCGCTTCGGCGACACCTCGCACCTGGGAGGCGAATGATGGCCGCGAACATCACCAGCATCGAAGACCTGCGCGCCAAGACCGACGACCAGCTCTCCGCTGATCTGACCGATCTCAAGCGCGAGCAGTTCAACCTGCGTTTCCAGGCGGCGACCAACCAGCTCGAGAACCCGGCGCGGATCCGCGAAGTGCGTCGCACCATCGCCAAGATCAAGACGCTGCAGACCGAGCGCGCCAAGAGCGCAGGCGAAAAGGCTTAAGGAGCAGACAATGCCGAAACGTATCCTGATCGGGACTGTCACCTCCGACAAGACCGACAAGACCGTGACCGTGAAGGTCGAACGCAAGGTGAAGCACCCGCTCTACGGGAAGATCATCCGCCGTTCGAAGAACTATCACGCCCACGACGAGAACAACGAATATCACGTCGGCGATGTCGTGCGGATCGAGGAATGCCGCCCGATCTCGAAGACGAAGACCTGGACCGTGAAGGACCAGGTCGTCTCCGGCGGCACCCAGGCGATCGAGGCCGATCTCGACGTCGAGGCCGCGGGCAACTGAGAAACAGACGTAAACGGAACTGTCGGGCCCCATGCGATTGACCCAGTCGCATCGGGCGTCCCGGCAAGCCAGTGAGAAGGAACCGGATCGATGATCCAGATGCAATCCAATCTCGACGTCGCGGACAACAGCGGCGCGAAGCGCGTCCAGTGCATCAAGGTGCTGGGCGGGTCGAAGCGCCGGTTTGCCTCCGTCGGCGACGTGATCGTGGTCTCCGTCAAGGAGGCCCAGCCGCGTGCCAAGGTCAAGAAGGGCGACGTTCACCGCGCGGTGATCGTGCGCACCAAGAAGGACGTGCGCCGTCCCGACGGCAGCGTGATCCGCTTCGACAGCAACGCCGCGGTGCTCGTCAACAAGAGCGAGGAGCCGATCGGCACCCGCATCTTCGGCCCCGTCGTGCGTGAACTGCGCGGGCGCGGCTTCATGAAGATCATCTCGCTCGCGCCGGAGGTGCTCTGATCATGGCATCCGCAAAGATCCGCAAGGGCGACAGCGTCGTCGTGCTTTCGGGCAAGGACAAGGGCCGCACCGGCACGGTCGCCCAGGTCCTGCCCAAGGAAGGCAAGGTCGTCGTCGAGGGCGTCAATGTCGTCGCCCGTCACCGCAAGCCGAGCCAGGCCAATCCGCAGGGTGGCATCGACCGTTTCCCGGCCCCGATGCACATCTCCAAGGTGGCGCTGGCCGATCCCAAGGACGGCAAGCCGACCCGCGTCCGCTTCGAGGAGAAGGACGGCAAGAAGGTGCGCGTCGCCGTGAAGAGTGGGGAGACCATCGATGGCTGATTACACGCCCCGGATGAAGGCCCGCTACGACGAGGAAATCGTCAAGGCGATGACCGAGAAGTTCGGCTACAAGAACCGGCTCGAAGTTCCCAAGCTGGAGAAGATCACGCTCAACATGGGCGTGGGCGAGGCGAGCCAGGACAAGAAGAAGGTCCAGACCGCCGCCGAGGAAATGGCGCTGATCGCCGGCCAGAAGCCGGTCATCACCAAGGCCAAGAAGTCGATCGCCCAGTTCAAGCTGCGCGAAGGCATGCCGATCGGCTGCAAGGTCACCCTGCGCCGCGAACGCATGTACGAGTTCCTCGATCGCCTGGTGACCGTCGCCATGCCGCGCATCCGCGACTTCCGCGGGCTGAACGCGCGTTCGTTCGATGGTCGCGGCAACTACGCGATGGGTCTCAAGGAACAGATCGTGTTCCCCGAGATCAGCTACGACAAGATCGACAAGGTGCGGGGGATGGACATCATCGTGACCACCACCGCCAAGACCGACGAAGAGGCGCGCGAGCTGCTGCGCCTGTTCGGCTTCCCCTTCCAGGGCGAGGCCCCGAGCGCAAAAACCGCCGAACAGAAGGAAGCGGCGTGAGCCGTTTCCCGACAGAGACACGAAAGAAGAGAGCTTAAGTCCATGGCGAAACTGAGTTCGATCAACAAGAACGAGCGTCGCAAGAAGCTCGTGAAGAAGTATGCGGCCAAGTACGAGAAGCTGAAGGCGATCGCGAACGACGAGAGCCTGGATGAGACCGAGCGTCTCATGGCGCGGCTCAAGATGGCCGAGATCCCGCGCAACGCGAACCCGACCCGGGTGCGCAACCGCTGCGCCACCACCGGCCGCCCGCGCGGCTATTACCGCAAGTTCGGCATCAACCGCATCGAACTGCGTCAGCTTGGCAACCGGGGCATGATCCCGGGCCTGACCAAGTCGAGCTGGTGAGGACCTGACAGATGGCTATGACCGATCCCCTGGGTGACATGCTCACCCGCATCCGCAACGGCCAGCAGGCGAAGAAGGACTCCGTCCTCAGCCCTGCGTCCAAGCTGCGCGCGAACGTGCTCGAGGTCCTCATGCGCGAAGGCTACATCCGTGGCTATTCCGAGGACGAGAGCGGCAAGCACAAGGCGCTGCGGATCGAACTCAAGTATTTCGAAGGCGAGCCGGCGATCAAGCACGTCGCGCGCGTCTCGAAGCCCGGCCGGCGCATCTATTCGGGCTGCAAGGAACTGCCCACGGTCCGCAACGGGCTTGGCATCACCATCGTCTCGACCCCGCGCGGCGTGCTCTCGGATGCCGAGGCCCGCGCGAACAATGTCGGCGGCGAAGTGCTGGCGGAGGTGTTCTGATGAGCCGCATCGGCAAGAAGCCGGTGACGATCCCTTCGGGCGTCACCGCGAATATCGACAACGGCCTGCTCAGCGTGAAGGGTCCCAAGGGCACCCTCCAGATGGGCCTGTCCGACCTCGTCGAATACAAGCTCGAGGACGGCTCGATCTCGGTCGCCCCGGCCAATGACAGCCAGAAGGCCCGTGCCTATTGGGGTATGCAGCGCACGCTGGTCTCGAACCTCGTCGAGGGCGTCACCGACGGCTTCACCAAGGTGCTCGAGATCTCGGGCGTCGGCTACCGCGCCAACGCGCAGGGCCGCACGCTCAAGCTGCAGCTCGGCTTCAGCCACGATGTCGATCTTCCCGTGCCCGAAGGGCTCGAGGTGAAGACTCCCGACCAGACCACGGTCGAGATTTCCGGCATCGACAAGCAGGCCGTCGGCCAGTTCGCCGCCGAGATCCGCGAGCTTCGCAAGCCCGAACCCTACAAGGGCAAGGGCATCAAGTATCGCGGCGAGTACATCTTCCGCAAGGAAGGGAAGAAGAAGTAAGATGGCAAAGCTTTCCCTTTTCGAACGCCGCCGCATGCGGGTGCGGACCGCGCTCCGCAAGCGCTCGGGCGACAAGCCGCGCCTTTCGGTCCACCGCACCGGCAGGCACATCTACGCGCAGATCATCGACGACGCCGAGGGCCGGACCCTCGCGGCCGCCTCGACGCTCGGCGTGGAAGGCAGCGGCGCGAATGTCGAAGCCGCGAGCAAGGTCGGCAAGGACATCGCCGAGGCCGCCAGGAAGGCGGGCGTGACGACTGTCGTGTTCGATCGCGGCGGGTTCCTCTACCATGGCCGCGTCAAGGCGCTGGCCGATGCCGCCCGCGAAGGCGGGCTGGAGTTCTGATGATGGCCGAGAACAACGAAAACACCCAGAACACCGAAGCGGCCGAGAACGCCGCTGCGGAAACCCCGACGCCCCAGGCTCCCGACGCTCAGGCCGAAGCCAAGGCCGAGACGCCTTCGGAAGCGGCCGACAACCAGTCGCCTTCGCAGGAGCCGAGCGCGCAGCCGACCGAAGAGCCCCGTCAGGGCCGTGGCGGTCGTGGCGGGCGCGGCGGCGGCGGTCGTGACGGCGGCGGCGATCGCGGCCGCGGCCGTGGGCGCGGCGGTCGTGACGGCGGCCGTGGCGGCCGGCGCGAGGAAGAGGACGACGGCATCATCGAGAAGCTCGTCCACATCAACCGCGTTTCCAAGACGGTGAAGGGCGGCAAGCGCTTCGGCTTCGCGGCGCTCGTGGTGGTCGGCGACGGCCAGGGCCGGGTCGGCTTCGGCCACGGCAAGGCCCGCGAAGTGCCCGAGGCCATCACCAAGGCGACCGCCGCCGCGCGCAAGAAGATGATCCGCGTCCCCCTCAAGGAAGGTCGCACGCTGCACCATGACGGCAAGGGTCACTTCGGCGCGGGCAAGGTCACCGTCCGCACCGCGCCTCCCGGCACCGGCATCATCGCCGGCGGCCCGATGCGCGCCGTGTTCGAGAGTCTCGGCGTCGCCGACGTCGTGACGAAGTCGGTCGGGACCTCGAACCCCTACAACATGATCCGCGCCACCTTCGACGCGCTGCAGGACCAGACTTCGCCGAAGTCGGTCGCCCAGCGGCGCGGCAAGAAGGTCGCCGACCTCCTGGGTCGCGGCGGCGCGAGCGAGGCCGAGGCGGAAGCCGACGCCGCGGCCCTGACCGAATAACGAAGGGCGTGGAGTAACGAACAATGGCTACCATCAAGATCAAGCAGGTGGGCTCACCTATCCGCCGCCCCGAAAGCCAGCGCAAGGTGCTGATCGGGCTCGGTCTGGGCAAGATGCACAAGGTCGTCGAGCGCGAGGACACCCCGGAAATCCGGGGCATGGTCGCCAAGATCCCGCATCTGGTCGAGATCGTCGACTGAATTTGCGTGAGCAAGGCTCACGATTTCTGAAAAGCGCGAAGAAAAGCGAAAGCGAGTGCAACCATGAAACTCAACGACATCCGTGACAACGAAGGCGCCCGCAAGGGCCGCGTCCGCAAGGGCCGGGGCATCGGCTCGGGCAAGGGCAAGACCGCCGCGCGCGGCCAGAAGGGCCAGAAGAGCCGTTCGGGCGTCGCGATCAAGGGCTTCGAAGGCGGCCAGATGCCGCTTCACATGCGCCTGCCCAAGCGCGGGTTCAACAACCCCTTCGGCAAGGACTACGCCGAGGTGAACATCGGCATGGTCCAGAAGATGATCGACGCCGGCAAGCTCGACGCGGGCAATGACATCACCGAAGAAGCCCTGCGTGCCTGCGGTCTCGCCCGGGGCGGGAAGGACGGCGTGCGCCTGCTCGGCAAGGGCGAGCTTTCGGCGAGCGCGAAGTTCGTCGTCACCGGGGCGACCAAGGGCGCGGTTGCGGCGGTCGAAAAGGCCGGCGGCAGCGTCGAGGTGACCGCCCCGACCAACGCCGAACTCAAGGCCGCGAAGCAGGAACGCGCGTCGGCACGCGGCAAATAATGCGACAAAAGGCGAGCGGGGGGTTCGACAAGCGGCCCCCCGTTCCCTATTTACGCCTCTGCGCGGCCAGCCCGGCCCGGCAAGCGTCCGGTGCCGACAGTCGGCAGGCCGCCCATATTCGGGCCGCAGAGGCAGGGCGCCTCGCGGCCGAAGGCTAGGATCGAACAGACGACATGGCTTCACGCGCCGACAACATCGCCAGCAACCTCAACTTCGGCAATTTCGCCAAGGCGACCGAGCTGCGCCAGCGGATCTGGTTCACCATCGGCGCGCTGATCGTCTTCCGCTTTCTCAGCTTCGTC
The DNA here is from genome assembly GCF_900105095.1 of Erythrobacter sp. HL-111. Lineage (NCBI taxonomy): Bacteria > Pseudomonadati > Pseudomonadota > Alphaproteobacteria > Sphingomonadales > Erythrobacteraceae > Erythrobacter > Erythrobacter sp. HL-111. Next base: position 1,104,847 of record NZ_LT629743.1, on the reverse strand, counting down.
CCGCTGCCGGGGGTCAACCCGTCGGCGCTGCGCGACCTTGCCGAGATGGGCCGGGGCGGGGTGCTCGACCTGTTCAACACCTTCTCGGGCGGCAGCCTCGAACGGATGAGCCTCATCGCGCTGGGCGTCATGCCCTACATCACCGCCTCGATCGTGGTGCAGATGGCCTCCGCGCTCCACCCGACGCTGTCCGCGCTGAAGAAGGAAGGCGCGAGCGGGCGGCAGAAACTGAACCAGTACACCCGTTACGGCACGGTCTTCCTGTGCGCGATCCAGGGCTATTTCCTCGCCGTCGGGCTCGAAGGCTTCGCGTCGCAGCAGGGCATCGGCGCGGTCGTCGAGCCGGGCTACATGTTCCGCGTCGGCGCGGTCATCAGTCTGGTGGGCGGGACGATGTTCCTCCTCTGGCTGGGCGAGCAGATCACCAGCCGCGGGATCGGCAACGGCGTTTCGCTGATCATCATGGCGGGCATCGTCGCCCAGTTCCCTACCTTTGCCGCCAACCTGTTCGAAGGCGGGCGCACCGGTGCGATCTCGGCGACGATCATCGTCATGTTCGTCGTCATGGTCGTCGGGCTGATCCTCCTCATTTCCTTCGTCGAGCGGGCGCAGCGACGGCTGCTGATCCAGTATCCCAAGCGCGCGACCCAGCAGGGCGTGATGCAGGCGGATCGTTCGCACCTTCCGCTGAAGCTCAACACCGCGGGCGTGATCCCGCCGATCTTCGCAAGCTCGCTGCTGCTCCTGCCGCTCACCATCTCGCAGTTCGCCGGCAATTCGGTCGACACCGATGGCGGTCTGGGCAACGTGATCGTGACGCTGAACCAGTATCTCCAGCCGGGCGCGCCGATCTACATGGTGCTTTACGGCGCGGGCATCATCTTCTTCTGCTTCTTCTACACCGCGGTCGTGTTCAACCCGGAGGAGCAGGCCGAGAACCTCAAGAAGGCGGGCGGTTTCATCCCCGGCATCCGCCCGGGCAAGCGGACGGCGGACTATCTCGAATATGTCCTCACCCGCATCACCGTCGTCGGGGCGATCTATCTCGCGCTCGTGTGCATGGTGCCCGAATGGATGATCCGCCAGACCGGCATTCCCTTGTTCCTGGGCGGCACCAGCCTGCTGATCGTCGTCAACGTGACGGTCGACACGATCAGCCAGATCCAGTCGCACCTGATCGCGCATCAGTACGGCGACCTTATCAAGAAGGCCAAGTTGAAAGGCCGGATGCGCTGACGCGTTCCCGCTTGACTGTTGCTTGTGACCGTCCGCTTATGAGAGGAGCGTTCCGGGCCGACGAGCCCGGCGCGATAACGGGGGAGCTTTCGTGAACATCATTCTTCTGGGGCCTCCCGGAGCGGGGAAGGGGACGCAGTCCAAGGGCCTGGTCGAGCGCCATGCGATGGTCCAGCTGTCGACCGGGGACATGCTGCGCGAAACCCGCAAGGCCGATACCGAACTCGGCCGCAAGGTCGCCGACATCATGGATTCGGGCGGGCTTGTCTCCGACGACATCGTCTCCGCCATGATCGATGCCAAGCTCGCCGACATGGGCAAGGACGAAGGCGCGATCTTCGACGGCTACCCGCGCACCGCGGCGCAGGCCGACCAGCTCGACGATATCCTCGCCAGGCACGGCCGCGCGCTCGACCGCGTGATCGAGCTCGAGGTGGACGAGGATGCGCTGGTCGAACGCATCACCGGCCGGTTTTCCTGCGCCAATTGCGGGACGCTCTACCACGACACCGCGAACCCTCCGAAGGTCGAGGGCGTGTGCGATTCCTGCGGCTCGACCGAGTTCAAGCGCCGGCCCGACGACAACGAGGAAACCGTCCGCAACCGCATGGCCGAATACCGCGCCAAGACCGCGCCGATCCTCCCGGGCTACGAAGCGCGCGGCATCGTCACGCGGGTCGACGGCATGGCCGGGATCGACGAGGTCGCCGCCGCGATCGACCGGCTGCTCGCCTGAACGTCCTTTGCCGCCTCGCTCCGATCGCCTAGACGCGCCCGAGGCACGAGGCAGGAGAGGCTGATGACCCGTTTCCCGATCCGCGCGGCGCATTGGGCTGCCGCCTTGGCCTTGGCGGCGGGTGCGGCGCCGCTGGCGGCCGAAGTCGAGCGGATGGACGACAACAGCTTCCTTACGCGCGACGAAGCGGTCGTCGCGGCGGACCCGAAGGAAGTCTGGCTCGCCCTCATCAGCCCGGCGCGGTGGTGGCGGTCGGAGCACACCTGGTCGGGCGAAGCGGCCAACCTGCGGCTCACCCCGCAGGCCGGCGGGTGCTTCTGCGAAACGATCCCCGAAGTCGACGAGCCGGGCCGCTTCACGCTCGAGGGCAGCGTCGAGCACATGCGCGTGATCCAGGCTTTTCCCGAACGCGCGCTGGTGATGCGCGGCTCGCTCGGCCCGCTCCAGCCCGAGCCGGTGGTCGGCGTCCTCTCGATCGCGCTGACCGAGGTCGAGGCGGGCACGCGCATCGTGTGGACCTATAATGTCGGCGGGTTCATGCGCTTCGAAGTGCCGGTCATCGCGCGCGCGGTCGACGGGGTGATGAGCCAGCAGCTCGCCGGGCTTGCCGAACTGCTGGGCGAGGTGGACGCGCCCGCTGCGGACGGCGAAGCCGCGGAGGAACCGGCGGCGATCGAACCCGAGCCGGTGATCGAGGAACCCCCCCGCAGAACGCACCCCCAGCGTCGAGGAAGCCTTCGGCGACCTTTCGGGCGAAGAAGAGGATTGAGCCCCCGCTCCCGTTTGCGCGTCCCGGCCTTTGACTGGACCGACGAAGCGGTGTAACCAACAAATGATGCAACGCGGCGGGGCCTTTTCGCCCCGGAACGATGTTTTGTGCGCGCGGCGGTTGACGCTCCGCCCGAATCGCCCTATGCGCGCCGTTCATTCGACACGCTCGAACCCTGTCCGGCAGGTCGTCGCCAAGCGCGCGCACCGACCGGGCTTTTTGCCGTTCCGCCGCCGGGCCAGTCTCCGCGGCCGTCCGGGCGAGGGCGAGGGCCGGGCGCTTCGGTGAAACAGCGATGAGATAGGGGTCCGGCATCCGGTCCGCAAACCCCTGTGGAGCATGGAGAACTAAGTGGCTCGTATTGCCGGGGTAAACATCCCCACCAACAAGCGCGTGATCATCGCGCTCACCTACATCCACGGAATCGGCCGCACCACGGCGGTCGAGATCGCCGACAAGCTGGGCATCGCCCACAGCGCGCGCGTGCAGGACCTCACCGACGAGGAAGTGCTGCGTATCCGCGAAACGATCGATTCGGATTACACCGTCGAGGGTGACCTGCGCCGCCAGACCGCGATGAACATCAAGCGGCTGATGGACCTGCGCTCCTATCGGGGGCTGAGGCACCGCAACCAGCTGCCCGTCCGCGGTCAGCGCACCCACACCAACGCCCGCACCCGCAAGGGCAAGGCGAAGCCCATCGCCGGGAAGAAGAAGTAAGCGCGGCTCCCTGAGCTTATCGCTTTTCCCTTCATCCGAATTCTAGAGGAACACGCACAATGGCACGCGAACCCGGCCGAGTGAGGCGCCGCGACAAGAAGAACATTTCTTCGGGCGTCGCGCATATCAACGCCAGCTTCAACAACACCATGATCACCATCACCGACGCGCAGGGCAATGCGATCAGCTGGTCTTCGGCCGGCATGATGGGCTTCAAGGGCAGCCGCAAGTCGACGCCCTATGCCGCCCAGGTCGCCGCCGACGACGCCGGCAAGAAGGCCGCCGACCACGGCGTCCGCACGCTCGAGGTCGAGGTCAAGGGCCCCGGCTCGGGCCGCGAAAGCGCGCTGCGCGGCCTTGCTGCGGTCGGTTTCAACATCACTTCGATCCGCGACGTGACGCCCATCCCGCACAATGGCGTGCGCCCGTCCAAGCGTCGCCGCGTCTGATCATATCCCGTCCGGCGGCCCGCCGCGGCTGCCGGGACACCGCACGGGGTCTCCGCCGCATCCGCGCCCAGCGCCTCGGCCCGTCCCGTATTTGAACCGCTGAAAGGCGAATTAGGGGAAATCCATGTCCGTCAACACGAAGAACTGGCAGGAACTCAAGAAACCCAACGCTCTCGAAATCAAGGAAGGCGGCGACAAGCAGCGCAAGACCACCTTCGTCGCCGAGCCGCTCGAGCGCGGCTTCGGCCTTACCCTCGGCAATGCCCTGCGGCGCGTGCTTCTCTCCAGCCTTCAGGGTGCGGCGATCACCTCGATCAAGATCGAGAACGTGCTGCACGAATTCTCCTCGCTCGCCGGCGTGCGCGAGGACGTGACCGACATCGTGCTCAACGTGAAGCAGATCGCGCTCAGGATGGAAGGCGAGGGCCCCAAGCGCCTGCAACTCTCGATGACCGGCCCCGCCACGGTCAAGGCCGGCGACATCGCGGTGACCGGCGACATCGAGGTGATGAACAAGGACCTCGTCCTGTGCCATCTCGACGAGGGCGCGACGCTCAACATGGAACTGACCGCGGACGTGGGCAAGGGCTATGCCCCGGCGGTGCAGAACCGTCCGGCCGACGCGCCGATCGGGCTGATCCCGGTCGACTCGCTCTATTCGCCGGTGCGCCAGGTCAGCTACAAGGTCGAGAACGCCCGCGTCGGGCAGGAACTCGATTATGACAAGCTCAGCCTCACGGTCGAGACCGACGGCACCGTCACGCCCGAAGATGCCGTCGCCTATGCCGCGCGGATCCTGCAGGACCAGCTGACCCTGTTCGTCCACTTCGAGGACGGCATCCCGCAGCCGCAGTCGGCGATGATCGGCCATGCCGCCCAGCCGCAGGAAGACGATGCCAACCAATTGAACCGCTACCTGCTCAAGAAGGTGGACGAGCTCGAACTGTCGGTTCGCAGCGCCAACTGTCTCAAGAACGACAACATCATCTATATCGGCGACCTCGTCCAGAAGACCGAGGCCGAGATGCTGCGCACGCCGAATTTCGGCCGCAAGTCGCTCAACGAGATCAAGGAAGTGCTGTCCAGCATGGGCCTGCGCCTCGGCATGGACATCCCCGGCTGGCCGCCCGAGAACATCGAGGAAATGGCCAAGAAGCTTGAGCAGGAACTGCTGGGTTGAGGCTTGGGTGAGCCCCAGCGCAGGCTGGGGCCTCCCGCCGTCGGCGCTGTGCCGATGGAGATCCCAGCCTTCGCTGGGATACAAGCAGGGCGAAGGTTCGGGGCCCTGATCCGGACCGGCACTGGGCTACCTGATACGGGCCCTTTTCGAACGAAGGAAGAATACGATGCGTCACGGTATTTCGCAGCGCAAGCTCGGTCGCAAGACCGGCCACCGCAAGGCCCTGTTCCGCAACATGGCGGCCGCCCTCATCAAGCACGAGCAGATCGTCACCACGCTTCCCAAGGCGAAGGAACTGCGCCCCTATGTCGAAAAGCTGGTCACGCTCGCCAAGCGCGGCGGCCTTTCGAACCGCCGCCTCGCGATGAGCAGGCTGCAGGACGAAACCCAGCTCAGGAAGCTCTTCGACGTGCTCGCCGAACGCTATGCGGACCGCGAGGGCGGCTATGTCCGCATCATCAAGGCCGGCTACCGCGCCAGCGACAGCGCCCCGCTCGCCGTGATCGAATTCGTCGACCGCGACGAGGACGCGAGGGGCCAGGATTCCGGCCCCGACATGAGCGAAATGGACGAATACGCCGAGGCGTAGGCCCCGCCCGGACAAGGATGGCAAAAGGGGTCGGGGAGCGTTCCCCCGGCCCCTTTTCTTTTGCGTCGCAGGCCCTAGTCTCGCGCGGCATGAGAACGCTCCTTTTCGCAGCCGCTGCCGCAGCGCTTGCTGCTCCCGTCCCCGCCATCGGCCAGAGCGCGCAGGAACGCCTCGACGCGCGGTATGACCGGGCGCTCGCGGCGGGATACAAGGCCTTGATGCTGTGCAGCGCGATCGCGGTAGCGGAGCGAAACGGCACGACGCGCAGCCCCGAGAGCGTTCACGAATGGGAGCTTTCGGGCGTCGACCCCGCGCTCGACCCGATCATCCGCGACCTGCCCTACGATATCCTTCGCGGACCGGGCGGGGCAGTTGCCCGGGTAGAGGTCGAATGGGCCGAAAATATGCCCGACCGCGCGGCGACCCATGGCGGGCGCGACAGGGGCTGTTCGGTCCTCCCGATCGGCGCAGTGCCGGATGCGGGCGATGCCGCGGTGGCACCGGCCCGCGACACGGCCGAGACCGCGACCACCGGCAAGGCCGCGCCGCGCGAGGAAACGTCGCTGGATGGCCTGCTCGCCGATGCCTTCGCCGCGCGCTATGGCGACGGGCGCAGCACGGCGGTGCTCGTGCGGCGGTTCGATCCCGACGGCACCCTCGCGTTCGAGACGGCGCGCTACGCCCCCGGCTTCGACGCGAACACTCCCCAGCGCACCTGGTCGGTCGCCAAGAGCATTGCCGCGACGCTGGTCGGCGCGGCGGTCCACGCGGGCGAACACGCGGTGAGCGATCCGGTAGGCCTCGATTACTGGCGTGCCGGGGGCGAGGGCGATCCGAGGAACGCGATCACCATCGACCATGCCCTGCGGATGGCGAGCGGGCGCTATTCGGACACACTGGGCAACCGCACCGATCCGCTCTACTGGGGCGGGACCACGGTGGACGAGCGCGCCGCAAACTGGCCCCTCCTGCATGAACCCGGCACGGTCTATCGCTACGCCAACAACGACACGCTGATGGCGGTGAAGGGGATCGAAACCTGGCTGGAGCGCAATCCGCCGCACGAATTCTTTGCGCGTCTCGGCATGAACCGCACCGTCGCCGAAACCGACAACCGCGGCAATTACGTCCTCTCCTCGCAGGTCTGGTCGACTGCGAGCGACCTCGCGACGCTCGGCCAGCTCTATCTCGATGACGGCGTGTGGAACGGCGAACGCCTGCTGCCCGAGGGATGGCGCGACCATGTCTCCGATCCGTCCGGCCCCCAGCCCGAGGGGACGGACTGGGGCTATGGCGCGGGGTGGTGGACCTTTCGCCGGCCCGAAGGAAACGCCTTCGCCGGCATCCCGGACGACGCCTTCGCCGCGCGCGGCAATCGCGGGCAGTATGTGGTCGTCGTGCCGTCCCGCAAGGTCGTGATCGTGCGGCGGGGGGAGGACCCGGTAGGAACCGGCTTCGACATCGCAGCCTTCACCCGCGACGTGCTGGCAGCGATCGAGGGCGAGTAAGTTCAACTCGTTCAGCCGCTTTCGCCCCGTTTCGGGCGTACCTGTTCAGGTTATAGGCCGTTTTGCTTAACGCTTGCTGTCCGCGCGATTCAGGCTCGTCACACGCCCTTTCCTACATCCTGCGATTCGACGCCGGGGCTATCCCGTCCCGGCCGGAAGCGAGGATGAGATCATGACGAGCACCACCACCAAACTCGCAAGAACCGCGCTTGGCGCCGTCGCCGCCGCGGCGCTGGCGATCGGCTCCGCTGCGCCCGCGCTGGCCGACGACCGCCGCGAGCGCGACGGGATCGGCGCGGGCGAGGTCATCGCCGGCGCGCTCGTGATCGGCGGGATCGCCGCGCTCGCCGGGGCCTTCGACGGCAACGACCGGCGCGACTGGCGCGACCGCCGTCACCGCGATTGGCGCGGCGACCGGCGCGGTTTCAGGGGCGATCCGCAGCGCGCGATCAATCGCTGCATCCGCGCGGCCGAGAACCAGGCCCGCCGCTTCGGCGGCTGGCGCTTCGCCCAGGCGACCGACATCCGCGACGTGGACCGCACCCGCTACGGCTTCCGCGTTCAGGGCCGGATCGAGGTGCGGCAGAATGTCCGGTTCCGCGACCGCTTCGACCGCGGCCGGTTCACCTGTCGGCTCGACGGGCGGGGCGCTCCGCACATCGACTTCGCCGGGGTGCGGGGCCTGCGCTGAGGCGGGTTTCGGCTCTGCGAGCGGGGCGTTACGTCCCACCGGCCTTGCGCGGCCCGCATCCCAGCGGTTACCCTCGCTCGCCTCGTGCCCATTAAGCCCCGGTCAAGCCGCGGGCCGATAGGCACGAGGCGAACCCGAGAGCGATTGGTGGCCGCTCGACCCGACGACCCTTCGAGGAGGACAAGTCCATGGCGTCCCAGCTCCGTCCGTTCGCGCGCCGTTTCCCCGCCATCGCCGGTCTCGCCGCCGCGCTTTCGCTGACCGCCGCGCCGGTTTCCGCGGCCGAGCTGCCCGGCAACCTCGTCCGCCCCGCGGCGAGCGGCAGCGCCTTCATGGCCGATTTCGGATCGGGCGCGCATGATGCCGGCGTGGACACCGCCGAGTGGGGCCGCTGCTGGGGCCGCTGGGGTTGCCGCGGCTGGCGCGGACGGCGCGGGGTGCGCGCGGGCGACGTGCTTGCCGGGGCGGTCATCGTCGGCGGGATCGCCGCCATCGCGAGCGCGGCTGCGAACAACCGGCGGCGGGAGCGCGACGTGGTGATCGTCGAGCGTGACCGCGTGCGCTACGACGACCGGCGCTACGATGACCGGCGATATGATGACCGGCGCTACGACGACCGCCGTTATGACGACCGACGCTACGACACCCCGCGCGCCGCCCCGCGCCGTTCGGGCGCCTCGGGCCTGCAGGGCGCGGTCAACATGTGCCTGACCGAGATCGAACGCGACGTGCGCGTCGACGGGGTCGACAATGTCCAGCGCACCGCGGGCGGCTGGGCGGTCACCGGCACGCTGTTCGACGGGTCGTCCTTCCTCTGTTCCATCGGCAGCGACGGGCGGATCGACACGATCGATTTCGGCGGCTTCGTCGGCCGGGCCGATCGCGCCGCGCCCGCGCGCGAACGGGCCTTCGCCGCCGAACGCGCCGAACGCGCCGTTCCGGCCGAACAGTGGAGCGACGTCAGCTACCTGCGCGCGCGGGCCAGTGTCGAGGCACGCGACGGCTTCGGTCCGCAGCCCGATGAGGAGATGCGCGTTACCCTCGTCACCGAACCGCGCGATGTCGAGATGGCCTTTGCCGGAACGCCCGCCGATCTGCGCTACGCGGGCGAGCGCGGGCCGGCCTATCCCGGCGCGCCGATCCCCGGCGAGGCCATCCCCGACAGCCGCCCGATCGACGGCGACCTCGGGCGCTGAGCTTTAATCGGAGGCAGGCTCGCCGCGGTCCGGCCCGCCATAGGTCGGCAGGGCGAGCTCCCACCTGATCGCCGCCGCGCGCAGCGCCGCCCCGGCGACGAAGGCCGCGCCCCACGCCGCCACATCGGGCAGGGCGAGCAGCGGGACGAGCAGCATCCCGCCGACCGTGAGCGCGGCGCTGAGCGCGGCGGCGGTGACGTAGAGTTCGGGCTGCATGATGACCGAGGGGCGCCCGGCGACGATGTCGCGGATGATCCCGCCGACGCAGCCGGTGATGATCCCCATCAGCGCGGCAGGGACGGGCGGGATCCCGTAGGCGGTCGCCTTGGCGCTGCCGAGCACGGCATAGGCGGCAAGCCCCACCGCGTCGGCATAGAGGAACGCGCGCCCTTCGTAGAGGCGCAGCGGCACGAACCACGCGACCAGCGCCACGCCGAGGCACACGGCGGCGACCCAGGGATCGGTGATCCAGAACACCGGCGCCCCGATCAGGAGGTCGCGCAAGGTGCCGCCGCCGACCCCGGTGACGAGCGCGAAGAACGCCATGGTGACGAAAGTCTGCCGCTCGCGCGCGGCGACGAGCGCGCCCGACAGCGCGAAGACCGCGATCCCGACGAGGTCGAGCCAGTCGAGGATCGGGGTCAGGATCGTCCCGTCCATGACCTGTCCCTATCCGTGGAGGATCCGCCCGATCTCCCCGGCGGCGGCGATGCAGTCGAGATCGGCGAAGGCCGGGCCGATGACCTGCATCCCGCAGGGAAGGTCCGCGCCGAGATAGGCGCCGGACCCGATCGGCAGAACGGTGGAGGGCAGGCCCGGGAAGGTCGCGAGGCCCGAGAAGATCAGCCCCGCTCCGGCGGGCAGTTCCTCGCCGTTCACGTCGAGCGTGCCCTTGAACACGGCTTCCTCGCGGTGCGGCACGGCGAGCACGGGGGCGGGCGGGGCGAGGACGAAGTCGTAGCTCTCGAACACGCGCTCCCACAGGACCCGGTTCGCGGCCTGCGCGTCGAGCAGGTCGAACCAGTCGCTCGCCGTGGCGCGCCTGCCGTTGGGCGCGGGCGCGCCGCGGGCCATGATGGTGTTGAGCATCCTGAGGTAATCGCGGTGCTGCTGCGCGAGGTCGGGCAGGAAGCCGTCCGCTACCTGGCCGGCCCGGTCGATGGCGATGCCCGCTTGCGCGAGCCTCTCCAGCGCCGTCTCGGTCGGGGCGGCGACGCTCGCATCGAGCGGGCAGCCGGGCAGGTCGGTGAGAGCGAGGAGGCGGCACCGGGCGAGCGGCTTGCCCTTGGCGGCAAGCGGGAAGCGCGCGCCGATTTCGGTCAGCACGGCGAGGTCTTCCGCGCACCGCGCGAGCGGCCCGGCGATCGACAGCTCGCTTTCGTGCGCCGCGACGAAGCCCTCGCGCCGGGCCATCATCGGGTGGTCGTGGCCGCGCCTCGGCACCAGGCCGTGGGTCGTCTTGTGCCCCCAGATCCCGCAGAAATGCGCCGGCACGCGGACCGATCCGCCGATGTCGGAGCCGTATTCGCAGGCCACCATCCCGCTCGCCACCGCCGCCGCGCCGCCGCCCGACGATCCGCCGGGCGAGCGCGACGTGTCGTGCGGGTTGTTGGTGCGGCCATAGACCGGGTTGAAGCTCTGCCAGTCGGTAAGGTCCGTGGGCACGTTGGTCTTGCCCAGGATCACCGCGCCCGCCGCCTTCAACCGCCGGACGAGTTCGGCATCGCGCGGGGCGACGTAACCGGTCAGGCGTTCGTGCCCCCAGCAGCTTTGCAGCCCCGCGACCTCGAAGCTTTCCTTGACCGTCATCGGCACGCCGAACAGCGGCTGGTCCTCGCGCGGGGCTTCCCCCCGGGCGATCGCGGCGTCCATAGCCCGCGCCTCGGCGCAGGCGCGCTCCCAGTCGGGGACGGCGATGGCGTTCACCTCGGCATCGAGATGCTCGATCCGCACGATCGCGGCATCGACCGCCTCGACCACCGAGAGCCTGCCCTCCCGGATTGCCGCTGCGGTTTCGAGCGCGCCGGGTTTTTCGGTCAGTTGCGGATAGGCCATGCGTGTCTCCCCCCCCCTGCGTGCGCGAGTCCCCGCGCAGGCGGGGACCTCATGCCTGCTGCACGGCGCCAGTGGCAAGAGGCTCCCGCCTGCGCGGGAGCTTGCGGGAATTCAGATATGGATCGGCTTGCCCGTCACCGCCATCGCCGCTTCCTTGAAGGCCTCGGCATGGGTGGGGTGGGCGTGGCAGGTATAGGCGATGTCCTCGGACGTGGCGCCGAATTCCATCGCCTGCGCGGCCTGCGCGATCATGGTCCCGGCGAGCGTGTTGATCATCCACACGCCGATCACGCGGTCGGTTTCGGCATCGGCGATCACCTTGACGAAGCCGTCGGTGTCGCGGTTCGCCTTGGCGCGGGAGTTCGCCATCATCGGGAACTTGCCGACCTTGACCTCGATCCCGCGCTCCTTCGCCTGTTCCTGGGTGAGGCCTACCCCGGCGATCTCGGGAGCGGTGTAGACGACGTTGGGGATGACATCGTGGTTCACGATCCCCGTCTGCCCGGCGATGAATTCGGCCACCGCGATGCCTTCGTCCTCGGCCTTGTGCGCGAGCATGGGGCCGGGCGCGACGTCGCCGATCGCCCAGATGTTGTCGACCTCGGTTCGGAAATCGTGGCCGATCTCGATCTGGCCGCGATTGTTGACCTTGAGCCCGGCCTTTTCGAGCCTCAGCCCGTCGGTGTTGGGCCGCCGGCCGATCGCGACGAGAACATTGCTCGCCTCGATCGTCTGTTCATCGCCGCCGGAGGATTTCTCGACCGTCAGGGTGACCTTCTTGCCCTTGACGCTGGCGCCGGTGACCTTGTGGCCGAGCATCATTTCCATGCCCTGCTTCCTGAAGATCTTCTGCGCCTCCTTGCGGATTTCGCCGTCCATGCCGGGGAGCAGCTGGTCGAGGAATTCGATCACCGTGACCTTCGCACCCAGCCTGCGCCACACGCTGCCGAGTTCGAGCCCGATCACGCCGCCGCCGATCACCACGAGATGTTCGGGCACTTCGTCGAGGTCGAGCGCGCCGGTCGAATCGACGATGCGCTTCTTTTCATTGTCGACCTCGACGCCGGGGAGCGGGGTGACGCTGGAGCCGGTCGCGATGACAATGTCCTTCGCGGTATGGGTCGCATCGCCGACCTTTACCGTGTGCGCGTCCTCGAACGCGGCGTGGCCTTTCAGCCAGGTCACCTTGTTCTTCTTGAACAGGAATTCGATCCCGCCGGTGAGATCGCCGACCGCGGCGGATTTCTCGGCCATCATCTTCTTGAGGTCGAACGTCGCCTTGGCCTCGATCCCCCAGGTAGCGAAATGGCCGCCGGTGGCCTCGTCGAACAGTTCGGAAGCGTGGAGCAGGGCCTTCGACGGGATGCAGCCGACATTGAGGCAGGTGCCGCCCAGTGTCTCGCGGCTTTCGACGCAGGCGACCTTGAGGCCAAGCTGCGCCGCGCGGATTGCCGCGACATAGCCGCCGGGACCGGCACCGATGATGAGGACGTCGTAGTCGTATTCAGCCATTTATAAGCTCCATGATCCCTGCAGGCGAGGTGGGATCGGCAATTGTCTCGTTCAATCTTTGCGCGGCGATGGGCCGCCTCGGGAATCGTGCCTCACAAATCGATCAGCATCCGGGTCGGATCCTCGATCGCCTCCTTGATGATCTTCAATGCGGTCACCGCCTCGCGCCCGTCGATCAGGCGGTGGTCGTAGCTGAGGGCGAGATACATCATCGGGCGGATGACGACTTCGCCGTTCACCGCCACCGGCCGGTCCTCGATCCGGTGGAGGCCGAGGACGGCGCTCTGCGGCGGGTTGATGATCGGGGTGGACATGAGGCTGCCGAACACGCCGCCGTTCGAGATCGTGAAGGTGCCTCCGGTCATGTCCTCCATCGTCAGCGTGCCTTCCTTGGCCCGCGCGCCGAAATCGGCGATGTCCTTCTCGATCCGGGCGAAGCCCTTCTTGTCGGCGTCGCGGATGACGGGAACGACAAGGCCGTTGGGGGCGCTGACCGCGACCGAGATGTCGACATAGTCGTGGTACACGATCTCGTCGCCCTCGATATAGGCGTTGGCGGCGGGCACGTCCTTCAGCGCGAGGCAGGCGGCCTTGGCAAAGAAGCCCATGAAGCCGAGGCGGATGTCGTGCTTCCTGGCGAACAGGTCCTTGTAGCGGTTGCGCGCCTCGATCACGGCGGACATGTCGACATCGTTGAAGGTGGTGAGCAGCGCCGCATTGTCCTGCGCGCCCTTGAGGCGCTTGGCGATGGTCTGGCGCATCCGGGTCATCTTGACCCGCTCCTCGCGGCGCTCGCCGGCCGCGGCGGGAGCCGGGGCGGGCGCGGGCGAGGGGGCCGGGGCGGGCGAAGGCGCGGGCGCGCCGCTCTTCTTCGCTTCGGCCGCGGCGATCACGTCTTCCTTGGTCAGGCGGCCGTCCTTGCCGGTGCCCTTGATGGTCGAGGGATCGACCCCGTGTTCGAGCACCGCGCGGCGCACCGCGGGCGAAAGCGTCTGCGCGGCGGCGACGAGGTCCTCCGACGGGCTTTCCTTGGCCCTGTCGCCCTCGTCCTCGTCCGACGCGGGTGCGGGGGAGGGCGCAGGCGAGGGCGAAGGGCTGGCTCCCGCGCTCGCGCCTTCCTCGATCAGCGCGATCACCGCGCCGACTTCGACCGTGTCGCCGACCGCGACCTTGTGCTCGCTCAGCACGCCCGCAACCGGCGAGGGCACGTCGACCGCGACCTTGTCGGTTTCGAGGCTGGCGATCGGCTCGTCGGCCTCGACCGCGTCGCCGGGCTGCTTGAGCCATTCGCCGATCGTGCCTTCGGTGACCGATTCGCCGAGAGCGGGGACTTTGATTTCGGTTGCCATTCCAGATGCTTCCTGAACTTTGTTGTCTGTTGGTGTCTAATTCGAGAGGCCCAGCGCCTCGGCCACCAGCCGCTCCTGCTGCTCCTTGTGCCGCCCGGCGAGCCCGGTCGCGGGCGAGGCGGCCGGGTCGCGCCCGACATAGACGGGCCGCTTGCCCGCGAACCCTGCCTGCGCTAGCGAATCCTCGATCTGGTTCTGGACGAAGAACCACGCGCCGTTGTTCTTCGGTTCCTCCTGGCACCAGATCACCTCCTCGAGGTTCTCCATCCGCTCCATCCGCTTCGCCAGCGGCTCGCCGGGGAAGGGGTAGAGCTGTTCGATCCGCACGATCGACACGTCCCCGATCGCTTCGGCATCGCGCTTCTCGATCAGGTCGTAGGCGACCTTGCCCGAACACAGGACGAGGCGTTTCACCTTCTCGTCGGCGATTTCGGTCGTGTCGGACTTGATCCGCCGGAACTGCCGGTCGCCCAGGAATTCGTCCCGCGAAGACTTCGCCATCGGGTGCCGCAGAAGCGATTTCGGCGTCATGATGATCAGCGGCTTGCGGAACGGGCGCAGCATCTGGCGGCGCAGCACGTGGAAATAGTTCGCCGGCGTGGTGATGTTGCAGACCTGGATGTTGTCGTTCGCGCAGAGCTGCAGGAAGCGTTCGAGCCGTGCCGAGGAATGCTCCGGCCCCTGGCCTTCATAGCCGTGGGGAAGCAGCATCACGAGGCCGTTGGCGCGCAGCCACTTGGCCTCCCCGCTCGCGATGAACTGGTCGATCATGATCTGCGCGCCGTTGGCGAAGTCGCCGAACTGGCCTTCCCACAGCACCAGCGTCTTGGGATCGGCCATGGCGAAACCATACTCGAAACCGAGCACGCCGTATTCCGACAGGGTCGAATCGTGCACCTCGAACTTGCCGTGGGGCAGGGTGTTGAGCGGCACGTACTTGCGCTCGGTCTTCTGGTCGACCCACACGGCGTGGCGCTGCGAGAAGGTGCCGCGCCCGCTGTCCTGCCCGGACAGGCGCACGCCATAGCCTTCCATGACGAGGCTGCCGAAGGCGAGCGCCTCCGCCGTCGCCCAGTCGAAGCCCTCGCCGCTCTCGAACATGGCGGCCTTGGCGGCGAGGACGCGGTCCAGCGTCTTGTGGATTTCGAGATCGCCCGGAACCTCGGTCAGCACCTTGCCGATATGGTCGAACATCTTGCGCTCGATCGCGGTTTCGACATTGCGCCGCGCGGTTTCGGGATCGGCCGGCTTGTTGAGCCCGGCCCAGCGCCCGGCGAACCAGTCCGCCTCGTTGGGCTTGTAGCTCCTGGACGCCTCGAATTCCTCGTCGAGCAGGGCGATGAATTCCCTGGCCGCCTCCTCGCGGTGGCCCTTTTCCACCACGCCTTCGGCGATCAGGCGATCCTCGTAGATCTTGGAAACCTTGGGATGGGCGCGGATCGCGTCGTACATCAGCGGCTGGGTGAACTTGGGCTCGTCGCCTTCGTTGTGGCCGAAGCGGCGATAGCACCACATGTCGATCACCACGTCGCGGTGGAAGGTCTGGCGGTATTCGACCGCGAGCTTGCAGGCGAAGGTCACCGCTTCGGGATCGTCGCCGTTGACGTGGAGGATCGGCGCCATCACGCCCTTCGCCACGTCGCTGGGGTAGGGCGAGGAGCGCGCGAATTTCGGCGAGGTGGTGAAGCCGATCTGGTTGTTGATGATGAAGTGGATGCACCCCCCGGTGTCGTAGCCGGGCACGCCCGAGAGCGAGAGGCTTTCCCACACCACGCCTTGCCCCGCGAAGGCCGCGTCGCCGTGGATCAGCACGGGCAGCACCTCGCGCTTCTGGCTGAGATCGTCGCGGATCGCCTGCTGCGCCCGCGCCTTGCCCAGCACGACCGGGTTCACCGCCTCGAGATGCGAGGGGTTGGGCGTCAGGCTCATGTGCACCGAAATCCCGTCGAATTCGCGGTCGGTGCTGGTGCCGAGGTGGTATTTCACGTCGCCCGAACCGCCCACGTCATCCGGGTTGGCCGATCCACCCGAGAATTCGTGGAAGATCACGCGGTAGGGTTTCGCCATGACATTGGCGAGGACGTTCAGCCGCCCGCGGTGGGCCATGCCGTAGATGATCTCGCGCACGCCCGCGCTGCCGCCGTGCTTGATGACCGCTTCGAGCGCCGGGATCATCGATTCCCCGCCGTCGAGGCCGAACCGCTTGGTCCCGACATATTTGCGGCCGAGGAATTCCTCGTACTGCTCGCCGCGCAGCACGGCGGCGAGGATCGCCTTCTTGCCCTCGGGGGTGAACTGGATCGTCTCGCCCGGGCTTTCGAACTTGTCCTGCAGGAAACGGCGTTCCTCGGTGTCGGCGATGTGCATGTATTCGAGGCCGACCTTGCCGCAATAGACTTCGCGCAGGCGCCGGTGGAGCTTGTCCACCGTGGTCCATTCCATGCCCAGCACCCCGCCGACATAGACCTCCTCGGCCTCCTTGCCGGCAAGCCCGTGCCATTCGAGCGTCAGGTCTTCCGGCCCTTCGCGGTTGGACATGCCGAGCGGATCGAGATCGGCGGACATGTGCCCGCGCACGCGGTAGAGCCGCACCAGCGTCATCGCGGAAATCGACAGCGAGGCGGCCTTCTCGATGGCCTTGGGGTCCATCGGCTTGCCCGCGTCCCTGGCCGCCTGCTTGACCGCCAGCTTCATCTCGGTCGGGTCCATCGCCGCCACGAGGTCCGCGCCGCTGCCCGCCAGCGTGTCGAGCCAGCCGCGCCTTTCCCACGTGGGGCCGGGCTGCGGGCCGTCCTGATCGGTCATTTCGGGGATGAAGTTCTTGCTCTGCTCGTTCATAATCCTGAGTCCCAGCGCAGGCTGGGACCTCCCTTGATCTTGCGAGACATCAGACAAGCGCGGACGAGAGGTCGTCCCATCCGGGATTGCTTTCCTCGATCCGCCTGATCTTCCATTCGCGTTTCCAAGCCTTCATTCGTCTCTCGGCGATCCGGGCATCGTGAATATTCTCGTGCCGTTCGAACCAGACCAGCCGGTCGCAATTGTATTTCTTCGCAAACCCCCGGACCGTTCCCGTCCGATGCTGTGCGAGGCGCCGCGCGAGATCGTCGGTGACGCCGATATACAGGACCCCGCCTTTCCTGTTGGTCAGGATGTAGACGAAGCCCTCCTTCAATCATTCCACCTCATGTGAGTCCCGGGGAAGGCTGGGACCTTGTCCTGTCAGGCACGAGGTCCCAGCCTTCGCTGGGACTCACATGCCCATGGAAACTCACGCCATTTCCTTCAGCATCGCCGCGAGCGTCGTGCCCAGTTCGCTCGGGCTCGGCGAGACGCGGATGCCCGCATCCTCCATCGCCGCGATCTTGTCCTCGGCGCCGCCCTGGCCGCCCGAGACGATCGCGCCCGCATGGCCCATGCGGCGGCCCGGAGGCGCGGTGCGGCCCGCGATGAAGCCGACGGTCGGCTTGCTGCGGCCCTTGGCGGCCTCGGCCTTGAGGAAGGCGGCGGCTTCTTCTTCCGCACTGCCGCCGATCTCGCCGATCATGATGATGCTTTCGGTTTCCGGGTCGTCGAGGAAGAGGTCGAGCACGTCGATGAAGTTCGTCCCGTTCACAGGGTCCCCGCCGATGCCGACCGCGGTCGACTGGCCGAGCCCGACCTGCGTGGTCTGGTGGACGGCTTCATAGGTGAGCGTGCCCGAACGGCTTACGACGCCGACGCTGCCCTTCTTGAAGATCGAGCCCGGCATGATGCCGATCTTGCATTCGTCGGGCGTCAGCACGCCGGGACAGTTCGGGCCGATGAGGCGCGACCTGGAACCCTCGAGCGCACGCTTGGCGCGGACCATGTCGAGCACCGGGATGCCCTCGGTGATGCAGATGATGAGTTCGATCTCGGCATCGATCGCCTCGCAGATCGCGTCGGCGGCGAAGGGCGGCGGCACATAGATGCACGAGGCGGTCGCGCCCGTGGCGGCCTTGGCCTCCTTCACCGTGTCGAACTGCGGCAGGCCGATATGCTCCGTGCCGCCTTTGCCGGGCGTGACGCCCGCGACCATCTGCGTGCCGTAGGCGAGCGCCTGCTCGGTGTGGAAGGTGCCGGTGTTGCCGGTCATCCCTTGCGTGATGACCTTGGTGTCCTTGTCTACGAGGATGCTCATTCAGTTGCTCTCTCTTGCAGTAAAAACAGCGAGGCGCAGCGCAGGCGCCTCGCGCGATCCGGTCGGGGCGATCTGCACCGGTTGACCTTCGGCGACGAAAAAGATTGCGCCGTTCTCATCGGCTTGCGGCAGTTTCCCGCCGAACGCCTTCTTGAATTCCTCGAAAACGTCGAAACTGTCGATCCGCGCATTGACCATGCACACGCCCTCTCCTTCGAGCGCGCTGAGGATGATGATCGGCGCACGCTCCGCATGGCCATATATGATCGGACCGTCTTCGACTGCCTGGCCGTCGTCCGATTGCAGGGTGGCGCGCGACCAGCCCAGTTCCTCGAGCGAGGCGACCGACATATCGCCGGTCCTGGTCGCAGCGAAACAATCGTTATAGGTCTCGAAAATCTCGGGCAGCGTGGCTTCACGCATCTGCGCCGCCGCCGGAGCGAGGGGCAGGGCGATCGCCGCGGCCATGGCAAGGCTGCGCTTAAGCAAGGCTGCCATCCAGCCCCTTGCACGCCTCGAGCAGTTCCTCGACCGCGTCGGTCGAGACCTTGAGGTTCTTCTTCTCTTCGTCGCTGAGCTCGATCTCGATCACGTCCTCGGTTCCCCCTGCGCCAATCACCGTGGGGACGCCGACATAGAGCCCGTCGAGGCCGTACTTGCCCTCGACATAGGCGGCGCAAGGCAGGATGCGCTTCTGGTCGCCGAGATAGGCCTCAGCCATCGCGATCGCGCTGGTGGCCGGCGCGTAATAGGCAGAGCCGTTGCCGAGCAGTTGCACGATCTCGCCGCCGCCGCCGCGGGTGCGCTTGACGATCTCGTCGAGGCGGCTTTCGGAGACGCCCTTGATCGCCGCCATGTCCTTCACCGGGATGCCGTTGATCGTGGAGTAGGACAGGACGGGCACCATCGTGTCGCCATGCCCGCCGAGCACGAAGGCGTTCACGTCCTTGACGCTGACGCCGAACTCCCACGCGAGGAAGGTGGCGAAGCGCGCCGAGTCCGGCACGCCGGCCATGCCGACGACCTTGTTGGCGGGGAGGCCCGAGAACTCGCGCAGCGCCCACACCATCGCGTCGAGCGGGTTGGTGATGCAGATCACGAAAGCGTCGGGGCAGTTGTTCCTGATGCCCTCACCGACCGCCTTCATCACCTTGAGGTTGATGCCGAGCAGGTCGTCGCGGCTCATGCCGGGCTTGCGCGGGACGCCCGCGGTGACGATCACCACGTCGGCGCCGGCGATGTCGGCATAGTCGTTCGTGCCCGTGATGCTCGCGTCGAATCCTTCGATGGGGCCGCACTGCGACAGGTCGAGCGCCTTGCCCTGCGGCATCCCTTCGGCGATGTCGAACAGGACGATGTCGCCCATTTCCTTCTTCGCGGCGAGGTGGGCGAGCGTGCCGCCGATCATCCCGGCGCCGATCAGCGCAATCTTGGTGCGGGCCATTTCTGAGGACTTCCTTCCCTGATTCCTGGGACGAAAACAATGTCCTGATAGCGCGGGTCCGCCCGTCCCAAGCCAGGCCCGGCGCCGTGATCTCGCGGGCGGGCCTAGGCGTGCGGGAAGGGCATTGCAACCGTCAAAAGGGCCTGCGCGCGCGGAAATCTTTGATAATAGTTCGCAGGTGCAATAAGGGACCGCGAAACCATGCCGAGCCGCTCCGCGCGGGCGGCGAGGCGTGATTTTCCGCCGCTTGCGAAAGCCGGTCCGGTCAGGCCCGCACGCGCACCGCCGTCTCGCCCAACTCGCCCTCGCGCTCCTGCGCGATCAGCAGGGCAGCCAGGTAATCGGGCACGGCGCGGCTGAAATAGAAGCCCTGGCCCAGCGTGCACCCGGCCTCGCGCACCGCCCGCACCTGTTCGACCGTCTCGAGCCCCTCGGCCACGATCTCGATATCGAGCGTCGACCCCATTTCGGCGACCGCGCGGATGATCGCGTTGCTCTTGCGCCCGACATGCGCGCCCGACACGAAGCTGCGATCGACCTTGATCTTGTGCAGCGGGAAGGTGTTGATGTGGCCGAGCGAAGAATAGCCCGTCCCGAAATCGTCGAGCGCGAACTTGACGCCGATCGCGGACAATTCCTCGATGAAGGCGGCGGTGGCGTGGTTGTCCTCGATGAACAGGCTCTCGGTCACTTCCAGTTCCAGCCGCGAGGGGGCGAGCCCCGCCTCGCGCAGGGCATTGCGGATGCCGAGCACGGCGCCCGGCGCTCGGATCTGGAGGGGCGAGAGGTTGACGGCGACCGTCACGTCCTCGGGCCAGGTCGCCGCGGTGCGCGCGGCCTGCGCGGTGATCCAGTTGCCCAGCGTGACGATGACGCCCGTCTCCTCGGCCACGGGGATGAACTCGTCGGGTTTCAGCTCGCCCTTTTCCGGGTGGAACCAGCGCACCAGCGCCTCGAAGGCGCGGATGCGCCCGCTTTCGAGATCGACGATCGGCTGGAAGAAGATCGACAGCTCCTCGCGCTGGATCGCGGCGCGCAGTTCGTCCTCGATCTCGCGCCGTCGGATGAGGTCGCGGGTCATCGCGCTGTCGAAGAAGCGCGTCTGCGAGCGCCCGCCCACCTTGGCGTGGTAGAGCGCGAGATCGGCGCTCTGCATCAGCGTGTCCGCATCCGCTCCGTCGTCGGGCAGCAGGGCGACGCCGAGCGAAGCGCGCACTTCCAGCCGGTCGCCGTCGATCCGCACGGGGCGCATGATCTCGGCATGGATCTCGCTCGCGATGCGTTCGGCCATCTTGCGGTCGTCGACCGGCGTGAAGACCACGAACTCGTCCCCGCCGAAGCGCGCCACCGTTGCCTCCGGCGGCGAAACCTCGCGCAGCCGCCGCGCGACCTCGGTCAGCACGCGGTCGCCGACCGGATGGCCGAGCAGGTCGTTGACCTCCTTGAACCGGTCGAGGTCGATCCAGATCAGCGCGAGCCGCGCATCCTCCTCGATCGCCATCATCGTCTCGACCATGGCATGGTTGAGCCCCGCCCGGTTGGCGAGCCCGGTGACGACATCGGTCCGGGCGAGCAGCTGCATCTTGTCGGCGAGCAGCGAGCTGCGATCGGCCGAGGCGATGGATTCGCGCAGGACCTTGGAGATGTTGAGCACGATCGACATCATCGCCGGGATCAGCAGCGCGATCGTCACGGCGAGCGTGATCAGCGCGAGCGATCCCCGCATCACGCAGGCCGCCATGATCGGCAGCAGCGAAAGGGTGAGCTGGCCGATCGCGATGCTCGGCCGGCCCGCATTGCGCGCCGACACGCCGACGCCGTAGCACAGCGTGTTCGCCACCATCAGCACCTGCACCTCGCCCGGCGCATCGAGCCACAGCGTCATCGCTCCGACCAGGCCGATCACCAGCGCATAGCTGAAGGCGCCGATCTCGTAGATGATCTCCAGCTTGAAGGTGCTGGTCCGCCCGCTGTCGGGCGACAGGCCGAGCGCGGCGAGCACGCGCGCGATCGCGATGAGCGTGAGGACGCTGGCACCGAGATAGAGCTGCGGCAGCCCGGCCACCAGCGCCGAAACCCCGGTCGCGGCAATGCCGGCGAGGGCGCCGATCGCAAGGCTCGCAGGCTGGGTGTAGAGCGACTTGACCAGCAGGCGGCGCGCGCGCGCGGACACGCGGTCCGCACGCTGACGGGGCGCGAGGCCGAGCAGTCTCGCGAAGGGGCCGGTCAGATTCATATCGCCTCCGGCCTAGCCCGAAGTGGTCAAGGTCGGGTTAACGCGGTGCTTACCCCTTTCCACGCGTGAAATCCGCGACTTGGGCGGGCCGGACCCTTCAGCCAGGGGTCGGTCCGGATTCGCCCGCAACCTCGAGCGCAAGGCGGCGGTCGAGCGTGCGGGTGATTTCGAGCCACCAGTCATAGGCCGGCCGGTCGCCTGCGAAAAAGGCGGCCTCGGCCCGCGCGCGCGCGGCGCGGGCGGCGCCGAGGCCATGTTCGGCGAAATGGCGCAGCGCAGCGCGCAGCACCGCCTCGCTCGGGGCGCGGCGGCGGGCGGGTGCGGCAGAGCCGCGCGGGCGGGCATCGGCGCGACCTTCGGCGGCGCTGTTGTCGTTCGCCGCGCGTTCGCGTGCCCGGCGCACGAGGCCGCGCGCGATGGGGGCGCAGGCGCGGGCGGGGGCAGTGCCGAAGGCGGCCGCGAAATGGATCGTCATGGGCGCGCGGTTTCCCGGGTTCCGGCTCGCCCGGCAGCGGCTCGTCCGGCGACGCGTGGCGGGCGAATGCCGCGGGGCGAGGCCGGGGAAGCGCGCCAAGGGGCGGGCGCAGGGGTTGATCTGATGACATCCGACCTAGGGGAAAGCGCGCTAAGGCTTGGTGACGAGGCAGGGTTTCGCGTCCGTTAACCCTTTATCGCAGCGGCGTTTTCGCTCTCTCCCCGCCTGTCGTCGGACTAGGCCGCAAGCCGGGCGGAAGGCGGCGCGGATCACTCGCCGAGCGGCTCGACCGCGATCCTCGGGGCCTTGCGCGCCGCGCTGTCGGCGCTTTCCGGGCGGGTTTTCCAGCGGCCAGCGGCGCGGTATTCCTCGCGCACACTGCCGCTTCCCGCAGCCGGGGCGGCGGCGGGCTCGGACGGGGAAACCGGCGCGTTTCCAGGCCGCAGTGCGATTTCGCCCGAAAGGCTCGGCCCGGCCTCGGCGTCGGGGGCGGGGCTGGCAAGGGGCGCCGCAGCACCCCCGGCCCGCGCCGGGGGCGCGCCCGCAGGCTTCCCGCGCGCCGATCCGGCGCCAGGGTCCGCAAGGCCCGGTTCGACGCCGGCATAGGCGGTGTCGAACGCGGCGAGCGAACCCGCCCGGCCGCGCGCTCGGTAGAAGCGGTGCGCGCCGATCGTGCCGACATGGTCGAGACCGCCGGCCCAGCGCGGCGCGACCCACAGCGTGTGGTAATGCGTTGCCAGCCCGACCGGGGCATAGACCTCGCCCGCCAGCGCCATCCGCGCAATCCGCCGCGCCCGTTCCCAACCCGCGCCCGCGGCGGGGCGCGCCCGGCTGCCGTCGCAGGTGAAGGTGAACTGGCACCCGGTCGCGCGCTCGGCGCCCTCGAACACCACCGCGCACACGCTGTTCGGCCAGGCCGGGTGGCGCACGCGGTTGAGCACGACCTGCGCGACCGCGCGCTGGCCCGCCTCGCTCTCGCTGGCCGCTTCGTAGAACACCGCTTCGGCAAGGCATTGCTCCGCTCTCGGGTTTCCGCTCGCGGCGAGGAAGGGGGCCGCCGCCGGGCCGGGGTCGAGCGCCTCGCCCGGCGAGCGCAGTCCCCCGGCGGCGAGCGGATCGGTTTCGGGCAGGGCGATCAGCGCCGCGCGCCGGGGCGGATCGGCGAGATAGTAGAAGGCGGAACCGGGAAAGTTCGTCCCGGCCCGTTCGAACGGCATGAGCCGGGGCGGCGCGGGTTCGCCGAGCGCGGGGCGGCTCTCGCCGGCGGTCGCAAGGCCCGCAAGATCGCCCAGCGCGAAGCCGGGACCGGCCGCGAGCACCGCGAAGACGACCGCGCCCGAGCCGAGCGCGCCGAGGCGTTTCTGCACCGTCTCGAACGGCAGGGGCGACCGGGGCACGGCCCGGTCGACCCGCGCGACGATCCGGAATCCTTCGCGCAGCATCGCGCGCACCTTCCCCGTCAGCTGGCGGCCGAAAGCGGCCCCGCTCCTGCGCCGTGCGCGCGCGGGTCGGGGCGGCGGCGGCGGTTGCGGCGGTTCGGGAGCGCGTTTGAGGATGCGGGCACGTGTCACCCCCTCGCGCCTAGCGCGCCCAAAGGAGACCGGCGAGCGTCCCGGCACACGCGTCCCGAAAGCGCACAGGCGCGCGGCATTGCTTAACCTCGCGCCACAGGCGAGGCGCGCCTCACGCCGGTTGCGGGCAGGCAATCATCCGGGCCGGAAAGCGGGAAAAAGGGGCCGGCCAGGCGCCTCGTCCCGCCATGCTCGGGGGCGATGCGCCGACGGCCGGCCCTTGTCTCGATGAAGCGGCGTGGAGGCCCCATACTGGTGCGACCCGAAGGGTGCCACGAGGACTTGCAACGAGAAGCCCAGCATAGGATTTCCTGAAGTCTTGGGGACTTGATCTTTTCTGTAGGTCGCCTCGCGGGCCGTTTTTCGGCGGAATCGGGCGCTGTGCGGGCCATCCCGACCGGCGGAACGGGGTGGACGTGCGCCGCCGGCCGGCAGATGCACCGCCCGCCGATGTCCGCGCCCCGGCCCCCGCGCGACGCGCCGCGGAGCGGGTCCTGCGTCCCTTGCCGGATTCGCGCCGCACGATGGACGGGGGCGCGGAAACCAAGCCGCGTTCCCGTCCGTTGCAATCGCGCGTCCCCGGGGCCATTTCGCCCCCGGTCCAGCCTGTGCACGCAGCCACGCCGTCTCTTTACACCCACGAACATTTCCGGAACACAGCCCTCCCATGAGCCTTACCAAGATAAGCGTCCGCGGCGCGCGCGAGCACAACCTCAAGGGGATCGACATCGACCTGCCGCGCGATGCGCTGATCGTCGTCACGGGCCTGTCCGGGAGCGGCAAGTCGTCCCTCGCCTTCGACACCATCTATGCCGAGGGCCAGCGCCGCTATGTCGAGAGCCTGTCGGCCTATGCGCGCCAGTTCCTCGAGATGATGCAGAAGCCCGATGTCGAACATATCGACGGGCTGTCCCCTGCGATCAGCATCGAGCAGAAGACGACCTCGAAGAACCCGCGCTCGACCGTCGCGACCGTGACCGAGATCTACGACTACATGCGCCTGCTCTGGGCGAGGGTCGGCACGCCCTACAGCCCCGCGACGGGGGAGCCGATCGAGGCGCAGACCGTCTCGAACATGGTCGACCGGGTCATGGCCCTGCCCGAGGGCACGCGGCTCTACCTGCTCGCGCCGGTGGTGCGCGGGCGCAAGGGCGAATACCGCCGCGAGCTCGCCGAATGGC
Organism: Erythrobacter sp. HL-111; assembly: GCF_900105095.1. NCBI lineage: Bacteria > Pseudomonadati > Pseudomonadota > Alphaproteobacteria > Sphingomonadales > Erythrobacteraceae > Erythrobacter > Erythrobacter sp. HL-111. The sequence goes on along the minus strand of NZ_LT629743.1, from coordinate 1,079,788 downwards.
AGAAGGCGGGCTTCACCCGGGTGCGGATCGACGGGGAATTCTACCCGATCGAGGAAGCGCCCGCGCTCGACAAGAAGTTCAAGCACGACATCGAAGTGGTGGTGGACCGGCTCGCGGTGAAGGAGGGGCTGGAAACGCGGCTGGCCGATTCCTTCGAGACCGCGCTCAAGCTCGCCGAGGGGCTGGCCTATGTCGACCTCGCCGACGGCGTCGTGCCGGGGCGCGAGGGTGAGGACGCGGATGCGGGCGGCGCGATGAAGGGCGTCGGCATTCCGCCCAACCGCATCGTCTTTTCCGAGAAGTTCGCCTGCCCCGTCAGCGGCTTCACCATCGAGGAGATCGAGCCGCGCCTGTTCTCCTTCAACAGCCCCCAGGGCGCGTGCCCGGCCTGCGACGGGATCGGGGAAAAGCAGCTGTTCGACGAACAGCTCGTCGTGCCGAACGAGGCGCTGACGCTGAAACAGGGCGCGATCGTGCCCTGGGCCAAGTCCAACCCGCCGTCGCCCTATTACATGCAGGTCCTCGCCAGCCTTGCGAAAGCCTATGATTTCGACCTGACGACGCCGTGGAAGGATCTGGAGCCCGATCAGCGCATGATCATCCTTCACGGCACGGGCGGGATGCCGGTCCCGCTCACCTTCAAGGACGGGCGCAAGGAATACACCGTCACCAAGCCGTTCGAGGGCGTGATCGGGAACCTGAACCGCCGGATGCGCCAGACCGAAAGCGCGTGGATGCAGGAGGAGCTTTCGAAGTTCCAGACCGCCCAGCCCTGCGAGGCCTGCGGGGGCAAGCGGCTCAACGAAAAGGCGCTGAGCGTCAAGATCCCCGGCCCGACAGGCCCGATCGACATCGCCGAACCCGTCCGCATGAGCGTCGCCGAGGCGAAGGCGTGGTTTGCCGGGGCCGACGATCACCTCACCCCGCAGCAGTCCCAGATCGCCCGCGCGATCCTCAAGGAGATCCGGGAGCGGCTGGGCTTCCTCGACAACGTCGGCCTCGACTACCTCAACCTCGACCGCACCAGCGGCACTCTGTCGGGGGGCGAGAGCCAGCGCATCCGCCTCGCCAGCCAGATCGGCAGCGGGCTGTCGGGCGTGCTCTACGTGCTCGACGAACCCTCGATCGGCCTCCACCAGCGCGACAACGACCGGCTGCTCGAAACATTGAAACGCCTGCGCGACCTCGGCAACACGGTGATCGTGGTCGAACACGACGAGGACGCGATCCGCGCCGCCGACCACATCGTCGATCTCGGCCCCGGCGCGGGCGTCCACGGGGGCGAGGTGGTGGCGCAGGGCACGCTCAAGCAGGTGATGAAGGCGAAGGGCTCGCTCACCGCCGATTACCTGACGGGCCGCCGCGCGATTGCGGTGCCGGACCGGCGGCGCAAGGGCAACGGCCTGTTCCTGACGGTGAAGGGCGCGAGCGCGAACAACCTCAAGGGCGTCACCGCCAGCATCCCTCTCGGCACCTTCACCTGCATCACCGGCGTATCCGGTTCGGGCAAGTCCTCCTTCACCATCGACACGCTCTATGCGGGCGCGGCGCGGGTGCTGAACGGCGCGCGCATCATCGCCGGCAAGCACGACGCGATCGAGGGCCTCGAACACTGCGACAAGGTGATCGAGATCGACCAGTCCCCCATCGGCCGCACCCCGCGGTCCAACCCCGCGACCTACACCGGCGCCTTCACCCAGATCCGCGACTGGTTCGCAGGCCTCCCGGAATCGCAGGCGCGCGGGTACAAGCCGGGGCGCTTCTCCTTCAACGTCAAGGGCGGCCGCTGCGAGGCGTGCACCGGCGACGGCCTGATCAAGATCGAGATGCACTTCCTCCCCGATGTCTACGTCACCTGCGAACAGTGCGGGGGCAGGCGCTACAACCGCGAAACGCTCGAGGTGAAGTTCAAGGGGCATTCGATCGCCGACGTGCTCGACATGACGATCGAGGACGCGGAGGGCTTCTTCAAGGCGGTGCCGTCGATCCGCGACAAGATGCGGATGCTGAACGAGGTCGGCCTCGGCTACGTCAAGGTCGGCCAGCAGGCGACGACCCTTTCGGGGGGCGAGGCGCAGCGGGTGAAGCTCGCCAAGGAACTGGCGCGGCGTTCGACCGGGCAGACGCTCTACATCCTCGACGAGCCGACGACGGGCCTGCATTTCGAGGACGTGAGGAAGCTGTTGGAAGTGCTGCACCGGCTGGTGGAGCAGGGCAATTCGGTGGTGGTGATCGAGCACAATCTCGACGTGATCAAGACCGCCGACTGGATCGTGGACCTGGGGCCGGAAGGCGGCGTGCGCGGCGGCGAGATCGTGGCGGAGGGCACGCCGGAGGACGTGGTGCGCGAGCCGCGCAGCTTTACCGGCCATTACCTGAAGCCGCTGCTGCGCGGAACGCGGGAGGCGGCGGAGTAATCCTCCCCGGACCGGGGAGAGCCTGTCCTGAGCCTGTCGAAGGAGGGACCGCCGCAGGCGGTGGAGGGGCACGCCCGGCTTTCGCGGGGTCCCGGTTCACGCGAAGGCGCGAAGATGGCGGGAAGCGAGGCCCCGGCGGCGCACCGGCCCACCCTTGCGCCGATTGTTTCGCGCAGGGAGCGCAGAGGGAAGGGAGACGCGGAGAAAGGGGCCACCCGACCCCGCCCCACGCGGCCCCCCGAGTCCCCACGCGAGCCCCCGCGCAGGCGGGGGCCTCAGGCGGCAAGGGCGCTGTGCGGCGCGCGGGAGGCAGCGGAATGACGCCCGTCATTGCGAGCGGAGCGAAGCAATCCAGAGCGGTTCGCGCAGAGGCCCTGGATTGCCGCGTCGCCTTCGGCTCCTCGCAATGACGGGCTTGGCGAGGGGGGTGGATGAGTCTCAATTGTCCCCCGGAACCACCCGCTCCCCCATTCGCTGACCTCTTGCACAAAACGCAAGCGAAGGAGCATCCCATGACCCCTGCACCCCGCCACCTCGCCACCGCCGCCATGGGCCTTGCCGCCGCGCTGGCGCTTTCGGCCTGTTCGACCACCGCCTCCGATCCCGGCAACGGAATGCCCCTCGCGGCCGAGCTCGAGGGCGCGAACGAGGTGCCCCGGGGCGCGGCGGACGGCACCGGCGGCTTCGAGGCCGCGCTCGCCCAGGATGGCGAGCTCTGCTACGAGCTCTTCGCCACCGGCATCGAACCGGCCACCGCCGCGCACATCCATCGCGGCGGGGCGGGCGAGAACGGTCCGCCCGTCGTCCCCCTCGAAGCCCCGCAGTCCGGCGAAACCGCCGAGGGCTGCACCATGATCGAGGGCACGCTCGCGCAGGAAATCCTGGGCGATCCCGCGGGCTTCTACGTCAACGTCCACAACGAACCCTATCCCGACGGCGCGATCCGCGGGCAGCTCGTGCCGATGATGGCGCCCTGACCGCGCGGGGCGCGGGACGCTGTCCTACACGCGCCGGACGGGCTATGCGCGCGCGGTGCGGGCACGGGCCGGTTTGCGCGCGGCGCCCTGAAGGCGCGCCGATGCCTTCACGCGATGCCGCGGGAAGGGGCTTCGGACGCTCCGGGCGGCACGGGGGCGCGGTTTCGCGCGCCGCCCCGGTGTTCGTCCGCGCTGCGAAAATGCGGACAAGGCTTTGATTTGCAGGGAAAAAGGGCCGGGAAGAAAAGGTGACAGGGTGTAAACTTTGTAACCTTCACGAAAGCCCGGTCCGGGGGGCTATTCGAGCAGTTCGAGTTCCACCGGGGCGTGGCCGCGGCGGATCAGGCCGAGCTCCTCGGCGGCGGCGCGGCTGACGTCGATCACCCGGCCCCGGCTGAACGGCCCGCGGTCGTTGATCCGCACCGTGACGCTCCGCCCGTTCGAAGGATTGGTGACGCGCACCAGGCTGCCGAAGGGCAGGGTGCGGTGCGCGGCGGTGAGCGCGTTCATGTCGAACCGCTCGCCATTGGCGGTGCGCCGCCCGTGGAAACGCCGCCCGTAATAGGAGGCGGTGCCGCTGCCGAGGCTGCGGAAGGCGGGAATCTCGATCGCGGGCTCGATCGCATCGATGTCGACCGCGCTTTCGGGCACGGCGAGGTCGGGGCGCGGCGCCTCGGCGAGAGTCGAGAAGGCGGCGGCGAAGGAGGCGGGCGCGGTGCCGGCGGTGCGCGCGTCGCGCGGCTGGCGGGACGGGGCTGGGGCGGAGGCGAGGGCGGCGCTGTCGGAAGGGGCTTCGCCGGCGGGGCTGGCGTTCTGGCCCGGCGGTGCGGCGCTGGCGGCGAGTTCGCGCCTGTCGTCGGCGACCAGGCGATCCTGCGCCGCAGCGGGACCCGTGCCGAGCGCGGCTGCGGCAAGCACGAGGCCGAGCGCGAGGCACCGGGAGGCGGCGCGGGAGCGGACTGCCGATGTCGGATGGAACTTCCCCATGGCCGGGCGGTTTATCGCGGCGCAATGGACAAAGGCAATCCGGGCGGCTCAGGATGTCGCGCGGCAGGAGCCGTCTGCCGTGTTCCGCGCCGCAAACAAGCCGCAATGCGCCCCGACGGCATCCGGGGCGGCGCGGATTCTCCGGCGGGCTGGGAAGGGGAGGGGTCATGCAAATGGGGCCGGCATTACTGCCGACCCCACTCTCACCGGCGCGTGGTCGCTCTCTTCTGCGGGCGAGAATTCCGGCGGACCGTCGTCCTCGCTCGTTCCAGACAGCGCGCTTGGCGCCCGATGTCTTGGCCCTCGGCGGCCTCGCCCGGAGGCGCGGCCAAGCCCGAGGGCTTCCTCACCGGCGCTCGCGCCGGCATCCGGCCTGGTGGCCTTTCCGTCCGGCCTGCGCCGGTCCCGTGAGGGTCCTTCGCATGGCCGACCGGCTGCCTGCCGGGCCGAGACCGTGATCCCGTGCGGCTGGCAAGGGCGGGCCAGGTCCGGGTCCGAGGACCCTTCGTGCTTCACCTTGCCGGCCGGGATCGCGGCCTTCACGCCGACTTTGCGTCGCGCCATCCTCGGACAAGACGGCTTGCATTCGGCCGAGGCTTCCTGCATTCCATCTCTCAGACAGCGCGCGGACAGTCGCCGACGCGATCTTTGGTCGGGAAAAATTTGGGATTTCAAGGCTTTGACGCCTCGTTCTTCCGCCGTTTCCCGTTCCGAAGACAGCTTGAGATTGCGCCTCCACGTCCATTCGGGCAAGCGGCGCAAGCCCGACTTATCCACTTTTCCCCGGTTTAGCTGTGGAGAGCGGTGGACAACTCAACCGTCCGTCGCATTTCCCGGCGCGCATTCGGCATTCCTGGGCCGACCACGCGGGATTTCGGGCAAGATCGATAAAGCCGCGCCTTTCGGATCTTGCGCGGATCGCGCCCCGCCCTGCGCCGACTCGCCCGTTCAGCGGTCCCGCTGAGCGAGAAGGCGCAGGCGCAGCGCGTTCAGCTTGATGAAGCCTTCCGCGTCCTTCTGGTCATAGGCCCCGGCATCGTCCTCGAAGGTCACGTGCGCCTCTGAATAGAGCGAATGGGGCGACTTGCGCCCGACCACGCTCGCGAGGCCCTTGTAGAGCTTGAGCCGCACCGTGCCGGTGACCTTCTCCTGGGAAAGGTCGATCGCGGCCTGCAGCATCGCGCGCTCCGGGCTGAACCAGAACCCGTTGTAGACGAGCTCGGCGTATTTCGGCATCAGCTCGTCCTTGAGATGCGCGGCGCCGCGATCGAGCGTGATCTGTTCGATCCCCCGATGCGCGCGGGCGTAGATCTCGCCGCCCGGCGTCTCGTACATCCCGCGCGATTTCATGCCGACGAAGCGGTTTTCGACGAGGTCGAGCCGGCCGATGCCGTGCTTGCGGCCGAGGTCGTTCAACGCCGCGAGCAGGGCCGCGGGCGACATCGCCTCGTCGTTGAGCGACATCCCGTCGCCGCGCTCGAAGCCGATTTCGATATATTCGGGGCTGTCTGGCGCGTCCTCCGGGTCGTCGGTGCGCGAATAGACGTAATCGGGCGTCTCCTCCCACGGGTCCTCGAGCACCTTGCCTTCGGACGAGGTGTGGAGGAGGTTCGCATCGGTCGAAAACGGGCTTTCGCCGCGCTTGTCGGTCGGGACCTTGATCTGGTGCGCCTCCGCCCAGGCGATGAGCGCGGTGCGGCTGGTCAGGTCCCATTCGCGCCACGGGGCGATGACCTTGATGTTCGGGTCGAGCGCATAGGCCGACAATTCGAAACGCACCTGGTCGTTGCCCTTGCCGGTCGCGCCGTGGGCGATCGCGTCGGCCCCGGTTTCGCGCGCGATCTCGATCAGGCGCTTGGAAATGAGCGGGCGCGCGATCGAGGTGCCGAGCAGGTAGTCGCCTTCGTAGCGGGCATTGGCGCGCATCATCGGGAAGACGAAATCGCGCACGAATTCCTCGCGCAGGTCCTCGATGAAGATGTGCTCGTCAGGAATGCCCATGGCGCGGGCCTTGTCGCGCGCGGGTTCGATCTCCTCGCCCTGGCCGAGGTCGGCGGTGAAGGTGACGACCTCGAGTCCGCGTTCGACGCTCAGCCACTTGGCGATGACGGAAGTGTCGAGGCCGCCCGAATAGGCGAGGACGACGCGTTTGATGTCGCTCATTCTCATGTCCCGGATGCGTGGCGGGCCGTGGCCCGCGAGAAGATCGAGCGCCCGTATCAGCGGGGGCGGCGATAGGCAATCGCCCCCGGGGTTCGGCGTCTGCCGTCATGATCCGATGCTGCCCGCATCTGGGTCCGCATCCGCTGCGACGATGCCGGTTCATGGACCATGTCCACGCGGGCCCGGCGAAGCGCGCCGCGTGTCAGCCCGCCGGGGCGAGCAGCCGCTTCTCCTCCTGCGCGATCCAGTCGCGGGTCAGGGGGAGGGCGCGGCGGTCGCGGATGTACTGGATCTGGTAATTGCACATGCTGCCGTGTTCGAACACGGTGGCGGCGCCCGCGAGGTAGAAGGTCCACATCCGGAAGAACCGCTCGTCGTGGAGCGCGACGATCGCGTCCCTGTTGGCCATGCAGTTCGCGTACCACTGGCGGATGGTCCTGGCGTAGTGGACCCGCAGCGCCTCGACATCGGCGGCGATCAGGCGGAATTTCTCGGACGCGGCGACGGTTTCGGAGAGGGCGGGGATGTAACCGCCGGGGAAGATGTACTTGCGCGTGAAGGCATCGGTCGCGCCGGGCGATCCCATCCGCCCGATCGTGTGGATCAGCATGACGCCCATCGGATCGAGCATCCGCGCGCAGCATTCGAAGAAGGTGTCGAACTGCGCCTGGCCGACATGCTCGAACATCCCGACCGAAACGATCCGGTCGAAGGTCTGTCCGGAGGCCGCGAAATCGCGGTAGTCGACCAGCTCGATCGTCACCTGCCCCGCGACGCCCGCGTCGGCGATCCGCTTGCGCGCAAGCGCGGCCTGTTCGGACGAAAGGGTGATGCCGGTCACCTCGACATCGTATTTCCGGGCCAGGTAGATCGCCATCCCGCCCCAGCCGCAGCCGATGTCGAGCACCTTCTGCCCGGGCCGGATCGCGAGCTTCGCCGCGATGTGCGCGAGCTTCGCCTCCTGCGCCTGCCCCAGCGTCATTCCCGGCCCGAAATGATCCTCGTTCCAGTAGGCGCAGGAATACTGGAAATGCTCCGGGTCGAGCATCAGGGCGTAGAGCGCGTTGCCGATGTCGTAATGATGCGCGACATTGCGCTGGGCGCGCACCGCGTCGTTGAACCGGTCGAGCGCGACTGCCGCCGTGTTGACGAGCCGCTTGGGCAGGCTCGGGCGCAGCCGGTCGCCGCCGCGCTCCCACCGCCCGTTCATGCGAAGCAGACCGACGAGACCCATGACGTCGCCTTCCTCGATCACGAGCCGCCTGTCCATGAAAGCCTCCGCCGCGCCCAGCCGCGGGTCGAACACGATGTCGCGCGGCACGGCGTCGTCGGTGAAGCGGATCACGATGTCGGGAAAGCCTTCGGCCTGCTCGCCATAGACCCGCGCCTCGCCATCGGCGAAGACCACGCCGAGCCGCCCGCGTTCGACGGCGCGGGTGAGGAAACGGTCGAGAAGCGCCTTGCTCATGCCTGCTCCCTGTTCGCCGGGACGATCCGGCGACGCCTGGCGCGCCAAGATGGACGCGCTTTCGGCCTGGCGCGCCAAGATGGACGCGCTTTCGGCGGTGTCAATATCGCGGCATCAGATCCCCGCATACCACTGGTAATCGGCGATATCCTCCCAGAAACCGCCCTTGCCCTCGCCGATGGCATCGAGGCTGGCGACCGCTTCGATCCCCGTGAGGTATTTCGCGTGCTTGTAGCCCAGCTGCCGCTCGATCCGCATCCTCAAGGGCGCGCCGTTCTTCTCGGGCAGGTTCTCGCCGTTCAGCCGGTGGGCGATGATCGTCTGCGGGTGATAGGCATCGACCATGTCGACGCTCTCGTAATAGCGGCGACCATAGAGCGTATCGGCGCAGCGCAGGACGATGAAATTGGCCTCGGGCAGGACGCGGGCGGCATCGAGGATGGTCGAAAGCTGCGGGCCGGTCCATTCGCCGATCGCGCTCCAGCCCTCGACGCAGTCGTGCCGGGTGATCTGCACCCGCTGCGGAAGGGCGCGCAGCGTTTCGAGCGAGAGGCTGAGCGGCTTGGCGACGAGGCCCGTGACTTCCAGCCGCCAGTTGGGAAAGCCGTTCGCCAGTTCCTCGCGGTATTCGGGCGTGTCGACGGTCAGCGACCCATTGCCGCGGAAGTTCGGCGAGATGTCGGAAGGCTCGAACTCGGGCGCGAGCCGTTCGCGCCCGGCGAGAATCCGGTGGGCTTCGCGGTGCCAGCTTTCGGCGGCATCGAAGATCGAACCGGCGTTCTCGCTCTCGCCCACGCGCGAACAGGCCCCCGCGCCGAGCGCGGCGAGGCCTGCGAGCAGGTGGCGGCGTCCGATCTCAGCCATGGGCTTTCTCCTTGCGGAAACTCGGGATGAGCATTCCCGACAGGGTCCTCACCGGCCCGGCGACGAAGACCATGGCAACATGGACGATGAAAAAGCCGAGCAGGGCGAAGGCGAAGATGAAATGCAGGCTCCGCGCGCTCTGTCGCCCGCCGAAGGCCTCGACCAGCCAGGGTGCGGCGGGCTCGATCCCCGGGCTGATCGCGAGGCCCGTCAGCACCATGCCGGGCAGGAACACGCCGAGCACGAAGGCATATGCGATCCGCTGGAGCGGGTTGTAGTCGGTTTTCTCCGCGCGGCGGCTCGCGCCCGTCAGGTAGCCCCTGATCGTTGCCCATATCGCAAAGGGGCGATAGGCGCGCGGGCCGGCGGCTATGTCGCTGCGGAAATGGCCGTTGAAGAGGATGACGATCCAGTAGGCGAGGAGGCCGAGGGCGAACACCCATGCCGCGGTGTTGTGCCAGTCGCGCGCCTCGGCGAGATCGTAGCGGAACATCGGCAGCGTCGCCCAGCCCGGAAAACGCATCACCTCGAGCCAGGCTTCTTCCGGCGCCCAGCCGGCCTTGCCCCAGTAGAGCCGCCGGTGCGCGTTCGAGATCGTCAGGCCCGACATGAACAGCACCACCACCGCCACCGCGTTGATCCAGTGCCACAACCGGGTCGAGAGCGCGTGCTTCATGCCATGCCCTTCGAAACCTTCTCGCGCGCGAGCCAGATCACGTCGCGGTCCTGGTCGAGCAGGTGCTGCCCGGAATCGACGAAGATCGACGATCCGCTGCGCATCGCGCGGGTGGCGAGGAAGCGCGCGGCGGCGACGATCTCCTCCACGCCGGTCTTGCGGCCGAGCAGGTTCAGGCGGTGCGACACCTCGGTCTCCTCCTCGCGCTGGTCGTGGCTGGCGAGGATCGCGCCCGGCGCGAGGCCGTAGATCCGATCCTCGGTCCGCGCCGCGCCCTTCGCCAGCATCGCGCCCTTCGCCAGCATCGCGATCGTCGCGGCGAGCGCGTGTTTCGACATGGTGTAGCTGAAGAAATCCGGGTTGGGATTGGCGATCTTCATGTCGGTCACCTGGATCACGACGCGCCCCGCGCCGCTGCGCGCGTGGGCGAGGAAGGCCTGCGCCATCCGCGCGGGGGAAAGGGCGTTGACCTGCATCGCACGGTGATACGTTTCGCGGTCGCAATCGGTGACACCGTCATATTCGAACAGCGCGGCCGAATTGACGAGACAGCGCCAGTCGGGGAGCCGCGCGGCCAGGTCTTCGATCATCGCGCGCGCCGCCTCGTCATCGGCGAGGTCGCAGCGCACCGTCTCGGCCGAGGGCAAGGACCGGGCGAGTTCCTCTGCGGCGTCGCCCGAACTGTTGTAATGGATCAAAGCGTGCCAGCCCGCCCTTGCGAAACCGGTGACGAGGGCCGCCCCGATCCGGGTCGCGCCGCCGGTGACGAGGATCGCGGGGCGGGTCATCGCGGTCCTTCCATCTGGTGCGCCCTGAGCAGCATCGGAACGAGCCCTATCAGCGCCCCCGCGCCGCGGCAACTCGCAATGAAAGGGCCGCCGGACGCGTCGCCCGGCGGCCCTCCTTTCGCAGCGGTGCGTCCGTCAGCGGCAGCGCACGTCGCCGCGGTCGATCTCGCGCCCGAGCAGCGCGCCGACGCCCGCGCCGATCACGAGGCCGGTGGTGCCGTCGTCGCGGCGGCAGTGGAAGCGGCCGTCGCGCCCGCGCCAGATCCGGTCGCGCCGACCGAGCCTGCGGCCCTCCCAGCGCCGGTCGTCCCAGCGGCGATCGTTCCAGCGCCGATCGTTCCAGCGGTCCCGGTCACGCCAGCGGCGGCGCTCGCGCCAGTCGTCGTCATCGTCCCAGCGGTCGTCGTCCCAGCGTTCGCCCCAGCCGCGGTCGCGGCGGCCCCAGGAGCGGGCATGGGGTGGCGGATCGCGCTCGAAACCGGCGGGCGCCTCGATCCCGCTGCCGAAGCCGGCAAGGGCAGCGGCCTGCGGGGCGGGGGGCGCGACGTCGAGCGCGGCGGCAGGGGTGGCGGCGGCGGCAGCGGCCAACGATCCGGCGGCGGCGAGCAGTGCAATCGTCTTCATGACCCGATCCTTTCCTGTCCGGTGATGCGGACGAGGTCAATTTTGTTCATGCAAGACGAACGCCAGCTGAACAATCGCGTGTCCGAAGCGGCCTTTCCGCTGGAAATCGCCCTGTCGGCGACGAGACGGTCGCGCCATGGAACGCCCTCGCGCCTCGCGGCTTGGTTGGACGAGGCGACAGCGAAGGAGAACCATGCCACTCAAGCGTTCGATGGGTCTGACCAGCCTGATCCTCTACGGGACGGGCACGATTCTGGGCGCTGGCATCTTCGTCGTCATCGGCGAGGTCATGGGCAGGGCGGGTACATTGGCCCCGCTCGCCTATGCGAGCGCCGGGGTTGTCGCCGCCTTCACCGCCTTGAGCTTTGCCGAGATCGCCGCACGCGTGCCGAGCGCGGGCGGGGCGGTCGACTACATCCGCGAAGGCTTCGGCTCGGACAATTTCGCAGGCGTGATCGGCTGGATCATGATCATCGCCAACATCGTGTCGGGCGCGACCATCACGACCGGTTTCGTGTCCTACCTGAACAGCTTTCTCGACGTACCGCACTGGGCCGCGACGAGCAGCCTCGTCGTGCTGCTGGGTGCAATCTCGATCGCGGGCATGAAGCAGAGCGCGTGGTTCATGTCGGTCACCACGGCCGTCGGCCTTGCAACGCTGCTGGTCGTGCTCTGGCTCCTGCGCGACAGCCTGACCGGCTGGCCGGACAGGCTGGTCGAGGGGGGCGAACTCGGCGACGCCGGGGCGGTCAGCGCGATCATGGCGGGCGCGTTCCTCGCGATCTATTCCTTCATCGGGTTCGGCGACGTCGCCCAGACCGCGGAGGAGGTGAAGGACGTCAAGAAGACGCTCCCGCTCGCCATGTGGCTGGTGCTGCTGATCGTGTTCTTCTTCTACCTCGCCATTGCCGCCGCGCTCGCCGGGCGGAGCGACATCGACGCCCTCGCTTCGGCCGACGCGCCCCTGGTCTATGCCGCGACCGAGGATTCCGGGTTTCCCGCCCTGCCGCTCGCCATCTCGAGCCTGTTCGTGATCGTGAACGGCGCACTTACGCAGGTGATCGCGGCGGCGCGGATGCTGATGGACATGGCCCGGGACGACCTGCTGGCGACGCCCGGGATATTCGGCCGGGTGAACGACACCACGCACACCCCGATCGCCGCGACGGTGGCCTCGCTCGCGGCGATCCTCGTGCTTGCGCTGTTCGTGCCGCTGGGGACGCTGGCAAGCGGGACGAGCCTTGCGATCCTCATCGTCTTTGCCGCGGTCAACGCGGCGCTGTGGCGGATGAAGCGCGAAAGCCAGCCCGAGGACGTGCCGAACATGTGGAAGATCGTGCCCGTCCTCGGGCTGATCACCTGCGCCCTCGCGGTGGTGGGGCAGGTCGTCTTGTGGGTTACCGGGACCGGCGGCTGACGCGTCCCGTCAGACCGGCCCGCGCGGATGGTCGCGCCGCCGCACCGGGACCGGCCCGCGTTCGACGTCGCGCCGTGTGTCCCGGGTGCGGAACCAGCGGCTTTCCTCGACCGGATCGATATAGGCCTCGCCCCGGCGGATCTCGATCTCGCTCACCGGCACGCCGCGCCCGTCGTCGAGCACGAGCGCCGCGACATGCTCGCGCTCGGGATCGACCAGCATCCGCCGGATCGTGCCGAGCCGGGTTCCGTCCGTGCTGTAGAGCCCGTGGCCGCGCAGGTCCTGGTCGCTGTTCTCGAGCCGGTAGTCGTCGAGATCGGCGAGATCGACATAATCGTCGGTGTTCATGGGCGTCTCTCCTTGTCGCCGCGCGTTCATGCGGTTTCGCTGATGGCGATGTCGTCCTCGTCCACGACGAGGACAACCTCCTCGCCCTTCATCGCCGCGATCGTGTCTTCGTCGAGCGCGTCGCCGGGGAGATTCTCGATGTCGTCCGGGTTGCGGATCGTGCCGTCCGAGATGTCGAGCGTCGCGCCGACATTGATGTCGATCGGCTGCTCGCGCGGCTCGTCGATCACGATGGCGAACATCCGGTTGCCCCCGCTTTCGATCCAGAAGCCCCTGTCGGTGAGCGGACCTGCGACCGTGACCGTGTCGTCGAAGCCTTCGCGCCCGTAATAGGCGGAAGGATCGGTGAGGACCGCGCTCAGCGTCATTGCGCCGGTCGTCGTGGGCTCGGTCTCCTCGACCGCGACCGGATCGTTGTTCTCGGGCTCGTTCGCTTCCGCCAGAAGCCACCATGCGATGGCCAGGACGACGAGCAGCACCAGCAGCAGCCAGAGCCAGCCCTTGCCGGACGATTTCTTCTCTACGGGAATTTCCGCCATGTTTCGCGCCTCCTTCCTGGTTGTGCGACCCTCGCGCGGGACTGCGCGAGGGGACCAGGAGAATCGCTTGAAGCGCTGTTTCGGCGGCGAAAACCGCAACCTATGTGGTTCCGGCGGGAACCGGTCCGGACGGGCCGTGCGGCGCGTGCGTCCGGGCGTGCGTCAGGGAACCGCGGCGGCGGCTGCGGCGGCAGCCTCGCGGTCGCGCTCGGCGCGGCTCTTCTTCTCGGCCGCGGTGCGCAGCTGGCCGCAGGCCGCGTCGATGTCGCGCCCGCGCGGGGTGCGGACGGGGGCGCTGATCCCGCCCTCGAACACGATGTCGGAAAAGGCGCGGATGCGTTCGGGGGTCGAGCATTCGTAGCCGGCGCCCGGCCAGGGATTGAAGGGGATCAGATTGACCTTGGCGGGCAAATCGTATGCGCGCAGCAGCCGGACGAGTTCGCGCGCGTCCTCGTCGCTGTCGTTCCTGTCCTTGAGCATTACGTATTCGAAGGTGATGCGCCGCGCGTTCGAGGCGCCGGGATAGTCGGCGCAGGCCTGCAGCAGGTCCTCGATCCCGTATTTGCGGTTGAGCGGCACGATCTCGTCGCGCACCTCCTTGCGGACCGCGTGGAGGCTCACGGCGAGGTTCACGCCGATCTCCTTGCCGCAGCGTTCCATCATCGGGACGACGCCGCTGGTCGACAGCGTGATGCGCCGCTTCGACAGGGCCAGCCCGTCACCATCCATCACCAGGTTCAGCGCATCGCGGACATGGTCGAAATTGTAGAGCGGTTCGCCCATGCCCATCATCACGATATTGGTGAGCAGGCGCCCGTCGGCGGTGTAGTGGCCCCGATCTTCCTCGACCTCGTCGAGCCCCGCCATCGTCCCGCGCGGCCATTCGCCCAGCGCATCGCGCGCGAGCATGACCTGGCCGACGATCTCGCCCGGGGTGAGATTGCGCACCAGCCGCATCGTGCCGGTGTGGCAGAAGGTGCAGTTCAAGGTGCAGCCGACCTGGCTCGACACGCATAGCGTCCCGCGGGTTTCGTCGGGGATGAAGACCATCTCGAAATCGTGGCCGTCGCTGGTCCGCAGCAGCCACTTGCGCGTGCCGTCCGCGCTGTGCTGCGCCTCGACCACTTCGGGCCGTCCGATCACGAACCGTTCGGCGAGCCACGGGCGCATGGTCTTGGCGATGTCGGTCATCGCCTCGAAAGCGGTGACGCCGCGGTGGTAAAGCCAGTGGAACACCTGTTTGGCCCGCAGCTTTGCCGCCTTCGCGTCGAGCCCCGCTTCCTCGAACAATTCGCGGATCCGCGCCTTGGGCAGGCCGATGAGGTCGACGCGCCCGTCCGCGCGCGGCGTGATGTCGCGCGCGACGGGAACCGGGTCGACCTGCCCGGGAATGGTCATGAGGCTCGTGTCTGGCATGATCGCGCGGGCATATAGTCGCTCGGCCCGAACAAAGCAAAGCCCGCACGCGCGAGGCAGGAGGCGCGCGGCGGTTCCCCGAATCGCCGCCCGTGCCCGTCGCCTCGTCGATGAATTTCGAAAGCTGCGTTCCGGCGCACGCAGATCACGGCCCGGCGAGGGTTTCGTGGCCATTCCGCAACACCGTCTTGTTGCGCCATGTTAATGAAACAAAAGGAAAAACCGACCCGTTCCCCGTCCGACACGGCCACGGCGCCGTGCAACGAAAGACGGAGAAAGCAGATGAAAAAACTCACCCTATTCCTCCTTGCAGGATCGGCCTTCGCCGTCTCCTCTCCCGCCATGGCGCAGGAGGAGGACGACTTCACCGGCTTCCGGCTCGAAGCGCTTGCCGGCTTCGATGCGAGCAAGGCGGGCGACACGGTCGATGACGACCTCAACGAAGACAACGACGAGTCGATCGAGGGCCTCGTCTACGGCGTGGGCGCGGGATACGACTATGATTTCGGCGGCATTGTCGTCGGCGTCGAGGCGGAACTGACCGATTCAACGGCCGATACCGGGTTCGACGACGGCAATTTCGAGGACATCGGGCTCGGCCAGGTCGATACGGGGCGCGACATCTATCTCGGCGCGCGCGCCGGGGTCGTCGCCTCGCCCGGGCTGCTCGTCTATGCCAAGGGCGGCTACACCAATGCCCGCTACAACCGCGAGGGCACTTTCGACGGCGAGGATTACGCCGAGAAGATCGACGCCGATGGATATCGCCTGGGGGCGGGGGCGGAGTACCGCTTTGCCACGAACACCTTCGCCAAGCTCGAATATCGCTATTCGAACTACAGCGAGGCCGAACTGGATTTCGAGGACGACACGATCCCCGATGTCGATCTCGGCGGGATCGATCTCGATCGGCACCAGGTAATGGCCGGCGTCGGTCTGCGCTTCTGATCCTTCCGGCAGTAAGCGAGGGGGCCGGACGCGCTGCGTCCGGCCCCTTTTCGTGTCAGCGCAGGTCGGCGCAGCCGACGACCGCGGCGTCCATCGCGGTCGCGACACCGTCGAGGTCGTAGCGGCTGGTGAAGCGGCCGCCCGCGGCACCGCGCGCGGTCACGCTGAGGCTGGTGGCGGAGCGCAGCGCAGCGACGATCGCGGCGTCCATCGCGGCGTCCTTCGCCCAGGCATCGCGCCCGCTCGCGACGAGTTCGAAGCGGCGCGAGCCGATCCGCAGGACGGGCGTGCTGCCCTCGGCGGCGGGGCGGGCGAGGCGCATGTGGAGCTGCGAGCGGACGCGGCGCTCGGGCCAGGTCGCGATGCTGGCGAAGGCGGCCTCCCGGTTGGTCCCGCGCGGCCTTGCGATGGCATAGCAGCGCGGCGGGCCGGCATCGCGGAACGCCGCCCAGTTCGCATAGACGCCAAGGCTTTCCCGCCCGCCCGACTGGGCCGCTAGGGGAAGCGCGAGGAAGGCGAGCGCGGCGAGGCAGAGCGCGGGCCTAGTCATAGGCTATGCCCATCACTTCCCATTCCTTTTCGCCCGTCGGCAGGCGCACGGTCCTGACGTCCCCGACCGCGGCACCGCGCAGCGCGCGGGCGAGGGGAGAGCTCCACCCGATCCGCCCCGCACCCGCGTCCTGTTCGTCGTCGCCGACGATGGTCACGGTCCTGCGCGCGTCGTCCTCGTCGGCGAGCTCGACCCGCGCGCCGAAGAAGACCCGGTTCGGATCGCGCTGCTGCGAGGGATCGACCACCCGCACCGCCTTCATCCGCCGCGCGAGACGGGCGAGTTCGCGGTCGATCTCGCGCATCCGCTTGCGCCCGTAGAGATAGTCGCCGTTTTCCGAACGGTCGCCGTTTCCGGCCGCCCAGCTGACGATTTCGACGATTGCCGGCCGCTCGGTGCCGAGCAGGTGATCGTAGCGCGCCTTGAGCGCGGCATAGCCCGCGGGCGTGATCGGCGGCCCCTGGCGGGAGGACATGGCGAGGCGGCCCTTACCGGAGGAAGCTGTCGATCGTGCGCGGCAGCCCGGCCCTTTCCGGATACATGTGGCTGTAGCTCACCGCATTGCCGAGCACGCGCATGATGTAATAGCGGGTCTCGAAATTGGACGGGATCTTCTCGACCCAGGTCACCCAGTCGATCTCGCCGTTGCGCGGGTCGCCGTTCATCCGCAGCCACTGGTTCACCCGGCCCGGCCCGGCATTATAGGCCCCGATCGCGAGCGGATAGGCACCGCCGTAATAATCCATCATCCGCGCGAAATAGGCATCGCCGAGGCGGATGTTGTAGGCCGGATCGCCGATCAGGTTCGCCGACATGTACTGCACGCCAAGCTTGCCCGCCTGTTCGCGCGCGGTGCCGGGCATGAGCTGCATGACGCCGCGCGCGCCCGCGTGGGAAACGCGGGTGCGGTCGAATTCGCTTTCCTGCCGGCTGATCGCATGGACCATGGTCCAGTCGCCCACGGCCGGGGTCTCGACCACCGGAAAGCCGATCCGCTCGAACCCGGGAAGGCCGTTCTCGCCCGCCTTCATGCCGAGCACGACGGCCATTTCGTCGAGCCCAGTCTCTTGCGCGAGGCTCGCGACCAGCGCCATGTCCTGGGGGCTCGTCGCGCTGTCGCCCAGCGCCTCGAAGAAGCGCCGCTCGGTCCGCCAGTCGCGCCGGTCCGAGGCAATCGCGCGGATCGCGCGGACCAGCGGGCGCTGCTCGAATTCGGCGCGCGTGGCCGGGTCGACCGCTGGCGCGGGAAGCGGCGCGAACGTCGGCATTTCGCGGCCCAATGCGCCGATCGCCAGCTGGCCGTAGTAATATTCAGGGTGTTCGGCCGCCATTTCGAAATAGCGGGCGGCATCCTCCTCCATGCCCGCAGCCCGCGCGGCGCGGCCGGCCCAGTAGAAACCCTTGCTCCGGGTGAGCGGCGAGCGCGCGCCTTCGCCGTAGCGCTGGAACAGCGGCGCAGCCTGCGCCCCGTCGCCGAGGCTCCAAAGGGCGGAGGTCCCGCCCAGCCACATGAGATCGGTGTAGCGATCGCGCAGCAGGAAGGAGCCAGCGGAAATGTCGCGGTTCTCGGTGAAGACGTCGTCGACCTTGCCCGCGATGCGCACGGCATTGCTCGGCCCGCCCGCCTCGGCCAGCGCGAGCATCAGGCCGACCATCGCCGCGCCGTCCTGCGCGGGGCGGGCGAAATCGGGGCGCGAGGCGAGCAATTGCACGGCGTCGGCCGTCCGCCCCGTGCGGCGCAGGTGGTTCGCCAGCGCGAAGACATAGCCCGGATCGCGCATCGCCTCGGCCGGGACGGAAACGCCCGCTTCCTCGGGCAGCGTCCCGCGGAGTAGCGCGAGCCGGGCCATGGCGAGATCGCGGTCCGCCGGGGCAAGGCGGGTCATCTGCCGCGCCGCCGCATCGGCATCGCCCTGCCAGAGCAGCGCATCCATCCGCGCGGCGTGGTCTTCGGGGGTAAGCCGGGCGTGGTAGAGGCTGTGCAGGTAAAGCTCGGCCGGATCGCTCATGACGCCCTGGCGCCAGGCCTCGCGCGCGATGTCGAACGCCTCGGCCCGCTGCGCGCCGGCGAGCGCCAGCGCATAGCGCGCGCGTCCCGCATTGGTGAGCGGGGGTTGGCGGTCGAAATAGCGCAGGATTTCCGCCTGCGCGGGAGCCTCCTTATCGAGCGTGTTCTCCGCGCGCACCCGCAGCGTGTCGGAAAGCGGGAACTCGGGATAGTTCATGACGAAGCCGGCATAGTCCGAAAAGCCGAAGGTCCGGTCCGACAGCAAGGCTTCCCAGCGATCGAGCGCGGCGCCGATCTCGCCCGGCTGGCGGGCGACCATGCTCGCGCGGCTGTCCTCCGCGTCCTGCGGGGCCGCGATCTGGGCGAGCAACGGCCCTGCCAGCGCCGCCGCCGTTCCCGCCGCGAGGAACCCTGCGAGCGCGCGCTTCCGCTTCATCATTCGTGTGACCATGCTGGACATAATGGGGGGCGGCTCCTTATCAGGCCCTGAACGCCGAAGTGGTGGAAGAATTGCGGAGCCGGGAATCCCGGTGATGCACCCCGCTGCTTTCGCTCCGGCTTTTCTTCGAGTGACAGGATATTTGCAATGTTCAGCGGCTCAATTCCCGCTCTCGTGACTCCTTTCCGCGACGGATCGTTCGACGAGGCGACCTTTCGCCGGCTGGTCGACTGGCAGATCGATCAGGGCTCGAGCGCGCTCGTCCCCTGCGGCACCACGGGCGAGGCCTCGACCCTTTCGAACGCGGAACATCACCGCGTGATCGAGGTCTGCGTCGAACAGGCCGCGGGCCGCGTGCCGGTGATTGCGGGTTGCGGGTCGAACGACACGAGGAATGCGCTCCTCCACATGAATTTCTCGAAGAAGGCGGGGGCGGCGGCGGGCCTGTGCGTCGCGCCCTATTACAATCGTCCGAGCCAGGCCGGGCTGATCGCCCATTTCAGCTTCCTCGCCGAGAACAGCGACCTGCCGATCGTGCTCTACAACGTGCCGGGGCGGACCGTCACCGACATCGAGGACGAGACGGTGATCGAGCTGGTCAGGCGTTATCCCGACCGGATCGTCGCAATCAAGGACGCGAGCGGCGACCTCTCGCGTGTTGCCGACCACCGCATGGGGATCGGGCGCGACTTCTGCCAATTGTCGGGCAATGACGAATTGTGGCTGCCGCACAGCGCGGCCGGCGGCAGCGGCGCGATCTCGGTCACCGCCAATGTCGCGCCGAAACTGTGCGCCGAGTTCCACGATGCGATCGCGGCGAACGAGCTGGCGAAGGCACGCGAGCTCAACGACCGGCTCTTTCCGCTCCATTACGCGATGTTCTCCGATGCCAGCCCTGCGCCGGTCAAATATGCGCTCAGCCGCGTGATGGAGGATGTCACCGACGAGGTTCGCCTGCCGCTCGTCCCGGCGAGCGAAGCCTCGCGCAGGGCCGTCGACGAAGCGCTCGAATTCGCCGGGCTGATCTAGCCGCCGGCAAGCGGCGGGTTGTGCTTCTCGACGAAGGCGACCGCCGCTTCGAGCATCGCCCGGCGCGTTTCGGCCCGGGACAGCCAGTGATCCTCGCCATCGAGCGTGACGAATTCGAACGGCTTGCCCGCATCCTTCAGCTTGTCGGCCATCCGCAGCGAATGGGTGTAAGGCACGACCGTGTCGTCGCGCCCATGGATCAGCAGGATCGGCGCATCCGCGCGGTCCGCCAGGCGAAGCGGCGAGACGTCGTTCCACAGGCCCGGATCGCCCAGTTGTTCGCGCAGCGCGATCCGGGTCGTGCGCGCGCGCCCGCTGGCGCGGTAATCCTCCATGTACATGTCGCGAATGTCGCTGACCGGCGCGACCGCGACAGCGCATTTGTAAAGGCCCTGCTGGACCGTCACGCCCGCCAGCGCGGCATAGCCGCCATAGGAGGCGCCCACGATGCAGGCGCGATCCGGATCGACGATCCCCGCCTCGGCGAGCGCTTTGAGCCCGTCCGACTTGTCGGTCTGCATCTTGCGTCCCCATTCGCCGTAGCCGGCCCGGCGGAAGGCGGCGTCGCGGTGGGTGCTGCCGCGGAAATTGGGCTGGAACACGGCATAGCCGCGCGAGGCGAAGGCCTGGGCCCACCAGTCGAATTCGGGATAGTCCGCCGCCCCCGGCCCGCCATGCGGGAGCAGGACCAGCGGCAGGTCCTTCGCCTCTCGGCCCGGAGGCAGGGTGAGAATTCCGTCCATCTCCAGCCCGTCGGCGGCGGTATAGGCGAAGGTCGATATCGCGCCGACCGCGGCCGGCACGATCGCCTGGCGTTCATAGGCGATGGCGTTGGCGCGGTTCGTTTCGAGATCGACCGCATAGACCGTTCCCGAATCCAGGTTGCCGCTGGTGCGCACGATCACGTCGGACAGATCGGCGGTCCAGTCGTACATCGTCGCCTCGAACTGCGCGAAGGCTTCGCGCACCCGCTCGGCCTTGTCCTGCAGCGTCTCGTCGGCGAAGACGTGGCGCTCGCTTTCGCCCTCGCCCTGGGTGTAGCCCATCAGGTGCCCGGTTTCGGGGTTCCAGAACAGCCGCTCGAACCCGGTCTCGGAAAGGAACGGCCGGGGTTCGCCGCCCGCCTGGCCGATCTCCCACCAGAGGGAGCGATCCTGCCCCTGTTCGACATAGATCAGGCTCGATCCGTCGAAGCCGAGGCCGACCAGCGCGACCGCGCCGCGTTCCTGCCGGCCTTCGGCGATCGCGGAGCCGCCGGCATTGCGGATCGTCCACTGGCCGCTCATGGCGCTGATCTCCAGCGTGTAGGCGACCTCGCCGTTCGCATCCACGATCCAGTCCTTGTCGAACCCTTCGCGTGCGGCGGCGCTGATCTTCTCGACCTTGAAATCCTCGAGGCTGACCTTGAAGAGGTGCGGGCGCCCGTGGTCGAATTCATAGCCGATGCGCGACCCCGACGCTCTTCGCGCAAGCTCCATCCCGCCGAAAAAGCCGTAGTAATGCCCGTCGATCCGGCGGATGCCGTAATTGCCGACGATCGAATCGAGATAGCGCGGGATGTCTCCGAAGATCACGTTGCCTTCCAGTCCGTCCACGATCGGCAGCACGCGCGCGATCTCGAATTCGGCCTTGTCGGTGGTGAAGCCCAGCGGCAGGTCCTCGGTCTGGCTGGTGATGATGAGCAGGCGTTCCTCGCCGATCCAGCGGACCCCGCGGATCTTCATGTCATTGACCGCGACGGCGCGGATCGGCGTGGACTGGTCTTGCAGCGCCACCAGCATCCGTTCGCCATTGACCGTGGCGACGAGCGCGATCCGGTCGCCCGAGGGCGAAATCGCGGTGAACTCGACCTCGGGCAGGTTGCCGTATTCGCTCAGCGGCAATGCCGGGACAGCCTGCGCGGGCACAGTGAAAAAGGCGAGGAACAGCGCAAGCGCGCCGATCCATGCGGCGAGACGACGACCCATGAAACCCCCTGTTCGACCCACGGCAAGATTCCGCAGCAGCCTGACTATGCGAGACTTTCGGGCAATTTCAAGCGCGTTTGGCGCAACCCGTGCGCGCGGGATTTGCGAGAGCGGCGCGCAGGGCCTATGGCGCTCGCCACCATGGTCCGTCCCAAACCCAAGACTTTCGACAAGCAGAAGATCGTCGCCGAGAATCGCCGCGCCCGGTTCGACTACACCATCGAGGACACGTTCGAGGCCGGGCTTGCTCTCCAGGGGACCGAGGTCAAGGCGCTGCGCGCGGGCGAGGCGTCGATCGCGGAAAGCTATGCCGAGGTGAAGGACGGAGAGGTCTGGCTCGTCAATTCGAACATCCCCGAATACAGCCACGGCAACCGCCAGAACCACGAACCGCGCCGGCCGCGCAAGCTGCTGCTGCACGCTCGCGAGATCGGTCGCATGTTCGGCGCGGTGGAGCGCAAGGGCATGACGCTGGTCCCGCTCTCGATCTATTTCAACGGGCAGGGCCGGGCGAAGGTCGAACTGGCGCTCGCCAAGGGCAAGCAGGCGCATGACAAGCGCCAGTCGATCAAGGAGCGCGACTGGAAGCGCGACAAGGCCCGCCTGCTGCGTGAGCGCGGCTGAACGCCGGGATCGCGCCGGGCGCGCGCCGCGCGGCCACCCTTTTGCGGGACGTCCGGTTCACCCACTGGTCATGGGCCGCGCGGTACCCATATCGACCGAGATGACACGGCACCCGAACCCCGACGCGGAGCGCTTGCCTTCCCGGCTTTTCGGGCGCAAAGGCCGCGATTGTTCATGATCCGCGATCTCTTCTCGAATTTCCGCTCGAAGACCTGGGCTGCGGACACGATTCGTCGCTACATGCCGACGCGCGAACAGATGGCGAAGAACCGCTGGCTGGCGCCGATCGCCCATCGTTTCCTGTCGCCCGAATTGTGGCGCTTCACCCGCCGCTCGGTCCCGCGCGGGGTGGCGCTCGGGCTGTTCGCGGCCTTCATCATTCCGCTGGGCCAGATCTTCCTCGCCGCCTTCCTTGCGCTGCCCGCGCGCGCCAACGTGCCGCTCGCCGCGCTCGTGACCTTCGTCACCAATCCCTTCACGCTGGCCTTCTGGATCGTGATCGCCAATCGGATCGGCGCATTCATGCTCCGGATCGATGCCGCGACCGCAGGCTATGCGACCGGCCAGATCGAGAACACCTGGTGGCAGGCCTTCGTCGATTTCTCCCAGATGGCCGGGGTGACGGTGGTGGGCTTTCTCGTCCTCGCGATCGTATCGGCCGGACTCGGCTATGTCGTGGCGAGCGCGATCTGGCGCGTCATAGTCGCGCGCAAGCGGGCAAAACGTCTCGCGCTGATGGAAGCGCGTCTCGACCGCAGGCTGAACGCCAACTAGGAAGGCTCCCTGACGGGCGCCCCGGTCGTACCGGCCGGGGCTCGATGCCACTGACGGGCGAGGCAAGGGCGTGCGAGGGGTGATGAGGTCGGCCGAAGCGACAGACGGCAGGGATGAAGGCGCGTTCGGGCCGGGCGCCGTGCTGGTCGCCGCGCTCGCACTCAGCATCGCGGTCGTCTACCTCGCCACTTTCGACGGCATCGTGACCCTCGTCTATGCCGCCGGCACTGCGGCCCTGCTCGCAGGGGCGCTCGCGTTCGAGCGCCTGCGCCGCGAACCCGCCGCCGAGGTGCCCCCCGCGTCCGACTGGACGGTCACCGCCGCCGCGATCGAGGGGCTGGGGGCCGAGGCCGGCGAGGCCGTCGCGATCACCGACCGGGCGAACCGGCTGGTCTGCGCCAACAGCGGCTTCATCGACGCCTTCGGAGGGGACAGCGCGCCGCCCCTCCTGCCGGCCGAGCGGCCCGCGCTCGAGGCGCTGACCCGCCTCGCGCGCGAGGCCTGGCGCGAGGGACACGCGGCGGCCGAGGATCTCTCGATCGCGGCGGACGGGAGCGAGGCGCCGTGGCAGGTCGCGGTCACGCGGGCGGGGCGGGGCGAGGACCATCTCGTTTGGCGCTTTCGCCGGATCGAGGCGGCGAGCGCCGCCTTGCTGGTCGACCTCGACCTCGGCGGGCCGTTCGGCCGGATGCTGAGCCGTGCGGGGATCGAGGCCGCGGTCGTCTCGGCCGACGGGCTGGTGCGCTCGGTCAGCGCGGGCTTTGCCGAGCGCGCGGCGGGCGATGAAAGCGCGACGCTGGTCGGCCAGGACTTCGTCGGCTTCCTGCGCTCGGACGAGCGCGAGCGGATCTTCTTTGCGCGCGAGGGGCGGGGCGGGACGCCGCAGACGCTGATCGACGTGCCGCTCACCGACACCCCGCCCGGCAAGGCGCCGGCGAGCGAGCCGGTCGCGGGCGACACGCTGATGCTGCTGGTCGACAGCGGGGTCGGGGTCGGCAGCAGCTGGGACGGGGCGATGCAGGCGGGCGTGGCGCAGCTCGACGCGCTGCTTTCGCAGCTTCCGCTCGGCCTCGCCATGACCGATCGCGACGGGCGCTTCCTGTTCGGCAACGAGGCGTTCCTGCGGTCGGTCGACCGCGAGGGGCGGGGGCTGCCGTCCTTCCCGACCGACCTCGTCGTGCGCGAGGACAAGGCGGCCTTGTCCGACGCGGTGCGCCGCCACGGGCGCGGCCCCGCGACGAGCGGGGACATGGCGGTGCGGCTCGTCTCCAGCCCCGAGGAACCGGTCTCGATGGGGCTTGCGGGCGTGCGCGGGCTGGGCGAGGCGTCGGTGCTCATCAGCCTCGCCGATTCGACGCAGGAGAACCAGCTGAGGCGCCAGGTCGCGCAGGCCACCAAGATGCAGGCGGTCGGCCAGCTCGCGGGCGGGGTGGCGCATGATTTCAACAACGTGCTGACCGCGATCATCGGGACCTGCGACCTCATGCTGTTGCGGCACACGCCGGGCGACAGCGATTACGACGACATCCAGCAGATCCGTGCCAATTCGAACCGCGCCGCCGCGCTGACCTGGCAATTGCTCGCCTTCTCGCGCCAGCAGACCCTCCGCCCGGAAATCCTGCAACTGCCCGACGTGGTGAGCGAGGTGAGCCCGCTCATCAAGCGGCTGCTGGGCGAGAAGATCACCTACTACGTCCAGCACGATCGCAACCTCGGGCCGGTCCGCGCCGATCCGCAGCAGCTCGGACAGGTCATCATGAACCTCGCGGTCAATGCGCGCGACGCGATCCAGTCCAGCGGTGGGGGTGCCGGGCGCATCTCGCTCCTCACCCGCAGCCTGCAGGCGACCGAGGTGATCAAGCTCGGCAGCGAGGTCCTGCCCGCTGCCGATTACACTGTGCTGATCGTGCAGGACACGGGCGGCGGCATTCCGCCGCACGTGCTGCCCAAGCTGTTCGAGCCCTTCTTCACGACCAAGGAACGGGGCAAGGGCATCGGGCTCGGCCTGTCGACCGCCTACGGCATCGTCAAGCAGTCGGGCGGCTTCATCTTCGCCGACAACTTGCTCGACAAGCAGGGCCGGCCAACCGGCGCGCGCTTCACGATCTATTTCCCGGTGCACCGCGGCGAGGTGCCGAGGAAGCGCGAGCCGCTCGAGCCGGTTACGTCCTCCGACTGGTCCGCGGGCGGGCGCATCCTGCTGGTCGAGGACGAGGACATGGTCCGCGCCGTCGCCGAGCGCGCGCTGGCCCGCGCCGGATACGACGTCACCGCCTGCCCCGGGGGCGAAGAGGGGCTCGAGGCGTTGGGCGCGCAAGGGGAGGCCGAACCCTTCGACCTCGTCGTGAGCGATGTCGTGATGCCCGGCATGGACGGCCCGGCGATGGTTCGCGCGATCCGCGAAAAGCATCCCGATATGCCGGTGCTGTTCATGTCGGGCTATGCCGAGGAACAGCTGCGAAAGGACATCGACATTCCCGACATGCATTTCATCGCCAAGCCGTTCAGCGTCGCGGCGATCTCCGACAAGGTCGCCTCCGTCATGCGGATCGCCCGCAAGGCGCGCGCCGACGCTTCCGGATAGGATCCTTGCGGGGCGGGGGCGAATTTCTTTCGTTCCCTACTTGTTCCATGAGAACAAATGGAATACACGTTCCTTCGTGAAAGGGCTGGTCGAAAACCGGCAGGTCACCCCTAGGCAAGCGAAGGAGTGCGTGCGATGGCTACTCAATTGAAGCTGGTAGAGAAGGAAAAGGACGTGGACCGCCAGAAGGCTCTCGACGCCGCGCTTGCCCAGATCGACCGGGCATTCGGCAAGGGTTCGGCGATGAAGCTGGGCCAGAAGGAAGCGATGCAGGTCGAATCGATCTCGACCGGATCGCTCGGGCTCGACATCGCGCTGGGCGTGGGCGGCCTGCCCAAGGGCCGCGTGATCGAGGTCTACGGCCCGGAAAGCTCGGGCAAGACGACGCTCGCGCTCCACGTCATCGCCGAAGCGCAGAAAGCCGGCGGCACCGCGGCCTTCGTCGATGCGGAGCACGCGCTGGATCCGGTCTATGCCAGGAAGCTCGGCGTCGACATCGACGAACTGATCGTCTCGCAGCCCGACACCGGCGAACAGGCGCTCGAGATCACGGATACGCTGGTGCGGTCGAACGCGATCGACGTGCTGGTGGTCGATTCGGTTGCCGCGCTCGTTCCCCGGGCCGAGATCGAAGGCGAGATGGGCGATTCGCACGTCGGCCTGCAGGCCCGCCTGATGAGCCAGTCGCTGCGCAAGCTGACCGGTTCGATCAACCGCTCGAAATGCATGGTGATCTTCATCAACCAGCTGCGGATGAAGATCGGCGTGATGTACGGCAATCCGGAAACGACGACGGGCGGCAACGCGCTGAAGTTCTACGCCTCGGTCCGCCTCGACATCCGCCGCACCGGCCAGATCAAGGACCGCGACGAGATCATCGGCAACTCGACCCGGGTGAAAGTGGTCAAGAACAAGGTCGCGCCGCCCTTCAAGCAGGTCGAATTCGACATCATGTACGGCGAGGGCATTTCCAAGATCGGCGAGATCCTCGACCTCGGCGTGAAGGCCGGCATCGTCGAGAAGTCGGGAAGCTGGTTCTCCTATGACAGCATCCGCATCGGCCAGGGCCGCGAGAACGCCAAGACCTACCTCAAGGAAAACCCCGAGGTCTGCGACCGGCTCGAAGCCGCGATCCGCGGCAAGACCGACGAGGTCGCCGAGGAAATGATGACGGGTCCGGACGCGGATTCGGAAGACTGACGGGCGGGCGAACGGCCCGCACGAAGGGCCGGGGGCCAGTCACCCGGAACAATTGCGAAACCGGCGCTTGGCCGTGGCCTTTCGATGGCCGCGCGAAGGCGCCGGTTTTCCTTTGTCTCCCGCGGCGGCGGGCCGGGAGGCACGGCGCGGCTTGCCGCCCGGCCCCGCATTGCCTAACTGCCGGTTCATGCAAACGCCTGTCCGCAGCCTCACGCGAAACGAACGCCCATGACGTCGACCAATGACATCCGCCGCTCCTTCCTCGATTATTTCGGCAAGGCCGGACACGCACAGGTGCAGAGCGCCCCGCTCGTCCCCTACAACGATCCGACGCTCATGTTCGTCAACGCGGGGATGGTGCCGTTCAAGAACGTCTTCACCGGGCTCGAAACGCCGCCCGGGCCGCGCGCGACCTCGGCCCAGAAATGCGTGCGCGCGGGGGGCAAGCACAATGACCTCGACAATGTCGGCTACACCGCGCGGCACCACACCTTCTTCGAGATGCTCGGCAACTTTTCCTTCGGCGACTATTTCAAGGCCGAAGCGATCGAGCACGCCTGGACCTTGCTCACCCGGGAATGGGGCCTGCCGGCGGAAAGGCTGACGGCGACCGTCTACCACGACGACGACGAGGCCTTCGATCTCTGGCGGAAGATTTCCGGCCTGCCCGAAGAGCGCATCATCCGCATCGCGACGGCCGACAATTTCTGGTCGATGGGCGAAACCGGGCCGTGCGGGCCGTGTTCGGAAATCTTCTACGACCATGGCGAGCACATCCCCGGCGGCCCTCCCGGCAGCCCGGACGAGGACGGCGATCGCTTCGTCGAGATCTGGAATCTCGTCTTCATGCAGTTCGACCAGCAGGCCGACGGCACGCGCCGCGACCTGCCGAGCCCCTCGATCGACACCGGGATGGGGATCGAACGCATCGCCGCAGTGCTCCAGGGCGTGCACGACAATTACGACACCGACACCTTCAAGGCGCTGATCGCGGCCTCGGAAAACCTCACCGGCATGGCCGCCGCGGGCGAGCACGCGAGCAGCCACCGCGTCATCGCCGACCACCTGCGCTCGACCTCCTTCCTGATGGCGGACGGGGTGCTGCCCTCGAACGAGGGGCGCGGCTATGTCCTGCGCCGGATCATGCGCCGCGCCATGCGCCATGCCCACCTCCTCGGTGCCGAGCAGCCGCTGATGCACCGGCTCGTCGGGCATCTCGTGACCGAGATGGGGCAGGCCTATCCCGAACTCGTGCGCGGCCAGGCCCTGATCGAGGAGGTGCTGCTGCGCGAGGAGACTCAGTTCAGGAAAACGCTGGAGAAGGGCCTCAAGCTGCTCGACGAGGCGACCGCCGACCTGTCCGAGGGCGGCGAGCTCGACGGGGAGACCGCGTTCAGGCTCTACGACACCTACGGCTTTCCCTTCGACCTCACCCGGGACGCCCTGCGCGCCCGCGGGCTCGGCGTGGACCAGGCCGGCTTCGACGAGGCCATGGACCGCCAGAAAGCGGCCGCGCGCGCGGCGTGGAAGGGTTCGGGCGAAGCGGCTTCGGGTGAGGTCTGGTTCGACATCGCCGAACGCGAAGGTGCCAGCGAGTTCACCGGCTACGCCGCGACTTCGGGCGAGGGCCGCGTGGTCGCGATCCTCAGGGACGGGAAGGAGGTCGATACGGCCGAGGTGGGCGAGGAAGTGGTCATCCTCACCAACCAGACCCCGTTCTACGGCGAAAGCGGCGGGCAGAGCGGCGACACCGGCACGATCACCACCCCGGCAGGCCTGCGCGCGGTGGTCACCGACACCTCGAAGCCGCTCGGCCGGCTCCACGCGCATCACGCCCGGATCGAGGCGGGCAAGGTCGCGGTGGGCGACACCGTCCAGCTCGATGTCGATGCCGAGCGCCGCACGCGGATCCGCGCCAACCATTCCGCCACCCATCTCGTCCACGCCGCGCTGCGCAACCGGCTCGGCGGGCACGTCACGCAGAAGGGTTCGCTGGTGGCGGAGGACCGGCTGCGCTTCGATTTCTCGCATCCGTCCGCGCTGACCGACGCGGACATCGCCGCGATCGAGGCCGAGGTCAACGCCGAGATCCGCGCGAACGAGATCGTCACCACCCGCCTGATGAGCCCCGACGAGGCGGTCGAGGCAGGCGCGCTGGCGCTGTTCGGGGAAAAATACGGCGAGGAAGTGCGCGTGCTCGCGATGGGTCGGGCGGGGGCGGAAGGGCGCAATTACTCGGTCGAATTGTGCGGCGGCACCCATGTCGAGGCGACGGGCGATATCGGCCTGTTCCGGATCGTTTCGGAAAGCGCGGTGTCTTCGGGCGTGCGCCGGATCGAGGCGCTGACCGGGGAGGCCGCGCGTCAGTGGCTGGTCGGGCGCGAGGAAGCGCTCAAGGCCGCGGCGAGCGCGATCCGCGCGACGCCCGAGGACGTGCCCGCGCGCGTCGCCGCGCTGCTCGAGGAGCGCAAGCGGCTCGAAAAGGAACTGGCCGAAGCGAAGAAGGCGCTTGCGCTCGGCGGGGGCGGCGGGCCTGCGGCGGCGGGCGGTCCGGCGCAGGAAACGGTCGCCGGGGTGAGCTTCACCGGCCAGGTGCTCGAAGGGCTCGATCCCAGGGAACTGCGCCCGCTGCTCGACGAGGCGAAGACGCGGCTCGGTTCGGGCGTGGCGACGATCGTCGCGGTCAACGACGGCAAGGCGAGCATTGCCGCGGCTGTCACGGACGACCTGACGGAGCGTTTTTCCGCGGTCGATCTCGTGCGTGCTGGCGTCGTGGCGCTGGGCGGGAAGGGCGGCGGCGGGCGGCCCGACATGGCGCAGGGCGGCGGCCCCGACGGCGCGAAGGCCGACGAGGCGATCGCGGCGGTGAAGCAGGTGCTCGCCGGCTAGGCCGGCCTGCGCCCGGGGGCGGTCCTTACTTGCTGGGCCGCTTGTTCGTCACCGGCCGGCTGCCCTGTGCGACATCGTCGCCCTCGGTATCGCCGGGGGCGCCGCGGCCCGAGCCGGGGGCCTTGTTCTTGAGCGGGTCCTTGACGTTCTGCGGCTTGAACTTCTCGTCGTTCGGAATCGGCTTGGTGGGGTCTGTGTCCTTGCCCATGATCTTTTCTCCTTGCCCCACCAATGCCCGGGCGAGGGGAAAAGATCCCCGAATTTCCGTAAGTTGGGCGCGAGGTTCGATCAGGCGTCGGCACCGGCGGCAAGGCCGGGCGAGGAGCTCGGCGTGGTCCGCAGCGCGGGCTTTCGGGAAAGGCCGCCCTCGCGCTCGATCCGTTCGCGGAACTCGTCGCGCTTTTCGTGGATCGAGGCGATCACCGGGCCCATCGCGACCCCGATATCGACCAGCACGGCCTCCGAGAGTTGAAGCGAGCTTTCGAGGTTTTCCGGGACCGCGTGGCTCGCGCCGGAACGGTAGAGCGCCGCGGCATGTTCGCTGTCGCGCGCCCGGGCGACGATCAGGAGGTCGGGATATTCGCCGCGCAGCTTGGCCACGAGCCGCTGGGCGAGCACCGGCTCGTCCATGGTGAGGACCACCGCGGGCGCGTGCTCGACCCCGAGCCGCGCGAGCGCATCGCCGCGCCCCGCATCGCCGAACACCGCGCGGTAGCCCTCGCGCCGGGCGCGCGAGATCAGATCGGGGTCCGAATCGAGCATGACATAGGCCTTACCGTGCCGCGTCATCATGTCCGCGATCAGCCGCCCGACGCGTCCGCCGCCGATGATGATCGTGTGCGGCTCGTCCTCGCCGTCGCTCTCGAGCACTTCCTGCACGCCGTCGACCCGCCGGGCGACGACCCGTCCGAGCTTGGCGAGAAGCGGGGTGATCGTAAGGCCGATCGCGGTGACGATCTGCCAGAACTGCGCCGTCTCGGGATCGATCACCAGCGCGCTGGTCGCGGCGGCGAGGACGATCAGCGTCGTCTCGGACGGAGAGGCCATCAGCACCCCGGTTTCGGTCGCCGTGCTGCGCCGCGCGCCCATCAGGCGCAGCAGGACGCCGGTGACGATCGCCTTGAACACGAGCACGGCGACAACCGCACCCATGATCGTGCCGAGATCGCTCCAGATCGCCATGAGGTCGATGCTCATGCCGATGGTGATGAGGAAGACGCCGAGCGCAAGGCCCTTGAACGGCTCCATGATGCTCTCGACCTCGCCGTGGTATTCGGTTTCGGCGATCAAAAGCCCCGCGATCAGCGCGCCGACGATGGGCGACAGGCCGACGGCGGAGGTGGCGAGGCTCGCCCCGATCACCACCAGCAGCGAGGCGGCGAGGAACAGTTCCGGGCTCTTGGTCCGCGCGGCCTGCGAGAAAAGGTGGGGGAGCGCGACCCGGCCGAGCACCAGCAACATCCCGATCACCAGCGCGCCCTGCCACAAGGTGTCGGTGATGGCGCTCCAGCCGCCTTCCGCATTGGGGGCGAGTGCGCCGAGGATAAAGATGATCGGCACGATCATGATGTCCTCGAACAGCAGCATCGAAAGCGCCGCGCGCCCGACCGGCGAGCTCGTTCCCGAGATCGGCAGCACGATCGCGGTCGAGGAGAAGGCGAGCGCAAAGCCGAGCGCTATCGCGGCGGTCGTATCCATTTCGCTCGCATAACCGAAGAACAGCGCGGAAGTGGTGCCGATGATGAGCAGTTCGAGGCTGCCGAGGCCGAAGACCAGCTTGCGGAGCTGCCACAGGCGGTTGAAGCTCAATTCCAGCCCGATCGCGAACAGCAGCAGGATGATCCCGAAATCCGCGAAGGGGGCCAATCGTTCGGAATCGGATATCGTGACGTGTCTGAGCCAGGGGACGTCCTCGACCAGCATCCCGAGGCCGTAGGGCCCGACGAGGATCCCGATCAGGATGAAGCCGATGATCGGCGTGACGCGAAAGCGGGCGAAGACCGGGATGACAATGCCGGCGGATCCCAGGATCACCAGGGCATCCGACATCACCGGGGAAAGGGTCAATTCGCCTGCCATGCTCAAGGCTTAGCGTGGCGGGGCAGGCAAGTCATCAGCCGCCGCCATGAGGCGGCCCCAAGGGCCGGGTGATCGAGCTGTCGTGATCCTCGCCGAAGGGGTCGGTGATGTTGCCCACGCGCTTGTCCCATTCGATCCGGTAGAGGTCGAACCGGCGGTCGGCGAGGTTCTGCACCGTGCCCTCGGCCCGCGCCCAGGACAGGTCGGCCAGGTTCACGTCGCTGATCGTCAGCGTCTCGACATTCTCGCTGGCCTCGGCCGCGATCCCGTCGCGCGCGAAGGGAAAGTCGCAGGGGGTGAGGATGCAGGACTGGGCGTACTGGATGTCCATGTTCGCGACATTGGGCAGGTTGCCGACATTGCCGGAGAGGACGACGTAGCACTGGTTCTCGATCGCGCGGGCCTGCGCGCAATAGCGCACCCGCATGTAGCCTTGCCGCGAATCGGTGCAGAAGGGGACGAAGATGATCCGCGCGCCCTCGTCGACCAGGCGCCGCGCCAGTTCCGGAAACTCGCTGTCGTAGCAGATCAGGACGCCGATCGGTCCGCAGTCGGTCGGGATCGCGTCGATGCTGTCGCCGCCCTTGATGTTCCACCAGTATGCCTCGTTCGGGGTGGGATGGATCTTCTCCTGCGAATGGACCGATCCGTCGCGCAGGCAGACGAGCGCGACATTGTGGATGTCGCCGTCGGGCATCCGGGTGGGATGGGAGCCGCCGATGATGTTGATGTTGTAGGACAGCGCCATCTCGGACAGCGCGGTGCGGATCCGGGGGGTGAACTCGCTCAGCGTTTCGATCGCTTCCAGCGGGCTCTGCTCGCGGCCTTCGGCGGAGAGCAGCATGAGCGTGAACATTTCCGGGAAGACGATGAAATCGCTTTCGTAATCCGCCGCGACGTCGACGAAATACTCGACCTGGCGCATGAATTCGTCGAAATCGGCGACCGCGCGTGCCTGCAGCTGGCAGGTGGCGATCCGCACGCTTTCGACGTCGCGCGGCAGGCGGTGCTTGGGGGGCGCGTCGATGTCGACATAGGGGTTTCGCCAGATCATCCGCACGGCATAGGCGCGCGAGGCCTTGTCCTCCGGCAGGTAGTTGGCGAGGATTCCGTGCGGCTCGAATCCGTTCGCCAGCTGGAAACGCAGGACGGGGTCGTGGATCTTGGTGTCGATGACCTTCTGCAGATAATCCGCCGGTCCCTCGACACGGTTGGTCTTGCGCCGCATCGCCCGGGCAAGGCCCGGCATCCGCCCGCCGAAGACGATGCCCTTGAGATCCAGCCGCTCGGCGAGGGCGCGGCGTTCCTCGTAGAGCCGCCGCCCGATGCGCGTGCCCCGCACGTTCGGATCGACGCACATCTCGTAGCCGTAGAGCCAGTCGCCGGTCGGGTCGTGGCGGCTGCCGAAACCGTTGCCCGTCACCTCGTCCCAGCTGTGATCCGACAGGGCCACGTCCTCGTCCAGTCGCATGGTCGCACAATAGCCGACGAGCTTGCCATCGAGCTTGGCGATGAAGCAGCCGTCGGGATAGTTGTTGATCTGCCCGCGGATCTCGCCCTGGGTGTAGGCGGGCAGTTCGGCATAGGCGCGCCGGACGAGATCGCCGATCGCGCGCACGTCCTTCATCTTGGCCTGCCGGACCTCGAGCCGTGCCTTGCTGCTGGTCGATGCCATGAAAGCCCCTCCGGTGAATTGAAAAAGGCGGCCCCGCCTCAACGCAGGGCCGCCCCCATGTTACGTCGCGCCGGGCTGGCCGTTCCGGGGCCGGCGCGGGGCGATCAGGCCCAGTTCGCCATTTCCTTCTCGAGATTCTCGACGATCGCCTCGAAGAACTGTTCCGTCGTCAGCCAGTTCTGGCCCGGACCGATCAGGAGCGCGAGGTCCTTGGTCATCGAGCCGCTTTCGACCGTGCGGATGCAGACCTTCTCCAGCGTCTCGGCAAAACGGACCACGTCGGGCGTCTCGTCGAACTTGCCGCGATACATCAGGCCGCGGGTCCAGGCGAAGATCGAGGCGATCGGGTTGGTCGAGGTCGCCTTGCCCTGCTGGTGCTGGCGATAGTGGCGGGTGACGGTGCCGTGCGCGGCCTCGGCCTCGACGGTCTTGCCGTCGGGCGTCATCAGCACGCTGGTCATCAGGCCGAGCGAGCCGAAGCCCTGTGCGACCGTGTCCGACTGCACGTCGCCGTCATAGTTCTTGCAGGCCCAGACGAACTTGCCCGACCACTTGAGCGCGCTGGCGACCATGTCGTCGATCAGGCGGTGTTCGTAGTGGATGCCGGCGGCTTCGAACCTGTCCTTGAATTCGTTTTCGTAGATTTCTTCGAACAGGTCCTTGAAGCGCCCGTCATAGGCTTTCATGATCGTGTTCTTGGTCGACAGGTACACCGGCCACTTGCGGTCGAGGCCGTAATTCATCGAGGCGCGGGCGAAGGCGCGGATCGAATCGTCGAGGTTGTACATCGCCATCGCGACGCCGGAGCTTTCGAACTCGAACACCTCGAGATCGATCTTTTCGCCGTCCGCACCCTCGAAGACGAGCCGCAGCTTGCCGGGTCCGGGGATGAGCGTGTCGGTCGCGCGATACTGGTCGCCGAAAGCGTGGCGGCCGACCACGATCGGATCGGTCCATCCCGGCACGAGGCGGGGCACGTTGTCGATCACGATCGGCTCGCGGAAGACCACGCCGCCGAGGATGTTGCGGATCGTCCCGTTGGGCGAGCGCCACATCTTCTTGAGCGAGAATTCCTCCACCCGCGCCTCGTCCGGGGTGATCGTTGCGCACTTCACGCCGACGCCGAATTCCTTGATCGCGTTGGCGGCGTCGACCGTGATCCGGTCGTCGGTCTCGTCGCGCTTTTCGATCGAGAGGTCGTAATATTTCAGGTCGATATCGAGATAGGGCAGGATCAGCCGTTCACGAATCCATTGCCAGATGATCCGCGTCATCTCGTCGCCGTCGAGTTCGACGACCGGGTTCTTGACCTGAATTTTCTGCATGAAGTGTCCCGCCTTCCTAGAGGTGTGTGCCGGCGCGGCGGACAGGACCGCGCGCCGGTTCGAATGTCCGGTGTAATCCCTGCGGGGGGCTTTAGCAGAGCAAGGCGGGCGTGCAAGCCGGGGGTCGCGCGCCGCGCCGGGCGCGGGAGGCAGGGCTTGCCGGGCCTCGGCTGCAAACAAGTTATTGCAAATCAGTCTTAATAAGTGCAGGAGCGCCTCCACCGACTCCGGAGGGCCTGTTTCCAACCCCCGCATCCGTCGCCAGCCCGAGGGCGATTCATCCTTAATTCGAGCGACCGGCAAAACGGCTCAATGCACGACCTTATCCGCTCCGTGACCCTTACAGGACGCTTCGGAAGCGCCTTCATGGCTGTGGCCGTGTCGGGCGCGATGTTCGGTCTGCTCGCCACGCTCGGCTGGCGCGATTCGTCCGGCCCGCAAGGCCCGGCCATGACCTTCCTTTCCGCGAACGAGTTCGCGTCCGAGGAAAGCGCGGCCCCGGTCGAGCAGGAACTGCGCGAGCAAGCGGCAAGCCCCGCTCCGCCCGCCCCCGCCGATCCGCCGGAGGAAGCGGTCAAGGAGGAAAAGCCCGAAGCCGCCGCGCCGGCGCCTGGCCCCGTGTCCAGAAAGCCGGTCCTGCTGCTGGTATCGGGCCTTCCGCGGCTGCACGAGACCGGGGGCGCGGAAGGGCGAATGGGGCGCGGACGACAGCTCAATCTGAACGTGGCTGTTCCGTCGGGCGCTCCACCCGGCGATGCGGCGCCCGCAGGCGCGGCCTCGGGCGGCAACGGCGATGCCTATGGCCGCAAGGTGTTCGCCCGGATCAGGGCCCACCAGAGCTATGTCGGCGAACTGGCCCGCAAGGGGATCGAAGGCAGCGCGACGCTTGCCTTCACCGTCGATTCGCGCGGACGTCTGCGTGACGAGAGGGTGAAGGCGTCCTCGGGCAATGGCCGGCTCGACCAGATCGCGCTCGGGCAGCTGCGCGAAGCCGCCCCCTTTCCCGCCCCGCCGCAGCGCGAGGGGCGCGCCTTCACGATCCGCCTGACCTATCGCCCGAACCGGCAGCCGTGAAAAATCGCTACTGATTCGCACTTGCAGTAGCCAATCCCCGGCGATATGGGCGCACTCCCGAAACAAGCTCAGGCAGGAAACGAAACATTGAAGTACACGCTTTTCTGGGGGGCAGCGACGGCTGCACTTCTCGCGACCGGCGTCGCCGCACGCGCACAGGAGGCCGATGAGGCCGAAGAACTGCCCGAAGCGGTAGCCGAGGGCGAAAGGGCCGAAGACGCCTATGAAATCGGCCGCGGCAACGACAACGGCACCTCGACCATCAACCGCAAGGAAATCGAGGCGCGAACGCCCGGTTCGGGCGATGTCAACCAGCTGCTCAAGCTGCTGCCGACCGTCCAGTTCGATCGCAACGAAGGCCTCGCCAATCGCGAGGACATCCAGGACATCCGCCCCGCCGACATCTCGATTTCCGGCGGACGCATCTACGAGAACCTGATCACCGTCGACAGGATCGACGTGGGCAGCCGGCTCGATGTCACCAACGACAATCCGTTCAACTTCAACGAACCCGCCGGCGCCGCTGCGCAGGGCCTGTGGCTCGATGCCGAGCTGATCGGCGAGATCACCCTGCGCGATTCGAACGTCTCGGCGGAATATGGCCGCTTCACCGGCGGCGCGCTCAACATCGAGACCCGCGAGGCGCGGCGCACGTGGGGCGTGTCGGGCAATGTCAACTACACCGAGGACGGGCTGGTCAACTACCTGCTGTCCGACGCCTCGCGCGCGGCCTTCGAGGAAAGCGGCGACCCGCTGCCCGAGGCGCCCCAATTCCGCCGCTGGCGCTTCGGCGCGAGCGTCGACGTGCCGCTGTCGGACAAGGGCGGGCTGCTCTTCGCGGTCAACCGCAGCCGCGCCGACGTGCTCTATTTCCGTTCCGCCGGCTATGATTTCGAGCCTGGCTTCCGCAGCAGCGTGAGCGACAACTTCCTCGTTTCGGGCAATTACGACATCGCCCCCGATCTCAAGCTGTCGGGGCAGGTCACCTATTCGCCCTACGAAAGCGAGGCGGCCAACGCCAACGGCATCGACAACCTGATCGTCTCCAAGGGCGGCGGCATCGGGACGCGGCTGCGGCTCGAATCGACCGGCGACATCCGCTGGGACGTGACCGCGACCTATAATTCCACCGACACCGGCCGCACCGCGCCGCCGGCGAATTTCTTGATCCCCTCGACGACCACCAACGGCGCGGTGTGTTCGAACACCAATTGCATTATCGGCGGCTTCGGCACTCTCGACCAGCAGCAGGACATCTATGGCCTCAACGCCCGCATCGCGCTCGATGTCGGGCCGGGGACCTTGCGCGGCGGGCTCGACCTGCAGCGGGTCGAGGCCCTGCGCGAGCGGCCCGAGACCAATTTCGCCTTCCAGCTCGCCGCGCGCGGCGAAGACATCGCCTGTCCCGATGGCGAGAGCCTGACCTGCGCGACCGGCGAATACGCGCTGACGCAGCGGCAGGTCTATCGTGCCTATCTTGCCGACGTGGCGGTGGACGCGATCGGCGCATGGGCGGAATACTCGGTGCCATTGGGCCCGGTCGATCTGCGTGCGGGCCTGCGCTACGACCATGAAAGCTTCCTCGGCAACCACAACTTCGCGCCGCGTCTGGCCGCTACCTGGAACCTCGACGACGACTGGCAGCTGACCTTCGGTGCCAACCGCTATTACGGTCGTTCGATGCTGGCCTATGCCATCCGCGAGCAATATCCGCCCAGCATCACCGAACGCCGCGCCGGCGAGGAGGTGAACGGCCAGCTCCAGTTCTCCGACGACCAGTGGAACCTGTTCCGCACCAGCGCGCCGCTCGGCTTCTCCGACAGCGATCTCGATACGCCCTTCTCCGACGAGCTGACCGCAGGGATCGGCGCGCCGCTGCTGGGCGGGGTGGTGCGGCTGCGCGGCATCGCGCGCTGGGGCAAGGACGAATTCTCGCGCTCGCTGCAGAACGAAGAGGAGATCCTGCTGGAGACCGGGGCGACCGCGACCCGCCGCTTCTTCACGCTGACCAATGAGGGCGAGAGCACCTATCGCGGGGTTTCGCTCGAATGGGTCAGGACCGTCGGCAAGCACACCTTCGCGCTCAATGCCAATTACAGCGAGACCCAGACGACCAACGAGGACTTCTTCCTCACCTCCGAGGATATCGAGGAAGAAGACGAAAGGGTGCTGTTCGAAGGCGAAGTGACCGACCTGCTCACCCTGCTCGAACAGAACCAGCGGCTCCAGTTCGCGGCCCCGCTGCTGATCAATGCCAGCTGGACCGGCCTGTGGCTCGACGACCGGCTGACCAGCAACCTCAACCTGCGTTACCGTTCGGGCTTCGACCGGATCGAGGATACGGGCATCAACGAAGAGGTCGATGGAACGCGGTTCGATGTCTATGACTTCGTGCGCTATGAAGACCGTATCAATGTCGACCTCAACCTGCAGTACGAACTGCTCCGCAACCAGCTCGGAGCCCTCACCCTCGACGCCCGGATCAGCAACCTGCTCGATACCATCCCGGCGCCCAATTCGGCGGCGATCGCGCAGCCGTTCCAGTTCGGACGCTCGACCTGGGTCGGCCTGCGCTACCGCTTCTGAGCGAGGGGCGATGCGTCGTCTGCCTGCGATCGCGCTGGCTTTGGCCAGCCTGACCCTCGTCGCCGCTGTCGCCTCGGGCGACAGCGGGGCGGGGGCCATCGCCGAATTGCGCGCGGCCTATGCCGGTGCGCCCGCAACCTGGCCGCGCCCGCAGCTCGAAGAGGGGGCGCGCTTCGCCGAATTCGGCCCGCTCCCGGCGCGCGAGAGGCCGGGCGAGAGCGAACAGGCGCGCATCGATCTGGGCGAGGCGCTGTTCAAGGACCCGCGCCTGTCGGCCTCGGGCCAGATCGCCTGCGAAAGCTGCCACAACCGCCGGCTCGGCTGGGGTGACGGGCTGCCCACTTCCTTCGGGCACGACCGCCAGACCGGATCGCGCAACGCCATGCCGCTGTTCACCGCGGCCTACATGAAGGAACTGTTCTGGGACGGGCGCAGCCCCAGTCTCGAGGACCAGGCCCACCTGCCGATCGTCGACCCGATCGAGATGGCGGGCGAGGCGGGCGCGATCGAGGAGCGAATCAACGCCATTCCCGAATATCGCGAAGGCTTTCGCGCGGCCTACGGCGTAGAGCGGATCGGCCTGTCCGACATCGCTCTGGCGCTGGCCGATTTCGAACGGGCAATTCCCCCGCCGCGCTCAAAGTGGGACAGGGTGTTCACCGAGGGCACGAAGATCCTGACCGACCAGGAACTCACCGGCCTCCACCTGTTCCGCACCAAGGCGGGCTGCGCCAATTGCCACAACGGCCCGCTGCTGACCGACCAGCGCTATCACAATCTCGGCATCAGCTTCTACGCTCGCAGCCGCGAGGATACCGGGCGCTGGGCGGTGACGGGCGATCCGCTCGACAGCGGCCGTTTTCGCACCCAGTCCCTGCGCGGCGTGCGGCGCACCGCGCCCTATATGCACAACGGCATCTTCCCGCATCTCGAAGGCGTGGTGAACCTTTACATGGGCGGCGGCGGAAGGGACCGGCAGGAACAGAGCGCCACCACCGATGCTCCGCCGCCCCGGCCCGATCCGCTGCTCAAGCCGCGCGATCTCACCCGTGAGGAACGCGCGGCGCTGGTGGCGTTTCTCGAAGCGCTGTAGCCTGCGCCCCTACGATTGCGGCGCGGCGGGCATCCTTCGCTTCAGGTCTGGCGGTGTTCCTGCCGCTTGAGCCTGATGAGCTCGGCGATCCGGATGCTCGCGCCTGCCACGGTCTTGCGGGCGTAATCCGCGCCGACATTCTCGGCAGTCGCCGCGGCCTCCGAAAACAGGCGCCCCCCGACGGACACCACGGTCAGGTGATCGGGGGCGGCGAACCGGCTGCGCTCGATCGTCCGCCGCAGCAGCGCGAGGCTGTTCTTGCGCGAAAGCGCGTCCGACAGCCCGATGTCCACCGCGTCGGGCTGCTGCGCGGCGAGCTGGTTGGCGAGCGCCTGATTGCTGTCGGGAAACGCCATGTCGACATTCCAGCCGGCATCGGTGAAGAGATCCGCGAGCAGCGAGGTCCCGAGCATGTGCGGCTCCCCCGGCGCGGTGGCGAGCAGGATGCGGTACTGGCTGGTGCGGAGCTTCGCCGGCGTCGGATCGTGCACGATGGCGTGGCCCGCGAGCTGCAACATGCTGAGCCCGATCGCCAGATCCAGCTCGGAGCAGTCGTCGGACAGCCACGCATCGCCGAGCGCGCGCGCGGTCGGTTCGATCAGGTGGGTCAGGATCAGGTCGCCCTTCCACCCGCTCTCGATCAGTGCGGCGATCTTGCGATTGATGCCGATGTCGTCGCCATTGAGGACAAGGTCGATGAATTGCGGGATCTCGCCCGTCAGTTCATGCTCGGCCTTCGCCTGGCGCAGTGTCGCCTCGGGCACTTCGTCGCCGTGATAGCCGAGCAGGTTCCACCCGCCGAACAGGCGGGAAGGGATGACGTGCTCGCTCAGCACCTCGATGTCGGTGTGGCGCGGGTCGCTGCGGATCGAGGTCCACAAGGTTTCGATGGCCCTCGGCGGGCCTTCCAGAGTCTGGAAAAAGCGGCCCTTGTCGTAAAGCAGCATCCCGGTCACGCCGAGGGTCTGGTTCCGGGCCTCGGCCTTCGAGACCAGTTCGCGCAGGTCCGCCGCGGTCGGTCTTGCGGTTGCCCGGCTCTGATAGCTGATGCTCCTGGTCCAGTCGGTCGGAACCGACGGAGCATCTTCGGACTGCATCGACACGCCTTGCTCCCAGTATGATCCCGGGATGCATCGGAAAGAACGTGCCCGCCCCCTGCCTTCGGGAAGAAGAAAACCCGTTCCAACGGGTGTCCGCCCTCTCGGCCGTATCCCGGCCCCGACCCGGTTCGGGGCCGGTCCGGTTTCGGGAGTGTCGAAAGCATTCTTCCGAAGGTTAAACGGTCAATCTGTCCCTGACCTCATCCCGCCGCCGAAGCTGCAGGCGAAGCGCGATTGTGTCAACCTCGATAAACGGATTGCAATCGTGCGAATTTGTCATTCGCGCTGCATTTTTCCGCCACTGACGGATGGGCGCGAGCCGGGCGGTCGCCCGCTCCGCCCCCGGTCAAAGGCGAGCGCGCCTCACGCGGGTTCCGCGAATTGCGCCTTGCTCCAGGCGCAGGCCGCGGCCGCGCCGAGCGCGTGCTGGAAGGCGCCGATGCGCCCCGCGACCCGCGCCGCTGCCGCCAGGCCGCTGCGGCGCTCTTCGTCATTGGCGGCGCTGTCCGCGTTCATGAGAGCGGCCTGGTGCGCGGCATATTCGAAATTGAGGTCCAAGTCGGTTCTCCTGTGCAGGCGGGAACGGGGCTCCGTGGCCGCAAGCTGCGTGGAATTCGTTTCAATCGACCATCGCCGCGACGAGGCGTCGCAGGTCCGCGGTCGGGATGGCAGGCTTGGCCGGAGTTCGTTGCGCCGGCGCAGGTGATTGCTCTGCACCGAAGCGCAGCGAGAGTTTCGGGCGCGAACGGGCGCGCGAGATGGTGGTGATCATGTGTGATTCTTCGGCGGGTCTTCCCGCCGCCTTCTTGAGAAATCAGCGCCTGAATCCGCGCTTGCGGGCACCGCCGGCACCTTGGCCGGGGGTCCTTTCGCGGAAGACGATCCGACCCTTGGTCAGATCGTAGGGCGTCATCTCGACATGCACGCGGTCGCCAGCGACCGATCGAATCCGGTAACGGCGCATCTTTCCTGCCGTGTAGGCGATGATGCGATGCTCATTGTCGAGGGTGACGCCGAAGCGCCCGTCGGGCAGGACCTCGTCGATCTCGCCCTCCAGCGTAATGAGCTCTTCCTTCGCCAAACCGTGCTCCCTGCATGTGAGATATAGAATAGGAAAAAAACTTTCGCCCGGACGCATTCCGGTGCGAAGCCAAGGTTGAATGAAATGGATGAAATGCCGCTTTTCGCGCCGTGAGGCAGCCAAGGGGCAATGATGATCCGTCAAACGACGAAAGGCAAAACTGATATAGCGCGACGTGAAAATATTTCAACTTGAATGATCAAGGCGCAAAAACATTCTTTGATCGCAACGCGGCTTTCCTGCGACCTGCGAATATCGAAGGCCAGGCAGGCAGGGCTTTCGCGCGTTCGGCATCGAGCGGGTCGAGATCGCTTGCTTCAAGGCGGGCCTCGCCGGTTGCGCGTTCGCGGAAGAGGGGCAGCGGGTCCTCGGCGCGAACCCGTTGCAGTTCCTCCTTGCTGCGACAGACCTCAATAAGGGCGGGACGGTCTAGCTGCATGTGTCAAATCCCTGCTTGGCGACAGAACCTTATACAGGCATATCAAAAAATGGCGCTTGTCGACCCGCAGACGGCAGACGGGTGCCCATGGCTGGGCGCGCGGCCGGAGGTCCGTTTGCGAAAGCGCGCGGTCAGGCAAGCTGGGGCAAAGAGGCTCGCGATGGGCGATGGCGAACGGGGTTGGCAATGCGCGGGCCGGGTGGACGCGATCCCCGCCGCGCGCCCGCTCGCGGTCGGGCTGGGCGGGCGGGAGGTCCTGCTGTGCCGGTCGGGCACGATGGTTTTCGCCGTGGATGCGCGCTGCCCCCATGCGGGGCAGTCCCTGGCCAACGGGCGGGTGAGGGGCGGGACGATCGCCTGCCCGTTTCACGGTGCGCGGTTTCGCCTTGCCGACGGCGCCCCGACGGCCGGACCGACGCGCCGGGCACTCGGCACGTACGAAGTCCGGATCACCGGGGGGGAGGTGTGGGTCCGGCCCTGAGCCTTGCAGAATTCATACAGGTATGTAAAAAGGTGCGCGGAGAGACTTGCAATGCCCCAGCGTTCACCAAGGGCCCCGCGGCCGACGCTCAGCCAGATGCTCGCGCGCGAAAAGCGTCCCGTGCCCCCGCTCCTTGCCGAGCGCGGCGAGGCCTCGGTCCCCGTCAAACCGATCGACCGGAGGCGTTATTACGACCCGGATTTCGCCGCGCTCGAGAATGCGCGGCTGTGGCCCCGGACCTGGCAGATGGCCTGCCGGCTCGAGGATATTCCGGAAGTGGGAGACTATGTCCTCTACGAGATCGCCGAAATTTCCCTGATCGTTGTCCGTTCGGACAGGGACACGGTCAAGGCGTTCTTCAACGCCTGCCTGCATCGCGGCCGCGCGCTGCGCGATGCGGACGGCACGGCCAGCGAATTCCGCTGCCCCTTTCACGGTTTCACATGGGGCCTGGACGGGGCGTGCAAGCGGATCGTCAACGAATGGGATTTCGCCCATGTCGACAAGGCCGATTTCGCACTGCCGGAAGCGCAGGTGGGAATCTGGGGCGGATTCGTCTTCGTCTGCCCGGACGGATGCGAGCAGAGCCTCGAGCACTTCCTCGGTCCCGTGGTCGAGGCCTACGAGACGCGCGGCTGGTCGCTGGCCGAGCGGACCAAGGCGGTCCATGTCCAGAAGATCAACCGCTGCAACTGGAAGATCGCGCTCGAGGCTTTCATCGAAAGCTTCCACGTCACCGAAACCCATGCCAGCGCGGCGCCCTATCTGGGCGATGCGAACACCCAGTACGACGTGTGGGAAGGGACGGCGCACACCCGCATGATCTCCCCGCGCGGGCTCGCGAGCCCGAATGTCGGGCCGCTTTCGGACGAGGAGGTCTACCGCGCCGGGATGCGCCCCGCGCTGGGCGATGCGGCGGACGCGCTGACCCTGCCCGATACCGCCGAAAGCGCGCGCGAGGCGATCGCCGCGGCGCGGCGCAAGGCGCTGGTCGGGCAGGGGGTCGAAATCGCCGCGGAAGCGACCGATTGCGAACTGATCGACACGATCCAGTATCACGTCTTTCCCAATCTCGTGTGCTGGGCAGGCTGGGGGAGCTATCTCGTCTATCGCTTCCGCCCGCTCGGCACCGACCCCGACATGAGCGTCATGGACATCATGTTCGTCGTCCCCGGCGGCGATCCCGGTGCCGTGCCCGAGCCGCAGGTGGTCGGCCCCGATGCGAGCCTTCAGGAAGCGCCCCAGCTGGGTGGATATTGCGCCGTCTTCGACGAGGATTCGGCCAATCTCGCCGCGCTCCAGCGGGGCCTCAGGACGATGCGCAAGACTGGCCCGGTGACCGGCGCTTACCAGGAAGCGCGCATCCGCCATTTCCACGCGATGCTGGACAAGAGCCTTGGACAGGGTTGAGGATATCGCCCGCCCGGGGGAACCGAAACCGCGCGCGGCGGGCTTCATGCGCGCGCCGTGGCTGGCCTACGAGGCGATGCGCGAGGAGCAGGGGCCGCTCTGGGAGGAACCGGAAACGGGCGTCGTCTTCGTGCTCGATTACGTGTTGGCCGAAGAGGTGATGCGCAGCCACACCCGCTTTTCCAGTTTTGCCGACCGCGCCGCGATGCGCAAGGGCGGGCTGCCTGCCGAAGTGCTGGAGATCAAGGCGCAGGGGTGGCCGCTCGCGCTCACAATGGTCCAGAACGACGGGCCGAGCCACGACGACTATCGCAAGCTCGTCGGCCCCTTCTTCCTGCCGCGCCGTCTCAAGACGATGGAACCCTTCGTCGCCGCGCGGATCGGTGAACTGCTGGATGCGATCGATGCGAAGGGCGGCGCGTGCGATTTCTTCCCCGATTTCGCCGTCCCGCTGCCGGTTTCGGTGATCGGCGAATATCTGGGGATGCGGCACCTCGGCGACGAGACGGTGAAACGCTGG
This sequence comes from Erythrobacter sp. HL-111, assembly GCF_900105095.1. Taxonomy (NCBI): domain Bacteria; kingdom Pseudomonadati; phylum Pseudomonadota; class Alphaproteobacteria; order Sphingomonadales; family Erythrobacteraceae; genus Erythrobacter; species Erythrobacter sp. HL-111. The sequence goes on along the minus strand of NZ_LT629743.1, from coordinate 1,035,229 downwards.
TCCGATGCCTTCGCCGACGAGATCGGGTTCCTCACCAGCGACGAGCGCGCCGTCGAGATCGCCAGGCTCACGCTCGAATGCCACAGGGCGATGGTCGCGCTGTGCGACGAAAGGCGCGGGGGAGAGGGCGAGGACATCATCACCGCGCTCGCCAATGCGCGAAAACCCGATGGCGAACCGCTCGACAATCCGGAACTGCTTTCGATCCTCACGCAATTGATGGTGGCGGGCAACGAGACGACAACCTCCACGCTCGGGTTTGCCCTGCTGCGCCTCGCCCGCGATCCGGCGCTGTTTGCGCGGCTCGGGGGCGAACCGGACAAGATCGCCTCCTTCCTCGAGGAAGTGCTGCGATTGGACAGCCCGATCCAGGGCCAGTTCCGCAAGGCCGTCGGCGAACAGCGCTTGGGAGGGCACACCATCCCCGATGGCACCATGCTCCATGTCCGGTTCGGCGCGGCCAATCGCGACGAGAAGGTCTGGGGCGAAGGGGCGGGCGAGGTCCGATTGGACCGCAAGCCGCCAAAGCCGCACATGGCCTTCGGCAGCGGGATCCATTTCTGCGTCGGCGCGGCGCTCTCGCGGCTCGAAATGCGGCTCGCGCTCGGCGAGATTCTGACGCGCTACCGATCGGTCCGGCTCGTGGGCAGCGAAGACGACCTTCCCTTTCGCACGAATTTCCACCAACGGGGCATGATTTGCCTGCCTCTGGAATTCGAGCGATGAACGATCGAGACGACACCGAAAACAGCCACATCACCCGCCTGCCCGACCCGGCGGCGCTGAGCTCCGGCGAATTCAACCGCTCGCGCCGCACGCGCCTCAGGATCCTCGGTGCGGGCGTCGCCGTGCTGGCGCGGGACGGCTACAAGAAGCTCTCCACCACCGGCGTTGCGAAAGAGGCCGGGATCACGCGCGCGGCCATGCTCTACCATTTCGGATCGCGCGCCGAGTTGATCGAGGCGATCATCCGCCATGTCACCCGCCGCAGGATCGACATGTACACCGCGGCGATGGAGGGCCTGCCGCATGACGAGGGCTTCCTCGAACGCGCGGTCGATATCGCCTGGGAGCAGCTCCAGACCCCGGAATTCGAGGCCTATACCGAACTCTCGCTGGCCTCGCGCACCGATCCCGCATTGCGCGCGCTGATGGAGCCCGCGCTCGCCGCCTTCGACCGCGCGCGGCGCGAAGCGGCGCTGGGCCTCTTCCCGCGCTACCTTTCGGACAGCGTCGAATTCGACCTGCGCCGCGACATCGTGCGCTTCCTTCTCGAAGGGGTGGCACAGCAGGACGGCATCACGTTCAATCGCGAGGAACGGACAGGCGCGCTGCTGCGCTTTCTCAAGCTGCTGATCGGCACGCAGGAAGGCGTCGCGCTGCTGCGCAAGGTGGCCCGGGGCGCGCACGAGGACGATGCGGCTTGAAGGCCGAGGCCGGGTTCCTCGAGGCTCGGCCATGGCCCGCGGCAAGGCTCGCCTGGACTGCGCTCGCGATCCTCGCGCTCGCCAATGTCCTGTCCTATCTCGACCGGATCGTCATCAACCTGCTGGTCGAGCCGATCCAGCGCGATCTGGCGATCAGCGACACCGGGTTCGGCCTGTTGCAGGGCGTCGCCTTCGGCCTGTTCTACACCGCCATGGCGCTGCCGATCGGGCGGCTGGTCGACAACGGGCCGCGCAAGCCGATCATCGCCATCGGGGTCGCGGTCTTCAGCCTGTTCACGCTGGCTTCGGGCCTGGCGCGCACATTCGGCGAGATGTTCATCGCCCGGATAGGTGTCGGCGCAGGCGAGGCGAGCGTCGTGCCGACCGCCTATTCGATCATCTCCGACATGTTCCCGCCCGAGAAGCTGGGCCGGGCGATGAGCGTCTTCACCATGACCGCCTTCATCGGCATCGGCCTTGCCTATATTGCGGGCGGAGTGGCGATCGCGGCTGTGGCGAGGTGGGACGCGCCGGGCTTTCTTGGCGAGCTCGCCCCGTGGCGGCGGACCTTCCTGCTGGTCGCCGTGCCCGGCCTGCTCGTCGCGCTGGCGCTGCTGCTGGTGCTGAAGGAGCCGGAGCGGCGCGGCGGTAAGGGACAGGCGAAGGTCCCCCTGCGCGCGGTCGCCGCGCATCTTTCCGGGCAACGCCGCACCCTGGCGCTTGTCTTTGCAGGGTTCAGCATGATCACCCTGTCGGGCTATGCTTCGACCGTATGGACCCCGGCCCTGTTCATCCGCGCTTTCGGCTGGTCGGCGGGCGAGATCGGGATCGCCTATGGCGCGCTCTATCTCGTCCTGGGGCCTGCGGGCGCGCTGTTGGCGGGGACCATCTGCGACCGGATGACGGCCCGGGGGTCGCGCGATGCGCCGTTGAAGGTGGCGGCGTGGGGCTATCTCGGCACCGGCCTGTTCGGCGGACTCGGCCCGCTGATGCCGACCGGAGAAACGGCTCTGGCGGTCTTCGCGCCCGCCATGCTGATGTCGACCATGCCCTATCCGATGGCCGGGACCGCGATCCAGCTGGTGACGCCGGGCCGGATGCGCGGGCAGGTGAGCGCGCTCTACATGCTCGTCATCAACCTCGTCGGGCTGGGCGCAGGGCCGCTGGTGGTGGGGGTGTTCAACGATGCGCTGTTCACCGGTCCCGAGGGCGTGCGCTATTCGCTTGCCTGGGTGAACGCGGTTTCGGCGCCGGTCGCCTTCGTCCTGCTGCTCGCCGCCTTTCGTCCCTATCGCGCGCTTCGCAGAGAAACATGAAGCTTGCCGGACACATCGCGCTGGTGACGGGCGCTGCGGGCGGGATCGGCGCGGCAGTGGCGCGGCTCCTGCTTGCCGAGGGCGCCCACGTGATCTGCGCCGACCTGGAAAGCGAGGCGGCCTTTGCGCTCGCCGGGGAGCTGGGGGAGGGCGCGGAGGGCGCGCTGCTCGACGTGGCCGAGCGGGCACATTGGGACAGGCTGGCGAGCGCGATCGAGCGGCGGCACGGGCGGCTCGACGTGCTGGTCAACAATGCCGGGATCTCCGGCATGGGCGACGTGGACAGCATCGATGCCGGTTTCTGGGAGCGGTTCCAGCGGATCAATGCGGACAGCATTTTCCATTCGGTGCAGGCCATGGCCCCCTTGCTGCGCGCATCGAACCATGCCGCGATCGTCAATGTCGGCTCGCTTCTCGCATTGAGGCCCAATGCCGCGCTTCCGGCCTATTGCGCCGCCAAGGCCTCCCTGCGCGCCCAGACCAAGGCCTATGCGCTGCATTTCGCCGGGCGCGGCGAATATATCCGCGTGAATGCCGTCCATCCGGGATCGACCCTGACGCCGATGATGGAGGCCAATCTCGGCGCGAGCGAGCAGGAGCGCGAGGCGAACTACGCCCGCCGCGTGGCGGTCCACCCGCTGGGCGCAGCGACGGGGCGGATCGTGCTGCCCGAGGACGTCGCGAAAGCGGTGCTGTTCCTCGCCTGCGAGGATTCCGCCTTCATCACCGGTATCGACCTTCCCGTCGATGGCGGCGCGAGCATTGCGGGCTAGAGCGAGACGCGCCGCGTCTGCCCGCCATCGACGATCAGGTTCGCCCCCGTGATCCACGAGGCGCGCCTGCTCAGCAGGAACACCGCAGCGTCCGCCACCTCCTCCGCCGTGCCGAGCCGGCCGAAGGGGATCTCGGCCACCGTCGCATCGTAATAGTCGGGATGGTTCACCTTGTGCCGCTCCCAGTTGCCGCCGGGAAAGGTCGTTGCGCCGGGCGAGATGCAGTTGACCCGCACGCCCTTCCTGCCAAGCAGCTTGCTGATCTGCTTGGCATAGACGATCAGCCCCGCCTTCATCACGTTGTAGGGCTGGACGAAGGGATAGGTTTCGAGCCCGGCCGTGCTCGAGACGAACAGCACCGCGCCCCCGTCCTTCGCAAGATCGTCTTCGAGCGCCTCCAGTCCGCGCACCGCGCCCATCATGTCGATTTCGAAATTGAGCCGCCATTTCTCGTCGCCGCCCGCGCCGCCTCCGCCCGACACGTTATGGACGAAGGCATCGCACCCGCCGAGCCAGTGCGCGGCGTCGGCGAGCCATTTCCGATAGGCCTGCGGGTCCCCGACATCGACGGCCGTCCCCTTTGCGCGAAAGCCGCGTTCGGCCCAGCCCTTCTCGCAGTGCGCCACCGCCTGCGCGTCGCGCGCGCAGAAGGCGAGGTCCGCCCCGGCTTCGAACAGCCTTTCGGCGATCCGGTTGCCGATCCCCCGCGTCGCCCCGGTGACGATCGCCTTGGCGCCCTTCATTTCGAGGTCCATTCTCAGCTCCCTGTTACGAATGGTGTGGCCCTGGTGTAGAGGGGTGCGTCATCGGGCAGCGGCGGCAGCCCCTCCTCGAGCGGCACGCGCAGCGCGTTCAGTTGCAGCGCAATCGTCATGAAGTTGCCCGAGAGCCAGACGAGGTCGACCAGCTGTTCGGGCGCGTAATGCGCCGCCAGCCGCGCCCACACGTCTTGCGAAATCGTCCAGTCGCGCATCATGTCGTCGACCGCCGCCACCACCGCCGCCTCTCCGTTGGTCCAGTGCGGGCTGTCCGCCCCGACGCACAGCGCCTCGAAATCCGCATCCCCGAACCCGCCGCGCCGCGCGACCAGCGAATGCATCCCCCATTCATAGGCGCATCTGCAGTTCCACCCCACGCGCAGGATCGCGATTTCGCGCTCGCGGAAGGGGAGGGCGTTCTCCTTCAGGATATGCTCGCCATAAGGCAGCCATTTGAGCAGGGTGCCGGGCGAATGGGCCAGGGTCCGGTGGAGATTGTAGGGCCACGCCTCGATTACCTTGGCGAGGCTTTCGGGAATTTCCTCGTCGGCCAGCGGGGGAAGGCCCGGTCCTCTCATGCGTGTTCTCCTTCAAGCACGGGCTGGCGGCAGACCCAGCGCAGGCACCGTCCGAGCACTTCGCGGAAGGCCGGCTCCTCCCATGCGCCGCGCTCCACATCCGGATAGAACGGCGTGCGATGGGGCGCGTCGTAATGGCCGCGCGCATGGCCGGGCGTGAAATAGAGCACTTCGCCTGCGCCCAGCCTGCGGCGATAGAGCACCGCCTGCTCGCCCTCGGGCCAGTCGTCGCGCACGAAACCGGGCGCCGCACCGCCGAAACACGCGTGGAGCAGCACCTCGATTTCGCACCCGTCCTCGCTTTCGGCATAGTCCGAAAGATAAAGCTCGTCCTCGATCGTGAAGGGGGCGACGCCAGCGGTCAGCGGGTCCGCGACCGGACCGGGCCGCACCTCGTAGGGCGCGATCGGCGGATGCGCCTGGAAGGAGGAGCCGAGCGTCTCGAGGAAATCGCCGCACGCAGGCCGCCCCGATACGCCTTCCTCGCTCCATTCGAGCAGCGAATTGGTCGCATGGAGCGCGAGCCAGCGCCCGCCGCACTCGACGAAACGCCGCAGGCGCTGCGCAGCCTCGGGCGATGGTTCGACATTGCAGGTATAGCTGATCAGCGCCGTTCGCGTGTCGCCCTCGAACTCCTCGAAACCGGAGGACACCGCCACCCGGTTGCGCGGATCGCGGCCCAGCGCGCGGAGCAGTTCCATCCGCACGAAATCGAAATCATGCGCCATGCCGCCGACCACGAGCCGGACCTCGCGCCGCCCGCCTGCCTGGACGCTTTCGAGGGCGCGCTCCTTGCCCGTGCCTGACCTCTCCATAGTGCTAATCTTGACTTTTCTTACTGGCCTGTCAAAAAGTTTGTGAGCGCCGCAAGCCCCAATGCCGTAGCGGCACGGGGCGGGCGGCGACGGGGAGAGGGAAAATGAGCCAGTTCACTACGCGCTTGCGTGCAGGTCTTGCCGTGGGGTCGGCCTGCCTCGTCCTGCCGGCTGCCGCACACGCGCAGGTTGTCTCCGAAGGCGGATCCGAGGCGACCACCGACGAGGGCCTGCGACAGATCGTCGTCACCGCCCAACGCCGCGCCGAAGCGCAGCAGGACGTGCCGATCGCGATCACCGCCTTCGACCAAGCCGAAGTCGAGCGCTTCAACGCCCGCGACATTTCCGAACTGACCGGGCAGGTGCCGAACCTGGTCCTCACCGAAGTGTCGATCGGGCCGAGCCTCGCGCAGGTCTCGATCCGCGGGGTGAACTCGCAGGATCCCGAAAAGAGCTTCGATCCGGCGGTCGGCACTTTCCTCGACGGGATCTATCTCGGCACCTCGGCCTTCAACCTGCTAGACACCTTCGACCTTGAACGGATCGAGGTGCTGCGCGGGCCGCAGGGCACGCTGTTCGGCCGCAACACGACCGGCGGCGCATTGAACGCCACCCGCCGCCGCCCGACCGGCGAATTCAGCGCGCGCGGCGTCGTTGCGATCGGCAATTTCGGCACGGTCGATTATCGCGGCGAGATCAATTCGCCCCTGATCGGCGACACCGTCTCGCTGCTGGTGCGCGGGCAGTATCTGACCGATGACGGCTTTTTCGAAAATCCCGCCGGAGGCTCGCGCGGGGCGCGCGACCGCTGGTCCTTCGGCACGGTGCTGCGGATCGACCAGCCGGGCGTCGCGACCTTCGACATCATCTACGACCATGCCGAGGACAATTCCGACCTCACCCCTTACGTCCCGCGCGGCATCGCCGGGGTGGAGCCGCTTCCGATCGATCTCATCCAGACGACCTTTCCGGTTCCCGCGACGGTCACGCCCGCTTTCGGCCCGGACCCGCTGTGCCTGATCCAGAACATCTGCAATGATCCCGACAACCCGGTTTCCACCTCGACCGACCCGCATTTCCTCGACGCCAGGCTCGATGCGCTGACGGTGACGGGCGACATTTTCCTTTCCGACACGCTGACCCTGTCGACCGTATTCGGGATGCGGGATTCGCGCGAGGAGGTGTTCATCGATTTCGACGGTTCGAGCGCCACCGCCTTCAACGTCGTGCGCGAACAGGATTACAGCCAGTACAGCGGCGAAATCCGGCTGGCGAGTTCATTCGACGGACCGGTCAACTTCGTGGCGGGCGCGTTCCACTTCCATTCCGAATACAGCTTGAGGCAGGCGATCAAGCTCGATCTCTCGCTGGTCGGCGCGCCGGTCCCGCCCGGGGCGCTGTTCGTCAACGGCGCGGGCGACGAGGACGATCACGAGGCGACCACCACCGCGATTTTCGCGCAGGCCGACTGGGCGATGACCGACACGCTCACCCTGACGCTGGGCGGGCGCGCGACCTGGGACGAAAAGCGGATCGCGACACGCTTCTACGATGCGGGCCTGCCGCCGACCGCGCCCTACCAGATCACCGACGGCATCCCCGAGGGCCGCCCTTTGACCGAAGCGGGATCGGCGAACGAGGACTGGTTCGAATTCACCCCCAAGGTCATGCTGACCTGGGAACCGGACCCGGACATGCTCTATTACGCTTCGTTCACGCGCGGCTACAATGCGGGCGGGTTCAGCGCGCGCGCGGGCACGGTGCTGGACGTGACGACGCCGTTCGATCCGGAAATCATCGATTCCTTCGAGATCGGCGGCAAGCTCGACCTGCTCGATCGCAAGCTGCGCCTGAACGCGGCGCTGTTCTGGAACGAATACAAGGACAAGCAGGAAGAGGCGATCGAGCCCGGCCCGCCGCCGACCTTCACCTCGACCACGGTGCGCAATGTCGCCGAGGCGCGCATTCGCGGGGTCGAACTGGAAGTGAGTGCGCTGCCGGTCGAAGGGCTCAGGCTCGATGCGACACTGGGTTACCTCGATGCGGAATACACCGATTACGAGGCCTTCATCGCGTCCTCGACCTATATCTCGACCCCGCCGCAACCGCCCGGCACGCTGATCCTCGCCGACCTGTCGACGCTGGACTTGCGCAATGCGCCCGAAATCACGGGGAGCGTGGCGGCGACCTATACCGCCGATCTCGGCTTCGGCGAACTGCAGCTGAACGGCAATGCGCGCTATGTCGGCGAGCGGTTCCAGGAATTCTTCAACTCGCCGCGCGGCCTCGTCGAGGGGCTGTGGCGGGTCGACAGCTCGGCGACGATCGCCTTCGGCGGGCCGGACCGCGAGATGTTCCGCGTCACCGCCTTCGTCGAGAACCTGTTCGATGAACAGATCAATTTCGGCCTGACCAATTCGATCGTCGATTTCGGGACGCTCTCGCCGCCCCGGCTGTACGGTGTCGAGCTGGGTTTCAACTTCTGAAGGGGCCCGCGCACGACCTGCGATCCCGTGACGCATTGATCTCTCTGTCACGGATAAACTGCGGCCCCGCATGACCGTGCGGGGCCTTTTTTTCAGCATGGGAGTACGGGCGGCGCGAAGGGAGTGCGAAGCCCTGCATTTCCTGGACTTGCGGCCGGCCGATCCGGTGACTTCCCAGGGCCGGGACGGATGCCTAGACCCCCGCCTCGCGCCAGATTTCCTGCCACGCGGCCGCTGCCTTTCCGGGATGTTTCACCGCCTTCGCTTCCGCGAGATTGGCGTCGCGCCCGGGCCCGTCGACGATCACCAGGCCGACCATGCCGAGACTTCGGTGGGGAAGGCAGTGAACGCCATAGAAGCCGGGCTTGCTAAAGGTGAGGGTGACCGGCTTGCCGATCCCGCCGCGCCAGCTCTCGGCGCCTGCCGGCAACATTCCGGGCGTCGAAACGCAGCTGTGCGACGGTGCCGCCGGGCGGAAGGTGACCACGTCGCCGGCGGCGACACGCAGGATGCGCGGCGCGAAAGCCATCTCGCCGCCGGGATGTCCGGTCATTTCGACGATGTGCCGGCCCGGTTCGGCGAGCGCGCGGGAACCCTGCAATGCCAGCATGGCGACGGTGCCGAGGATGGCGGCGCGTCGGTCGAGCATGTCCTGCTCCTTTTCTTGTGGGGACGGAGGGGCGCGCGGCAGCCATGCCTGGCCGACCGCGCGCCCTCTCCCTTGCGATCAGCGCAGGTCGAACCGGTCGAGCATCATCACCTTGTTCCACGCCTTCGCGAAGTCCTTGATGAAGCGCTCCTCGCCATCGGCGTAGGCGTAGACCTCCGCCACGGCACGAAGCTCCGAATTGGAGCCGAACACCAGATCGACCTCGGTCGCCGTCCACTTGAGTTCACCCGTCTTGCGATCGCGGCCCTCGAAGACGTATTCCTCGCCTTCGACCGGCGACCACTCGGTCCCCATGTCGAGCAGGTTGACGAAGAAGTCGTTGGTCAGCGCGCCCGGCGTGTCGGTGAACACGCCGTGCCTCGAACCATCCGCGTTCGCATCGAGCGCCCGCATCCCCGCGACGAGCACCGTCATCTCCGGTACGGTCAGAGTCAGCAGGTCCGCGCGATCGACCAGCATCTCCGTCGGCGAGAGACGGGCCCTTTCGCCGTAGAAGTTGCGGAAGCCATCCGCGGCCGGGCGCAGATATTCGAAGCTCTCCGTATCCGTCATGTCCTGCGTCGCATCGACCCGGCCCGGCGTGAACGGCACGTCGATCTCATGGCCGGCAGCCTTGGCCGCGTCCTCGATCGCGACGGTACCGCCCAGCACGACGAGATCGGCGATCGACACCTTGCGCCCGGTTCCCATGGCGTTGAACTCGGCCTGGATCGCCTCCATCGCGCCGATGACCTTGGCCAGGGTTTCGGGATCGTTGACGGCCCAGTCCTTCTGCGGGGCGAGACGAATGCGCGACCCGTTCGCTCCGCCGCGCATGTCCGTGTCGCGATATGTCGCGGCCGCGGCCCATGCCGCGCGGACCAGGTCCGAGGTCGAAAGCCCGGCAGCGCGGATCTTGCCTTCGAGCAGCTCGATATCGGACCTCGTGACGGTCTCGTAGTCCGCCGCCGGGAGCGGGTCCTGCCAGACGAACTGCTCCCCGGGCACTTCGGCCCCGACATAGCGCGCCGCCGGCCCCATGTCGCGATGGGTGAGCTTGAACCACGCCCGGGCGAAGGCCGCGTCCAGCTCCGCCGGATTTTCCGCCCAGCGCCTGGTGATCGGCCCGTACTTGGGGTCGTACCGCATCGCGAGGTCGGTCGTGAGCATCACCGGCGGGTGGAATTTCTCCGGGTCGAAGGCGTCCGGGACGAATTCGACCTCGTCGGCGTTGACCGGGATCCACTGCTTGGCGCCGGCCGGACTGGTCGTCAGGCGCCATTCGAAGCCGTAGAGGTTGTCGAGGAAATTGCTGCTCCAGGTGTCCGGCGTCGCCGTCCAGGCGCCCTCCAGGCCGCTCGTCGTGGTGTCGGGACCTGCGCCCGTGCCGCAGGAATTCTTCCAGCCGAAACCCTGTTCCGCGACGCCTGCCGCCGCGGGTTCCTTCCCGATGCAGTCCTTCGGGCTTGCCCCGTGGTTCTTGCCCAGCGTGTGCCCGCCGACGATCAGCGCGGCCGTTTCCTCGTCGTTCATGCCCATCCGCGCGAAGGTCGTGCGGATACGCTCGCCCGAGGCGAGGATGTCGGGATTGCCTTCCGGGCCTTCGGGATTGACGTAGATGAGGCCCATTTCGGACGCACCGAGATCGTCTTCCAGCTCTTGCGGAATCTCCCCTTCGCCCGCCGGGCGACCCTTCCCGTGGTCGAAGCGCGAAGCCGTCAGGAACTTGCTCTCCGGCCCCCAGTAGACAAGCTCCGGCTGCCAGTCATCCGTCCTTCCGCCGGCGAAGCCGAAGGTTTCGAGACCCGCCTGTTCGAGTGCGACGTTACCCGACAGGACGATGAGGTCGGACCACGACAGGCTGCGGCCGTATTTCTGTTTCACCGGCCACAGCAGACGCCGCGCCTTGTCGAGATTGGCGTTGTCGGGCCAGCTGTTGAGCGGCTCGAACCGGATCTGGCCGCCATCGGCCCCCCCGCGTCCGTCGCCGGAGCGATAGGTTCCCGCGCTGTGCCAGGCAAGACGGATGAACAGGCCGGTGTAGCTGCCGTAGTCGGCCGGCCACCAGTCCTGCGACTCCCCGAGCACGGCCGCCACGTCCGCCTTCACCTCGGCAAGATCGAGCTTTGCGAATTCGGTGGCGTAATCGAAGTCTTCGCCGAGCGGATCGGCGTCGATCTCGTTCTGGCGAAGGCGCTCCAGATCGACCACTTCCGGCCACCAGTCCTGCACGTCGCGCGGAGCCATGTCGCCCGCCGCGCGAACGGGCACCTGTCCCATGCCCGGCCCGTCGAAGCCGGGCGGCGTGGCGAACGCACCGCTGGCCAGCATCGCGCTCGTCGAAAGGAGCAGCACGGATTTGAAAGTCTTGGTCATTTCGAGGTTTCCCCTGACATTCTGGAAAAGGCCGGACGTCGGCCTTTATCGATCAGTGGAGGGGCCATTAATCGCCTCGCTCGATGGGGGGAAACCGGAAATGCCGATCACATAAATCAGGTTTTGCCATCGAGACCCGGCACTCCCGCAGCGCCGTTTCCGCGTCGCCTTACGGCGGGCGGGTGTCCGGGCAAGCCCGGAGATGCATTTCGGGAAATACATTGTCCGCGGGTCCGATCCGGGCGACCCCCGCTCGCCTCACCGTCATCGACAGGCAAACAAAAACCCCGCAAACTCAAAGAGTTGCGGGGTCTTGCGATGGTGGGCGTAGGAAGAGTTGAACTTCCGACCCCTGCGATGTCAACACAGTGCTCTACCACTGAGCTATACGCCCGAACCCATCCGCCGGATGGCCCGCGTCACCCTCTCGGGCTTCGGGGCGGAGCGGCCCATTAGCGCGGGCCGCCATCATGTGCAAGCGATTCGAACGCGGCTAGAGCCGCGCCTCGGCCTGTTCCTCGAACACGCGTTCCACCTCGAGCACGAGATCGCGCAGATGGAAAGGCTTGGACAGGACCTTCGCATCGGGTTGCTCCCGGCTCGCGCGCAGGCTCACCGCGGCGAAACCGGTGATGAACATGACCCGCGTCGCCGGGGCAATCTCGGCGCAGCGCTGGGCGAGTTCGATCCCGTCCATCTCCGGCATAACGATGTCCGACAAAAGCAGGTCGAAACGCTCCTGCTCGAGCAGGGGAATCGCCTCGGTGCCGCGATCGACCGCGCGCACCTCGTATCCCGCATTGGTCAGCGCGCGGGTGAGGTAGGTCCGCATCGCTTCCTCGTCTTCGGCCAGGAGGATGCGCGGGACGCCGCTTTTCGGGGTCGTATTCAAGCTCATGGCGCGCGCCTTAGCACGCGGCGCTTAAGAAATCTTCTCGCCCTTGGCCTTGCCCTGCTTTGGAACAGGCGCGGCGGGCCAACTACGCTTTGACACGCGCGCGCAATGCGTTCAGCAGGCAAGGATCCATGACGAGGCAGGGCGATCCAGGACCGGCGGACCCGACCGGAGGCGAACCGATATCGGGGCGTCCGCAGGGCAGCATCACGATCGAGGGCGGGGCGATCGGCGATCCGGCCTGCGGTCCGGCCTTCACCTATCACGCGCCGCGCGCGATGCCGCTTCCCGTCCTGATCGCCGTGCCCCATGCGGGGCGGGTGTACCCGGGCGAAACGCTGGCCGCGATGCGCGACGTGCGGCTGTCGCAGCTGCGGCTCGAGGACCGGCTGATCGATCTGGTCGCGCGCGAAGCGGCCCGGCTGACCGGGGCCGCGCTGCTGGTCGCCCATGCGCCGCGCGCGGTGCTCGACCTCAACCGCGCGGAGGACGATGTCGACTGGGGCATGGTCAGGGGCGGCGAGGAGGCCCGGCGCAAGGCGCAGCCGGACAAGGCGCGCGCAGAGAAGGGGGATGGCAAGCCCAACCACCGGGCGCGCAGCGGGCTCGGGCTCGTCCCGCGCCGCCTGCCCGGGTTCGGGGAAATCTGGAACCGCCCGCTCGCCCCCGGCGAGATCGAGGCGCGGATCGAGCGGATCCACCGGCCTTACCATGCCCTGATCGAGCGCGAGCTTCGCCGCGTCCGCGCGCAGTGGGGCGGGGCGCTGCTGGTCGATCTCCACTCCATGCCGCCGCTGCGGCGGCAGGCGGGGGAGGATCGGCCGGCGCGCTTCGTCCTCGGCGATCGCTTCGGCGCGTCGTGCAGCGCGCGGCTGGTCGGACGCGCCTTCCGCCATCTCGACGCCGAAGGCTGCGCGAGCGCACACAACCGGCCCTATGCCGGCGGCTACGTGCTCGATCGCCATGCCGCGCCGGCGCGCGGGCTCCACGCGATCCAGGTGGAGGTGTGCCGTTCGGCCTATCTCGATGTCGATCTCGCCGAGCCGACCGACGAGGTCGGGTCGGTCGCGCAGGTGGTCGCCGGGCTGGTGCGCGAACTGGGCGCGGAAACGGCTCGGCTCGCCCCGGGCGATGACTTCGCCCAGGCGGCGGAATGAACATCTGAAGGAAAAAGCGCCACCCCGTGCAAGAGGGGGGATGTGCACGAGGTGGGCTGAGGTTCAGGGGGGAGCGCGCTCTGAGGCGCGGCTCCAGGCGGTCGATGAGGGGAACACCGCCTGAGCGTGACATGGTAAATGGCGGGCGGGACTTCAAGCCCCCCCGCCATCAAAAAGGTTCCGGATCGGCGGCGTTGCGCCGTTTTCCGGGCGTTCGAATCAGTTCGCGGAAGCTCAGTTCGCGGAAGCCGGCTGCATCTGCGGCACCTTGCCCTGGACGACCTGGCGTTCGAACAGCGCACGCATCAGATTCATCGAGAACAGATGCGCGTGGATCAGCATGAGCAGGCCGTTCCTGTTCAGCGCTTCGAGCGTTTCGGCCGAAAGCTCGCGCAGTTTCTTTTCGTCGACCATGCGGAAGCCGCGATAGACGAAAGGCTTGTCCGGGTTGTCGCCGCGCGTGATCGCGACCTCGCCGTCCATCAGGATGTCGAGCTTCTTGAGCTCTTCGAGGAAGGCGCGGGTGCGCTGGCCCGATTCCTCGAACCTGGAGCAGAAATCGAGCACCTGGTTGGTGTATTCGGTCGGCTTGCCCTCGCCGTCGAACAGCGGCTGGCCCTCGTCCTGCTTGGCGATCACGCCGGCGGTCGGATCGAAGCAGAGCGACATGTCGTTCGAATCGGGCTTCATCTTGGCGAGGATGAAGGGATAGCGGCGGATATAGGCCGGGACATAGACGCCCGCGACGAGCTTGCCGTCCTCGCCGATGAAGGTGTTGACGCCTTCGTTGAGCCCCATGAGCGCGATCGGCAGCGGGTTGTCCCCGGCGGTGAAGACGATCGGGTAGTTGCGCTGCGCGTCGATGAACTCGTCCACCGTCAGCGGGATCGCGTGGGTCGAGGCGACATGGGCGGCGGTTTCGAAGGCGCTTACCTTCCAGTCGCCGTGGTCCCGGCTGTTGAGCGGCAGGAGGTCCTTGTAAAACAGCGGAAGTTGCGGCTGCTGCGGCGCGCTGGCCATGAATCTGTCTCCGAAGACTGCTGTGAGATATCTGGTCGCAGCGAACGAGCGGGAGCCGCCTCGGCCCCGCATCCGCCGGTCGCGGCGCGCTTTAGGCGCTTGCGCCTTGAGGCGCAAGCCGCCTGCCGATTCGCGCCGGTCAGGCGAGCGGGACGAGCTTGCCGGGGTTGAGCAGGCCCTGCGGATCGAGCGCCCGCTTGACCGCGCGCATCATCGACAGCGCCACCGGATCGCCGAGCCGCGCGAGTTCGCCGAGCTTGACCTGCCCGATGCCGTGTTCCGCGCTGATCGAGCCGCCCCATTTGGTGACGAGGTCATGGACCCGCGCGCTGACGCGCCTGCCTTCGCCTTCTTCCCATGCGCCAGCGGCTGCGCCCGGCGGGGCAAGGACGTGGAAATGGACGTTCCCGTCGCCAAGATGCCCGAAGGCGACGCCGCGCGTGCCGGGGAATTCGTCCTCCAGCTGGCGGGTCGCGGCGAGGATGAATTCGGGCATCCGCTCGACCGGCACCGAGATGTCGTGCTGCATCGCGGGGCCCAGCGCGCGCTCGGCGGCGGAGATCGAATCGCGCAGGGTCCAGAACGCCTCGGCCTGCGTCTCGTTCGCCGCGATCGCCGCGTCCTCGAAGAGGCCGTCCGCCATCGCCGCGCCAAGCGCCGCCTCGGCCCGCTCGCGCAGGGCGGCGTCGTCCAGGTCCGAGGCGACGAATTCGATCAGCGCGTTCCATTCGTGCCTTTGCGAAAGCGGCGCGCGCGCATCGGGCAGGTGCGCGAGCACGCTTTCGAGGCAATGGGCGGGCACCACCTCGAACCCTTCGAGCGCGCCGCCCATCGCCCGGTCGAGCGCGCGCAGCAGCGCGCGCGCCTCGAGGATGCCGGGTAGCCCGGCCCACACGGTGACCCGCGCGGTCGGGGCGGGGAGCAGACGCAGGGTCGCCGCGGTGACGATGCCCAGCGTGCCTTCCGAACCGATCAGCAATTGCTTGAGGTCGAAGCCGCGATTGTCTTTCCTGAGCGCGGTCAGCCCGTCATAGACATCGCCGTTCGCGAGCACCGCCTCGATCCCCAGCACCTGCGCGCGCATCGTCCCGTGGCGCAGGACCTGCGTGCCCCCGGCATTGGTCGAGATCAGCCCGCCGACCGTCGCCGAACCCTTCCCGCCCAGCGTCAGGGGAAAGCGCAGGCCGTTGGCCGCGGCAAGTTCGTGCAGCGTCTCCAGGATCATCCCCGCCTCGCACACGGCCTGCCCCGCTTCCGGGTCGATGCGGCGCAGCCGGTCCATGCGCCGGAGCGAAAGCAGCAGGGAACGCCCGCTCGCATCCGGGGTCGCTCCGCCGACCATCCCGCTGTTCCCGCCCTGCGGCACGATGGCGATGCCGTGCCGGGCGCAGAGCCCCACCAGCGCCGCGACCTCCCCGGTCGAACCGGGCGAGGCGAGGGCGAGCGCGCGCCCGGTGTAGCGCCCGCGCCAATCGGTCAGCCACGGTTCCATCAGGTCGGGATCGCGCGTCAGGCCGCGCGCGCCCAGCAGGTCGGCGGCTTCGGCGAGGAAGGTGTCGGCCGCGGGGTCGGCAGTGTTCTCTTCGGTCAGCATCGTGGCCTCCACGCCACCCTATCATCAATGCGGCCTTGGTGCCGCTCGCTCATCAATGTGGCCTCCATGCCACAGGCGCAGGCCAAGTGACCAGTGCCTTGCCCTGCGGACGGGGGCAGTTAAGCCGGTGTTCAATCGCGCGGCCTAGGGTCGCACCCCTCGCCATCCTCGGGCCGGAGCGCCCTGCGACACGGAGGATTTCCCCGCCGCAATGCCGAGCCTCTTGGCCTATGCCGCGCCGCTTGCGCTCCTGCTCCCGGCCCTGGGGCAGGGCCTCGTCGCGCCCGCCGGGGAGGCGGCATCCGGCCCGGTCGGCTTGAGCGCGGCGGGAACCGACCATGCGGAGGGCGAGGAGCGCTCGCCGCGCGCGCTGCCGCCGCGGCCGCTGCCCGGGGCCGCGCCGCTCACCGCCTTTCACCAGGGCCAGCGCGTCCGCCAGGTCCGGATCGAGCAGCGCGTCGTCATCCGGATCGCCCCGCAGCCCCCCGCCGCCCGGCAGGAACTCCTCGCCGCGCTCCCGCAACGCGGGGTGAAGACCCGTTTCGAGGAGCGCGAGATGGCGAAATGCCTGCCGGTCGAACGGATTGCCGGTGTCCAGACCGGATCGGGCAACCGCCTGCTGCTGTTCCTCACCGACGAACGGATCGTCAGCGTCAACCTCGAGAAGACCTGCCGCGCGCGCGACTTCTATTCGGGCTTCTATGTCGAGCGAAACGAGGACGGCCAGCTCTGCGTCGAGCGCGACAGGATCAAGAGCCGGACGGGGCTGAGATGCGAGGTCGAACGGATGCGCCAGCTCGTCGCGGTGAAGGAATAGCGGCTTTCGCGCGCTTCGCCTGCGCGTTTCCTTGACTTTCGCCGTTTTCTGCGCGAGAGCGCGCGCGGTCCCGGCGGGCCTTCGCGCAGGCCGGGCACAGCGATCGGGCAGGACGGTCCTGCCCGCCATCCGGACATTACCCCACGCATGACTTTCGCCGATCTCGGCCTCTCCCCCGAATTGCTCAAGGCCGTCGAGGACGCCGGCTATTCCGAGCCGACCCCGATTCAGGCCCAGGCCATCCCGGCCGTGCTGATGATGCGCGATCTCATCGGCATCGCGCAGACCGGCACGGGCAAGACCGCGAGCTTCGTGCTCCCCATGATCGATGTCATGGCTTCCGGGCGGAGGCGCGCGCTGATGCCGCGCTCGCTGATCCTCGAACCGACCCGCGAGCTCGCCGCGCAGGTGGCCGAGAATTTCGAGAAATACGGGGCGAACCACGATCTCAAGATGGCGCTGCTGATCGGCGGCGTGCAGATGGGCGACCAGCTCAGGACCCTCGACGAAGGCGTCGACGTGCTGATCGCGACGCCGGGCCGGCTGATGGACCTGTTCGAGCGCGGCAAGATCCTCCTCAACGGATGCGAGCTGCTCGTCATCGACGAAGCCGACCGGATGCTCGACATGGGCTTCATCCCGGATATCGAGTTCATCTGTTCGAAGCTTCCCGAAACGCGCCAGACCATGCTGTTCTCGGCGACCATGCCCCCGCCGATCGAGAAGCTGGCCGCGAAGTTCCTGAACAACCCCAAGCGGATCGAGGTCAGCCGCGCGGCCTCCACCAACGAGAACATCACCGCCTTCAAGATCCCGGTGAAATCCCGGCAGAAGCGCGACACGCTGCAGTGGCTGCTCGAAAACGACGAGGTCGAGACCGCGATCATCTTCGCCAACCGCAAGACGACCGTGCGCGAACTCAACAAGCACCTGCAGCGCGACGGTTTCCGGTCGAGCGAGATTCACGGCGACATGGACCAGTCGAGCCGGATCAAGGAACTCGACCGCTTCAAGAAGGGCGAGGTCAACATCCTCGTCGCCTCCGACGTCGCCGCGCGCGGGCTCGACATCAAGGGCGTCTCCCACGTCTTCAACTTCGACACGCCCTGGCACCCGGACGATTACGTCCACCGCATCGGCCGCACCGGCCGCGCCGGGGCCAAGGGTCGGGCCTTCACCTTCGTCTCCGAGGACGATGCCGAAGCGATCGCCAACGTGGAAAAGCTGACCGGCAGTCCGATCAAGGTGTTCGGCAAGGAAGACGTGCGCGTGCCGCTGGCCGAGCCTGGCTCGGACGACGGCAGGAACGAGACCGGGGATAGGGTCGGGGACGAGACCGGGCATAAGGCCTCGGACAGGCCCAAGCGACAGTCGCGCCGCCGCGACGAGGAGCGCGAGGACGCTCCCGACAAGCCGAAGCGGGAACGCGCCCCGCGCAAGGACCGCGCCGAGGGCAAGCCCGAACGCGCCTCCCGCTCGAGCCGCCGCGACGAGGACGATGGGCCGGTGCCGGCGGGCGAATGGAACGGGCCGCGTCCCGGCTTCCTCGACATCGGCGTGGGCTGATCCGCCTGCGCCCCTTGCCGCGCGAGTCGGTGAAAATCATCCCTGGCGGGTTTTACCGGAAATTCTCCGCAGGATTGCGATCGCGACCCTGCACGCCGTTTTGCATCCGATATCAAGGGCCTGGACCGGGATCGCCGGATCCGTCGGGGCCTTGCGGGTCGATAAGACCGAAGGGCGCCGACGGAATCGGGGACGATCCTCGTTGACGAGCTTCGCCTTCTTCAATATTTCCACATTTATCGAATCATCGGAGCTTTAAGGTGCTGCCGGATCAGGTCATACGTTCTCTCTCCGCGCTCGCGCAGGAACACCGCCTGGCTGCCTATCGCCTGCTCGTGCAAGCCGGTGCCGAAGGCATCCCGGCCGGCATCCTCGCCGAGCGTGTCGGCGTGCCGCCGTCCTCGATGAGCTTCCACCTCGCCCAGCTCGCCAATGCGGGGCTGGTGACCCAGCGGCGTGAAAGCCGTTCGATCATCTATTCGGCGGACTATGGCGCGATGAACGCGCTGATGGGCTATCTGACCGAGAACTGCTGCGGCGGCGCCACCTGCGACGATGCTGCGCCTTGCGAACCTTCCTCCAACCGAAAGAGTGCCTGATGAAACGCTTCCACATGCATGTCGGCGTGACCGATCTCGATGTCTCGATCGCTTTCTACACGCACCTGTTCGGTGCCGAGCCCAGCGTGGTGAAGCCCGACTACGCCAAGTGGATGCTGGAGGATCCGCGCATCAACTTCGCGATCTCGATGCGCGAGGGTGCCGCCAAGGGCATCGAGCATGTCGGCTTGCAGGTCGAGGAGGAAGGCGAACTGAGCGAGGTCTATGCCCGGCTCGAAGCCGCCGACCGACCCGTGCTGGAGGAAGGCGCCACCACCTGCTGCTACGCCAAGTCGAAGAAGAGCTGGATCGCCGACCCTGACGGCGTGGTTTGGGAAGCCTTCCTCACCAATGGGGGCAGCACCACATATGGCGGGAGCCCCGATCTCGAACAGCTTGCCAACGCCGATGCGGCGACTGGCGCTTGCTGCGTGCCTCAAGCGCCGGCCACCGCTCGCGCCGCCACCTGCTGCTGAGGCTGAGACGATGAACGTCCTGTTCCTGTGCACGGGCAATTCGGCCCGCTCGATCCTCGCCGAAGCGATTCTGAACCATGACGGCGCAGGGCGCTTCGCCGCTTACAGTGCCGGAAGCCAGCCAACCGGAAAGGTCAATCCGTGGGCGCTCAAGACCCTCGCCGCGCACGGTTATCCGGCGGAGGGGTTCAGCTCCAAGAGCTGGAACACTTTTGCCGACGGCCCTGCGTTTGATCTGATCATCACCGTCTGCGACAGCGCGGCCGCCGAAAGCTGCCCGGTCTGGCCCGGTCGCCCGATCTCGGCGCATTGGGGCATTCCCGACCCCGCCGCGGTCGACGGCAGCGACAGTGACAAGAAAGCCGCGTTCGAACAGGCCTTCGAGCGGTTGAAACGCCGCATCGACGGATTTGTCGCGCTGCCGCTCGACAGTTTGTCGCACGAGGCCCTGCGCGTCGAATTGCAGCGGATCGGCGCGCCTGTCAAAGGGGAGGCCGAAGAGGCATGACCACCGCAACCGCCGACATCGAGCCTGCAGCCGCGGGGCTGGGCCTGTTCGAAAAGTGGCTGAGCGTCTGGGTCGCCGCCGCGATCCTGGGGGGAGTCGGCCTGGGCAATGCCGCCCCGGAACTCTTCGCGGCGCTGGCCGCCCTCGAATATGCCTCGGTCAACCTCGTGGTCGCGGTGCTGATCTGGGCGATGATCTTCCCGATGATGGTCGCGGTCGATTTCGGCGCGGTTCGCAGGGCGGGCGACAAGCCCAAGGGGCTGATCATCACTCTCGCGGTCAACTGGCTGGTCAAGCCGTTCACGATGGCGGCGCTGGGCGTGCTGTTCTTCGAGGTGGTCTTCGCCGACCTGATCGCGCCCGCCGACGCGCAGCAATACATCGCCGGCCTGATCCTGCTGGGCGCTGCACCCTGCACCGCGATGGTGTTCGTCTGGTCGCAGCTGACCAGGGGCGACCCCGCCTACACGCTGGTGCAGGTGGCGGCGAACGATCTCATCATGATCGTCGCCTTCGCGCCGATCGTCGCGCTGCTGCTGGGCGTGACCGACATCGCCGTGCCGTGGGAGACGCTGCTGCTTTCGGTCGCGCTCTACGTGGTCGTGCCGCTTGCCGCCGGGGCCTTCGTGCGTCGCCGCCTGCTCGCCTCGCACGCGGGGGACGAGCGCGCCGTGGCGGATTTCACCGGGCGAATGAAGCCGCTCTCGGTGATCGGCCTGCTGGCGACCGTGCTGCTGTTGTTCGGTTTCCAGGCCGAAACCATCGTCGCGCGCCCGCTGCTGGTGGTGCTGATCGCGGTGCCGATCATCGTGCAGAGCTACGGGATCTTCTTCATCGCCTATGGCTGGGCCAAGGCGTGGAACGTGCCGCACGCCATCGCGGCCCCGTGCGCGCTTATCGGAACGTCGAATTTCTTCGAGTTGGCGGTGGCGGTCGCCATCGGCCTGTTCGGGCTGGGCAGCGGGGCCGCGCTTGCCACCGTGGTCGGCGTGCTGGTGGAGGTGCCGGTGATGCTCTCGCTGGTGGCGATCGCCAATCGCACGCGCGGCAGCTTCGCGCCCGGCGACGGCTGACCCCGGCCGGGGATCGGGCCGCTCCGGCCTAGTCCACCACCGTCACGAAGCTGTCGATGACGCGCTTTTCGCCAGCGTCCGCGAAATTGATCGTCAGCTTGTTGCCTTCCTGGTCGATCACGCAGCCCGTACCGAACTTGTCGTGGCGGACGATCGCGCCGATCGCGATGTCGGAACGCGCCTGCCCGGCAAAGCTCGCCGCGGAGCGACCGCTCTCGCGGATGCGCTGCTGCTTCGTCTCGTATCCGCTCGCGATCGCGCGCTGCCAGCCGGGGCCGCGGGCCTGGGCGCGTTCGGGGCGGTCGCGGGCGACGTGGGCGAAGGGGTCCTCGTTCTCCGACCAGTTCGCCCGCCACAGCGAGGCGCCGCCGGTGAGCGTCGTTTCCTGCTCGATGTGCTCTTCGGGCAGTTCCTCGATGAAGCGCGAGGGGATGGAGCTCGTCCACTGGCCGTAGATGCGGCGATTGGCGGCGTGCAGGATCATGCAGCGCCGCCGCGCGCGGGTGATCGCGACATAGGCGAGGCGGCGCTCCTCTTCGAGGCTGGCGAGCCCCCCTTCGTCGAGCGCGCGCTGCGAGGGGAACACGCCTTCCTCCCAGCCGACGCAGAACACGTGGTCGAATTCGAGCCCCTTGGCCGCGTGGATCGTCATGATCGTCACCGTTTCCTCGTCCTCGCGCCCGTCGGTGTCCATGACAAGGCTGACGTGCTCGAGGAAATCGCCCAGCGTCTCGTATTCCTCCATCGCGCGGGCGA
Organism: Erythrobacter sp. HL-111; assembly: GCF_900105095.1. Classification (NCBI taxonomy): domain Bacteria; kingdom Pseudomonadati; phylum Pseudomonadota; class Alphaproteobacteria; order Sphingomonadales; family Erythrobacteraceae; genus Erythrobacter; species Erythrobacter sp. HL-111. The sequence goes on along the minus strand of NZ_LT629743.1, from coordinate 1,013,590 downwards.
GTTCGGTGAGGTTTTCCGCGCGCCCCGCGCTTTCGGCCGAGCGGTCGGCGGCGAGCATGGCGTTGTAGCCCGATTCCTCGAGCACGAGGCGCAGCAGGTCGGCCGGCGTCATCTCCTCCGCCGCCGCGCGCCAGCTCAGGAATTGCCTCAGCAGCGCGCCGATCGTGTTCGCGGCGCGTTTCGGCAATTCGTCGCTGTCCGCCAGTTGCAGCGAGGCGGCGGCCAGCGGCAGGCCCACGCGCCGCGCGTGCTGGTGCATCTTCTCCAGCGTCTTCGCGCCCAGCCCGCGCCTGGGCTGGTTGTAGATGCGTTCGAAGGCGAGATCGTCCTGCGGCTGGGCGATGACGCGCAGGTAGGCGAGCGCATCGCGGATCTCGGCGCGTTCGTAGAAGCGGAAACCGCCGATGATCCGGTAATTGACCCCGATCTGGATGAAACGGTCCTCGAATTCGCGGGTCTGGTACTGCGCGCGCACGAGGATCGCGACCTGGTCCAGCGGCGCGCCTTCGCCCTCGAGCCGTTCGATCTCCTCCCCGACGCGGCGCGCTTCCTCGGGCGCGTCCCACACGCCGATGACGCGGACCTTCTCGCCCCCGTTCGCCTCGGTCCACAAGGTCTTGTCGTGGCGCTGCGAATTGGCGCGGATAAGGCCCGAGGCGGCGCCGAGGATGTGCGGGGTCGAACGGTAGTTCTGTTCGAGCTTTATCACGTGGGCGCCGGGAAAATCCTTCTCGAAGCGCAGGATGTTCGCCACTTCCGCCCCGCGCCAGGAATAGATCGACTGGTCGTCGTCGCCCACCACGCAGATGTTCTTATGTTCCTGCGCGAGCAGGCGTAGCCAGAGATACTGGACCGCGTTCGTGTCCTGGTATTCGTCGACAAGGATGTAGCGGAAGCGCTGCTGGTATTCGGCCAGCACGTCGTGGCGGGCCCGGAAGATGTTGAGCACGTGCAGCATCAGGTCGCCGAAATCGCAGGCGTTGAGCGCCTTCAGCCGGTCCTGGTAGGCACGGTAGAGCGCCTGTCCGCGACCATTGGCATAGGCTTCGCTTTCGGCCGGATCAAGATCCTCGGGGTTGAGCCCGCGGTTCTTCCAGCGGTCGATGAGGCCGGCGAGCTGGCGCGCGGGCCAGCGTTTCTCGTCGAGGTCGCTGTCGGCGATGAGCTGCTTCAGCAGTCGCAGCTGATCGTCGGTGTCGATGATCGTGTAGTTCGCCTCGAGCCCCGCCAGTTCCGCATGGCGGCGCAGCATCTTGGCGCAGACCGAATGGAAGGTGCCGAGCCACGGCATCCCTTCCGCGCCCTGGCCGAGCAGCGCCCCGACACGCTCGCGCATTTCGCGCGCGGCCTTGTTGGTGAAGGTGACGCAGAGGATCTGCGAGGGATAGGCGCGCCGCGTCGCCACCAGGTGGGCGAGCCGGGCGGTGAGCGCGGCGGTCTTGCCCGTGCCGGCCCCGGCGAGCATCAGCACCGGCCCCTCGGTGGTCAGCACCGCCTCGCGCTGCGGCGGGTTGAGCCGCGCGGCATAGGGCGGAACTTCGCCTTGCGCGGAGGCGGGGAGGGGGCTGCGGTCGGTCATGATATCCCCGCGAACAGGTAGGGAACGCAGCCGGTTCCCGCAACCCGCGAGGGACGGTTTTCGACCATTGCTTCGGCAGGGGCGACGGACGGTGGAACCCGGAAAATTCGGAACCTCACGCCCCGGCATCCCATTGATCAGGTGCAAGCAAACGACATGGAGGAGCTGATATCATGAGGAATTTTCTAGCAATCACCGCCGCCGCCGTCCTTTCCGCCGGGATCGCCATGCCCGCCGCTGCCCAGGATGACGGGCAGTCGCAGGACGCGGACTGGAAGGCGAAGTCGCCCGAAATCGTCGAGCGCAACGACGAAGGCAAGGCCATCAAGGTCCGCGTCGAGGGCGAGGAATACGAAGTCTGCATGAGCGAATCGCAGGATTCCTGCATCCAGCCGCGCGCCGCGGGCCTCGATTGGGGCGACTACCCGGCGAGGGACTTTCCGGAAGATCGTCGCGGCTGAGGCGAACAGGCACATCGGCACGATGAAAGGGCGGCCTTCGGTCGCCCTTTTTCGTGCGCGCCATCGGTCCGTCCCGGTGCGCCCACGCCTCCCGGCGGGTCGTGCCTGCTTCGGGACGCAGGGCAGGGCGCGCGGGTTCGCAGGCCGGACCTGCTGGCCCATGGTGGCGCTGCCCGGGGGCGAGGGGATGCGCCCACCGGGCCGCAAGGAAGTCCGCGTTCGAGCACGCGAGGGTCTGGAAACGAAGGAGAATCCCATGCGGAAATCACATATCTGGCTTTACGGTGTCGCCGCGGCGACGGTGGCGGTCGTCGCCTTTGCCCCGGCGAGCGCGCAGGACACGATGCCGCCCCAGCCGACAAGGCCCGATACCACGCCGCCGCAGCCGACGAGGCCCGACACCATGCCGCCCGAGCCGACGAGGCCCGACACCATGCCGACCGATCGCACGGATCCCGGCACGATGCGGGAACTGACGCCGGACGAGCAGGCCCAGCGGGACGCCTGGCCCGCCGAGCGGCAGAGCGCCTACGACGCCTGGCCCGAAGACACGAAGAGCTACTACTGGAGCCTCACCCCCGAACGGCAGGAGATCTTCTGGCGCCTGCGCGACGAGGACAAGATCGCCATCACCCGGATGGGCGCCGACCGCCAGGAAGCCTCGTGGAAGGTGCTCGAGCAGCGGATGGCGAACCCGCCCTCGGACGGCTGACCTAGGCCGGACCCGATCCCGGATCGGCGGGGGCTCCATTCGGGGAAGCGGGACGCAGCAGCGTGAGCTTGCCCTTGCCCTTGCCGATGCGGCGTTCGGTTTCGACCTCGAGGCCCTTGACCGCGACCTCCTCGGCCTTGCCGGTCTCGAGCGCGATCCACGTCGCCTCGCCGATCCAGCCGAGGCGCAGCATCCGGTCGAGCGCGACGCTGCCCGCGCCGGTGCCATAGGGCGGATCGGCGAGCACGAGGTCGAGCGGTTCGCGCGCCGCCCGCAGGCCCATGACCGATCCCGCCTCCACGCTCGCGCGGGCGCCCGCATCGAGCGCCCTTATGTTCGCCCGGATCGCACTCAGCGCGGCGCGGTCCTGCTCGACGAACAGGCAATGCGCCGCCCCGCGCGAAAGCGCCTCCAGCCCCAGCGCGCCGCTGCCGGCGAAGAGGTCCGCGGCCCGCAACCCCTCGAAACTGCCGAGCCGGCTCGTCAGCATGTTGAACAAGGTCTCGCGCGTGCGGTCGGCGGTGGGGCGGGTCGCCTCGCCCTTCGGCGCCTCGATCCGCCGCCCGCGCCATTCCCCGGCGATGATCCTCACCGCTCGCCCTTCTTCAGGGTGCTCATGAAACGGCCGAGATCCTGCTTGCGGATGCGCGCGGCCTGTCCCCGCGGCAGGTCGCCGAGTTCGAAGGGGCCATAGGCGGTGCGGATCAGGCGGTTGACCTTGAGCCCGAGCCATTCGAGCACCCGGCGCACCTCGCGGTTCTTGCCCTCGGTGATGGTCATCTCGATCCAGATGTTGCGGCCCGACCCGCGTTCGAGATTGGCGTCGATCGAGCCGTAGCGCACGCCTTCGATCTCCACCCCTTCGATGAGATCGTCGAGCTGCGCCTGCGACACGTCGCCGAAGGCGCGGGCGCGGTAGGTGCGCGGCACGGCGGAAGAAGGCAGTTCCATCCGCCGCTTGAGTTCCCCGTCATTGGTGAGCAGCAGCAGGCCCTCGGTGTTGATGTCGAGCCTGCCCACCGGCATCACCCGCGGCGCGTCGCTGGGCAGGGCGTTGACCAGCGCATCGTAGATCGTCGAGCGGCCCCCCGGATCGCGCTCCGCCGTGATGAGGCCGGTCGGCTTGTGAAACGCGAAAAGCTGCGTCTCCTCGGGCGCGGCGACCGGCTTTCCATCGACGGCGACGCCCCGCAGGCTGGTGAGGAAGGTCGCGGGGCTTTCCACCGGCTTGCCATCGAGCGCGACGCGCCCTTCGGCGATCATCCGTTCGACCTCGCGGCGGCTGGCAACCCCGGCGCGGGCGAGCAGTTTCGCGATCCGGTCCCCTTCGGGGCGGTCGTCGTGGCGGGGCGGCTTGGTGGGCATGGCGCGCGCCTAGGCGCTCAGTTGGCGGCCCGCAAGGCGTCCCGCACCAGTTCGTCGAAGCGCACGATCCCGCCTTCGAGCGTGCCGAGCGTCAGATGCGGCACCGCGCCCGATGCGAGCCCCTGCTGGCCCAGTTCGGCGGCGCGGAAATCCTCGCTGGCGAAGACCCCGCCGTCGAGCAGCGCCCAGCTGCGCTCCCAGTGATTGCGCGCCTTGTCGCTCTTCGGTTCTTCGGGGATGAGCATGAAGTCCTCGACCAGGGTGAGATCGTGGGCCTGCGGCATCAGTACCATGACGTTCACGTAATCGGGGCTGGGGACGATGATCGTGGCAGGCATCAATTGATAGGCGAAGGTCACGACGCGCCGCAATTGCGCCATGTCGGTGAGGTCGATCTTCTCCATCTCCTCGAGCCGCCCCACCGCGGAACGCTGGTGCGGGCCGACCTGATCGCCCGCCGTGATCCCGTCCTTGAAGAACGGCCCGATCGTCTTCGCGTGGAGGCGGGTGACGTGATAGCTTTCGAGGAAGGCATCCATGATGAGCTTCCAGTTGCCCTTCACCTCGTGCATCTTGCGGCGGAACAGGTGCGCCTCGGGCATTCCCAGCGCCGCGAAATCGGCTCCGAGGTTTCGGGCATCGGAAAAATCCGCGCCTTCGCGCGGCGCGAACCAGATGAGGCCGCCCGCCTCGATGCTCGGCAATTCGACGAGGCCGTATTGCGACTTGTCGAGGCCGGGGAAGGTCTCCGGCCGCGGCAGCGCGAGAAGCTTGCCGTCGAGCCGGTAGGTCCAGGCGTGATAGGGGCACACGAGGCGCTTCGCGCAGACCGCCTCCTCGCCTTCGACCAGCCGCGTGCCGCGATGGCGGCAGACATTGAGGAAGACGTGGGCGCGGCCCTCGCCGTCGCGGGTGACGAGCAGCGGACGCCCGGTCGCATCGTGCGGCACGGCCATGCCGGGATCGGGCAGCAGCGCCGATGGGCACAGCACCTGCGGCATCCGGTCGAACAGCGCGGCCTTTTCGCGCGCGAAGTGCTCTGCGCTCGTGTAATTGCTCGCCGGGACCGTGGCGATCCCCGCGGCCGCGCGCCCCGCGCCGTGCCGGATCGCCTCGGCGAGCGCGAGCTGGCCTGCGGTGGGCCGATGGTGCGGCGGCGAATCTGTTGATGCGGTTGTGCCGGTGTTCATGGCGGCGTTCCTATTTCCTCTCTCTACCCCTAATGGTGCAGCAATATGGGGATCACGACAAGGATGCGAGCGAATGGCTGAGGCTGGGGTGACCCCGAAGCGGGACCTGTGGGGCTCGTTCCGGCCCTATCTGGAAAAGGAATCGCTCGCCGCGTTCTTTCTCGGCGTTTCGTCGGGCTTTCCCTTCGCGCTGCTGGCCGCGACGCTGACGACGCGGCTGGCGCAGGAGGGGATCGAGAAAGCGACCGTCACCGCCTTCACGCTCGCCTTTCTCGTCTACAACGTGAAATTCCTGTGGGCGTGGGTGATCGATGCGGTCACGCTTCCGGTGATCGGCCGGCTGGGCCAGCGGGTGAGCTGGATGATCGTGATCGGCTTCCTCGCCATCGCGGCGACGATCAATCTCGCCGTCGCCGACCCGCGGCAGGACATCGTCTGGGTTGCTGTCTCGGCCGTCATGCTCGGGACGGCGGGCGCGACGTTCGACATCATCATCGACGCCTACCGGATCGAGACGCTCAAGCCCTACCAGCTCGGCACGGGTTCGGGGATGAGCCAGTATGGCTGGCGCATCGGCGCGGCCGGCGCGGGCGGTCTTGCGCTGGTGGTCGCCGCACGCAGCGACTGGACGGTGGCCTATGCGGTGTGTTCGATCTTTGCGCTGCCGGCCATGCTGACCGCCCTGATCCTGGGCGAGCCCGCGCGCCACCAGAAGCAGGCCGAGCGGCGCAGCCTGGTCGAGATGGCCCGCGCGATCGCGGATCCCTTCTCCGAGTTCTTCCGTCGCAACGGCGCCTGGCTGGTCCTGCTGTTCATCCTCGTCCACAAGATCGGCGACACGCTTGCGAACCTCACCTTCCGCCTGCTGTTCGAGGATCTCGGCTTCAGCAACGACGAGATCGCGATCTACGATGTCGGGGTCGGATTCTGGGCGCTCATCATCGGCGTGTTCGTGGGCGGGATCATCTATGCCCGCCTCGGGCTCAAGAAATCGGTGCTGATCGCGCTCATCCTGATGGCGGTTTCCAATGTCAGCTTTGCCGCGCTGGCCGCTGCGGGCGATTCCAATCTCGGCATGGCGGCCGCGATCGGGTTCGAGAATTTCGCCAGCGGCTATGGCGGGGTGGTGGTGGTCGCCTATTTCTCGGCGTTGTGCGACCTGCGTTTCACCGCCGCGCAATATGCCCTGATCAGCGCGGGGGCGAGCATTGTCGGGCGGCTGCTGACCGGAACGACCGCGGGCGCGCTGATCGACTGGATCGGCTATGTCAATTTCTACCTTCTCACGACGGTCGCCGCGCTCCCCGGGATCGTGCTGTTCTGGTGGATGATGCGCGCCGGACTGGTCGACGATGCGATGGGAACCGCCGGAACCCGGCCCGCGCCCGAGGATGCCTGACGCAAGGGCGGTTCCGGCCGCGGCGCGAGCTTCGTGCAGGCCGGAAAAATCGCGGCAGGACAGGGAAACAGGGGCGGCCGGTCCGATGCGGCCGGACCGGGAAATCCCTAGTCCGGCAGCTCGCCGTTGAGGCGCAGCGCCTCGCCCGCGAGGTAGAGCGAACCCGCGATCAGCACCGGCAGGCCGTCATCGCGGATCATCGCCATCGCGCCCGGCAGGTCGGGCGCGGCCGCTGCGCGCGGGCCGAATGCCTCGGGCGGATGCGTCTCGTGCCCGGGCACAGGAACGATGGTGAGCGAGGCGATGGTTTCGCCGAGCGGGCGGATCAACGCCAGCGGGTTCTTGTTCGCAAGCATCCCGAGCACGAGATGAACGCGCCGGCCCCTGAAATGGGCGCCCAGCACCTCCCCCGCGCTCGGATTGTGCCCCCCGTCGAGCAATGTTTCGCGGCCGCCCGTCAGCGGGCCGGGCCTGAGGCGCTGGAGCCGCGCGGGCCACGTCGCGGTGCGAAGGCCCCGCTCGATCGCCTCCCGCGATACCGCCACGCCTTGCTGCGCGCGCAGCATGGCGATCGCAAGGCCCGCATTGGCGACCTGGTGCGCGCCGGGCAGCGCGGGAAAGGGGAGGTCGAGCGCGCCGTGGTCATCGCGATAGGCGAGCCGCCCGTCCGCTTCGCGCGCCTCCCACGCATCGCCCTGCACGAGCAGCGGCGCGCCGAACCGCTCCGCCTGCGCCATAACCGCGCCTGCGGGCAGGGGATCGTGGCGCAGCGTCACCAGCGGCACGCCCGGCTTGGCGATCCCCGCCTTTTCGAATCCGATCCGCGCCATGGGCTCTGCGGGCGTGCCGTCCTCGGGCGCGAGCAGGAACTTCTCGTGATCGAGCCCCAGCGCCGCGATGCCGCAGGCCGCCAGCGCGCCGGGTTCGAGCAGGTTGGTCGCATCGAAGCGGCCACCCATGCCGACCTCGACCACGCAGGCATCGGCGGGCACGCGCGCGAAGGCGGTGAAGGCGGCGGCGATGGTGACTTCGAAGAAACTGGGATGCAGGTCCTCCCCCGCATCGAGCACCTCTTCGAGCAGGTCGGCCAGCATCGCGTCGTCGATCAGCTTTCCGGCGAGCCTTATGCGCTCGTTGTAGCGCACGAGGTGGGGGCTGGTGGTGACGTGGACACGATACTCTTCGGCCTCCAGCATCGCCCGCAGGAAGGCGCAGACCGAGCCCTTGCCGTTGGTCCCGGCGACATGGAAGACCGGCGGCAGCGCGCGGTGCGGGTTGCCGAGCCGCTCCATCAACGCGCGGATGGTGTCGAGCCCGAGCCGCCCCTGCGGGACGCTCAGGCGGGAAAGCCGGTCGAGCTGGGATTGAACGCGCGGATCGTCCGACCGCCCGAAATCGAGCGGCTTCATTTCGAGCCCCTCCCCTCAATGGGAGGGGTTGGAGAGGGAAGTGACACGCCGGGAAGTCGGGAAACCCACCCCCCGGACCCCTCCCACACGGGAGGGGGAGAAATCACGCCGCCTTTACCGGCTGAAGATAGCCGAGCACTCGTGCCAGCGTCGCCTTCAGGTCGCGGCGGTGCACCACCATGTCGACCATGCCGTGCTTGTGGAGATATTCGGCGCGCTGGAAGCCTTCGGGCAATTGCTCGCGGATCGTGTCCTGGATCACCCGCTGGCCGGCAAAGCCGATCAGCGCGCCGGGTTCGGCGATGTGGATATCGCCGAGCATGGCATAGCTCGCGGTGACGCCGCCGGTGGTCGGGTCGGTGAGGACGACGATGTAGGGCAGGCCCGCCGCCTTGAGCCGCCGGGTCATCACCGTCGCGCGCGGCATCTGCATCAGGGAAAGAATCCCCTCCTGCATCCGCGCGCCGCCCGCCGCCGTCACCACAACATAGGCGCAGCGCCGCTCCAGCGCCTTTTCCGCCCCGTTCACGAAGGCCTGCCCCACCGCCATGCCCATCGATCCGCCCATGAAGGCGAAATCCTGCACGCCGACGACGGCAGGCCGCGCGTCGATCGCGCCCGAGCCGACGATGAAGGCGTCCTCATAGGGATTCGCCGCGCGCGCACCCTTCAGCCGGTCGGTGTACTTCTTCGAATCGCGGAACTTGAGCGGGTCTTCGGTCACCTGCGGCAGCGGGAGCAGCTCGTAACCGGGATCGAGCAGCAATTGCAGCCGCGCATCCGCCCCGATCCGCCCGTGATGGTCGCATTTCGGGCAGACCGACAGGTTCTCCTCGAATTCCTGGACGAAGAGCATTTCCTGGCAATTGCGGCACTTGATCCAAAGGTCCTTCTCGGTGCTCTTCTTCTCCGAACCGAAGCCGAGGGAATTGCGGACGCGGGTCAACCAGCTCATGTCTCTTGCCTCTCACGCGCGGATCTGATCGCGCCCACCATTGCCGAAGTCAGTTCCCTTAGCCGCTCGGGCGCGTCCTTGCCAAATTCGCCGACGAGATCGACGAAGGCCGAACCGACGACGACACCGTCCGCGACGCGCGCGATGGCGGCGGCCTGTTCGGGCGTGCGCACGCCAAAGCCGACCGCGACGGGCAGGTCGGTCGACTGCTTGATGCGGGCGACGTTGGCTTCGATCGAATCGATCGCCGCCTGCTGCTTGCCCGTGATCCCGGCGACCGAGACGTAATAGACGAAGCCCTCCGAGCCTTCGAGCACGCGCGGCAGGCGCGCGGCGTCGGTGGTCGGCGTGGCGAGGCGGATCGGGGCGATGCCGCGCGCGCGCAGGGCGGGACCGAGCGCCTCGTCTTCCTCCGGCGGGATGTCGACGCAGATGACGCCGTCCACGCCTGCTGCGGCGGCGGCGTCAGCGAACCATTCCGGCCCGCGCCGGATCATCGGGTTGGCATAGCCCATCAGGACGAGCGGCACGTCGGGGTGGCGCGAGCGGAACTCGCTCGCCATGCGGAGCACATCGGCGGTGGTGGTTCCCGCTGCGAGCGAGCGCAAGTTGGCGCTCTGGATCGCGGGGCCATCGGCCATCGGATCGGTGAAGGGCATGCCCAGCTCGATCACATCCGCACCGCCCGCGACCAGCGCATCGAGGTTCGCGGCGGTGTCGCCATCGCCAGCGGTGATGAAGGCGACGAAGGCGGGGTGGGGGGCGGAGAAGGCGCCCGAAAGACGCGGAGAGAGGCGGTCAGTCATCCGATCGATTCAACATTTCCGGCAAGAGCCAACTGTAGCGGCAGAGGAGAAAACCTCCGTAGATTATGGCAGGAAGCAACGGGCCGATCAGCCATCTCGAGAAGCGCCTTCGTCCATGTTCGGGATATTCCCAAAGCTCGGGTCCGGCCTCGATATAGAACCATATCATGGCCACCGCACCGGCCAATGCCGCGAAAATCGCAATGGCTTTCTTGATCTTCCAAACCGCTTCAGGGCTTCGGTCCCGCCTCAAATTCTTACCCCCGATCAAGAACCGTCACCCCGGCCCCGAGCCGGGGTCCAGCTGCCTTTGCCCCCGCGCCTGAAGAAGCGGGATCCCGGATCCGGTCCGGGATGACGGTGGGGCAGAGGTTGCGGCTCACATCTCCACCCCGAGCTTCTCCGCCACGGTGAAGATGTCCTTGTCGCCCCTTCCGCACAGATTCATCAGGATGATCGCCTCGCGGTCCATCTGCTTGGCGCGCTGCGCCACGGCCGCGATGGCGTGGCTCGGTTCAAGCGCCGGGATGATTCCCTCGGTGCGGCAGAGCAATTGGAAGCCCTCGATCGCCTCGTCGTCGGTGACGGCGGTGTATTCGACCCGGCCCGATTCCTTCAGCCAGGCGTGCTCAGGCCCGATTCCGGGATAGTCGAGGCCGGCGCTGATCGAGTGGCCTTCGGTGATCTGGCCGTCTTCGTCCTGCAGCAGATAGGTTTTGTTGCCGTGAAGCACGCCGGGCGCGCCGCCGAGGAGCGATGCGGCGTGTTCGTCGCCGTCAAGGCCGTGGCCCGCCGCCTCCACGCCGAGCATCGCCACCTCGGGATCGTCGAGGAAGGGGTGGAACAGCCCCAGCGCGTTTGACCCGCCGCCGATGCAGGCGACGAGGAGGTCGGGCAGGCGACCCACCCGCTCGAGCATCTGCGCGCGCGCCTCGGTCCCGATGACGCTCTGGAAATTCCGGACCATCTCGGGGTACGGATGCGGGCCGGCGGCCGTGCCGATGATGTAGAAGGTGTCGTGGACATTGGCGACCCAGTCCCGAAGCCCTTCGTTCATTGCGTCCTTCAGCGTGCCCCGACCGCTGGTGACGGGGACGACCTCGGCCCCCAGCAGCTTCATGCGAAAGACATTGGGCGATTGCCGCCGCACGTCCTCGGCGCCCATGTAAATCACGCAAGGTAGGCCGAACCGCGCGCAGACCGTGGCGGTGGCGACGCCATGCTGGCCCGCGCCGGTTTCGGCGATGATGCGGGTCTTGCCCATGCGCCGCGCGAGCAGGATCTGGCCGATGCAATTGTTGATCTTGTGCGCGCCGGTGTGGTTGAGCTCGTCGCGCTTGAACCACACCTGCGCGCCGCCAAGCGCCTCGGTCAGCCTTTCCGCGAAATAGAGCGGAGAGGGGCGGCCGACATAGTGCTTCATCAGGTCGTCGAATTCGGCGGCGAATTCGGGATCGGCCTGCGCCTTGCGATATTCGCGTTCGAGGTCAAGCACGAGCGGCATCAGCGTTTCGGCGACATAGCGCCCGCCATAGTCGCCGAAATGGCCGTTCTCGTCGGGCAGGGTGCGGAAGGAATTGGGCTGGTTCATGCTGTTGCTAATGCCGTTGGTGTCGAGCGAAGTCGAGACACCTTCGCCCCAGCGCGAACGCGTCTCGACTGCGCTCGCGGCGACCGGGGGGGAGGGGTCACGCCGAGCGCGCCGCCTGACAGAAGGCCGCGATCTTGTCCACGTCCTTGACGCCGGGCGCGCTTTCGAGGCCGGAGGAGGCATCGACCAGCGGCGCGCCGGTCGCGCGGATCGCCGCGGCGACGTTGTCGGGGGTGAGCCCGCCCGCGAGGCCCCAGGGCAGCACGTGGTCGTGGTGTGCCAGCACGGTCCAGTCGAAACCGACCCCATTTCCGCCCGGCAGCGCGCTCGCCTGCGGCGGGGGCGCGTCGAACAGCAGGCGGTCGGCGGCGTCCCTGTAGCGGCTGGCCTTGTCCAATGTCTCCGCGCCCCTGACCCCGATCGCGCGCCACGTCTCGACCCCCGTCCGCTCGCGCACGAGGGCGATCCATTCGGGGGTTTCCTTCCCGTGGAACTGGATCACGTCGGGCCTTACCACCTCGATCGCGTGCGCCGTCGTCTCGATCCCGGCGTTGACGAGCAGCAGCACCGCCTTGACCCCGGCGGGCAGCCCTTCGCGCAGGTCGGCGGCCTGTTTCAGACCGACATGGCGGGGGCTCGGCTCGAAATGGACGAAGCCGACATGGCTCGCGCCCCCCGCCACCGCCGCGGCGACGGTTTCGCTCGTGGAAAGCCCGCAGATCTTGATGTGCACCGACATGACGAGCCTAGAGCGTCGCCTCGATCGCGCGCGCGGCGGCCTCCGGGTCCTCGGCGCGGCTGATCGGGCGGCCGATGACGAGCACGCTCGCCCCCGCATCGCGCGCCGCGCGCGGGGTGACGACGCGCTTCTGGTCGCCCGTGCCCGAACCCGGCAGGCGCAGGCCCGGCACGACGAAGAACCCGTCCTTCCACGCCTTCTTCACGCGCGCGACCTCGTGGCCCGAACACACGATCCCGTCGAGCCCCGCCTCGTGCGCGAGTTCGGCGAGGCGCATGACCTGCGTCTCCTCGCTGCCGTAGATGCCGGTCTTGGCGAGGTCGCCCGTATCGAGGCTGGTCAGCATGGTGACACCCACGACCTTGCACCCTTCGGCGGCAGCGGCCTTGGCGTCCTCCATCATCGCGCGCCCGCCCGATGCGTGGACGGTGACGATCGCGGGTTCGTAGACGTGGATCGCCTGCATCGCCGCGGCGACGGTGTTGGGGATGTCGTGGAACTTGAGGTCGAGGAAGATCGGCAGGCCCATGTGGGCGATCTCGTGGACGCCGTGCGCGCCGTGGGCGCAGAAGAATTCGAGGCCGAGCTTGACCCCGCCGACATGGGCCTTGACCTTGGCCAGCAACGCCTTGGCCGGCTCGATCTGGGGGATATCGAGGGCGAGATAGACCGGGTTAGTCACGTTCACTCCGAGGGATTGCGCGGGACCGGCGCGAGCGTGTCGCCGCTCGCTCCGTCGCTGTCCACACTTTTGGGCGCCGGATCGTGCACCGGGGCGGGGACAGGGGTGGGTGCGGTGGCAGGGGCAGGCGTATCGCCGTGATGGGGTTCGTGCCGGCGCGAGAGCGCGTTCGACTTGAGCGAGTTCTCGAGGCTGCGGATGCGTCGCCTGAGGCTCCATTTCACGCTGCGATGGTAGAGCCACATCGGCACCAGGCCGAGCAGGAAGGCGATGATGACGAGCGCGGGGACCTTCGTTTCGAGCACGAGGTTGTCCCACAGCGTGATCTCGACCGGCTCCCAGTTGAACAGGGAAAAGGCAAGGACCGCGATGACGATCAACACCCACACGATGGTTCTCACGATCTGCATGCGGGCTCGTTCCTCTCGTGTTGCGCGATCCGCACCAGCCTAGGCGATCTGGCGGGGAGGTCCACCCCCGACGCTTGCGGCGTCAAGCGAACACCCGCGCGAAGATCGTGTCGACGTGGCGGAAGTGGTAGGCGAGGTCGAACTTCTCCTCGAGCTCGGCCTCGCCCAGCGCCGCGGTGACGTCCGGATCGGCCTTGAGCAGGTCGAGCAGCCCGAGCGCGCCTTGCGATTCCCACACCTTCATCGCGTTGCGCTGGACGATGGCATAGGCGTCCTCGCGGCTGATCCCCGCCTGGGTGAGCGCCAGCAGCACGCGCTGCGAATGGACGAGGCCGCCCATGGCATCGAGGTTCTTCTGCATCCGCTCGGGATAGACCAGCAGCTTTTCGAGAACGCCCGTCAGCCGCGCGAGCGCGAAGTCGAGCGTGATCGTCGCGTCCGGGCCGATGAAGCGTTCGACCGAGGAATGCGAGATGTCCCGCTCGTGCCACAGCGCGACGTTCTCGAGCGCGGGGAGGGCAAAGCTGCGGATCATGCGCGCCTGCCCGGTGAGGTTCTCGGTCAGCACCGGGTTGCGCTTGTGCGGCATCGCGCTCGAGCCCTTCTGGCCGGGGGAGAAATATTCCTCCGCCTCCAGCACCTCGGTGCGCTGGAGGTGGCGGATTTCCACCGCCAGCCGTTCGATGCTGCCCGCGATGACGGCGAGCGTCGCAAAATACATCGCGTGGCGGTCGCGCGGGATGACCTGCGTGCTGATCGGCTCGACCGCGAGACCGAGCTTCCCTGCCACATGGGCTTCGACCGCGGGGTCGATATTGGCGAAGGTGCCGACCGCGCCGCTGATCGCGCAGGTGGCGATTTCCCTGCGCGCGGCGACCAGCCGCTCGCGGCAGCGGTCGAATTCGGCATAGGCCTGCGCGAGCTTGAGCCCGAAGGTCACCGGCTCGGCGTGGATGCCGTGGCTGCGACCGATGGTCGGCGTGTACTTGTGCTCTTCCGCGCGCGTCCTGATCGCGGCGAGCAGCGCGTCCATGTCGTCGAGAAGGATGTCGGTGGCGCGTGCCAGCTGCACCGAGAGCGTCGTGTCGAGCACGTCGGAACTGGTCATGCCCTGGTGCATGAAGCGCGCTTCTTCCCCGACCTGTTCGGCCACCCAGGTGAGGAAGGCGATCACGTCGTGCCTGGTTACCGCCTCGATCGCGTCGATCGCCGCGACGTCGATGACGGGATCGGTCGCCCACCAGTCCCACAACGCCTTCGCCGCGGATTTCGGGACGACGCCGAGCTCGCCGAGCTTCTCGGTCGCATGGGCCTCGATCTCGAACCAGATGCGGTATTTCGCCTCCGGCTCCCACAGGGCGGTCATGGCGGGGCGGGCGTAGCGGGGGACCATCGGGGGCTCCGGATGAATGGAATTGGGTGAGGGGCGGCTAGGCCCCGGAAGCGGCGAGATCAAGCCCCGCCCTAGATCAGCCCCTTCGCGCGCAGGCTCGCATGGCCCTCGCGCCCGACGATGACATGGTCGTGGACAGTGACGCCCAGCAGGCGGCCGGCCTCCGCGATCCGGCGGGTGACGTCGATGTCCGCGCGGCTCGGCTCGGGATGGCCGCTGGGGTGATTGTGGACGAGGATCAGCGCCGCCGCGCCCACGTCCATCGCCCGGCGGATCACCTCGCGCGGGTGAAGGCTCGCCTCGTCGATGGTCCCGTCGGCGAGGTGGTGGTCGTCGATCAGGCGGTTCCTGGTGTCGAGGTAGAGCACCCGCACCCGCTCGACCGTGAGATGCGCCATGTCGGCGGTGAGGTAGTCGATCAGCGCCTGCCAGCTGCCGAGCACCGGCTTTTTGCCGACCTCGCTGCGCGCCATGCGACGCGAGGCGGTGGCGACCGCCTTCAGCGCCGCCGCGGTGTTCTCGCCCACGCCCCTCGTCCGCTGGAGCGCCTTGGGATCGGCGTTGAGCACGCCGGCAAGGCTGCCGAACCGGGCGAGCAGGGCCTTGGCGATCGGCTTGGTGTCGCCGCGCGGGATCGCGGCGAAGAGCAGGTATTCGAGCACCTCGTAATCGGCGAGCGCCTCGGCCCCGCCTTTCAGCAGCCGCTCGCGCAGGCGGGCGCGGTGGCCCGAGCCGGCGTGGCTGCCCGCGTCCGAAACGAAGGAGCGGGGCGCGGGCGGGCGCTCCTCCCCGAAATCGAAGCTGTCGTCCCCTTGCGGCAAGCGCTGCGTCCCTTTCGCCTGCCTGCTTCATTGCCTTTGCCGCGCTTGTGGCGCAAGTGGGCGGCACGATGGCGAGTGCCCCCGATGAAGGTCCCGAAGGCGTGTCCGCTGACCCCCGGCCCGCGCGCCGGGGGCCGACGATCCTCGCCGCCCTCTTGCTCGCGCTGGTCGTCGCGGCGCTCCTCGGATGGTCCGCCCGCGAAAGGATCGCGGTCGGCGTGATCGACGACGCGCTGGAGGAGCTCGACATCCCGGCCAGCTACGACATCGTCTCGGTCGGGCCGCGGCAACAGGTGCTGGCGAACATCGTGGTGGGCGATCCCGCACGGCCCGACCTGGTAATCGAGCGGGCGGTGATCGGGATCGATTACATGCTCGGCCTCCCCGCGATCGGCCGGGTACGGCTGGTGCGCCCGCGGCTCCACGCCAGTTATCGCGATGGCACGTTCAGCGCGGGCGCGCTCGATCCGCTGCTCGAACCCGGCGAGGGCGAAGCGGGCCTGCCGGACCTCGCGCTCGAACTCGTCGACGGGCGCGCCCTGATCGAAACCGATTACGGAAACGTCGGCGTCAAGGCCGAGGGGTCGGGCCGGCTCGATGACGGCTTTGCCGGCACGATCGCCGCGACCGCGCCCGGCATCGGCAGCGGCGATTGCCGCGCGGCCCGCGCGTCGCTCTATGGTGCGATCACCACCGATGACGGCGCACCCTCCTTCGCCGGGCCGATCCGGCTGCGCGGGGCGAAATGCGGCGGCACCCGGGTCGCGCGCGCCGACATCGCCGCGCGGCTCGCGCTGGCGCCATCGCTCGATTCGCTCGAAGGCGGGTTCGGCCTCGCCGCAGCGGGGCTTGCGGGAGAGGGGCTTGCCGCGCAGCGGCTCGGCGGGAACGGGCAGGTCGGCTGGAAGGGCGGCATCTTCAACTTGCGCCACGATCTTGCCGCGCGCGGGGTCGACACTGGTCTTGCGCGCTTTGACAGCCTGGCCGCGGACGGGGCGCTGCGCAGCGTCGGCGGTTTCGCGCGCAGCGAATGGGACGCGCGGCTCACGGGCGAGGGGGTGGCGATCGCCGCGCTTGACGGGGCGGACCTCGCCGCGTTCGGGGACAGTTTCGAGGACACCCTGCTCGCCCCGCTGACCCGCAAGTTCGCGCGCAATCTCGACGCCGCGATGGCGGGAGGCACTTTGCGCGCCGACGTGACGCTGCGGCAGGAGGACGGCGCGCTTTCGGTCCTCGTGCCCGAAGCGCGGCTCGCCGCGCGCGGGGGCGAGACGATCCTCGCCGCCTCGCGGGTGAGCTGGGCGGGCGGGGCGCTGCGCGGCAACCTGGTGACGGGCGGCGCGGGCCTGCCTCGGATCACCGGGCGGATGGAGCAGGCGGGCGAAAGCGGCGAGCTTGTCTTCCGGCTCGCCATGGCCCCTTACGAGGCGGAGGGCGCGCGGATCTCGGTCCCGGGCATGGAGCTGCGCCAGGCTGCGGGCGCGATCACCTTCGCCGGCCGCGCCGAGGCGAGCGGGCCGATCCCCGGCGGGCGGATCGAGGGTTTCGCCCTGCCGCTCGCGGGGAGCTATGCGGACGGCCGGCTCTCGTTCGGGCGGGGCTGCACGCGCGTCTCCTTCGACCGGCTCGTCTATGCCGATCTCGCGCTCGGGCGGGAAAGCGTGACGCTCTGC
The DNA here is from genome assembly GCF_900105095.1 of Erythrobacter sp. HL-111. NCBI lineage: Bacteria > Pseudomonadati > Pseudomonadota > Alphaproteobacteria > Sphingomonadales > Erythrobacteraceae > Erythrobacter > Erythrobacter sp. HL-111. The sequence continues at coordinate 996,405 of NZ_LT629743.1, read as the reverse complement.
CCGCACGGCACGGGCGCGATGCTGGCCTATGACGAGGCGCTCCGCCTCTCGCTCGCCACGCGGGATCTCGCGCTGGACGGGCGGCTGGGCGAGACGCGGCTACGGCTGGCGGCGGAGCGCGCGGTGCTGACCTCGCCGGAGGGATTCGCCCTCGACGGCCTCGATGTCGTGCTGGGCGAGGACGAGGCCGCGGTGCGTCTCGCCGCCGCCACGCTGACGGGCACGGTGGGCGAGACGCTTGCGGGCGAGTTCGCCGGGGGCACCGCGGCGCTTGATCCGGTGCCGCTCGATCTCGCCGCGCTTTCGGGCCGCTGGGCCTACGAGGAGGGCGTGCTCTCGCTCGACCGGGGCGCCTTCCTCCTGTCCGAGCGGACCGGGGGCGAGGCGCGGTTCGAGCCGCTCATCGCGCGCGATGCGGTGCTCGCCATCGACGGCCGGACCGTGCAGGCCGAAGCCGCCCTGCGCCACCCCGGCTCCGATGCACTGGTGACCCGGGTCGCGATCCGGCACGATCTCGAAACGGCGCGGGGCAGCGCGGTGCTCGACGTGCCCGGCGTCGTGTTCGGCGACAGGCTCGCTCCCGACGATCTCACCTACCTCGCCAAGGGCGTCGTCGCCGACGTCGAGGGCACGATCACCGGCGAGGGGGGAATCGAGTGGGACGGCGAGGGGGTGACCAGTTCGGGCCGCTTCCGCACCGACGACCTGGACCTTGCCGCCGCCTTCGGCCCGCTGACGGGGCTTGCGGGGGAGATCGTCTTCACCGACCTCCTCGCGCTCACCACCGCGCCGGGGCAGGTCGTGACGATCGAGACGATCAATCCCGGCGTCGAGGTGCTGGCCGGACGCGTCGCCTTCTCGCTCAGCGAGGGGCGGATCGTGCGCGTCGAGGACGCGCGCTGGCCCTTCATGGGCGGGACGCTCGTCATGCGCCCGGTCGATCTCGATTACGGCAGGTCCGGCGAGAAAGCCTATGTCTTCGAGATCGTCGGGCTCGAGGCCGCGCGCTTCGTCGCGGAGATGGAGCTGACCAATCTTTCCGCCACCGGAACCTTCGACGGGGTGGTGCCGATCGTGTTCGATGCGGACGGGAACGGGCGGATAGAGGAGGGCCTGCTGCTCTCGCGCCCGCCCGGCGGGAACGTCGCCTATGTCGGGGAACTGACCTACGAGGACATGGGGGCGATGGCCAATTTCGCCTTCAACGCGCTGCGCTCGCTCGACTACACGCGCATGGCGGTCGCGCTCGAGGGGAGCCTCGCGGGGGAGATCGTCACCCGCTTCACCTTCGACGGGGTCGGCCAGGGCGAGGGGGCGAGCCGCAATTTCGTCACCCGACGCCTGTCGCGCCTGCCGATCCGGTTCAAGATCAACGTGCGTTCGCAGAACTTCCACCAGCTTGCGACCATGGTGCGCTCCTTCTGGGACGCGGATTATCTCGGCAACCCGGTCGATCGCGGCCTGCTGAAGACGCAGGACGGACGCTTCGTCCCGCGCACGCCCCGGCCCGGACCCGCACCCGCTCCCGGACCCGCACCCGCCCCCGGACCCGGCAGCGAACCGCCCGGGCCGGACGAGGCGACCCGGCCCGAAGACCCGCCCGTTCAACTGCCCGAAAGCGAAGTGAACCTATGAAGCCGAGCAAATTGACCGGACCCGCCGGTGCTGCCAAGACCGCTGCCGCAAGGCGCGTTCGGGGAGGAACCATGGCGGGGCGATGGAAGAGGACGGCGGCGGGCGTGTTCGCGCTCGGCGCTTTCGCGCCGCTCGGCGGGTGCATCAACGTCAACGCGCCCGACGAGCCGATCGTGATCGAGCTCAACATCAACATCCGGCAGGAAGTGATCTACCGGCTGGCCGAGGACGCGGCCAATACGATCGAGGAGAACGCGGACATCTTCTGACACGGAAGGATGCGCCGCCCTTTGGAGGAATGCGATGAGGTCTCAGGTGCGAAACGCGGTGTTCGCGGCGGCTGCGGGCGCGGCGCTGGCAGTGGGGTTCGCCGCCCCCGCGATGGCCCAGCGCGACCCGGCCTATGCCGCCGCGCGCGCGGGCGGCATGGTGGGCGAGGGCAGGGACGGCTATCTCGGCATCGTCGGCCAGCCGACCCCCGAACTCCAGCGCCTGGTCGACGACATCAACATCAAGCGCCGCGCGGTCTACGCCCGCCGGGCGCAGCAGAACAACGCGACGATCGAGGAATACGCCTTCACCGCCGGCTGCCAGGCGATCGCGCAGACCGCACCGGGGGAAATGTACGAAGCGCCCGACGGCACGTGGAAGACCCGCACCAGCGCTCCGCCCGAACGCGATCCGAGATGCCCCTGATCCGGCGGCGGGCCGTGCGGGCGGGGCCGCGCGCACGGGCAGCGTGCATGGGCAGCGTGCATGGGCCGTGCCTCGCGCCCGCTCAAGGAGTTGTCATATAATCGACCGCTCCCGCTCCCCCACGGTTGACTTGGGTTTGGCCCCCTTCTAAGGGGTCCGCGCCCTCGGCGGGCACCTCACTGAACGTGTCTCGCGACCCTTGACGGAAAGCAGGCATGAGCGACGAGAAACCCGCCCGAGAATCCAATGCCGAGGATGCGCGGATCGACGCGCTCGAAGCGCGGCTCAAGGCCGCACGCGAGCGTGAGGAACAGCGCAACCGGCCAAAGGTGCAGGGGACCGATGCGAATTATCGCGCCGGGAACCGCGCGCTGGCGGACCTGCTCGGCGGGATCATCGGAGGCAGTGTGATCGGCTGGGCGGTTGACGCGCTCGCCGGGACATTGCCCTGGGGCCTGTTGGTCGGCCTGTTCCTCGGGACGGTGGTGGCCTTCAGGAACATCATTCGTGCGGCGAATGCGCGCCCCGAGGACAAGCTGGACGAGCCCGAGGACGGGTGAGCGCGGCGGGTCCGCCCGGAAGGGCGCGCTTCACATAGGGATCAGGGACCGACATCGTGGCAGCCGAACAAGGCAAAGTCGATCCGATGAAGCAGTTCATGCTGGAGCCCCTGTTCGGCTCGGAAAGCTGGGAACTGGCGGGCTTCAACATCGCGTTCACCAATTCGGCCCTGTGGATGGCGATCACCGTCCTGCTCCTGTGGGCCTTCGTCGCGGGCGGCATGAAGCGCGAGCTCGTCCCCGGGCGCTGGCAGATGGCGGTGGAAAGCTTCACCGGCTTCATCGACGACATGCTCGAAGCGAATGTCGGCAAGGCGGGGCGCAAATACGTCCCCTACATCTTCTCGCTGTTCATGTTCATCCTCTTCGCGAACCTGCTCGGCCTGCTGCCGATCGGCGTATTCGGGGTGCATCCCTTCACCTTCACCAGCCACTTCACCGTCACCGGCGTGCTCGCGATCCTGAGCTTCTCGATCGTCCTCATCGTCGGGTTCTGGCGCCATGGCCTGCATTTCTTCTCGCTCTTCGTGCCGCACGGCACGCCGCTGTGGCTGATCTGGCTGATCCCGGTGATCGAACTGATCTCCTTCCTCGTGCGCCCCTTCAGCCTCGCGCTGCGCCTGTTCGTGGCGATGATGGCCGGCCACGTCCTGCTCAAGGTTCTCTCGAGCTTCGTGATCGACAGCGTCAATGCCGGGCCGGTCTTCGGCGGGTTCATCGGCATTCCGAGCTTCGTCCTGATGGTCGCCATCAGCGCGCTCGAAATCCTCGTCGCGGGCATCCAGGCCTATGTCTTCGCGCTGCTCACGTCGCTGTACATCAACGACGCCGAGAACCTTCACTAAGTCACCTCTCTTTCCTTCCCAACAGTTCTGAATTCAAAGGAGTTTTGAAATGGATCCTGAAGCAGCCAAGCTCGTCGGCGCCGGCCTCGCAGCGATCGGTGCCGGCATGGCGGCGATCGGCGTGGGCAACGTCTTCGGTTCGTTCCTCGAAAGCGCGCTGCGCAACCCGGGCGCGGCCGACGGGCAGCAGGGCCGCCTGTTCATCGGCTTTGCCGCGGCGGAACTCCTGGGCCTGCTGGCCTTCGTCGTCGCGATGATCCTGATCTTCGTCGCCTGACGCGTTCCGGGGGCGCCAGGCGCAGCGCGTCGGCGCCCCCGTTCCTTTCCCCAAGCTGACCGGGACCGGCCATGCCCCAGATATCCCAGCTCGCCGAATTCTTCTCCAGCCAGGTTCTCTGGACGCTGGTGTTCTTCGGCATCACCTTTTTCCTGATCGGGCGCGGCATGGTGCCCAAGGTGATGGAGACGGTGCAGCTGCGCGACCGCCAGATCGCCGACGACCTCGCCGCCGCCCAGGCCGCGCGCGATGCCGCCGACGAGCAGGAGGAGGCATGGAAGGCCCGCGAGGCCGAGAACCGCGCCCGCGCCCAGGGCCTGATCGCCGAAGCCAAGGCGAAAGCCGCCGCACAGACCGAGGCGAAGCTGGCGCGGGCGCAGGAACGGCTCGACGCCCGTCTTGCCGAGGCTGAAAGCACCATCGAAGCCGCGCGGGCAGCCGCGCTGGCCGAACTCGAAGATGTCGCCACCGAGGCGAGCCAGGACATCGTCGCCCGCCTCACCGGGGCGAAGGTCGACAAGCGTTCGGCCCGGTCGGCGGTCAAGAAGGCGCTGACCCATGCGTGACACCCTGACGATCCTCGCCACTTCCTCCGAATACGCCGAACCGGCGGCGATGGGGCTCGATTCCTACCAGTGGGTCGGCCTTGCCATGCTGGTCCTGATCGGCGTGTTCGTCTGGAAGAAGGTCCCCGGCATCGTCACCGGCGGGCTCGACGCGCGGATCGCCGAAATCCGCCAGCAATTGGACGAGGCGAAGTCCCTGCGGGCCGAGGCCGAGGCGCTGCGCGACGAATACGTCGCCAGGATCGCCAACGCCGAAAGGGACGCCGAAGCGATGATGGACGGCGCCCGGCGCGAAGCCGACGCCATCCTCGCCCGCGCCGAAGAGGATAGCGCCGCCATGGTCGCCCGGCGCGAGCGGATGGCCCAGGACAAGATCGCCGCGGCCGAGCGCGAGGCGATCGCCGACGTGCGCGCCCGCGCCGTCCAGGCCGCGACCGCCGCCTCGGGCCAGCTGATCGCGGCCAAGCACGACCGCGAAGCCGACGCGAAGCTCGCCGACGAGGTCATCGCCTCGCTCTGATCGCGCGGCGCGAGGACAAGCGTGAGTCCCGGCCAAGGCTGAGACCTCTCGCGGTGAAGCGCCGTCCGGCCTGAGGTCCCTGCCGGCGCAGGGACTTTGCTGCGTTTGGTCGGGGGCTAGGGCTCGAACACCACTTTCCCGACAAGCTCCCGCCGCGCCATCGCCTCGAACCCTTCTCGCCAGTTCTCGAGCGGCAGCACCCGGTCGATCGCTGGCGATATCCGCCCCGCTTCGGCCAGCTCGCGCACCGCCGCATTGATCGCCGCGCCGCGCTCGGGAAAGCGCCGCGCATATTCGCCTGCGCGCAGGCCGACGATCGAAAAACCCTTGATGAGCGGGATGTTGGTGGCGATCTCGGCGATCCGTCCGGAGGTGAAGCCGACCACCACCAGCTTGCCGCCGAAGGCGACGCAGCGGGTCGATTCGTCGAACACGTCGCCGCCCACCGGATCGAACACGATATCGGCGAGCGCGCCGCCGGTGATCTGCGAGACCGCCTCGCGAAAGCGCCCGCTGGCGAGGATGACGTGGTCCGGTTTCGCCCGCGCGGCGATGGCCTCCCGCTTCGCCTCCACCCCGGTCGCCGCGATGACCCGCGCCCCCATTGCCTTCGCGAGGTCGCAGGCGGCGAGCCCGACCCCGCCGCTCGCGCCGTGGACGAGCACCCACTGGCCTTCCTTCACCCCGCACAATTCGACGAGCCCGGTATAGGCGGTCGCATAGGCCGCGCCCATCGCCGCTCCCTGCGCGAAGGAAAATCCCTCGGGCACCGGCGCCAGCCCGCGCGCGGGGATGCAGGCGATTTCGGCAAAGGCGCCGGTCTTGTTCCCGCCCATCACCCGGTCGCCCGGTGCGAAGCCGCTGCCTGAGTCCGCCTCGATCACCTCGCCCGCGCATTCGAGCCCGCTGGTGAAGGGCGGCTCCGGCTTGAACTGGTATTCCCCCCGCGTCATCAGCAGGTCCGGAAAATTGAGCGAGGCGGCGCGCACCCGGACCAGCACTTCGCCCGGCTTGCGCCCGGGTTCGGGAATGTCGGCGAGGGTGACGCCCGACAGGTCGCCCGACAGGCGCTCGACGCGGAGGGCCTTCATCGGCGGCTAGAACGCATCCTTCGCGGCCCTGAGCGCCGCGAAGGTTTCGTGCGGCGCGTTTCCGCCCCAGCGCGCGGCGAGGGCGGGATCGTCGGCGCGCAGGAAGGGATTGGTTTCGAGCTCGCGCGCCAGCACGGTCGGCACGGTCGGTTCGCCGCGCGCGCGCTTCGCCTCGATCTCCTGAGCATATTCCCTGAGCGCCTCGTTGTCGGGATCGGCGTGGAGCGCGAATTTCGCGTTCGCCGCGGTGTATTCGTGCGCGCAATAGAGCGTGGTCCGGGTCGGCAGGCGGCGGATCCGGTCGAGGCTGGCCCAGAACTGCTCGGCCTCGCCTTCGAACATCCGCCCGCAGCCCAGGGCGAAAACCGCATCGCCGACGAAGGCGAGCCCTTCCTCGGGGATGTGGTAGGCGATGTGGCCATTGGTGTGGCCCGACACGTCGATGACGTTGGCCTTGTGCTCGCCGAGCGAGACAGTGTCGCCGTGGCCCACCACCTCATCGACGGGGGAGAGCCGTTCGACCTCCCCGGGACCGATCACGCGCGCGCCGGTCGCCGCGACGATCTCGGCATTCCCGCCGGCGTGGTCGGGGTGCCAGTGGGTGTTCCAGATGTGGGTGATGCGCCACCCCTTCGCCTCGGCCTGCCTGAGGTATTCCTTCGCATCGGGCGTATCGATCGCGGCGGTTTCGCCGCTGACCGAATTGTGCAGCAGGAAGCCGTAATTGTCGGCGAGGCACGGGAACTGGTGGACGGTCAGCATGGGCGCACCTTACAGGCCGCGCCCCGAATGGAAAAGGCCCGCCTGCCGTCGGGGCAAGCGGGCCTTTCCTGTCTTTCGCGAATCCCCGCAAGGCAGGGACCCCGTTCGGAACTTATTCGCCCTTCTTCAGCGCCTCGCCGAGGATGTCGCCGAGCGACGCGCCGCTGTCGGACGAGCCGAACTGCGCGACGGCTTCCTTCTCTTCGGCGATCTGGCGCGCCTTGATCGAGAAATTGGGCTTTTTCGAGCGGTCGAAGCCGGTGACCATCGCATCGACCTTGCTGCCGACCTGGAAGCGGTCGGGGCGCTGTTCGTCGCGGTCGCGGCCGAGGTCGCTGCGCTTGATGAAGCCGGTCGCGCCGTCCTCGCCGACCTGCACTTCGAGCCCGCCGTCGCGGACCTCCAGCACGGTGACGGTGACCACGGTGCCGCGGCGCAGCGCGCTCGCATCGGCGCCTTCGGCCGAAGGCGCGCCCTTTTCGAGCTGCTTCATGCCGAGGCTGATGCGCTCCTTGTCGACGTCGACGTCGAGCACGACCGCCTTGACCATCTCGCCCTTGCGGTGAAGCGCCAGCGCGTCCTCGCCCGAGATGCCCCAGGCGATGTCGGACATGTGCACCATGCCGTCGACGTCGCCGTCGAGGCCCACGAACAGGCCGAATTCGGTGGCGTTCTTGACTTCGCCCTCGACTTCGGAGCCGATCGGGTGCTTCTCGGCGAATTCTTCCCACGGATTGCGCTGGGCCTGCTTGAGGCCGAGGCTGATCCGGCGCTTCTCGCTGTCGACCTCGAGGATCATGACCTCGACTTCCTGCGAGGTGGAGACGATCTTGCCCGGGTGGACGTTCTTCTTGGTCCAGCTCATCTCGGACACGTGGACGAGCCCCTCGATGCCCGGCTCGAGTTCGACGAAGGCACCGTATTCGGTGATGTTCGTGACCGTCCCGGTGATCTTCATGCCGACCGGGTACTTGGCCGAGACGCCGTCCCACGGATCGCTTTCGAGCTGCTTCATGCCGAGGCTGATGCGCTGGGTTTCGCTGTTGATGCGGACGATCTGGACCGTCACGGTGTCACCGATGTTGATGACCTCGCTCGGGTGGTTGACCCGCTTGTAGCTCATGTCGGTGACGTGGAGCAGGCCGTCGATGCCGCCCAGGTCGACGAAGGCGCCGTAATCGGTGATGTTCTTGACCACGCCGTCGATCACCTGGCCCTCTGCCAGCTTGTCGATCAGCTCGCTGCGCTGTTCGGCGCGGGTTTCCTCGAGCACGGCGCGGCGCGAGACGACGATGTTGCCGCGGCGGCGGTCCATCTTGAGGATCTGGAAGGGCTGCGGCACGTCCATCAGCGGGGTGACGTCGCGCACGGGACGGATGTCGACCTGCGAGCCGGGAAGGAACGCCACGGCACCGTCGAGATCGACGGTGAAGCCGCCCTTGACGCGGCCGAAGATGCGGCCTTCGACACGCTTGCCTTCGCCGAATTCGTTCTCGAGCTTGTCCCACGCGGCTTCGCGGCGGGCGCGGTCGCGGCTGAGCATCGCTTCGCCGTCGGCGTTCTCGACACGGTCGACATAGACTTCGACCTCGTCGCCGACCGAGAGATTGTGGTCCTCTTCGCCGCGCGCGAATTCTTTGAGATTGACGCGGCCTTCGGACTTGAGGCCGACATCGATCACGGCCATGCCGGCCTCGATCGCGGTGACGGTGCCCTTGACGACGCGGCCTTCGAAACCGCCTTCGTCGGCGCCGCCGAGCTGTTCGTTGAGGAGCGCTTCGAAATCGTCGCGCGTGGGATGGGGCGAAGTCGCCATAAGTGTGCGTGTCCTGGGTTCGTTTTGCTACCGGCCGCCGGTTTTTCCGGGGTCTTTCTCCGTCTCCGCGCGCACCATTGCGGCGGCTGACGGGGCAAGAGGCCGACCTCTCCGCGCCGCCGGATGCGGATACGCGAAGGTCCACTCAACCATTCGTGATTGCGAGAACGGGCGCGCCTTTATGTCAACCGGGCGGGAAAGGCAAGGGATTTGGCGCCTGCACCGCGCCCGGCAAGGCAGGGGGCCTAGGCTTGCGCGAGACGTTCCCTGACTGCTTCGAGCACGACATCGAAGGCCTGGTCCTTGTTGAAACTGGTGGTGTCGATCACCAGCGCATCGCTCGCGGCCTTGAGCGGGGCGTCCTTGCGGTTGATGTCGCGCGCATCGCGGCGGACGATGTCCTTCTCGATCTCGGCGAGCGGGATCTGGTCCTCGCGCCCGATATGCGCGGCCGTCATCTCGAGCCAGCGGCGGCGCGCGCGCTCGGCCACGCTGGCGGTGATGAACAGTTTCACCTCCGCATCGGGCGCGATCACCGTGCCGATGTCGCGCCCGTCGAGCACCGCGCCGCCCGGCTGCGTGGCGAAGGCGCGCTGGCGTTCGAACAGGGCGGCGCGCACCGCCGTGTGGATCGAGACGCGGCTTGCAAGCCCGCCGACTTCCTCCGAGCGCAGGACCGGGTCCTCCAGCAGCGCGTCCGGAAAGGCGCAGGCGGCGAGCGCGTCCGCCTCGCTGTCGGGATCGCCGCCGTCCAGCGCGACCTGCCGCCCGACCGCGCGGTAGAGGAGGCCGGTGTCGAGGTGCGGCACGCCGAAATGCGCGGCGAGCCGTTTCGCGATCGTGCCCTTGCCGCTCGCCGTGGGTCCGTCGACCGCGATGATCATTGCCCCTGCTCCCGCCTGGCGTCGCCGTCCCGCCGGTCGATCCGGGCGAGCCAGTCGCGCAGCACCGCCTCGGTCACTTCCGGTCGTTCGGCCGGGAAGGCGTGCGACCCGCCGGGGATCACCGCGAGTTCGGAACCCTCGGTCAGGGCGACGAAATCCTGCACCGTGTCGAGCCGCGCCTCGTCGTATTGGCCGACCATGAAAAGCACCCGCGACCCGTCGACGCGGGCGAGCAGCGGCGTCGCGTCGTAATCGACCAGCGAGCCGGTGGCCCGGAACTCGCTCGGCCCCCACATCGCGTTGTAGAGCGCCTCGTTGAACCCCTTGCCGCCATAGCGCTGCCGGTAGGCGCGTGCCCTGTCGCTGGGGGCGGGGCGATCCGCCCTGCCGTTGTAGGCGGCGTAGAAGGCCCGCGTCGCTTCCCGGCACCTGGTCGGCGGGGGCGGGGCGGGGCTCTCGCAGGCGGCGAGCGTCTCCCCGATCTCGTCGGGCAGTTCGCGGATCAGCAGGTTCGTGCCCAGGATCCAGTGCGGGGTCGAGATATAGGTCCCGCCGAGCACGGCGGAGGCGGTGTGCCGCGGGTGGGCGGCGGCGTATTCGAGCGCGAGCGCCGCGCCCCAGCTGTGCCCGACGAGGTGCCAGCGCTCCACCCCTAGCGCCTTGCGGATCGCCTCCAGCTCGCCGACGAAGCGATCGACCCGCCAGTTCGCCGGGTCGCCGGGCCGGTCGGACTTGCCGCTGTCGAGCTGGTCGTAGAGGATCACCGCGCGCTCGTCCGAAAGGCTGACGAGGTTGCCGAAGGTCATGTGCGTGCCGCCGGGGCCGCCATGGATGAAGATCGCGGGCTCCGCCGCCGCGCCCAGATCGCCGTTCACCCGCACCCAGACCTCGCCCCCTTCGACCGCGACGCGCAATTCGCGCTCGGGCGCGGACCAGTCGAGCCCGTCGTCGGCGGCGAGCGGGGCGGGGGGAAGCAGCGCCAGCGGCAGGAGCGCGGCGGCAAGGCGGAGGGCAAGACGCGTCATTCGAAAGTGTCCCTGATGCGGCGGGGGGTGAGCGCGCGGCGTTCCTGCGCGCGCCAGCGGAAATGGAGCACCGCGAGGCCGATCGCAGCGACGAGGAGATTGGGCCACAGCTCGCCCGCTTCGAGGTTGCCCTCGCCCCAGAACAGGGCCGAGCCGAACGCCGCGGCGACCAGCGCGAGCGCGGCGACGACGCGCCTCAGGAGCGCGCGGCGGGTCATCGATCGGGCGCCTCCGCGTCCTTCGTCCTGCGGCCCTGCCTCGCCCTGGCGCTGGATGCGGCGGAGCCCGATCGCAGCGCCTTCACCAGCCCGGTGATCGCAATCGCGGCCCAGAATCCCTCGAGCGCGAGGCTCGGCCAGTTGGTGTGGACGAGGAGGCTGACGGTCAGCAGCGCCGCCCCGGCGAGATTCGCGCCGTGGAGGACGAAAGGGTTGGGCCGCGCGTTCAGCGTGAGGTAGGCATAGGCGCCGATGATGCAGGCCGTGCCGGCGAAACCGACAAGCGAATAGGTGTCGAGCGGTGCACTCACGCGCCGGTCCCGTCCCGCCTCAGCCGTAGCGGGCGAAGACGAAGCGGCTGCCGTCCGCGCGAAAGGCGATGACTGCGTAGGGCTGGGTCCGGTCCCCCATCTCCATCCCCGGCGAGCCGACCGGCATACCCGGAACGGCGAGGCCGACAACGCCCTCGGGCCGCTCGGCGAGCAGGCGCTCGATCTCGGCGGCGGGGACGTGGCCCTCGATCACGTAGTCCCTGACGACGAGCGTGTGGCAGCTCCACAGGTCTTCGGGCACGCCGTGTTCGGCTTTCACGCGGGCCATGTCGGCGGTGACCGTTTCGGCCACCGCGACCGCGTTCTCGCTGCGGACATGCCCCGCCCACTTGCCGCAGCAGCCGCAATCGGGATCGCGGAACATTTCGTAGGTGGCCGCCTGAGCCGCGCCGCTGCAGGCGGCGAGCAGCAGGAGGGCGGGGGCAAGGCGCGACTGTTTCATGGCAGGGTCTCCGATCGAAGGTCCGGCGAAGATGGGGCCGGCGAGGCCGCTTGTTCAAGCAGCGCGGTGAAATCGGGAAAGCTCGTCGCGATGGGCGCTGTATCGTCGATCGCGACGCCGCTCCGGCTGGCGAGGCCGGCGATGGCCATGCTCATGGCGATGCGATGGTCGAGCCGGGTCGCGACCCGCGCGCCTTCGGGCGTGCCGGCCAGGGGTTCGCCGCCCGTGCCGTGGATGACGAGCCCGTCGCCGCGCTCCTCCACCCGTGCGCCGGCGAGGTCGAGCGCGGCGGCCATCGCGGCGAGACGGTCGGATTCCTTGACCCGCAATTCCTCCAGCCCGCAGGTGGTCGTCGTCCCCTCGGCCATCGCGGCGGCGACGAAGAGGGCGGGAAACTCGTCGATCATCGCCGGGGCGAGAGCGGGGTCGATCCCGGCGCCCCGCAACACCGCGTGGCGTACCCTGAGGTCCGCGACCGGCTCGCCCCCGACCTCGCGCGGGTTTTCCTCGGCAATGTCGGCGCCCATCATCCGCAGCGCCTCGATCAGCCCCGCGCGGGTCGGGTTGATGCCGACGTTCGCGATGGTGAGGTCGCTGCCCGGCACCAGCGTTGCCGCGACCATGAAGAAGGCGGCGGAGGAGGGATCGCCCGGCACCGTCACGTCGAGCGGGGCGAGCTCCGCCTCGCCGTGGACGCCGATGACTGTCGCCCCGTCCTCCTCGCCGATCTCCAGCTTCACGCCGAAGCCCGCCAGCATCCGTTCGGTGTGGTCGCGCGTCGGGACGGGCTCGATCACCCGCGTGATCCCCGGCGTGTTGAGCCCGGTGAGCAGCACCGCGCTCTTCACCTGCGCGCTTGCCACCGGCAGGCGGTATGCGATCGGCACGGCGGGCAGCGCGCCGCGGATCATGAGCGGCAGAGTGCCGCCGGGCGAGGCGGTGATCGCCGCGCCCATCCGCGCGAGCGGAGTGATGACCCGTTCCATCGGGCGGCGCGAGAGGCTGGCGTCGCCGGTGAAGGTGGCAGTGATGCCGTGGCTCGCGACGAGGCCCATGAGGAGCCGCGTCGAAGTCCCCGAATTGCCCATGTCGAGCGCCCCGGCAGGTTCGATCAGGCTGCCGAGCCCCGCGCCGTCCACCACCCAGGTCCCGTCCGCCTCCCGCTCCACCGCAGCGCCCATCGCCCGCATCGCCGCGGCCGTGGCAAGCACGTCCTCGCCTTCGAGCAGGCCCGCGATCGTGCTGCGCCCGACCGCGAGCCCGGCGAGCATCAGCGCGCGGTGGCTGATCGACTTGTCGCCGGGCACGCGGATGCGACCGGTGAGGGGCGCTGCGGCGGAATGGAAGGTGTGGGCTGGCATGGTCTCCCCGGCGCCGATTGCGGCGCATCGCGATTTCCGGCGGTGCTTTGACAGCGCCTTTCCCTTCTGGCAAGGCGCGCCGCCACGTGCCGCCCCCGGCTTGATTCACGCAGGGGGCGTGCCAGTTTCCAAGACTGACTTGACGGATGTAACGGTACTCGCAAGGACAAGCGCGAGGCCATTTCGAGGACTTTTCAAGCATGGCGAAGCCAGAATGGGGTACCAAGCGTACCTGCCCCAATTGCGGAACCCGGTTTTACGACCTGGGCAAGGAAGACCCGGTGACCTGCATCGAATGCGGCAACACCTGGACCCCGGAACCGGTGCTCAAGTCGAAGCAGCCGATCCCCTTCGAGGAAACCGAGAAGAAGGAGAAGGACACCGAGGCCGACAGCGATCTGTCGGGCGACGATGATCTGGAGGACATCGACATCGACGACGATGACGATTCCCCCGACAACGACGTCGATCTCGGCGGCGACGACGATCTCGGCGTGTCCAAGGGCAAGGGCGACGACGAGGAAGAGGACAGCTGATCGGGCCGCGCGCCCCCGTCCGGGGGTGCAGCCGGGCGGGGCGGGCTTGATCGGCCCGCCCGGCCTTCCCAAATACCTCTTGCAAACGGGGTGCCGCCCTTATAATGGGCGCATCCCGCGAGCGGCTCCGCAAGGAACGGCTCGCATCATGACTGGCTCGGGGCCTTAGCTCAGCTGGGAGAGCGCAACACTGGCAGTGTTGAGGTCAGCGGTTCGATCCCGCTAGGCTCCACCAGTCAACCACATTCACGGGGTTCCGCCTTCGGGCGGTCGTCCGCACGCTGGCCGACGAGGTTTCGTCCGCCGGCGTTTTTCGCGTTTAGCCCGGATCACCGCCGGGCAGGGAGTGACGAGGCGATGTTCGACAACCTGTCCGACCGGCTTGGCGGCGTCTTCGATCGCCTCAAGGGCCGCGGCGCGCTCAAGGAACAGGACGTGCGCGATGCCATGCGCGAGGTGCGCGTGGCCCTGCTCGAAGCCGATGTCGCGCTGCCCGTCGCCCGCCGCTTCATCGATTCGGTGACAGAAAAGGCGATCGGCCAGGACGTGCTGCGCTCGGTCTCGCCGGGCCAGCAGGTCGTCAAGATCGTCCACGACGAACTCGTCGAAACCCTGGGCGGGACCGAGGTCGAGGGGCTGAAGCTCGACGCGAAGCCGCCGGTCGTCATCATGATGGTCGGGCTGCAGGGTTCGGGCAAGACCACCACCACCGCCAAGCTCGCCAAGCTGATCCGCGAACGCCACGGCAAGAAGGCGCTGATGGCCTCGCTCGACGTCAATCGCCCGGCGGCGCAGGAACAGCTCGCGGTGCTGGGCGAGCAGGCGAATGTCGCGACGCTCCCGATCGTGGCCGGCCAGCAGCCGGTCGACATCGCCCGGCGCGCGATGGAATCCGCGCGGCTCCAGAACGTCGACGTGCTCCTGCTCGACACCGCGGGCCGCCTCCATGTCGACGAAGCGCTGATGGCCGAGATGAAGGCGGTCGCGGGCGTTTCGGCACCCAACGAGGTGCTGCTCGTCGTCGATTCGCTAACCGGCCAGGACGCGGTCAACGTCGCGCAGAGCTTTTCGGGCGAAGTCCCGCTCACCGGGGTCGTCCTCACCCGGATGGACGGCGATGCGCGCGGCGGCGCGGCGCTTTCGATGCGCGCGGTCACGGGCAAGCCGATCAAGTTCGCCGGGACCGGCGAGAAGCTCGACGCGATCGAAACCTTCCGGCCCTCCTCGGTCGCCGACCGCATCCTCGGCATGGGCGACGTCGTCAGCCTGGTCGAAAAGGCGGCGGCCACGATCAAGGAGGAAGAGGCCGAACAGCTCCAGCGCAATTTCGAGAAGGGCAAGTTCGACCTCAACGACCTGCGGATGCAGCTCAGGCAGATGCAGAACATGGGCGGGCTCGGAATGCTCGCCGGGATGTTGCCGGGGATGAAGAAGGCGAAGGCGGCGATGGCCGCTTCGAACATGGATGACAAGGTGCTCGTCCACATGGACGCGATCATCTCCTCGATGACGCCCAAGGAACGCGCCAATCCCGCCCTGATGAACGCCAAGCGGAAGAAGCGCGTCGCGGCGGGCAGCGGGACGGACGTGCAGACCGTCAACAAGCTGCTGAAGATGCACCAGGAAATGGGCCGCGCGATGAAGCAGATCAGGAAGATGGGCGGTTTGAAGGGCCTTGCCGCGATGTTCGGCGGGGGCGGAATGCCGGGCATGGGCGGCCCCGGAGGCCCCGGCGGCGGTCTTCCCCCCGGCCTTGGCGGTCCCAAGGGCAAGAAATAGTTTCAGTTCACTTTATCAAGCATTTCCATTCGAAAGGTAAGACATAATGGCAATTGCAATGAGGCTTTCGCGCGGCGGCGCCAAGAAGCGTCCCTATTACCGCATCGTCGTCGCAGACAGCCGGGCGCCGCGCGACGGGAAGTATCTCGAGCAGATCGGGACCTACAACCCGCTCCTCGCCAAGGACGACCCCGCGCGCATCAAGCTCGACGAGGACCGCGCGCGCCACTGGCTCTCGGTCGGCGCACAGCCGTCGGACCGGGTCGCCCGCTTCCTCGATGCAGCGGGCATCCGCGAGCGCGAGACGCGCAGCAACCCGCAGAAGGGCGAGCCGGGCGAGAAGGCCAAGGAACGCGCCGAGGAGAAGGCCGAGAAGGCGCGCGAGGCGGAGGAAGCCGCCAAGGCCGCCGCAGCCGAAGCCGCCGGGGCTCCCGCTGAAGAAGCGCCCGCCGAAGAGGCTCCGGCCGAAGAGGCTCCCGCGGAAGCGGCGGGCGAGGAAAAGGCCGAGGGCTGAATCCCTCGTCGTGTTCGCGCCGGTCCCGCCGAGGGGCCGGCGTGCACCCGGAGCGCGCCGTGGCGAAAGACCGGATCGAACTGGCCGCGATCACCGGCGCCCACGGCGTCGCGGGCGAGGTGCGGCTGAAGCTCTTCGGCGAAGGGGTCGAGGCGCTGTCCCGCCACGCGGCGTTCAACGAAGGCGCGCTTACCCCGCTCAAGATCCGCCCCGACGGCAAGGGCGGGGCGATCGCGCGGTTCACCGAAGTCGCAAGCCGCAGCGAGGCCGAGCGCCTGCGCGGCACCGTCCTCACCGTCCCGCGCGCCGCTCTCCCCCCGCTGGAGGAGGGTGAATATTACCACGCCGACCTCATCGGTCTGGCGGTGGAAACCGACGCGGGCGAACCCGTCGGAGAGGTGATCGCGGTCGCCAATTTCGGGGCCAGCGACATCGTCGAAATCCGCCGCGACCCGCCGCCGGCGAAGGGTCCCGCGACCTTCATGGTCCCGATGACGAAGGCGGCGGTGCTCACCTGGGATGCGGCGCGCATGGTGATCGCCGCCCCTTTCGCCGAGTGACGCCGAATCCCCGCCCAAGGGCGATTCCTGCGACTTTCGCGGCTTGATATTTGTTACATTGCGAAATTTCCGTTTGTGATCGGCGTTTCCCGAACCACAAGCTTGCGGCGCGCGACAAGGTGATTGCGTCAAACGCAATAATCTTGCGATTTTGCCGAAAGCCGTCGCTCCGGTTGTGATGCGGTGCCGCGCGTGTTTTAATTCGCGCACTCAAAAATGTTGCATTTTTGCTTCGGCGTCAGCCTCCGCCCGGGGGTTTTTCTCGCGCGTGCCGCGACACTTGAACAGGACGGGGAACGGATAGTGGACAGGACCATCACGAGCACCTTCGCGCCCGAACGCAATCAGGATTACGGGGCCGACCCGAATGCCGTGCGCGAATCCGACGTGTACCGGAACGAATACGTGCGCGGCTTCGTCGAAAAGTGGGACGAGCTGATCGACTGGGAAGCCCGCGCGAAAAGCGAGGGCAGGTTCTTCATCGACCTCCTGCGTGCGCGCGGCAAGCGATCGGTGCTCGACGTGGCCACCGGCACCGGGTTCCATTCGGTGCAGTTGCTCAAGGCCGGGTTCGACGTGTTCTCGGTCGACGGGTCGGCGGAGATGCTGGCGATGGCTTTCCGGAACGCGGCCGCTCACGATTTCGTGCTCAAGACCGTGCACGCCGACTGGCGCTGGCTCAACAAGGACGTGCACGGCAAGTTCGACGCGATCATCTGCCTGGGCAACAGCTTCACCCACCTGCACGAGGAGAACGACCGCCGCCGGGCGCTCGCCGAATTCTACGCGGCGCTGAAGCACGACGGGGTGCTGATCCTCGACCAGAGGAACTACGACCAGATCCTCGACCGCGGATTCAGCACGAAGCACAAGTATTACTACTGCGGCGACCAGGTCACGGCCGAGCCGGAATATGTCGACGACACCCTCGCACGGTTCAAGTATTCCTTCCCGGATGGGTCCGACTATTACCTAAACATGTTCCCGCTTCGCAAGGAATATGTCCGCGGGCTGCTCTATGATGTCGGGTTCCAGCAGATCCACACCTATGGCGACTTCCAGGAAGACCACCAGGATTCCGCGCCCGATTTCTTCATCCACGTGGCGGAAAAAGAATATGCCAGCTGAAGCGCAGGCGAAAAGCGCGGGCGTCGCGGTTGCGCGCGACTATTACGACAGCAGCGACGCGATCGAGTTCTACTCCACCATCTGGGGCGGGGAGGACATCCATGTCGGCATATATGACGACACGCGCGACATCCGCGAGGCGAGCGCGAAAACGGTCGACACGATGGCCGGCCTGCTCGGCGACCTGTCGGATGCTAGGGTGCTCGACATCGGCTCGGGCTATGGCGGCGGGGCGCGCCGGCTGGTGACGAAGCACGGCGCGCGATCCGTGGTCTGCCTCAACATCGCCGAGGAGGAGAACGCCCGCAACCGCAAGCTGACGGGCGAGGCGGGCCTGTCCGACCGGATCGACGTGGTCGACGGCTCCTTCGACGCGCTGCCTTTCGGCGATGCCGGGTTCGACGTGGTGTGGAGCCAGGACGCGATCCTCCACGCGCCCGATCGCGGCGCGGTGCTGGACGAAGTGGCGCGGGTGCTGAAGAGCGGCGGGCGCTTCGTCTTCACCGACCCGATGCAGGCCGACGGGCTTTCGGACACGGGCGCGCTGCAACCGATATACGACCGCATCCACCTCGAAAACCTCGCGAGCTTCGCCTTCTACCGCGAAGGGCTGAAGGCGCGCGGGTTGGCGGAGATCGAGGTGCAGGACCGTTCCGGCGAGCTGCGCAACCACTATGCCCGCGTCGCCGAGGAACTCGACGCGCGCCGGGACGAGCTTTCGGCGAGCGACGCATTCGTCGACCGCATGATCACGGGGCTCGGCCACTGGGTGCGCGGCGCGGACGAGGGGCGGCTGACCTGGGGCATCATGCTCTTTCGCAAGGCCTGACGGACTGGCGAGAGCGCTCTTCCACGGCTAAGAAGCGGGCGGGGCGGCCATCATTGGCGCGCTCCGCCCGTTGCTTGTCCGAGGGAGGGAAGGCCGATGTTCGAAGCGCCCGAATGGCTGTGGTGGGTGATGGTGCTCTCGCCGATGATCCTGACCCCGATCCTGGCCCACCTGATCCTCGCCCGCGCGAAGGAGCGGCCCGGCCTCGGCGGGATGATGGGCATCGGCGCGCTGGGCGCGGTGCCGCTCGCGCTGTTCATGGCCGCGACCCGCGACGGCGGGGTGGTCGGCGCGCTCATCTTCGCGCTCGTCGCGCTCGCCGTATGGGGCAGCACGATCGGCGTGGCGCTGGTGAGCTATGTCGACTGGCTGCGGCGCGAGGATGCGAAGCGGCGGCCCGCGCCCGATCTGCCCGAAACCGAATGACCTTCGCCGCCACCATCCTGACGCTCTACCCCGAGATGTTCCCCGGGCCGCTCGGCCTCAGCCTCGCGGGGCGCGCGCTGGAGCGCGGCGACTGGTCGTGCGAGGCGGTGCAGATCCGCGATTTCGCGCAGGACAAGCACCGCACCGTCGACGACACGCCCGCGGGCGGCGGGGCGGGGATGGTGCTGCGATGCGACGTGGTGGCGCGCGCGGTCGATCATGCCGCCAGCCTCCGGCCCGAGGCCCCGATCCTCGCCATGACGCCGCGCGGCAAACCGATCATGCAGGCGCGCATCCGGGAACTTGCCGCCGGACCCGGCGTCACCCTGCTGTGCGGCCGGTTCGAAGGCTTCGACGAGCGCCTGTTCGAGGCCCGCCCGGGGATCGAGGAAATCAGCCTCGCCGACATCGTCCTGTCGGGCGGAGAACCCGCCGCGCTCGCCATACTCGACGCTTGCATTCGGCTGCTTCCCGGCGTAATGGGCGCGGCCTTGAGCGGTGAGGAGGAATCCTTCGAGGATGGCCTGCTCGAATACCCGCACTACACCCGACCTCAGGAGTGGGAAGGGCGCACGATCCCCGAAGTGCTGCGATCGGGGGATCATGCGAGGATCGCCGCCTGGCGCAAGGCCATGGCGCGCGAGACGACACGGTTACGCAGGCCCGATCTATGGGAGCGTCACGGGGATGCTCCGGGCGGGTCTGCCTCTGGCGCGCAGCGAACAAAGAAGGATACGGACCAGTGAACCTGATCCAGCAAATCGAAGCCGAGGAAATCGGCAAGGTCGAACGCCAGATTCCCGACTTCCGGGCCGGCGACACCGTGCGTGTCGGCGTCAAGGTCAAGGAAGGCAACCGCGAACGCGTGCAGAACTTCGAAGGCGTGGTGATCGCGCGTTCGAACCGCGGCATGGGCTCCAACTTCACGGTGCGCAAGATCAGCTTCGGCGAGGGCGTGGAACGCGTCTTCCCGCTCTATTCCCCGATCATCGACGACATCACCGTGGTCCGCCGCGGCGTCGTGCGCCGGGCGAAGCTCTATTACCTGCGCGGCCGCACCGGCAAGCGCGCGCGCATCGCCGAACGCCGCGATAACGCGCCGAAGGGGTGAGCGCTCGCGGAAACGCGAAATCAGGGAAGGGCGGCTCCGCGAAGGGCCGCCCTTTTCCTTTGCCCCTTTGCAATTGGCGCGCGCTTTCGTCATGTCGGCTGCCAGCACAGACGATACGAAGGGGCCTTCCTTGAAATGCGCTTGTCCATCCTTGCAGCCGCTGGTGCTGCGATCCTGTCGTCCCAGCCCGTTCTTGCCGACACGCCGATGACCGCAGAGCCCGAACTCACCTTCGAGCGGGTCTTCGCCTCGCCCTCGCTCGACGGGCCGGCACCGCGCCAGGCGAAACTGTCGCCCGACGGGAAATATCTCACCCTGCTCAGGAACCGCGCCGACGATCTCGAGCGCTACGACCTGTGGGGCTACGACATCGCGACGCGTGAATGGCGGATGCTGGTCGATAGCGAGGCGCTCGGCACGGGGCGCGAGCTCAGCGAGGACGAGAAGATGCAGCGCGAACGCGCGCGCGTCGGCAATCTCAAGGGCATCATCACCTATCAGTGGGCAAGCGACGGGTCGGGCGTGCTCGTGCCGCTGGACGGCGATCTCTATTTCGCGAACCTCGATGGCAGCGTGACGCGCCTGACCGACACCGAGGGGACCGAACTCAATCCGAAGCTGTCGGGCAAGGGCGGCTTCGTCTCCTTCGTGCGCGACCGGCAATTGTGGGTCGGCCCGTTCGGCGAGGAGGCGCGCCCGATCACGCCGAAGGAAGGCGAGACGATCCGCTGGGGCGAGGCCGAATTCGTCGCACAGGAGGAAATGGGCCGGCTCACCGGGTACTGGTGGAGCCCGGACGACAGCCGTCTTGTCGTCCAGCGCACCGACGAGGAACCTGTCGGCGTGGTCACCCGCGCCGCGATCGGGGCGACCGGGACCAGGGTTTTCGACCAGCGCTATCCGGTCGCGGGCAGCGACAATGCGATCGTCGAGCTTTACGTGATGGACCCCGATGGCTCTGACCGGGTGAAGGTCGATCTCGGCCCCGACACCGACATCTATGTCGCCCGCGTCGACTGGGCGCCCGACGGCAGCGCGATCTACGTGCAGCGCCAGAACCGCGCGCAGACGGTGCTCGACATGCTGCGCGTCGATCCCGCCACGGGCGAATCCGAAGTCTGGTTCACCGAACGGGCCGCGCGGCCCGATTACTGGATCAACCTTTCGGACAATTACCGCTTCCTCAAGGACGGCAGCCTGCTGTGGTGGTCCGAGCGGTCGGGCTATGGCCAGTTCTACCGCTTCGACGGCGACGCATGGACGCAGCTTACCGAGGGCGAGAGCCCCGCGACCAGCCTCGACGGGGTGAACGAGGAGGAGGGCAGCTTCTTCTACACCCGCGTCGACGGCGTGCTGACCCGGCAGGTCTACCGCGCCGCGCTCGATCGCGCGGCCACGCCGCAGCGCCTGACCGATCCCTCCTACACCAATTCCGCCAGCATGGACCGCAAGGGGCGCGCGCTGCTCGTCACCCGGTCGAGGCCCGACCAGCCGCCGCAGTCCTATCTCGCCGGGCGCGAAGGGCAGCGCCTCGCCTGGATCGAGGAGAACGCGCTGGGCGAGGACCATCCCTATACGCCTTACCTCATGAGCCACGTCATGCCCGAATTCGGCACGATCAAAGCCGAGGACGGTACCCCGCTCCACTACATGATGCTGAAGCCCGAAATGGAGCCGGGGAAGAAGTACCCGGTGTTCTACTACCATTATTCCGGGCCGGGCCCGCAGGTGGTGACGAAGGGATGGACCGGCGCGCTCGCCCAGGCGATCGTCGACAAGGGCTATATCTGGTTCGCGCTCGACAATCGCGGTTCGGCCAATCGCGGCGTCGATTTCGAGCAGCCGATCTACCGCGCCATGGGCGGGGTCGAGGTGCGCGACCAGAAGGCGGGGGCCGAATGGCTGAAACGGCAATCCTACGTCGATGGCGACAGGATCGCGCTCTACGGCTGGTCTTATGGCGGCTACATGACATTGAAGCAGCTCGAGGCCGATCCCGGGCTCTACGCGGCGGGTGTTTCGGGCGCGCCGGTGACCAAGTGGGAGCTTTACGACACCCATTATACCGAACGCTACATGGGCGATCCCCGCGAGGTCCCCGAAGCCTATGAGGCGGCGAGCGCGATCCCGCAGGCCACCCGGATCAGCGACCCGCTGCTCATCGTCCACGGCATGGCGGACGACAACGTGGTGTTCGAGAATTCCTCGGAAATCATCGCCGCGCTGCAGGAGGGCAACGTGCCGTTCGAGATGATGCTATATCCCGGCTACACGCACCGCGTATCGGGAGAGACCATCAGCCCGCACCTGTGGAACACGATCTTCCGCTTCCTCGACAGCCACGGGGTGACGCCGCCCGAGTGACGCGGAACGAACGCGATCCCATAATCCGCCCGGAATGCCCCGCGCCGCGCAGGACATGGTTGTCCGCGCCGCGCGAGGCGCTATTGCGCACGCGGCAAGACACGAAGGAGTATGCGAATTGGGCTATCGGGTGGCCATCGTCGGGGCGACCGGCAATGTCGGGCGCGAAATGATGCAGATCCTCGCCGAGCGCGAGTTTCCCGTGGACGAGGTGGCCGCCATCGCCTCCGGCCGTTCGACCGGGACCGAGGTCGAATACGGCGACACCGGCAAGATGCTCAAATGCAGGAACATCGAGCATTTCGACTTTGCCGGCTGGGACATCGCGCTGTTCGCGGCCGGTAGCGGCCCGGCGAAGGAATATGCGCCCAAGGCGGCGGCGGCGGGCTGCGTGGTGATCGACAATTCCTCGCTCTACCGGATGGACCCGGACGTGCCGCTGATCGTGCCCGAGGTGAACCCGGACGCGATCGACGATTACAGGAAACGCAACATCATCGCGAACCCCAATTGTTCGACCGCGCAGCTCGTGGTGGCGCTCAAGCCGCTGCACGATGCCGCCACGATCAGGCGCGTCGTGGTGTCCACCTACCAATCGGTCTCGGGCGCGGGGAAGGCGGGGATGGACGAGCTGTTCGAACAGTCGCGCGCGATCTTCGTCGGCGACCCGGTGGAACCGGCCAAGTTCACCAAGCAGATCGCCTTCAACGTCATTCCCCACATCGACGTCTTCCTCGAGGACGGATCGACCAAGGAGGAATGGAAGATGGTGGTCGAGACGAAGAAGATCCTCGATCCCAAGATCAAGCTGAACGCGACCTGCGTGCGCGTGCCGGTCTTCGTCGGCCATTCCGAAGCGGTGAACATCGAGTTCGAGAAGGAAATCAGCGCGCAGCAGGCGCAGGACATCCTGCGCGAGGCGCCGGGCATCATGCTCGTCGACAAGCGTGAGGACGAAGGCTACGTGACGCCGGTCGAATGCGCCGGCGACAGCGCGACCTACGTCTCCCGCGTGCGCGAAGATCCCACGGTCGAGAACGGCATCACCCTGTGGTGCGTTTCGGACAACCTGCGCAAAGGCGCCGCGCTCAACGCCGTCCAGATCGCCGAACTGCTGGGCCGCCGCCACCTGAAGAAGGGATGACAACCATGCGCCACCTCGCGACCACCGCCGCCGCCGCCGCTTTCCTCGCGCTCGCCGCCTGCGGGAGCGAACCCGAGGAGGAAGCGCCGCAGGACGCCGCGCCCGCCGAAGAGGTCGCCGCCGACACCGTGCGCCTCAACGCCGAGGGGCTGGCGGTCGGGGACGAGGCCTTCCTGTTCAACGCCGGTCGCAGCGAGGTCGAAAGCGCGCTCACCCGCCTGCTGGGCGAACCGGCGCGCAGCGCGACCAACCGGCAATGCGATGCGGGGCCGGTCGATTTCGTCGATTACGAGGGCGGCCTGACCGTGCATTTCGCCGACGGCGCGCTGGTCGGCTGGAACTGGCACCTGCCCTACGAGGGCGACGCGCCGCTGAACGAGGACGTGACGGTCGCCGGCGATGTCCGTCTCGGCCAGTCGCGCGCCGAGGTCGAGCAGCGCGAGGGCTACGAACGGATCGAGGACAGCACGCTGGGCGAGGAATTCCGTTTCGGCGAGGTCGGCGGCTTCATCGAGGCGGACGAGGTCGCGACGCTTTTTGCCGGCACGCAATGCTTCCTCCGCGGCGAGGAGGCCGCAGCGTGATCCGCGCGGGCAAGCCGTCTTTCGGGGAGGAGCGGTCCGTCCCGGCCGGGTTCCGGATGGAACAGCGGCGGCCTGCCGTGCGAGAGGACAGGGTTTGACCGACCCCGCGACCACGCGTTTCGCGTCTTTCGACGGCACGCGCCTTGCCGTGCACCGGCTGGGCGAGGGGCGACCGGTGATCCTGCTCCACGGCCTGTTCTCGAGCGCGCACATGAACTGGATCAAGTGGGGCCATGCCGCGCGGCTCGCCGAAGCGGGGTTCGAGGCGATCATGCCCGATTTCCGCGTCCACGGAGAGAGCGAGGCGCCGCAGGATGCCGCGAGCTATCCCGAGGGCGTGCTGGTGCGCGACGTCGCCGCGCTGGCGGAGCATCTCGGGCTGGAGGAGGGCAGGTTCGACCTCGTCGGCTTCTCGCTCGGAGCGCGCACCGCGCTCCATGCCGCGGCGCGGGGTGTGCTCTCGCCGCGGCGCATGGTCGTTGCCGGCATGGGCGTCACGGGGCTGACCGGCTGGCAGCAGCGCGCGGCCTTCTTCAAGCGGGTGATCGACGAATTCGACACGATGGAGCGCGGCGATCCGGCCTGGCAGTCGCGCCAGTTCCTGAAATCGCAGGGGGTGGACCGCGCGGCGGCGCGGCTGCTGCTCGATGCGACGGGCGATCTTTCGCTCGAGGCGCTCGACGCGGTCGCCTGCCCGGTGCTCGTGCTGTGCGGGGTGGATGACCGCGACAACGGCTCGGCGAGCCATCTCGCCCAGCTCCTGCCCGATGCCGTCTACGAAGAAGTGCCCGGCGCCCATCTCGACAGTGCGACCAGGCCCGAACTGGGCGCGGCGATCGTGCGTTTCCTGGCGGAGCCGAAGGGTTAGGGCGCGGCCTTGCGGGTCATGGCGCGTCATAGCGAGGTATGGGGCCCCCGCCGCAGACGGATCGGCGGGGGCCCACGCTCACGGGCCTCACGGGGGCTATGGCCGGCGAGCTTACCGATCGTCGCAAGGACCGGTAATCCTCTCTCCCTCGCGTGTTATGAATGTTATCTCGTTTCTTCGACCGAATCCAGAAAAATGCGAAGCGCCAGCAATAGCGATAGGGCCGCCCGCGCGGGCGAAGTCCGGTTTGACCGAGCGGCGCGAGGCTCTATGCTTCGCGGGATGAAGGTTTTTCCCGTATGCTGGCTGGCGGCGACGTCCGGCGCCGTGCTGCTCGCGGCCGGATGCGCGCCGGTTGCGCGGGATGCGGGCGAACCCGCCCTCGCCAATGATCCCGCAGCGAGCCTGTTCGTCGCCGCCAAGCGCGGCAACACCCTCTCCAAGGTCGATCTGGCCAGCGGCGAGGAGGTGCTGAGGAAGCCGAGCTGCACCAATCCGCACGAACTTGCCACCTCGCCCGATGGCCGCCACGTCGCGCTCGCCTGCTATGGCGGGACGAGCATCGACATCTTCCGCACCGACACGCTGGAGCGCGTCACCGGCATCGACCTCGGCGAAAACGCCCGGCCGCACGGGATCGTGTGGCACGCGAACGGCGATCTCTACGCCACCGCCGAAGGGCGCCGCTCGATCGTGTGGATCCGCGATCCGCTTGGCGAAAGGCCGGAGACCTTCGAATATTCCACGGGCAAGGAAGGCAGCCACATGCTCGCCGTCGCACCCGATGCGACGGTCGCCTGGACCACCGATCTCGGCTCGCGCACGGTGACGCGGGTGGCGCTCAAGGCGCGCATGGCGCCGGTTTCCGTCGCGGTCGGGGAAGAGCCCGAAGGCATCGCCCTTTCACCCGACGGCAGGACCCTGTGGGTTTCGGCGCGCGGCTCCGATCAGGCCTTCGCGCTCGACCCCGCGACGATGAAGGTGCGCGAAACGGTCGCGACGGGGCGCTTTCCCCTGCGGATCGCGATCCGGCCGCAGGGCGATGTCGCGGTGACTTCGGACCTCATGGACGGCTCGCTCTCGGTGATCGACCTCGAACAGGCCGAAGTCGTCCGCAAGATCCGCGTTTCCGGGCCGGACGAGGCGCAGGAGCGCTTCCAGGTCACCATCCTGTGGTCCGACGACGGGGAGCGCATCTACGTCGCCGAAACCGCCAGCGACACCATCGCCGAGGTCGATTACGCCAGCGGCACCGTCCTGCGCCGGCTGTCGGCGGGCGAGGGCGGGGACGGGCTCGCCATCCTGCCGTGAATTCGCTTCAATGAATCCCCCGTCCAGGCCTCCCCGCATCCTGCCCGTCGTCGGCTGGCGCGAACTGGTCGACCTGCCCGAGCTCGGCCTGTCGCGCATCCCGGCCAAGATCGACACCGGCGCGCGCACCTCCTCGCTCCACGGCCACGTGATCGAGGAATTCGCCCGCGGAGGCGAGAAATTCGTGCGCTTCGCGGTCGACTGGGACGGCGTGCGCCACCAATGCGAGGCGATCCACGTCGATATTCGCGGCGTCACCAGCTCCAACGGGGAGACCCAGCGGCGCTATGTCATCAAGACGCCGCTGCGGATCGGCGAGGTCGAGTTCCGCGCCGAGATCAGCCTCGCGGACCGGTCGGACATGCGATTTCCGATGCTGGTGGGCCGATCCTCGCTGCGTCGCCGCTTTGTCGTCGATAGCGGATATTCATGGCTGCAAAGTGCGGGCATGGAGGCGGTGAAGGGGCACCGGCCCTGAGCCCCCCGATTCCGCCCGCCCGATTCGCCCCTGTCCGATCCGATCCCATCCGAACCCCCCACGAGGTTTCCTCCCCATGAAAATCGCGATGCTGGCCCGCAATCCGAACCTCTATTCGCACAGGCGGTTGAAAGAGGCGGCGGAACAGCGCGGGCACGAGCTCGACATCCTCAACACCACCCGCTGCACCGTCCACATCGCGAGCCACCGGCCCGAGGTCTATTACGAAGGCCAGCCGATGACCGGATACGACGCGGTGATCCCGCGCATCGGGGCCTCGATCACCAATTACGGCCTTGCGATACTGCGCCAGTTCGAGATGCGCGGCTGCTGGCCCCTCAACGAAAGCGTCGCGATCGGCCGCAGCCGCGACAAGCTGCGCTCACTCCAGATCCTCGCCAAGTACGGACTCGGCCTGCCGCTCACCGCCTATGCCAATGATCCCAAGAAGGCCGAGGAGATCATCAGGGCGGTGAAGGGGCCGCCGGTGGTGATCAAGCTGCTCGAGGGGACGCAAGGGATCGGCGTCGTGCTGGCCGAGACGATGTCGAGCGCCAAGTCGGTGATCGAGGCCTTCCGGGGGGCGAACGTCAACATCCTCGTGCAGGAATTCATCAAGGAAGCCGGCGGCACCGACATCCGCGCGCTGGTGGTCGGCGGCAAGGTGGTCGCGGCGATGAAGCGCACCGGCGCTCCCGACGATTTCCGCTCGAACCTCCACCGCGGGGGCAGCGCGGACGTCATCAAGATCACGCCCGAGGAACGCTCGACCGCGGTGCGCGCGGCCAAGCGCATGGGGCTGAACGTGTGCGGGGTGGATATGCTGCGGAGCAATCACGGGCCGGTCATCATGGAGGTCAATTCCTCCCCCGGCCTCGAAGGGATCGAAAGCGCGACGGGCAAGGACGTGGCGGGCCAGATCATCGGCTTCATCGAGGCGAACGCCAAGACCGGGCGGACCAAGACGCGGGGGCAGGGGTGATGCGCGCCCTGCTCGCCCTCCTCGCCTTCGCCGCCGCGTTCCTGCTGGCCGGCGCCGCCGCTCCGCTGGCCGCGCAGGAGGCCCCGCCGCGCACCGTTTCCGCCGCCGAGCCGGGCGACCTCGTCCTTGCGCTGCTCAACGCGGGATACGACCCCGATCTGGGCAAGGACGAGTACGGCGACCCGCTGATCGGTTTCCGGCGCCCGGACGGCTATTTCATGCAGCTCTTCTTCTACGATTGCGACGAGGAGACGCGCGAGGACTGCGGCTCGCTCCAGCTGCGCGCGGGCTTCGACCGGGAGGAGGCCTGGGATCCGGCGGCGTCCCTGGCGATTGCGCGCCGGTTCCGTTTCGCGAGCGTGTGGCTCGACGACGAAGGCGACCCATGGATCAAATGGGACATCCTGACGCGCGGCGGCATCCCCGAAACCCCCTTCGTCGATGCGGTCGAGAACTTCGAACGGACGGTCGAAGAGGTCGCCGCCATCGTCTTTGCCGAAGAGAGCGAGGCCGGGGACGCGGGCGAGGGGGCTACGGACGAGGGCGACAGGGGCGATTGACGCCGCGGCGCCCGGTCCGCCGTCGCCTAGCGGAACGGCGGCTCGTTGAACGCCCTCAGCTTGCGCGAATGCAGCCGGTCGCCTTCGTCGCGCAGGCGCTTGCAGGTCTCGAGCCCGATCTGGAGGTGCGCGGCGATCGCCTCCTCGTAGAACTTGTTCGCCTGTCCCGGCAGCTTGATCTCGCCATGGAGCGGCTTGTCCGAAACGCACAGCAGCGTCCCGTAGGGCACGCGGAAGCGGTAGCCCTGCGTGGCGATGGTCGCGCTTTCCATCTCGATCGCGATGGCGCGGCTCTGCGAGAAGCGGAAGGCTGAGGAGGAATAGCGCAGTTCCCAGTTGCGATCATCGGTGGTGACGACCGTCCCGGTGCGCATGCGCTGTTTCAGGTTCGCGCCCTGGACGCCGGAGACTTCCTCCGCTGCCCCGGCCAGCGCCTGCTGCACTTCGGCGATCGGCGGGATCGGGATTTCGGGCGGCAGCACGTCGTCGAGCACGTGATCGTCGCGCAGGTAGGCGTGGGCGAGGACGAAGTCGCCGATCTTCTGGCTCGAACGAAGCCCGCCGCAATGGCCGATCATCAGCCAGGCGTGAGGGCGCAGCACCGCGAGGTGGTCGCAGATCGTCTTCGCATTGGACGGGCCGACGCCGATATTGACCAGCGTGATGCCGAGCCGGTCCTCGCGCATCAGGTGATAGGCCGGCATCTGGTGGCGGCGCCAGGCGGTGTCGTTGAGCTGCGCCTGCGCGTTGTCGGCCGGATCGGTGATGTGCAGGCCCCCCGCACCGGTCAGCGCGGTGTAGCCGTCATGCCCGATCTGCTTCGCGCCCCAGTTCACGAATTCATCGACATAGCGGTGATAGTTCGTGAACAGGATGAAGTCCTGGAAATCCTCGACCCGCGTCCCGGTGTAATGGGCAAGGCGGGCGAGCGAGTAATCGGTCCGCAGCGCATCGAACAGCGAGAGCGGCATGTCGCGGTTCTCGTCGAACTCGATCCCGTCGGCGAGCTCGTCGCCGATCAGGGCGAGGTCGGTCGAGGGGAAGTATTCCGCGATCTCCTGCGGGGCGATCCCGACCATGGCCGCGCCCGCCTCGCCATCAAGGACATAGGCGAAGGGAATCTCCTGCCGCGACCGGCCCACGGTCACGGTGATCTCGTATTCGGCCGCGATGAGTTCGAGCTGTTCCTTGAGATAGGGCGCGAACAGGTCCGGGCGGGTGATCGTGGTGGTGTAGGTCCCCGCCATCTCCAGCCGCCCGAAGGCGCGGGTGCGGTCGTCGGCCTCGGCCCCGCTCGAATCCCGGCCCGAATACCGCAGGGTAAGTTCGGGATAGGCATAGCTGCCGTCCTGCCGCTTGCGCATCGGCGGGATCGCCCCGCTGCGCCCGAAGGCGATCACGTCCTCGCGCAGGGTCTTCACCGCATCGGAATAATGCTGCTGCAACTGTTCGAGGATGCTGGGGATCGGGGTCATGGGCGGGAAGCCTAAAGCTGGATTGTGAAAGATCGGGGGAGGCGAAGGGGGTCCTCTTGCAAGAAGGGCGCGGAGGCCGTGTGACCTCCGCGCCCGTCCTGGTGAAGTGGTGAAGCGGGGAGGCTTACTGCTCGTCGCGCCCGGTTTCGGGAGCGGTCGCTTCGATCTTGGCCTCGGTCACGCTCATGCCCTCGGGGGTGTCGATCCCGTCCTCGAGCAGTTCGGACGGGATTTCGCCCGGTTCGAGATTCGGGTCGATGCGGTTCGCCTCGGCCTGTTCCTCGATCTCGCGCTGCTCTTCCTCGAACAGCTGGGCGAGCACGTCGACGCCCTGCGACTGCAGTTCGGCCTCGTTGTCCGAGCGGGCGACGTTGGCCTTGACCGTGACGTGAACTTCCGGGTGGAGCGCGACGGTCACTTCGTGCATCCCGATCGACTTGATCGGGGCGCCCATGATGACCTGCTTCTTGTCGATCTCGTGGCCCTGCGCGGCAAGCCCGGCGACCATGTCGCGGACATTGACCGAACCGTAGAGCTGGCCGGCGTTCGACGCGGCGCGGATCAGCACGACCTCGGCCCCGGCGACCTTCTCGCCCTGCTTTTCGGCTTCGGCACGGCGTTCGGCGTTTTCCTTCTCGAGGCGTTCGCGGTTCGCTTCGAAGACCTTCTTGTTGGCCTCGTTTGCGCGCAGCGCCTTCTTCTGGGGGAGCAGGAAATTGCGCGCGTAGCCGTCCTTCACGGTGACGATGTCGCCGATCGAGCCGAGCTTCTCGATGCGTTCGAGGAGAATGATATCCATGTGTCGCTCCTCTTACTTCACGATGTAGGGAAGGAGGCCGATGTGGCGCGCGCGCTTGATCGCCTTGGCGAGTTCACGCTGCTTCTTGGCCGAAACGGCGGTGATGCGGCTGGGCACGATCTTGCCCCGCTCGGACATGAAGCCCTGGAGGAGGCGCACGTCCTTGTAATCGATCCGGGGGGCGTCCTTGCCGGAGAAGGGGCAGGACTTGCGGCGGCGGAAAAACGGGCGTGCCATCAGTCACGATCCTCCCTGTCGGAGCGGCGCTTGCGCTCGCGCTCGTTCTTGCGCATCATCACGGACGGGCCTTCCTCGTGCGCGTCGACGCGGATGGTCATGTAGCGGATGATGTCTTCGTTGATGCGGGTCTGACGCTCGAGCTCGGCGACCACGCTGCCGGGCGCGTCGATGTTGAGCATCACGAAATGCGCCTTGCGGTTGCGCTCGATCCTGTAGGCGAGGGACTTGAGACCCCAGGTTTCGGTCTTGGTGACCTTGCCGTTGTTCGCTTCGACGATTTCGGTCGCCGTGGCCGCCAGCGCATCGACCTGGGCCTGGGAGAGGTCCTGCCGCGCGAGGAACACATGCTCGTAAAGAGCCATGCCTTTTCCTTTCACTTCCATGCCGATCGCTGGCTGATCCGTCCGGATGACGGGGCCCCTCCGGCTTTCTTCGTTCCGCCGCGATTGCAGCGAAGCGCGCCACATACCCATTTCGGGCAGGAATGCAAGGCTGCTTGTCCGCTTGTCTCGCCGCCGCGGCTGGGCCATCACGCGGGCGCCCGGCCGGGCGGACAATCATTGAGGACACGCCATGCCTTCAGGTCTCGTCGCGCTGCTCGACGACGTTTCGGTGATCGCCCGCGCGGCGGCGGCCTCGGTCGACGATATCTCGGTCGCCGCGGGCAAGGCGGGGACCAAGACCGCGGGCGTGGTGATCGACGATGCGGCGGTGACGCCGAGCTACGTCACCGGCCTTTCCCCGGCGCGCGAACTCCCGATCATCTGGTCGATCACCAAGGGGAGCCTGTTCAACAAGCTCGTCATCCTGCTGCCCGGCGCGATCCTGCTGTCCGAATTCCTGCCCGGCGCGATCATCTGGATCCTGATGCTGGGCGGCGCCTTCCTGTCCTACGAAGGCGCGGAAAAGGTGATGGAAAAGCTCGGCTGGGCCAAGCACGGCAAGACCGTCGAGGACGAGATCGGCGACCCCGCCGAATTCGAGAAGAAGCGCGTCGCAGGCGCGATCCGCACCGACCTCATCCTGTCGGCCGAGATCATGGCGATCACCCTCAACGAGCTCGACCTGCCGACCTGGTGGGAACGCGCGCTGGCGCTGGCGCTGGTCGGCCTTGTCGTGACCGTGGCGGTCTATGGCGCGGTCGCGCTGATCGTGAAGATGGACGATGCGGGCCTGCACCTCTCGCGGCAGGAAGGCACCGCGTCGCGGCGACTGGGCCGGTTCCTGCTCGCGTCCATGCCGCGGCTGCTCGTCGCGCTGTCGCTGATCGGGACGGTCGCCATGCTGTGGGTCGGCGGCGGGATCATCGTCCACGGCACGCACGAGGTCGGCTTCGACCTGCTGTATGATTTCGCGCACGGGATCGAATACGCGGTGAAGGGCGCCACCGGCGCGCTTTCGGGCGTGCTCGGCTGGGCGAGCTATGCCGCGGTCTCGGCGGTGATCGGGCTGGTGCTGGGCTTCGTCATCGCGCTCGTCCTGCACAAAGTGCTGGGTGTCGCCAGCGGCGAAGCGCATTAGGAGAAGGCCATGACCAAGCCGATCCTCTATACCTGCGCCCGTTCGCGCGGGCTTCGCGCCACCTGGGCCGCCGAGGAGGCGGGGGTGGACATCGATCTTGTGATCCTGCCGTTCCCGCCCCGGCACATGGCGCCCGAATTCCTCGAACAGAACCCGCTCGGCACGGTGCCGCTGCTGGTCGATGGCGGTGCGAGGATGACCGAAAGCTGCGCGATCGCGCATTACCTTGCCACGCGGGGCGGGCAGACTCCGCTCGCCATCGCCCCGGGCGAGCCGGATTACGCCGAATATCTCGATTTCACCTACCACGCCGATGCGACGATCACCTTCCCGCAGACGGTCTACATGCGCTTCGCCGTGTTCGAGAAGGAGCGCGGCCTCGAAGAGGCGGGCCACGCCTATGCCAAGTGGTTCCACAAGCGCCTCGTCAAGGTCGAGCAGCGGCTCGAGGAGCGCGAATACCTGTGCGCCGACCGCTTCACCGTGGCCGATATCTGCATCGGCTATGCGCTGGTGCTGGCCGAGACGGTCGGGCTGGACGAGGGCGTGCCCGCCAGCCTCAAGGCCTACCGCGAACGCCTCACGGCGCGCCCCGCCTACCGGCGCGCGTTCGAGCGCGAGGAGGCGGGCCGAAGGGCGCTGGAGACGAGCGGCTGAGCCGGGCAGCCGGGTTCGCCCCGTCGGCCGGCGCGCCGGGACGACGGCTGCTGCCCGACCTCGGCCGAATACGCCTTCGCGTCGTTTCCTACACCCGCCCGAAAGGCTAGGATCGGTCGCGCTCTTTCGCATCGTCACGCATCCGCTTCGGATCCGCGCCCGGCGCGTTTCGCCCGCGCCCCCGTGTTCGTCCGCGCGGCGGATATTGCCGTATCCGGTTGAAATCGCGGAATGAATGCGCCGACTGCAAAGTTTACAGGGTGTCACCTTTGTAAACTTTTCCCGGTTTCAGGCGGCCTGGTCCTCGCTCACGGGCCTTGCCGACAATTCGCGGCGCAGCAGCTTGCCGAGCGGGTCGCGCGGGATCCGGTCGACGAATTCGATGTAGCGCGGGCGCTTGTAGCCCGCGATCCTGCCCCTGAACCGCCGCGCGATTTCCTCGCGGGTCAGTTCCATGCCGGGTTTCAGCACCACGAAGGCCTTGACCGCTTCGCCCCATTGCCTGTCCGGCACGCCGCAGCAGCCGACATCGGCGACTTCGGGCATTTCCGCGAAGACCGCGTCGACCTCGGCCGGGTAGACGTTTTCGCCGCCGGTCTTGATCAGCTCCTTCGCCCGGCCGAGAAGGTAGCCGAGCCCCCGCTCGTCCATCGTGCCGAGATCCCCGGTTCGCAGCCAGCCATGACCGAGCGCGGCCTCGCTCGCTTCCGGATTGCGCCAGTAACCGAGCATGACGGACGGGCCGCGCAGGCAGATTTCGCCTTCCTCGCCGGGGGGGAGGCGGTTTCCGTCGGGGTCGAGGATGGTCATTTCGACATGGGGCATCGGCCAGCCGATCGAGCGCGGATGTTCGAGCATGTCGGGATAGTCGATGAAAGTGGCAAAGCCGCACACTTCGGTCTGGCCATAGCCGCCGACGACGCGGGCATCCCAGTCCTTCTCGATGAATTCGTACATCTGCGGGCGGCCCATGCCCGACCCGCCGGTGTAGCTGGTGAGCGGCATGACGCCGTTCCGCACCGGCTCCATCGCAGCCCACGGGAAACTGATCTGGGGAAAGGCGCTGGTGGTGGTGCAGCCTTCGCGGTGGAGGAGGTCGAGGATGGCGGCGCTGTCGTCGTCCCGGCCCGCGAAGACGCTGGTTCCGCCGCAGGCGAGCATGGCGGCGACCTGCTGCATCCCGACGACGTGGAACAGCGGGTTGACCGACAGGAGACGCTCGGCGTGGGTGAAGCCGCGCCGCACGCAGAAGCCCATCGCCGAGGCAGCGACCGCGCTGCCCGCCTGCAGGCAGCCCTTGGGCCGGCCGGTCGTGCCGCTCGTGTACATCATGTAGAGCGGGCGGTCCGGCGGAAGATCAGGTGCAAGGTCCGGCGCAAGGATCGGCCATGTCGCAAGGTCATGGTTGCCGGTGACGATCGCCTCGAACGCGCCCTGCGGATCGTGGCGTTCGTCGACCTCGATCACCTCGCCCGCCTCCGCCCCGGCCAGGAGGGGCGCGAAACGCGGGTTCACGAAGGTCATGGCGGGCTCGGCATTGCCCGCGATCCACGCGATCTCCGGCGGGGCGAGCCGCCAGTTGAGAAGCACGGCGATCGCTCCGATCCGCCCGCAGGCGAGCAGCACGGTGAGGAAGGGCGCCCCGTCGGTGAGCAGGAGCGCGATCCGGTCGCCCGGCGCGATGCCCTTCGCCGCCAGCCAGCGGGCCAGCGCCTCGACCCGCGCGTCGAGCTGGGCATAGGTGAGGCGCTGGGCGCCGTCGATGCTAGCCTCGCGCTCGGCCAGCCGGGTCGCGGCGGCGCGCAGCAGCGTGTCGAGCGAGAAATCGCGCGGACGGGAAGCGGGGACGGGGGGCGTCTCGGGCATGGGGGCTCGCATCTCCTAGGCGAGCAGGGATAGGGCATCGGGGCACCGCGCCGCCATGCGCGCTTTTGGGGAGCGTCAGCGCTCCTTTCGGTCGAGCCGCGCGCCGCATTTCCCGCAGGTGCGGTTGGGCCAGGGCATCACGAACAGCCCGCGGACGAACAGGTTCTTGCCGCAATGCGGGCAGTTGAACGAAAGCATCCGGCGATTGGCGACGACCAGCCCCACGATCGCGGCGGCGAAGGCGAGCGTGGAATGGCCGTGAAACCGGTCGATCACGGCGACGAACAGCACCGCGACGGTCAGCGCGCCCAGCATCCACCACGCATGGCGGCTCGCACCTTCATAGACGGTCACGAAAGCCGCCCGAGCACGTCCTTGGCGAACTCGCTCAGCGTGTCGTCGCGGGCGCCCATGACCACGATCCGGTCGCCTGCGCGGGCGAGTTCGACGATGCGGCGCCCGCATTCCTCGCGCGAGGGGATATGTTCCGCCTTTCCGCCTGCTTCCGCGATCAGTTCGACGATCCGCTCGGTCCCGACGCTGCGGTCGACCGTGCCGCCGAAATAGACCGGGTCGCACATGATCGTGACGTCCTCGTCGTCGAGCTCGCGCGCGAAGGTCCCGGCGAGCTCCGCGCCCATCTGCTTGAGCGGCCCGTAGCCGTGCGGCTGGAAAAAGGCGATCACGCGCCCCGGCGTCGCCTTCAGCGTTCGCTGGGTGGCGGCGCATTTTTCCGGATTGTGGCCGAAATCGTCGATCACCGTGATGCCCGCAGGCGATGTCCCGACCACTTCGAACCGGCGTGCGAGGCCCGCGAAATCGCGCAGCGCCTCGGCGGACTTGGCGATCCCGATCCCCGCCGCATCGGCCGCGGCGATCGCGGCGAGCGCGTTGGAAAGGTTGTGCAGCCCCGGCATCGGCAGGACCAGCGGAACGACCTCGCGGCTGCGATTGTCGATCACGGCGGCAGTGATGCCGAAGGCGCCCTCGTCGATCGAGCCCGGCTCGATGGTGATGTCCGCATCCGCATCCCGCAGCCCGAAGGTGAGGCGGTCGGCCAGTTTCCCGGCGAGCAGACGGCTCTCCTCGCTGTCGGTGTTGACGATCGCGCGGCCCGAGACCGAGAGGAAATCGCCGAACAGGACGCGCAGTTCCTCTATGCTCTTGTGGTCGAGGCTCACGTTGAGCAGCACGCCGATCGTCGGCCGGTAGAGCGCGATCGAGCCGTCGCTTTCGTCGACCTCGCTCACGAACAACCCGATCGAGCCGACCCGCGCGCTGGCGAAGGGGTTATCGTCTCCCGCGAAATTCTTCATCACCGCCCCGTTCATCACGGTGGGATCGCGGCGGGCCTGGTGCAGGATCCAGGCGATCATTCCGGTGACGGTCGACTTGCCGCTCGTGCCGCCGACCGCGATCGAACATTCCGCCTCGTTGAACAGGGCGGAAAGCAGTTCCGCGCGGCTCATTCGCTTGCAGCCCAGTTCGCGCGCCCTCGCGACCTCGGGGACGGTGTCCTCGATCGCGGCCGAGGCGATCAGCACCTGCTCGCTCGAGGTGATCCCGCTGCCGTCCTGCGGGAACAGGGCAAAGCCGCTGCGCTCCAGCCAGGCGAATTTTTCGGGCGTCCGGCCCTGGTCGCGGCTGCGGTCGGAGCCCGCCACGCGGTGCCCGCGGCCATGGGCGATCTGGGCGAGCGGGAGCATGCCCGATCCGCCGATGCCGCAGAAAAAGAGCGGACGCTTCTCCAGCGACCCGGCTTCGACCCCGTCACTCATGGCCGGCATGGTTATTGGCTTGCGGATGCCAAGACAAGCGGCATAGGGTGACCCGCGTGACAAACATCGCGATCTGCGCCCCGGCAACCCCGATCACCCGCGACCACGCCCGCGCTCTCGAAGCGCTCGTCGCCGCCGAATTCCCGCAGCATTCGGTGCATTTCCACGAACAATGCTTCGCGCGCGCCGGGCATTTCGCGGGCGACGACCTCGTCCGCCTCGCCGCCTTGGTCGAATGCGCCAATGATCCGGCCCATGATGTCGTCTGGTTCGCCAAGGGCGGCTATGGCTCGAACCGCATCGCAGAGGCCGCGCTGGTGCGGATGAACGCGGCCGCACGGGCGAAGACCTATGTCGGCTTTTCCGACTGCGGCTATCTCCTCGCCGCCCTCTACCGCGCGGGAATCGGGCAATGCGTTCACGGCTCGATGCCGGTGAGCGCGCGCTCGGAGCGCGGACGCGAAGCGGTTCGCAGGGTGCTGCGCTGGATCGGCGGGGACACGAGCGGGGTCGAACCCAGCCTCGACGGGACGACGCCCGCGGCCGCGTTCAATCTCATCACCCTCGCGATGGTGGCGGGAACGCCGATCATGCCGGACCTCACCGGTCACGTCGTGATGGTCGAGGAGGTGAGCGAGCATCTCTACGCCGTCGACCGCCTGTTCTTCCACCTCGCCGCCACCCTGCCGCGCATCGCCGGCCTGAGGCTC
Source organism: Erythrobacter sp. HL-111 (assembly GCF_900105095.1). Taxonomy (NCBI): domain Bacteria; kingdom Pseudomonadati; phylum Pseudomonadota; class Alphaproteobacteria; order Sphingomonadales; family Erythrobacteraceae; genus Erythrobacter; species Erythrobacter sp. HL-111. Next base: position 959,155 of record NZ_LT629743.1, on the reverse strand, counting down.
GGCGCGGTGAGCGACGTGCCGGAGAACTACGTCGAATTCGGCCAGAGCCCGGAACAGATCGCGCGCTACTGGTGCGACCGGGCGGGCATCCGCTATCTCGGCCGGGCCGAGATCGGGCACACGCCTGACAACAGGGTCGTGCCCTTCGGTCTTGCCAGCCCGCCCAGCGCCTCCTAACCCGCGCGCTCGATTTTCAGGGCCGCCTGGCCGCAGGCGGCGGGGCCAAGGATTTAATACAATGCGTGCATTCGTTTTTCCGGGACAGGGCAGCCAGAAGGTCGGCATGGGCAAGGAACTCGCCGCAACCTCCCCCGCCGCCCGTGAAGTGTTCGAGGAGGTCAACGAGGCCCTGCTCCAGAACCTTTCCGGCATGATGGCCGAAGGTCCGGAGGAGGAGCTTACCCTGACCCAGAACGCCCAGCCCGCGATCATGGCCCATTCGATCGCCGTGCTGCGCGTGCTCGAGCGGGAATTCGGGGTGAAACTCGCGGAGCAGGCCACGTGCGTCGCGGGCCATTCGCTCGGCGAATATTCGGCGCTGTGCGCGGTCGGCGCGTTCGATCTCGCCATCACGGCCCGGTTGCTCAAGCTGCGCGGGCGCTCGATGCAGGCGGCCGTGCCCGTCGGCGAGGGCGCGATGGCGGCGCTGCTCGGCGCGGACGTCGAAAGCGCGAAGGCGCTCGCGGCGGCGGCGGCGCAGGGTCAGGTCTGCGAGATCGCCAACGACAACGACCCGACGCAGGTCGTGATCTCGGGCCACCGCGAGGCGGTCGAGCGCGCGGTCGGCATGGTCAAGGATCACGGGATCAAGCGCGGGATGCTGCTGCCGGTTTCCGCCCCCTTCCACTGCTCCTTGATGCAGCCCGCCGCCGACCGCATGGCGGACGCGCTCGCCCACACGCCGCCCGCGGCGATGGCGCTGCCGGTCTATGCCAATGTCACCGCCGCGCGGGTCGAGGACGCGCAGGAGGAGCGCGCGCTGCTGGTCGAACAGGTGACGGGCCGGGTGCGCTGGCGCGAAAGCGTGCTTGCCATGCGGGCCGATGGGGTGGAAAGCTTCGTCGAACTGGGCGGCAAGGTGGTCGGACCTATGGTCGGCCGGACGACCCCGGAAGCGCAGGTGACGAGCCTCGTGACCCTGCAGGATCTCGAGGCCTTTGCGAAGGAGAATGCGTGATGCGCGGATTGCTGCCGTGCGCCCGTGTCGCCCTGGTGGCGGCCTCGCCGGACCTTGCCGGGGACCACGGCGGATTGAATTCCATCGCGGCCGGCTACAGCGCCGATCGGGCAGCGCAGCTCGACGCGCTCTATCTCGCCGCCAAGGCCTTGCGGCGCGTCGGCGCACGAGATTTCGCGGGCCAGTGAAAGGGAGCGACAAGATGTTTTCACTGAAGGGCATGAATGCGCTGGTCACGGGCGCGAGCGGGGGGATCGGCTCGGCCATCGCCCACGCGCTGGCCTCGCAGGGCGCGAGGCTGGCGCTGTCGGGCTCCAATGCCGCCAAGCTGCGCGCCTTCCGCGACGAATTGAACGAGGCCTACGCGCACCACGACCATGACGGCCATGTCGAGATCACCTGCGATCTCAGCAACACCACGCAGGTCGAGGAACTGATCCCCGCGACGCTCGATACGCTGGGCGGGATCGACATCCTCGTCAACAATGCCGGCATCACGCGCGACAACCTCGCCATGCGGATGAAGGACGAGGAATGGGATCAGGTCATCCGCATCGATCTCGAGGCCGCCTTCCGCCTGATGCGCGCCGCCGCCCGGCCGATGATGAAGGCGCGCTTCGGACGGGTGATCAACATCACCAGCGTCGTCGGCACCACGGGCAATCCGGGTCAGATGAACTACTGCGCGGCCAAGGCGGGCCTCACGGGAATGACCAAGAGCTTCGCGCAGGAAGTGGCGAGCCGCGGGATCACCGCCAACTGCCTTGCACCGGGCTTCATCCGTTCGGCGATGACTGCGGCCCTGGACGAGAAACAGACCGCCGCGATCAACGCGCGCATCCCGATGGGACGCATGGGCGAGGGCGCGGATATCGGCGCGGCCTGCGTCTATCTCGCCAGCCGCGAGGCAGGCTACGTCACCGGCCAGACGCTGCACGTGAACGGCGGGATGGCGATGACCGGCTGAGCGGGCGGCTCCCTTATCCCCAAGCGAATCGACCGGCGCGAAGGCATTGATCTTGCCCGCATCACCCACCGCGCTAAGGTTCCGGCCCGAACACCGGCGCTGGAGGGGCGATTCCGGCCCCTTCCTGCCACACTCGAGAAACGACAGAATCCGCTAATGAAGGCTAGGGGCACATGAAGGCTACGATCGAACGCGCGACGCTCCTGCGTTGCCTGTCCCACGTCCAGTCGGTGGTCGAGCGCCGCAACACGATCCCGATCCTCTCGAACGTCCTGATCGAGGCGAGCGAGGGCGGCGCGGTCAAGGTCATGGCGACCGACCTCGACCTGCAGGTGGTCGAGACGATGACGGCCGCTTCGGTCGACAGCCCGGGCGCGATCACCGTGTCCGCGCACCTGCTGTTCGACATTGCGAGGAAGCTCCCCGACGGTAGCCAGGTCAGCCTCGAGACCGCGGACAACCGGATGGAGGTCAAGGCCGGGCGCAGCCGCTTCAAGCTGCCGACCCTGCCGCGCGACGATTTCCCGGTGATCGTGGAGGGCGACCTTCCGACCAGTTTCGAACTGCCTGCCCGCACGCTGGCCGAACTGATCGACCGCACCCGCTTCGCCATCTCGACCGAGGAAACGCGCTATTACCTGAACGGCATCTTCCTCCACGTCACCGACGAGGACGAGCCGGTGCTGAAAGCCGCCGCGACCGACGGCCACCGCCTTGCCCGCTTCACCCTGCCGCGGCCCGACGGGGCCGAGGGGATGCCGGACGTGATCGTGCCGCGGAAGGCCGTGGGCGAGCTGAGGAAGCTGCTCGACGAGGCGCTCGACGGGAACGTGCTGGTCGACCTTTCGGCGAGCAAGGTGCGGTTTACCCTCGGCGGGGAAGGCGGGGTCGTTCTCACCAGCAAGCTGATCGACGGGACCTTCCCCGATTACAGCCGCGTGATCCCGACCGGCAACGACAAGCTCCTGAAGGTCGATCCCAAGCTGTTCTTTGCCGGGGTCGATCGCGTCGCGACCATCGCGACGGAAAAGACCCGCGCGGTCAAGATGGGGCTCGAGCCGGACAAGGTCACCCTTTCCGTCACTTCGCCCGACAACGGCACCGCGACCGAGGAACTCGCCGCGTCCTATGCGAGCGAGGCGTTCGAGATCGGATTCAACGCCAACTACCTCAAGGACATCCTCGACCAGATCGACGCGGACGAGGTCGAACTCCACCTCGCCGACGCGGGCGCGCCGACGCTGATCCGGCAGGACGAAAGCGCGCCGGCGCTCTACGTGCTGATGCCGATGCGGGTGTGATCGCCCGTTCGCGGCTGGGCATGAGGCGCGCAGGGCTGTAGGACGGCCTGCGAGAAGGAGAGCTCATGACCATCCAGCAGATCCAGGTCCGCAAGGACGCGCTCGAGCGGGCCGAACTCGTCCATGTCGAACCGATGGGCCTTGCCGATGGCGCCGTCCGGCTCGCGGTGGAAAGCTTTTCGGTGACTGCCAACAACGTGACCTACGCGGTGGTCGGGGACGGCTTCAAATACTGGGATTTCTTTCCCGCACCCGCGCCCTACGGCATCGTGCCGATGTGGGGCCATGCGCGGGTGGCGAAAAGCAGGCATCCCGAAATCGAGGTGGGCGAACGGGTCTATGGCTACCTGCCGATGGGGACCTCGCTCGACGTGGTGCCGGGCAAGGTGAGCGCCTCCGGCTTCACCGACATGAGCGAGCATCGCCAGCCGATGAGCCCCGTCTACAACCAGTATTCCCGCCTCGCCGCCGATCCCGAGCACGATCCCGCGCGCGAGGCGGAGCGGATGATCTTCGGACCCCTGTTCCGCACCGGCTTCCTGATCGCCGATTTCATGAAGCGCGAGGACTGGTTCGGCGCGCAGGCGGTCCTGCTCACCAGCGCCTCGTCGAAGACCGCGATGGCGCTTGCGAGCGCGGCGAGGGCCGGCTCGCCCGAAGTGCGGCGGATCGGCCTCACCTCGCGCGGGAATGTCGATTTCGTCGCGCGAACGGGGCTCTATGACGAGGTCGTCGCCTATGACGCGGTCGAGGAGATCGAGCCCCGCCCGGCCGTTGTGGTCGATTTCGCCGGCGATGCGGACCTGCTCGGCCGGGTGCACCGGCATTTCGCCGACGCGCTTCGCTACAGCTGCCTCGTCGGGGCGACCCACAGGGAGGCGCGCAGCGCATTTGCCGAGGGCGGGGAGCAAGCGCCGGGACCGAAGCCCAAGCTCTTCTTCGCCCCCGATCACATGATCGCCTTCGCCCGCGACCACGGGCGCGAACAGGCATCCCGACTGGTCGCGCAGGCATGGCACCGGTTCCTCGGCGAGGTCGAAGGCGCGGTGGAGATCGACCGGCGAAAGGGACTCGCCGCCGCGCGCGAGGTGTGGCTCGAAATGGTCGCGGGCAAGGTCGATCCGGCCAGGGGCATCGTGATCGAGCCCTAGGCCGGATGCGCGCCCGCTATTCGGCCGCCTCGGCCAGTTCGACCCGCTGCGGACCGCGCACGAGCCCGCCGGGCGTCGCCCCGGTCCATTTCCCGTTCTCGAAGGTCACCTCGCCCGACTTGATGGTGTAGCAGTACCCTTCCGCCTTCTGCAGCAGGCGCCTGCCCCCCGCCGGCAGGTCGAAGGCGAGCCAAGGCTTGCCGAGCTTGAGCGCGTCCATGTCGATCACGTTGATGTCGGCGAGATAGCCGGGCGCGATCAGTCCGCGGTCCTCCAGCCCGTAGAGCACGGCAGTGTCGCGGCACTGGCGCTTGATCGCGTGTTCGAGGGCGATCCGCCCGCCCCGGCGGCGCCCCTTGACCCAGTGTTCGAGCATGAAGGTCGGCGAAGCCGCATCGCAGATCGTCCCGCAATGCGCGCCGCCGTCCGACAGCGAATTGACCGTGTCGTCGGCCAGCTGGAGCGGGTGGAGGAAATCGAGGTTCCCGTCCGCGTAGTTGAGGATCGGCAGGTAGATGAATCCCGATCCGTCCTCCCGGCAGAGCATGTCATAGGCGTATTCCTGCGGGTCCAGCCCGGCCTTCTGGGCGCGGGAGTTGACGCTCGCCTCTGGCCCCGGTTCATAGTCGAAATCGGGGTCCATTTCATATTGCATCGTCCAGCCCTGCGTCACCACCATGACGACGGGCAGGATGTCCTGCGGCGCGTCGGCGTAATCGTTCGCTTCCGCGAGGAGCTGCGCCTTGAAGGCGGGGTCGAGCAGCTTCGCTTTCTGCTCCTCCCACGACAGGTCCCTGATCGCCTGCCAGCTCGGCCGGTAGACGAAGGGGTGGACCGTGCCCTGCCAGGCCATGATGATGCCGTTGCCGCGCAGCGCGATCTGGGCGACGATGTTGGCGCCGTTGTCATTCTCGGCCCGCATCGTGGAAATCTGCTCGTCGAGGTCGAGGTCCTTGGCGATGGATTGCAGCGCGGCGAAGGTCACGGGAATGCCCGCCTCGCGGCTCAGCTTGCCCATCCAGGAAAACTCGTTCCATTCGCGGTTGAGATCGCTCGCCATCTCGAACACGGCGTGCCCGCCCGCCGCCTTGGCGCGGCCCATGGCGCGGCCGATCGCAACCAGTTCCTCTTCGGTGGCGGTGGTGCCGGGGACGAGCTCGCCATCGACCGACTTGTGCAGCACGGTGCGCGAGGTCGAGAAGCCGAGAGCGCCCGCGCGCACGCCTTCCTCGACGATCTGCGCCATCTGCTCGATGTCCTCCTGCGTGGGAACGGCGCCGGGCCGTTCGCGGTCGCCCAGCACGTAGGCGCGCACCGCGCCGTGGGGCACGTGGGTTCCCACATCGAGGGTGCGGGGGAGCTTTTCCAGCGCATCGAGATATTCGGGGAAGGTCTCCCATTCCCAGGTGATCCCTTCGGCAAGGGCGGTGCCGGGAATGTCCTCGACCCCTTCCATCAGGCTGATGAGCCATTCATGGCGGTCGGGCTTGGCCGGGGCGAAGCCGACCCCGCAATTGCCCATCACCACCGTGGTGACGCCGTGCCAGCTAGAGGGCGCCATTTCCTGGTCCCATGTCGCCTGACCGTCGTAATGCGTGTGGATGTCGACGAAGCCGGGGGCAACGATCTTGCCGCTCGCGTCGATCTCGCGCCTGGCCGAGCCTTCGATCCGGCCCACCGCGGCAATGAGGCCGTCCTTCACCGCCACGTCGCCGGTGAAGGCCTCCGCCCCGCTGCCGTCGACGATGGTTCCACCGCGAATTATGAGATCGTATTGCGCCATTGTCTCTCTCCCTTATTGCGGCGAATGATGTCGCAAAGCGCGCCCGCCTACAAGGGGGCGTTCGCGGACGGGACTTTGGGTGATGAAAGTCATTTCCCCTCAAGGAGAAAGAACATGATGGCGAGGCTTGCCGCGGCGGCGGCGGTTCTAGGACTTGCAGGATTCGCCGCCAGCGAATCCAGCGCGCGCGAACAATGGCGGCTGGTGCCCGAATCCTCGCTGTCGGCGATGCTCGACTGCCTCGAGGCGGAAGGGCGCACGCTCGTCTCCGCGCACCGGGGAGGGCCTTCGCCGGGCCTGCCCGAAAACGCGATCCCGACGATGGACGCGGTGCTGACCGCGATCCCCGCCGTGATGGAGGTCGATGTCGCGCAAAGCGCGGACGGCGTGTTGTTCCTGATGCATGACGATACGCTTGACCGGACGACGACGGGCGAGGGGCGCGCGGCGGATAAGGCATGGGCAGACCTCGCCGCGCTGCGCCTCACCGACAGCGCGGGATGGGTCACGCCCTATGCGATCCCGACGCTTGCCGAAGCGCTCGACTGGGCGAAGGGCCGCACCGTGCTCCAGCTCGATTTCAAGCGCTCCGCATCCTACGAGGACGTGATCGAGATGGTGCGCGAGAAGGGCATGGAGGAGGGCGTCATCCTCATCGCCTATTCGATCCCCTCGGCGAAGAAGCTCCACCGCCTTGCGCCCTCGGCCATGATCTCGCTCTCGATCGAAAGCCCCGACGCGCTCGAAGAGGCGGTCGCGGCAGGCATCCCGGCCGAGCGGATCATCGCCTTCACCGGCACGCGGCTTGCCCGGCCCGACCTCTACGCGGCGCTCGACGAGGCCGATGTCGAGGTGATCTTCGGCACGCTCGGCCGCTCGCCGAATTCGATCGACAACGTGATCGACCGCTTCGGGACGGACGAACGCTATGCCGAACTCTCGCAGGGCGGCGTCGACATGCTCGCCACCGACCGCCCGCGCGAAGCGGCCGCGGCGCTGGCCGAGGCGGAGCGACTGCCCGAGGCGGGGATGTGCGGGGTGGGGCGGGGCGACTAGACGCGTCGGTACCGAGTGGCTGCTAACGGCTTTACTGTCTTCAAAGCGGACTTTCCGCTTGCGTTTAGAGTTTCCAACGCCTCACGGCGTCCGAAACTCTAACCTCTCTTATTCACGGCGATGCGGTTGGGCGCCTCTCGGCGCGAGCTTGACGCCACTGCTGCGTGCGGCGGCGTAGAGCGGGCGTGCGGCACCGCTGGCGTCTGTTTCACCGCGCTGTGATCGATGGGCTTTTCTGGTTGAAGGACTTGGCTCGGGGTTTCTGCGGCACTGCCGCGCCCGCTACGTCGGCGCAGGCTTGAGCGCGAGAACGATGGCACGCATCAGATCGGCATCGGGGCACGCAGAGGCGAACGCTACGCGGATTCGGGTGGCGCTTTCCATGACGCGGGCAGCAACCTTGAGCAGCCGCAGGCGCAGGGTCGTAAACTCGGCTTTTGCCAGAGCGGTGGTCTTTGGGATCGCCTGCTGAACGCGCCACAGCAGCCAGTAGGCAGCGGTGTGCAGGATCAGGCGCATCTGGTTGGCGTTCGCCGACCGGCACGAGGTGCGGTCACTGGCCAGCTGGGTCTTGTGCAGCTTGATCAAGTTCTCGGCCTGCCCGCGCGCACAGTAGAGCGTGTCATAGATGTATTCAGCCGAGCCTTGGGTTAGCGATGTGACGACATAGCGGATATCCATGCCCAGCGTGCTGGCCTCGATCCTGGCGACGACGCGGCGCTGGCGGTTCCAGCTCTTCGCGCCGTAGCGGGTCTCGGCATAGCTGCGCAGGACCGGGAGTTGGCACTCGGCGCGGCGGACCGCGCAGGCATCGGCGGCAGTGACGATAACCGGATCAGCGCGCAGCGCGGCGTTGGTCGGCAGACCGAACACGTAATCGACATGGGCCGCCTCGCAGAAGGCCATGACCTCGGGCCGTCCATAATGCCCGTCACCGCGGATGGTGATGTGGGTATCAGGCCAGTGGCGGCGAAGATGGCGCACCAGACGCCGGATATGCCCTGCCGCCTCCTTGCCAGAAGGCGTCTTGCCCGTGCGCAGCAGCATCGCCACCGGCCGGCCCGTTGCCGTGTCGTAGACATGGATCGGCAGGAAGCAGCGCTCCCCATGATGTCCGTTCCAGAAGGAGAGTTGCTGATAGCCGTGCACGACGTCGCAGGTGTCATCGATATCCAGCGTCACCGCCGCCGGCGGAGTGGGGTAGCTGGCGCAGTAGATGTCGATCATGATCCCCAGCATCTTTGCCAGCTCGCGCGTGCTCGGCGCATTCTCCCAGCGGCTCATCGTCGGTTGGCTGGCCAACCCCGCACCCGATCCCGGCAGCTTGCCCAGCGCAAGGCGGAAGCCCGGATCATCGCGCAGAGCGTCGAGATCATCGGCATCCTCATAGCCGCAGGCGATCGCGAACATCCGCGCGCGCAGGATATCTTCAAGCCGATGAACCACCCGAGCAGGATCGCGCGGATCGGCAATACACGCCGCAAGCCGCTGGCAGAGCCCCATCATGCGCTCGGCCTGAGCCGGCACCAGGACCCCGCCATCCGAGGTCAGCCTGCCGCCGTCAAACGCAGCTGTGACCTTCTTGCCGCGCACTGCTGGAAACGAAAATACGGACGCGCTATCATCGCATCCGGCGGGTGTGGTCTGTGGCATATTTTGCCCCGTTGCAGGTCTGGCTTAAGCAACCACATTCCTACAACAATGCAAATGCTTACGCCACTCCCGCCAACCCGTCAGACCACTGCCGGTGAATAATCCGGGTTCAGTGGGTAAGAAGCAGGCGATCTTTCACAAGCTCGGATTCCAATGTTTCACCACCCATTTGGAATCTGCGGAGCATCGAGCGCCCTACATTTACGGGAGTTTCTTGAGCGAACAGACCAGTCGGCCAGTCAAATGCACAATCCTGATCGCCAGATTTTTTGCTCCCGTCGATGCTAAGCGCAACGAACGCCCCGCGCTTTTTGGCCTTTTCGATACTGACCAGAAGATCATCGAGGCTAAAGCCCTGAGCGCCATATAAAATGGCCTGACTGTATGAATATGGCGGATCGCAATAAACGACGTCGCCCTCGCGTGCTCGATCTAAGGCCTCTTCATAGCCAACACACGAGAACGATGTGTGTTTGGTGCGCTCGTGCCATTCCATAGCTCGCCTAGCGAAGCTGGCAGGATGGATAGGATCATGCACACCGCAGGGCGTGGACATATAGCCATCTTTTTGGCGAAATCTTACCACTCCACCATAGCAAGACCGACAGAGGAAAAGCATGTCGGCGGCGTTCGCGCCCTTGTTGTAGCTGGACTTGATTTCCTCATAGACGGTTTTCTTGTCACCCGCCTTCATGCGCTCCCAACGCTCCCGATACCAGCCAATCAAAGTGTCTGGAGATTCCTGCAAGCATTGCCACATCTCAATAAGAGGCTCGAAACAGTCAGAGGCTTCCGCCTTGCGAGGGGCAAGAACGCCAAGAACAGCACCCGACCCCAGAAATGGCTCGTGATACGTGTTAAAATGCTTCGGGAAATACGAGATTATTTCATGAGCGAAGCGTTGCTTGTTCCCGATCCATTTGAGCAACTGTGTTTTGTAGGGAGCAACGCCTAGCGTCGTGTTTTGAACCTCAGGCTCACAATATTCTAAATTGAGCGCGTTTTGCAAAATGTCCCCCGTCCATGATCAGTGATCAAAATATATGTCCTTTTGGAATATCCTGATTCGGAATTTATAGTCAAGGGATGTCGGGGCGATTCACGAAAAACCATGAACAAAAAGTGCTTGAGGCGCTCTTGAGGGAGTTGCGTGAAGAGTCAGGCCATCGCCAGATCGATGTGGCAAAGGTTCTTGGCATTCATCAATCAATGGTTAGCAAATATGAGGCTGGAGAACGTCGATTAGATATTCTCGAACTTCGCGCTCTTTGCGGTCTATTTGGCATCACCATTGCTGATTTTATGGATCGTTTTGAAAGCCGATTGGGTCAGGATAGTCATGCGCCCGATTGAGAAATATCTGCATAAGCCCCATTCGTTTTGGGCATCTGTCCGCTCGCTTAGCCAGCAAGTTGGCTACAGCAAAGGAGACAGGATCATCGTTCCGACGTTGCGCCAGATGGTCAACGCGTTCGAGGCGCTAGAGCTTGATAGTTCGAAGCTCGAAAAGGACGGCAAACCGACCGACCTTGCGTTGGAGCTGATCGAATATTTCGAGGCGCGATCCAAGGCGCTTGTGGAGATCGCTGAGCCAAATCTGATGACGGCTGAGCAAGCCAAGCTTTTATTTGATGAGAAGTTTGCCGAGTTTTCGCCCAATTGCCCAATTCCAATGAATAAGCAAAAAGGTGAGAAGAAGGCCGAGGCGTTTTTAACGGCTTTGGTGAATATGATGATCGAAGCCAACGCGGATAGCTTTGACTGCAATTATGATCCGAGAGAGCTGACGACAATCACGCGCGACGGCGCACCATTGCGGACGTTGGCGAGGCGGGTTGATGGCGCTTTTCCTGCTGCGATCAATCCCGTCGCGATCTGGGAAATCAAAGAATATTATTACACCACGACTTTTGGGAGTCGTGTTGCAGACGGCGTTTATGAGACGCTCTTGGATGGCATGGAGCTGGAAGAGTTGCGCGAGCACGAGGACGTAGATGTTCGGCACTATCTGATGATTGATGCCCATTACACGTGGTGGAAATGTGGGAAGGCCTATTTGTGCCGAATTTTTGACATGCTCCACATGGGCTATGTCGATGAGGTGCTGTTCGGTCGTGAGGTTGTGACCGAACTGCCTCGAATTGTAAGCGAGTGGGTCGAGCTGGCTCGATTGCGCGAAGAGCGAGAGAACGCCTAATTCAATCTGTTCCGCAAATATCCTAGCCTCTCTTATTCACGGCGATGCGGTTGGGCGCCTCTCGGCGCGAGCTTGACGCCACTGCTGCGTGCGGCGGCGTAGAGCGGGCGTGCGGCACCGCTGGCGTCTGTTTCACCGCGCTGTGATCGATGGGCTTTTCTGGTTGAAGGACTTGGCTCGGGGTTTCTGCGGCACTGCCGCGCCCGCTACGTCGGCGCAGGCTTGAGCGCGAGAACGATGGCACGCATCAGATCGGCATCGGGGCACGCAGAGGCGAACGCTACGCGGATTCGGGTGGCGCTTTCCATGACGCGGGCAGCAACCTTGAGCAGCCGCAGGCGCAGGGTCGTAAACTCGGCTTTTGCCAGAGCGGTGGTCTTTGGGATCGCCTGCTGAACGCGCCACAGCAGCCAGTAGGCAGCGGTGTGCAGGATCAGGCGCATCTGGTTGGCGTTCGCCGACCGGCACGAGGTGCGGTCACTGGCCAGCTGGGTCTTGTGCAGCTTGATCAAGTTCTCGGCCTGCCCGCGCGCACAGTAGAGCGTGTCATAGATGTATTCAGCCGAGCCTTGGGTTAGCGATGTGACGACATAGCGGATATCCATGCCCAGCGTGCTGGCCTCGATCCTGGCGACGACGCGGCGCTGGCGGTTCCAGCTCTTCGCGCCGTAGCGGGTCTCGGCATAGCTGCGCAGGACCGGGAGTTGGCACTCGGCGCGGCGGACCGCGCAGGCATCGGCGGCAGTGACGATAACCGGATCAGCGCGCAGCGCGGCGTTGGTCGGCAGACCGAACACGTAATCGACATGGGCCGCCTCGCAGAAGGCCATGACCTCGGGCCGTCCATAATGCCCGTCACCGCGGATGGTGATGTGGGTATCAGGCCAGTGGCGGCGAAGATGGCGCACCAGACGCCGGATATGCCCTGCCGCCTCCTTGCCAGAAGGCGTCTTGCCCGTGCGCAGCAGCATCGCCACCGGCCGGCCCGTTGCCGTGTCGTAGACATGGATCGGCAGGAAGCAGCGCTCCCCATGATGTCCGTTCCAGAAGGAGAGTTGCTGATAGCCGTGCACGACGTCGCAGGTGTCATCGATATCCAGCGTCACCGCCGCCGGCGGAGTGGGGTAGCTGGCGCAGTAGATGTCGATCATGATCCCCAGCATCTTTGCCAGCTCGCGCGTGCTCGGCGCATTCTCCCAGCGGCTCATCGTCGGTTGGCTGGCCAACCCCGCACCCGATCCCGGCAGCTTGCCCAGCGCAAGGCGGAAGCCCGGATCATCGCGCAGAGCGTCGAGATCATCGGCATCCTCATAGCCGCAGGCGATCGCGAACATCCGCGCGCGCAGGATATCTTCAAGCCGATGAACCACCCGAGCAGGATCGCGCGGATCGGCAATACACGCCGCAAGCCGCTGGCAGAGCCCCATCATGCGCTCGGCCTGAGCCAGCACCAGGACCCCGCCATCCGAGGTCAGCCTGCCGCCGTCAAACGCAGCTGTGACCTTCTTGCCGCGCACTGCTGGAAACGAAAATACGGACGCGCTATCATCGCATCCGGCGGGTGTGGTCTGTGGCATATTTTGCCCCGTTGCAGGTCTGGCTTAAGCAACCACATTCCTACAACAATGCAAATGCTTACGCCACTCCCGCCAACCCGTCAGACCACCGCCGGTGAATAATCCGGGCTAAATGATCCCGGACACAGCGCATCTGCTCGCAACGCACCGAAAGCGAACGCTCGCGGCGCTTCTCAGGCGGCGTAGGCGCTCGTCCGGCCCGCTTCCTTAGCGCTCTCCGGCGCGTCGAGGAATTCGCGGATCGCGGCCACACTTTCGTCGGCGTGGGTGAGCAGGAAGAGGTGTCCACCGCCCTCGACCGTCACCAGGCGCGAATTGGGGATCATCGCCTTCAGGATCTTGCCGTTCGCCAGCGGCACGATCTGGTCGTCCTCGCCCATCATGATCAGCGTTTCCTTGCTCATGAAGGGCAGGGCGGGAAGGCTCGTCCAGCCCATCATGCACATCAGCTGGTAGAGATAGCCGCGCGGGGAAGGGGGCTTCAATCGGCCGATATGGCTGTCCTTCTGGTGCTCGGCCCCGTCCCTGTCCACCCCGCCATAGAGCGTGGCGAAATGCTCGTTCATGAATTCGGGATCGATGTAGCGGCGCGGGTTCGCCATCTTGGTGAAGGCGGCCGGGTTCCCGGGGATCATCGCCATGCCCGGCGTCGTCGCGATCAGGGTGAGCCGCCGCGTGCGCGCAGGATGCTGGAGCGCGAAGTGCTGCGCCATCGCGCCGCCCCAGGACACGCCCATCACGTCGACTTCGCCAAGGCCATAGCGCCCGAGGATCTGGGCGGCGGTCCAGCTCATAGTGAAGGGGTTGTAGGGGACCAGTGGATCGGGCGATTCGCCCACGCCCGGCATGTCGAACATGATGAAGCCGCGTTCCGGCAGGGCGTCCGCGAGGGGGGCGACCGCCTCGATGTTCGCGCCGATGCCGTTGAAGAAGAGGATCGGCAGGTGGTCGGAAGGCTCGTCGAGCCTCCAGGCAGCGGTCCGTAGCGTCCGGCCGGCGACCTGTTCCATGGTCACGACCGCATCCTTCATCGGTTCAGACAAGTATTTCCGTCCTTTCAGTTGCGCCCAACCGGTCCTTCGGGTCCGGCGCTTCATCGAGCTTCATCAATGGGCGGAAGGCGCGCTCGCGGATCCCTCGCGGGCGGGCCTCCCTCCGGTTCGTGCGAGCGGCCTGTATCAGACTTCCTCGACAACGTAGAGTCCCGGCGCGGGACCGACTGGCCGGTATTCGGCATTGCCGAGCGTTTCGGGCGCGGGCTTCTTCTCGCCCGAGCGCGCCTGCAGCCATTCGATCCAGAACGGCCACCAGCTGCCCTGGACCTCCCTCGCGCCCTTCACCCAGTCGTCGGCAGTGGCGGGAAGCCTGCCCTTTTTGGCCTGGACGAAATACCTGGCCTTGGGGTTGGTCGGCGGGTTGAGGATCGCCTGCATATGGCCCGATTGCGAAAGGACGTAGGTCACGTCCTTCGAGCCGAACAGCCCGGTCGAACGGTAGGTCGCCTTCCACGGCGTGATGTGGTCGGTCACCCCGCCCAGGATGAACAGGTCGCTCGTCACCCGGGAGAGGTCGATCGCGTGGTCCGCCATTTCGACCTCGCCCTGCTTCGTGAAGGCGAGCGTTTCGTAGAGCGTCAGGAAATCGCCCATCAGGCTGGCCGACAGGTTGGTCGCGTCCGAATTCCAGAACAGCACGTCGAAGGCGGGCGGATCGGCGCCGAGCAGGTAATTGTTGATGACATAGTTCCAGATGAGGTCGTTCGGCCGCAGCCACGCGAAGCCGCGGGCGAGGTCGTCGGCCGCGATCACGCCCGCTTTCTTCGCGCGGTTGCGGGCGAGCTGCATCCCGTTTTCCGAGACGAGCGAACCCGCCTCGATATCGGTCGCCTCGGGGTGGAGGACGCAGACCATCAGGGTGAGCGTGCCCAGCAAATCGGACTTCTTCGCCGCGAGCTTCGAGGCCAGGACGCTCGCGGTCTGCCCGCCCGAACACCCGGCCGAGACGTTGACCTTGTCCGATCCGGTGATCGCCGCGACCGCTTCCATCGCTTCCTCGCAGGAGGCGACATATTCGGCCATGCCCCACTTGCCCTGATCCTTCGTCGGGTTGCGCCATGAAATGACGAAGGTCTGGATTCCGTTGTCGACCTGCCACTTCACCACCGATTTCTCGGGGGAAAGGTCGTTGATGTACATCTTGTTGATCTGCGGCGGGATGGTGAGCTGGGGGATCTCGTGCACCTGCGCGGTGGTCGGCGCGTAGTGGATCAGCTCCATCATCTCGGTCCGCAGCACGACCTCGCCCTTGCTGGTCGCGATGTTCTCGCCCAGCTTGAAGGGGCGCTTGTCGACCTGGCTCACCATGCCCTTGTTGTGGACGATGTCGTTGTAGGCGTTCTGGAGGCCCTTGATGAGGCTGAGCCCGCCCGAATCGATCAGCCGCTTCTGCGCGGTCGGGTTCCCGGCGAGCGTGTTGGTCGGCGAAAGCCCGTCGAGAATGATCTGCGCGATGAAGTTCGCGCGGTTGCGTTCCAGTTCGTCGAGCTCGAGATCCTCGAGCCAGCCGCGCATCCCCTTCTGCACGGCGAGGTAATATTGCACGCCCGCGCGGTAGAACGGGTTGAATTGCCACGCCGGGTCGAGGAAGCGCTTGTCCCGGGGGTCGGGCGCGAGGTCGCTCTTGCCGGTCATGATCTTCACCATGTCCTCGCCCATCTTCTGCGCGTGGCGGAAGGTGCGCGCGGGGTCCGACGCCGTCTCGCGCAGCAGCAGGGCGACCGCGCCCACGAAATCCTCGCGCGCCACCCCGATCAGCGGCCCCAGCGCATTGGTCGATTGCGCCGCCTCGTTCTCCAGCCTCACGCCGTCAGCCATCACCGCATCTCCCCCCGTCGCCGCAGCCGTACCGGCCGCGTGCCTTGCCGCGCGACACTGGCGCGCGCGCGGGCGCTTGGCAAGCGGGATGGCGCCCCGCTGGCGGCGGGTACGCTCCTTACGGTTTGTTTATCGGTTTGCCTTACAGGTAGCACAACGGAAGGGCTCCCGGGTGCAGGACCAGCGGCGTGGCAGGGCTTTTTACAAGGATCAGGAAACAGGGCGACCCGCCCGAGAACGGCGAGGCAACCCCGCCGCCGGTCGCGCCGATCGCGGCGAGCGACCTCGCGCGCCGGGTCGAGCTGCTCGACAGCCTCGAGGAAACCGGCGTCGGCTGGTTCTGGGCGAGCGATGCCGAGGGGCGGATGATCTACCTCTCGCCCGCCGCGCTCGAACCTTTCGCGATGCGGTCCGACGAATTCGCCGGGCGCACGATCACCCAGGTGTTCGAGGAGGAACGCCGCGAGGAAGGCACGAGCCAGGGCGGCCGGCCGCTCAAGTTCCTGCTCGCGGCGCGCAATTCGTTCGGCGCGACGCCGGTCAGGGTCAAGCTCGGCCGGGGCGATGCCTGGTGGGAGATCGCGGGCAAGCCGCGCTTCGGCAAGGACGGGAGCTTCCACGGGTATCGCGGCACGGCGCGGGACATCACCGGCACGCACGAGGAACGCCGCAAGCAGGAACGCGCCTCGCAGTATGATTCGCTCACCGGGCTCGCCAACCGTTACCGGATGAGCCGCCAGCTGGAACAGATGCTCAAGGCCTTCGCCCACGCGAAACGGTCCTGCGCGCTGATGATGCTGGACCTCGACCGGTTCAAGCAGGTCAACGACACGCTTGGCCATCCGGCGGGCGACGAACTGCTCAAGCAGGTCGCCGCGCGGATCCGCGGCGTGTTCGGCGATCGGGTCGAGATCGGGCGGCTGGGCGGCGACGAATTCCAGGCGATCCTGCCCGACCTCGACGACCGCGGCCAGCTCGGCGACATCGCGCAGGAGCTGATCCAGATGGCGTCGCAGCCCTATTCGATCAACGGCAGCCGCGCGGTCATCGGGGTCTCGATCGGGATCGCGGTCGCGCCCTATGACGGCATCGCGCCCGAGGAACTGACCAAGGCGGCCGACCTCGCGCTCTACGCGGCCAAGGGCGGCGGGCGCGGCCAGCACCGCTTCTATTCGCGCGAGCTGCGCGACCAGGCGAGCTTCCGGCACCAGATCGAGCAGGACCTGCGCGACGCGCTGCATGGCGAGCAGCTGCGGATGCACTACCAGCCGATCGTCGATGCCGGGACCCACGAGGTCGCCTGCATGGAAGCGCTGATGCGCTGGGAACATCCCGACCGGGGCATGATCTCGCCCGCCGATTTCATCCCCGTGGCCGAGGAAGTCGGCCTCATTCGCCAGATGGGCACCTGGGCGCTGAACGAGGTCTGCCGCGCGGTCACCACCTGGCCGGGCACGGTCAAGGCCGCGGTCAACGTTTCCGCGGTGCAGTTCGCCGCCGACGACTTCGTCGACGTGGTGCGCGGCGCGCTGAAGCGTTCGGGCGTGGACCCGGCGCGGATCGAGCTCGAGATCACCGAAAGCGTCTTCATGGGCGATGTCGAACGTTCGGCCCGGGTCTTCGCCGCGCTCAAGAAGCTCGGCGTGCGCCTCTCGCTCGACGATTTCGGGACGGGCTATTCCTCGCTCAGCTACCTGCGCGACGCGCCGTTCGACAAGATCAAGATCGACCAGAGCTTCGTGCGCGGCTGCGCCGGGAAGGACAGCAACAACCTCGCCATCGTCGCCGCCGTGGTCAGCCTTGCGGGCGCGCTCCGCATGGAAACGGTCGCGGAAGGGGTGGAGACCAAGGACGAGCTCGAGGCGGTCACCAAACAGGGCGCAACGCACCTGCAGGGCATCCTGTTCTCGCGCGCGGTCCCTTCGGAGGAGGCGCTGCGAAGGTTCGAGGCGGGCGAGCTGCACTATGCCCCGCGCGGGCCGGAGAAATACCGCGCCGAACGGCGCACCGAATTCCGCCGCATCGGCCTCATCCACGGCGATCACCGCTACAATGTCTTTCTGCGCAACCTGTCGAAGACCGGGGCCAAGATCGAGGGCCTGCTGGGGGTCGAGGTCGGGACCGAGGTGGTGCTCGACCTCGGCGGGGGGCAGCTCGCGGTGGCGGTGGTGCGCCGTTCGGAAGGGTCGAGCCAGGGGGTCGAGTTCGAAACCCCGCTGATCAGCGACGGGGCCGAGGGGCTGTGCACCCGCCACCGGGTGTCGCCCTACCAGATCGAACTCGCCGGAAAGCCGCTCCAGGCCCTGGGCGACGATCCCTATGCGGCGCTGATGTCGATGCAGAACCGGACGCCCAAGGCGTTCATGGAAGTGCAGCTGGGTTAACCCTTCGTGCCGGCAAAGCCCCGGAACCGCGTGTGTGTGTTGAAACGGGCTTAACCTTAGGCTTTAGCCAGAGCGAAAAACGTGTCCTTTAAGACCGGCGTCATGGAAGCGCGTGCGATCAGGAAGCGGATGAGGGGGGAGGGCAGCGAGCCGGGCGCGCAACCGCCCGTCGGCTCCCCCGCCGTTGCAACCCGCACCGCGCCTGCCGCGCCCCCGAGCGAGCGGAGCCTTGTCCGCGCGCGCAACCGGGACCTGGCCCCGGCGGGCCCGGAGCGGGACGAGATCGATCCGGCCGGCGGGACGGAGCGGCGCCGCAGCGACCCCTCGGCCGCATCGGGCGATGATCGCCGCGCCGGGGAACGCCGCGCCAAGCTGCGCGTCCGCGAGCGTCACACCCCCCGCAGCGGCGGGGGGCAGGCGCGGGTCAGGCGCAGCGAGGAGCATTTCCTCCCGCGCCATTCGCGCGCCCTCGCGCTGCTGCTCGGCCTCGCCTACGTCCCCAGCACGATCGTCGCCGGCGGCCTGCCGCATGGCGGCGCGCTCGCGGCGGGTTTCGCCTCGGTCATCCTGCTTGCGATCGGCTCGGTCTTCGCCCGGTTAGAACGGCGCGAAGGGATGCCCGCGAGCGCCCGCATCGCGCTGCTGATGGCGGGGGCTGTCGTGCCGATGGGCTGCGCGGGCTATGCCATCGCGCACTGGGTCGCCGAAGGCCTGCCGCACCAGTGGGCGATCGCGACCCTGCTTTCGATCAACGCCGCCGCCGCGACCGTCTATCGCACCCGGATCGTCTCGCTGTTCTCGGCCCAGATCGCGAGTTGGGCGCCGTTCGCGCTGGTCGATCCGAGCCCGATCACGTTCGCCGCGATCATCGGCGGAGCGATCGCGCTGCTGCTGATCGCGCGCTTCGAATACAAGGATGCACAGGCCCGCCGGGTGCGCAGCGAGGCGCGTGAGAGGGTCGCTGCGCGGGCCGAGGACATCCTGCGCAGCTTCGAGGAGACGGGCGAGGGGTGGTTCTGGGAAACCGACCGGCGCGGGCAGCTCACCTACATCTCGCCCAAGGCCGCGCACGTACTGGGCAAGCGGCCCGACCAGGTGATCGGCCGCCCGCTGACCGAGATCGTCCACGCCGCCCCGCGCGCCTCGGACGCCGAGCGCACGCTCGCCTTCCACCTCTCCGCGCGGTCGGCCTTCCACGACATCGAACTGCGCGCGGCGACCGGCGATGCGGCCGGCGGCGAGGGCGGGGGGGACGAACGCTGGTGGGCGCTGACGGGACGGCCGGTCTACGATTCCTACAAGAATTTCTGCGGCTTCCGCGGCCATGGCAGCGACCTTACCGAAAAGCGGCGGAGCGAGCAGCAGGTCTCGCGCCTTGCCCATTACGATTCGCTCACGGGGCTGGCCAACCGGGTCCAGATGAGCCGCGCGCTCGAACAGATCCTCGCCGCCCCGCGCGAGCGCGACCGGGCCTGCGCGCTGTTCCTGCTCGATCTCGACCGGTTCAAGCAGGTCAACGACACGCTCGGCCACCCGGCGGGCGATGCGCTGCTCAAGCAGGTGGCGCAGCGGCTCGAGCGGGTGATCGGACCGGCCGGGCGCTGCGGGCGGCTGGGCGGCGACGAATTCCAGGTCATCATCCCCGCGCCGCAGACGCGCGAGCATCTCGCCCACCTCGCCCGCGAGATCATCGCGACGCTCTCGCAGCCCTATACGGTCGACGGGCACGCGGTGGTGATCGGCGCCTCGGTCGGGGTCGCGATCGCGCCCGAACACGGCACCACCAGCGAGGCGCTGATCCGCAATGTCGACCTGGCGCTCTATGCGGCCAAGGACGCCGGGCGCGGCTGCCACCGGTTCTATTCGGACGAGCTCCATTCCGCGGCCGAGGAGCGGGCCGAGCTCGAACAGGACCTGCGCGACGCGATCGGGCGCGGCCAACTCCAGCTCTACTACCAGCCTGTCGTCTATGCCGCGAGCGAGACGATCGTCGGCTTCGAGGCGCTGCTGCGCTGGAACCACCCGACCCGCGGCTGGCTTTCGCCCGCAAAGTTCGTGCCGATCGCCGAGGATGCGGGCCTGATCGACCAGCTCGGCCAGTGGGCGCTCAGGACCGCCTGCGACGACCTTGCCCGCTGGCCGGAGCGGGTGCGCTGCGCGGTCAACGTCTCGCCCCTGCAGTTCGCCAATCCCGAACTGCCCAACATCGTCGCGAACGCGCTCGCCCATTCGGGGGTCGATCCCTCGCGGCTCGAACTCGAGATCACCGAAAGCGTCTTCATGGGCGACAGTGCGGCCACCGATGCCATGTTCGCGGCGCTGAAGCGGGTCGGCGTCCGCCTGGCGCTCGACGATTTCGGGACGGGCTATTCCTCGCTCGGCTACCTGCGCAAGGCGCCGTTCGACAAGATCAAGATCGACCAGAGCTTCGTGCGCGGCGCGACCGAGAAGGGCAGTCGCAACGGCGCGATCATCGCCTCGATCACCAGCCTGGCCGAGGCGCTGGGCATGGACACCACCGCGGAAGGGGTCGAGACGCTCGACGAGCTCGAACTGGTGCGGCTTCTGGGCTGCAGCCACGTGCAGGGCTATATCTATCACAAGCCGCTGGATGCGCTGAGGGCGGGGGCGCTGGTCGAGGGCGATTGCAGCGTGATCGCCGAAGGCCCGCGCTCCGCCCGCCAGGCCCGCACGAACCTGCTGCGGCGCGTGCTGGTGGTCCACGGGGACGGGGTCGCCAACGCCACCTTGCGCAACATCTCCGAAGGCGGCGTGCTGCTCGAAGGCCTGTGGAGCCTGCCTGCCGGGACCGTGGTCGAGATCGAATTCGCCGCGGGCCGCAAGGCGACGGGCACGATCCGCTGGACGCGCGAGAACCGCACCGGGGTAGAATTCGACGCGCCGCTGCGCCGCCGGTCGGACGGTTCCTTCGCGGTCCTGCGCGGCCACCCGGCGCGGCTCGCAGGGTCGGTTTCGGGGATGCCCTGAGGGTTCCTCGCGTCGCGCGGCAGCGCCGCCCTTAGCGAAAAACTAACCAACCGCCTTTACGCGGGTTTGAGATCAGGAACAGCCTCGCCCGCCATGAACGGCCCGCCACAAGGGCCGGCCGTACGGCGGCCGACAGCCGGAGGTATGGCGCGACGTGCCCTTGAAGGGTCTGTTGTCTTCGCGAAGCGCAAGCGTTTCGGCAAGCCCGGGGCCGAGGGGCGAGGCCCGGGCGGGATCGACCCTGTCCGACGCGCAGAAGCTCGCCATGCTGGAGGATCTCGAACAGTCCGGCCTCGGCTGGTTCTGGGCGAGCGATGCGGACGGCCGGCTTGCCTACCTCTCCGCGAGCATTGCCGAGCGGCTCGAGCTGCCGCTCGGCGAACTCGTCGGCCAGCCGGTCGCGCAGATCTTCCAGCCCGCCGCCGAGGACGGCTGCGCCAAGCCGCTCGCGCTGCGGCTCGGCTCGCACAAGGCGTTCTCGGGACTTGCCGTGCGCGCGGCGAAACGGCCGGGCGGTGCGATCCTGCGGCTCGCCGGGCACCCGGTGTTCGGTCCGTCGGGCAGCTTCCTCGGCTTTCGCGGCACGGGTGCCGACATCACCGAGGAATGGTACCGCGAGGAGGAAACCGAACGCCTCGCCTGGTTCGATTCGCTTACCGGGCTCGCCAATCGCCACCGCATGGCACACCTCATCGAATCCACCATCACCGCGTTCCGCGCGGCCAAGCGCAACTGCGCGGTAATGATGCTCGACCTCGACCGCTTCAAGCAGGTCAACGACACGCTCGGCCATGCCGCGGGGGACGAATTGCTCAAGCAGGTCGCCGACCGGCTGGGCCGCGCGATCGACCGCGACTGCGAGATCGGGCGGCTGGGCGGCGACGAATTCCAGGTCATGCTCCCCGACCTCGACGATCGCGGCGTGCTGGGCGAGATCGCGATGAAGATCATCGCCATGGTCAAGCAGCCCTACAGCCTGGCCGAGGGGCGCTGCGTGATCGGCTGCTCGGTCGGGATCGCGATCGCGCCGCATGACGGGGTCACGCGCGAGGAAGTGGTGCGTTCCGCCGACCTTGCGCTCTACGCCGCCAAGAACGGCGGACGGGGGCAGTTCCGGTTCTTCTCGGGCGAGCTCGAGAACGAGGCGATCTTCCGCCGCCGGCTGGAGGCCGATCTCGGCACCGGCCTGTCGGAAAGGCAGCTGTTCCTGAAATACCAGCCGGTGATCGAGGCGAAGAGCCGCAAGGTGACCGGACTCGAGGCCCGGATCTGCTGGAACCACTCGCAGCGCGGCGAAATCGACGAGGAGGAATTCGCGAGCATCCTCGAGGGCTCCTCGCTGGTGGGCGAGATCGGACGCTGGGCGATCCGCGAGGCCTGTTCCCACGCCGCGTTGTGGCCCGACAGCGTGCGGGTGGCGCTGGGCGTGCCGGTCCCGCTGTTCACCGACGAGACCTTTATCGAGGTGGTCGCCGAAGCGCTCAGCGAGACCGACCTGCCTGCGAACCGGCTGGAACTGGCAATCAGCGAGGCGGTGTTCTTCGG
The DNA here is from genome assembly GCF_900105095.1 of Erythrobacter sp. HL-111. Classification (NCBI taxonomy): domain Bacteria; kingdom Pseudomonadati; phylum Pseudomonadota; class Alphaproteobacteria; order Sphingomonadales; family Erythrobacteraceae; genus Erythrobacter; species Erythrobacter sp. HL-111. Next base: position 936,503 of record NZ_LT629743.1, on the reverse strand, counting down.
CGATGCCAACCAGGTCGACCGCACGCTCGGGCGCCTTTTCAAGCTCGGCGTCAGGCTGACGCTCGACGAATTCGGCTCGGGCTATTCGAGCCTCGCCTACCTGCGCCGCGCGCCCTTCGATACGATCCGCATCGACAGCCGGCTGGTGGCGGAGGCGGGCCGAGAGGACGGGCGCGAGCTGGGCCTGATCCGGGCGATCGTCGCGCTCGCCGGGGCGCTCGAGATGGACACGCTCGCCGGCGGGATCGAGACCATGGCGCTGAACGACGCGCTGACCCAGTGCGGGATCGGCTATGTGCAGGGTCCGATCTATTACGAGTCGGCCGAGCGCGAGACGGTCGAGGCCGAGATCATGGGGGAGGGCTGGCGGATCGAGCCGTCGAGCGACCGCACCGCGCGTGCCCGGCGGCGGACCGTGCTGCGCAAGATCAACGTCATCCACGACGACCATTCCTACGAGGTCACCCTGCGCAACCTGTCGCGCACGGGCGCCCTGATCCAGGGGCTGATGGACGTGCCCAAGGGAACGCAGTTCGTGGTCGACCTGGGAGGCGGGCAGCTCGCCGTGGCGACCGTGACGCGGAGCAATGGCGACACGCAGGGGCTCGAATTCGAACAGCACCTCGTCGATGACGGCTCGGGCGGGCTGGTCACGCGGAACCGCGTCAGCCCCTATGCGCTGGCCTCGGCCGGAGCCCCGCTCGCGGCGCTTTCCCCGGGCAGCTACAAGGCGATGACCGGCGCGCCCGGCGAGGGCCAGTCGATCCCCCAGTTCGGCTATGCGCCGAATGCGCGGTCCGAACAGGCTTGAAGGGCCTGGCGCGCCGACTTGCGTTTTTCTCGCATGACACTGCGGGGGAGCGGCGCTATCTGCGCTGTCAGATGACCGACCTTTCCAAGATCCGCAATTTCAGCATAATTGCCCACATCGACCACGGCAAGTCGACGCTCGCCGACCGGCTGATCCAGGTTTGCGGTGGCCTGACCGAGCGGGAGATGCGCGAGCAGATCCTCGACAACATGGATATCGAGCGCGAGCGCGGCATCACCATCAAGGCGCAGACCGTCCGCCTCGCCTACACCGCGTCCGATGGTGAGACCTACCAGCTCAACCTCATGGACACCCCCGGCCACGTCGACTTCGCCTACGAGGTTTCCCGCAGCCTCGCCGCGTGCGAAGGCGCGCTGCTCGTCGTCGATGCCGCGCAGGGGGTCGAGGCGCAGACCCTCGCCAATGTCTACCAGTCGATCGAGCACGACCACGAGATCGTCCCCGTCATCAACAAGATCGACCTGCCCGCCGCCGAACCCGACAAGGTCCGCGCCGAGATCGAGGACATCATCGGCCTCGACGCGTCCGACGCCGTCCTCACCAGCGCCAAGTCCGGGATCGGCATCGAGGACGTGCTCGAAGCGATCGTCCGCCGCATCCCGCCCCCCGCGGGCACGCGCGAGGCACCGCTCAAGGCGAGCCTCGTCGATTCCTGGTACGATCCCTATCTCGGCGTCGTCATCCTCGTGCGCGTGATCGAGGGAACGCTCACCAAGGGGCTCAACATCCGGTTCATGCAGGGCGGCACGCAGCATCTCGTCGACCGGGTCGGCTGCTTCACGCCCAAGCGCACCGACCTGCCCGAACTCGGCCCCGGAGAGATCGGCTTCATCACCGCCCAGATAAAGGAAGTCGAACAGGCCCGCGTCGGCGACACCATCACCACGGTGAAGAACGGCGCGGACAAGGCGCTGCCGGGCTACAAGGAAGTCCAGCCGGTCGTCTTCTGCGGCCTGTTCCCGGTCGACGCCGCCGATTTCGAGAAGCTGCGCGAAAGCATCGGCAAGCTGCGGCTCAACGACGCGAGCTTTTCCTACGAGATGGAAAGCTCCGCCGCATTGGGCTTCGGCTTCCGCTGCGGGTTTCTCGGCCTGCTGCACCTCGAAATCATCCAGGAGCGGCTTTCGCGCGAATACGATCTCGACCTCATCACCACCGCGCCGTCCGTGGTCTACCGCGTCCACCTCGGCCATACCAAGACCGAGGACGCCAAGGTCATCGACATCCACAACCCGGCCGACTGGCCGGACGTGAACCGTATCGAGATGATCGAGGAACCGTGGATCAAGGCGGTGATCTACACGCCCGACGAATATCTCGGCGCGATCCTGAAACTGTGCCAGGACCGCCGCGGCATCCAGACCGACCTCACCTATGTCGGCGGCCGCGCGCAGGTGACCTACGAACTGCCGCTGAACGAGGTGGTGTTCGATTTCTATGACCGGCTGAAGAGCATTTCGCGCGGCTATGCCAGCTTCGACTACGAACAGATCGGCCTGCGCGAAGGCGACCTCGTCAAGATGAACATCCTCGTCAACAACGAGCCCGTGGACGCGCTCTCCCTGATCGTCCACCGCTCCGTCGCCGAGGAACGCGGCCGCGGGATGTGCGAGCGGCTCAAGGACCTCATCCCGCGCCACCTGTTCAAGATCCCCATCCAGGCCGCGATCGGCGGCAAGATCATCGCCCGCGAAACCATCGCCGCCCTGCGCAAGGACGTGACCGCAAAGTGCTATGGCGGGGACATCACGCGCAAGAAGAAGCTGCTGGAAAAGCAGAAGAAGGGCAAGGCGCGGATGCGGGAATACGGGAACGTGAGCATTCCGCAGGAGGCGTTTATCGCGGCGCTGCGGATGGGGGAGGAGTGAGGCCCCGCGCCTAGAGCAGGCGATTGCGCAGCAATCGGCAAGCTAGAAGCGAGAGGCCGTAACTCCGGCCGGCGGGTGGCCCTGAGCTTGCCGAAGGGCCAGCCCGTTCGACGTCACGCGGCGCATGGAGCGATTGCGCCAGCAATCGCGGAACGGCGCGTGACGGGCGATGCGCCAGCCTCATACAAGGCTGAGGAGGCGCTGAACCCCCTCCTCTCCAGAGGAGGGGGTTAGGGGGTGGTGACTCCTTTCGAGGCGCATCTCGCGTGTGGACACGGGGAAGGATTTGAGCATTCCGCCGGAGGCGGCTATTGTTGTGCTGAGGATGGGGAGGTCTTAAGCTTGGCGGTCGTTAGCGCGTTTGATAGGCCGATCTACAAGGCTTCTCGATAGACAATTATCATCCACCTGACGAATGCTTGGCAAGTCGAAGTGTCGAGGCTATCGCGTTTTACACGCTATCAATAGACACTTAGAACAGGATCGCAGGCTGGGCTGGGAGGCGAAGATCCGAACTTGTTCGCGGAAACTCAGAGGGAAGGCGTTGTATGCTCTCTATATATGCGAAGAAGATTGCAGAGATTACCGGATATCGCGATCCTCAAGTACTTTCTCTCATAGAAAACTTCATGAGAGAAGAATTATTTCATTCAACTCTCGATTGGGTTGAGGAAGGTCAATTTCTTTGTGGTGTGAGAGAATCCGTGAAATTACTTATTGAGTTCGGTGAAATTTCTCCCCTTGGCCGGCCAGTCGGGAACTAGAGTGCGGATTCGCCTTTGAAACGTTCCCGTCTATGCCACTCGAGGAAATCGTTAGAATCGTGAAAGCGGATAGGATCACTGATCCGTTTTCCTGAAAATGGTGTGAAAAACTCTCGGGTGGCCTTGTTGGGATGATTCTTCAAATTTTCAGAGACGAGCAATCGTCGATCTTCATCCACTCCTATAAGCCCAATGTCGAAAGCCCGGTCAAAGGTTGGAGATAGTGCTAGTCCATTTGCTGGATTATGCCTCAATCTCTCATTCTCGGCCCATGGAATGATGTGGCTCGCGATTAGAAGTGATGGTTCTGCTATTCCTGTAATGCAACAGCAATATTCGAAATTTGCTAATACTGCCCGTCGAAAAAATTCCTGCCCTATCCGTCTTTGAGATAATATTTGCCTTTCCGAAGGGCTGTTAATATCTGGGAATAAAAAGGGCTCAATTTTTTCTTTAACTTTATTTTTGGCGGACTTGGACAGTTTCTCGATCTTTGACTCAATATTAGCAATTTGACCTGACCAGTCGCTTTCGAACTCTGCCCAAATCATTCTGTCTTGTTCTGAGGCTCCGCTGAGTCCTCGCCGCCCAGTTGCAGTAATCTTTGGGTCAAGGCTGGCGAAATTGGCGAGCTTCATTGCAACCGAAGAAGGACTTCGGTCAATCATGATTGCCAATTTTTGAATCTCGGGATTTTTTTGATGCAACTGACCAAAAGGCAGTTGGAAGTAGAGATAAAGCGCGAGGCGGGTTTCATCTTCAGTCCAGCGCCGCTTCCTCTTGGTTGTGAGATTTTCGTCGTCCACTCCATTCTTCCGCATCTTGTTTACGAAGAAGCACCTATCGCTTCAAAGGATCGCCGTCCCCCCCCCTCCGATACCGGCGAAAAGGTCAATGAACGTGAATTGTGACAAGGTTTCCTCCGGCGATGTGCCCGTCGAGCGTGAAACAATAGCGGAACATTGGCAACCCGCAGCCGGAAGTTAGGTCCGAAACCGATGTATTTTTCCACTAACCGGTGACGGAGGGGATCGAGGGGTGCTTGCGAGGCGGCAGCCTCGCCCCGCCGGACGCTCGCCCCGCTCGCCACCACCCCCAACCCCCTCCTCGGTGAGGAGGGGGCTTTGTTGCGCCGGGGCCGTGTGCCCCTCCACCATCCTGCGGATGGTCCCCCTCCCCTGAAGGGGAGGATGGCGGCCCTCAAACCCCGCTCACCAAAAAATCCAGCGCTGCCAGCACCCGCTCGCCCTCGCCGTCGAGCGTGGCGACCTTCTCCCCCAGCTCCCGCTGCTCGACCGCCGAGAGCAGCTGCGTCATCAGCACGAAGCGCTCGCCGCCCACCTCGAACACCGGGTTGAGGTGGCGCGCCGGGGGAGGGGCCTTGTCCGCCGGGAGCAGCGGGGCGACCACGCGGGTCCTGAGGTCGGCGAGGAGGTCCGCCTGGCAATCGACCACCGGCGTTCCGCTCCCACGCAGGGCGAACACGTCGAAGCGGGCCATCAGAACAGGCGGTGATCCTTGAGCGGCAGGCCGTTCGACTCGACCCAGTCGTTCGCCGCATCGATCGCGGCGCGGTTTTCCTCGCGCCACTCGGCCGCCTCCGCCTCGCGGATGGCGTCGGCGAGGCCTCGTTCGGCGGCCTCGGATATGGTGATCCCGAGCCGCCGGGCCGCCGCGAGGTAATCGGGACGGATGGTCAGCGTCGTGCGCTTGCGGGGGCCATCGGGCGGGGTGAGGCGGGCGGCGGTGCGGCGGGTCACGCGGGCAGGATATATGCATCGATCATATGCATCAAGCTGCTGCCGGACGCGCGCCTCGCTCGCAACCGCCCCTGACCCCCTCCTCTGTTGGGAGGGGCCGGGGCAGCGTCAGTCCCAGCCTTCGTCGGTCAGCCGGTGCACCGTCCTGCGCGGCGGCGGCTGCGGTTTCGCGCGCTTGGGCGGGGGCGGGTATTGCACGTCCTTGCGCGGGCCTTCGGCCACCAGGCGGCGCGTGTCCTCGTCGGCCTGCAGCGCGGCGAGGTCGCGGTCGCGCAGCTCCACGAAGCGTTCCCACGCCGCGCGCGTCTCGTCCGACAGCTTCGCCCATTCGCGCGCGTGATCGGCCTCTATGCGCGAGCGGATCGCGGCGATCTTCGCATCGATGCTGGCGCGGATTTCCTGCGGGGTGACGCTGTCGCGCTCCGCCTCCCATTCGGCGCGCCATTCCTTTCGGAGCCGCTCGACCTCCATCTTGCCGACCGCGTTGAGGCCCTTGGCGCCGCCTTCGGCGAAGCGTTCGGGGGCGCGGTTGCGCAGCATGAACATCAGCAGCCGGTCGTTGTAGCGGCGCCGCTTGGCGACGAGTTCGCCGTGGGAATAATATTCCTCCTCGACGCCGTTGAGCGCGCGCTCCATCGCGACGTCCTCGAGCCGTTCGACGCCGAGCTCGAGCGCGGCGGCCCAGGCCTTGCGGAAGCTTTCCGCACCGGGCTGGCGGCGCAGGTGGTAGACGCCGGCCTGGCTCATGTCGACGGCCCGGCACGCCGCCTCGACCGAGCCGGTGTCGGCGAGCGCCTCGATGAAGTCGCGCTGGCGCTGCGGGGTCCAGCCGTCGTGGCGCGTGCACTTGCGCGGCACGGGGGTGAAGTCGGGAAGCTCGCCGCCCTTTGCGAGGACATCGCGGACGGGCAGGCGGGTGGTGCGGGGGTCGGCGCGGCGGGTCATGGCGCGGGTTGGAGCACAAATTGGCGGGGTAGGAAATCGGCCGGGGGAGGGCGGCAAGCTTCACTTGGCGTTCAGCGAGGGCGAAGCTATACGCCTGCGCCATGAAGACCCGGATCAAGACCATGCTTTCGCGCGCCGTGCTGATCGGTGCGGCCGCCCTCGCCACGAGCGCCTGCGGCGGCGGATCGGCGAACGAGGATGTCGCCTATGTCGCGCGCGACGTCGAATCGCTCTACGGCGAGGCGCAGCGGCGGCTCGACCGGGGGAACACGGTGCTCGCCGCGGCGCTGTTCGACGAGGTCGAGCGCCAGCATCCCTATTCGCCCTGGGCCCGCCGCGCGCAGCTGATGAGCGCGTTCAGCTACTACCTCGCGCGCGATTACAACAAGGCGATCCAGAACGCGCAGCGGTTCCTGTCGATCCACCCGGGGAACAAGGACGCGCCCTACGCCTATTACCTGATCGCGCTGAGCTATTACGAACAGATCAGCGACGTGAACCGCGACCAGAAGATCACCGAGCAGGCGCAGATCGCGCTCGAGGAGGTCAACCGGCGGTTCCCGCAGACCGAATACGCGGCCGATGCGCGGCTGAAGCTCGACCTTGTCGTCGATCACCTCGCGGGCAAGGAGATGGAGATCGGGCGCTTCTACCAGCGTTCCGGCCAGTGGCTGGCCGCCTCGATCCGGTTCCGCAACGTGATCGAGGATTTCGACACCACCAGCCACACGCCCGAGGCGCTCTATCGCCTCGCCGAAAGCAACCTCGCGCTCGGCATCCCGGAGGAAGCGGTGAAATACACCGCGGTGCTGGGGGCGAACTATCCGGGCAGCGAATGGTACGAGAAAGCCTACGAGCTGGTCGACCGGCACGCGCAAGGCGTGGTGCCGAGCTAGGCGCGCGCAGGCGCCTGCACCCGGCTGCTCGCCCGCGGGCCGGGCCGGCGATGCCCCCGCGCCATTCGATCCCGCCTGCGAACGGTGCGCTGCGATAGCTGTTCGCAATCGCCCTCTCCACGCGTGACCGGGCGGCGGGCTTGGGCTAACAGGATCGCGCCATGCTGACCCGGCTTTCGATCCGCAACATCGTCCTCATCGAAGCGCTCGATCTCGAGTTTCGCGGCGGGCTCGGCGTGCTCACGGGCGAGACGGGGGCGGGCAAGTCGATCCTGCTCGATGCACTCGGCCTCGTGCTCGGCGACCGGGCGGAGACGGCGCTGGTGCGCGCGGGCGCGGAAAAGGCGAGCGTCACCGCAAGCTTCGAATTCTCCGATCTTCCCGCCAGCATTGCCGAGGCGCTCGAGGATGCGGGGATCGAGATCGAGCCGGGCGAACCGCTGCTGATCCGGCGGCAGGTCAAGGCGGACGGCGGATCCAAGGCCTTCGTCAACGACCAGTCGGCGAGCGTCGCCCTGCTGCGCGCGCTCGCGCCGGCCCTGGTCGAACTCCACGGCCAGCACGACGACCGCGGCCTCGTCAACCCGCGCGGCCACCGCGACCTGCTCGACCGCTATGCCGGGACCGACCTCGCCGCGCTCGGTGCCGCATGGCGCGGTTTCGCGAAGGCCGAGGCCCGGCTTGCCGAAGCGCGGGCCGAGGCCGAACAGGCCAAGGCGGACGAGGACCTGCTGCGCGCGCACCTCGCCGAACTCGACGCGCTGACGCCGGAGCAGGGCGAGGAGGAACGCCTCGCCGCCCAGCGCATCGACCTCCAGAAAGGCGAGCGGCTGTCGGGCGAGCTGGAGGAACTGCGCCACGTCTGGGAGGGTTCGGAATCCCCGCTCGCGAGCCTGCGGGTCGCGGCGCGCAGGCTCGACCGGATCGCCGGGGAACACCCGTTGCTCGCCGAGGCGCTGGCCGCGCTCGACCGGGCGGTGATCGAGGCGGGCGAGGCGGAGGAAAAGCTGGAGCGTGCGGCCGAGGCGCTGGTGCACGATCCGGCCGCGCTGGAGGCGGCGGAGACGCGCCTGTTCGACCTGCGCGCGCTCGCCCGCAAGCACCGCTGCGAGGTCGACGAACTGCCCGCCCTGATGGAGCAAATGCGGCGCCGACTGGAGGCGATCGAAGGCGGGGAGGAGCAGCTCGGCGCGCTCGAAAAGGCGGCGCGCGAGGCGCGCGCGGCCTATATCGCGGCGGCGGACAAGGCGCACGCGGCGCGCGTGGCGGCGGCGAAGCGGCTCGACAAGGCGGTGGCGGCCGAGCTTGCGCCGCTGAAACTCGACGCCGCCCGGTTCCGCACGGCGATCACCGACCTGCCGGAGGACAAATGGGGCGCGCTGGGCCGCGACGCGGTGGAATTCCTGATCGCGACCAATCCCGGCGCGGATTTCGCCCCGCTCGCCAAGATCGCGAGCGGGGGCGAACTCTCGCGCTTCATCCTCGCGCTGAAAGTGGCTCTGGCGGAAAAGGGCGGGGCGGCGACGATCATTTTCGACGAGATCGACCGCGGCGTGGGCGGTGCGGTGGCCAGCGCCATCGGCGAGCGGCTGGCGCGGCTGGCGAGCGAGGAGGGGCAGTTATTGGCGGTCACGCACTCGCCGCAGGTCGCGGCGCGGGGGTCCACCCATTACCTCATCGCCAAGGCGTCCTCCGGCACGGTGACGAAGACGAGCGTGGTCCTGCTCGACAGCGCCGGGCGACAGGAGGAAATCGCGCGGATGCTTTCGGGGGCCGAGGTGACGCCAGAGGCGCGCGCGCAGGCGGATCGGCTGCTGGAGGGGGTGTGATCTTGCAGAAGGAAAGGAACCGCCCCCCGACCCGGATGCCTGTCCCGGCGAAGGCCGGGATGGGAAGGAGGGGGGGAAAGGAAGCCCCCTCCTCCTTGGAGGAGGGGGTTGGGGGTGGTGGGGCCGCAGGCGACCCTCTCCGCCAGCGCGCACGAGCGATGCGGAACAATCCGACCGAACCCGAAAAGCGCCTGTGGCACGCGCTCAAGGGCAAGCAGCTGGAGGGCTTCAAGTTCCGGCGCCAGCAGGCGATCGGTGGGCGGATCGTCGATTTCTGGTGTCCAAGGACCGGCATCGCGATCGAGGTCGATGGCGAGACGCATGATCGCGCGCGCGACCTCGCCCGCGACGAGGTCTTGCATGACCGGACCGGGATCGTCGTGCTGCGATTCACCAATGAGGATGTGATGAACAACCTTGCAGGCGTGCTGCTCCGCATTCTTGATGTCGCAAGGGAAAGGAACCACCCCCCGACCCCCATGCCTGTCCCGGCGAAGGCCGGGATGGGAAGGAGGGGGAGGAACGCCGGAGCCCCCTCCTCCCCGGAGGAGGGGGTTGGGGGTGGTGGGACTTCATGAGCGACATCGCCCACCTCACCGAAGCCGAAGCCGCCAACGAACTCATGCGGCTCGCCAGGGCCATCGCGAAGCACGACCGGCTCTACCACGCCGAGGATTCGCCGGAGATTTCCGATCCCGAATACGACGCGCTGGTGCGGCGCAATGCGGAGCTGGAGGCGGCCTTTCCGCACCTGATCCGCGAGGATTCGCCTTCGCGCAAGGTCGGTCACGCGGTCGCCGCCTCGCCGCTCTCCAAGGTCACCCACGAGGTTCGCATGATGAGCCTCGACAACGCCTTTTCAGCGGAAGAGGTCGAGGAATGGGCCGCGCGGGTGCGGCGCTATCTGGCGCTGTCCGGGGACGAGCCGCTCGCCTTCACCGCCGAGGACAAGATCGACGGGCTGTCGTGCAGCCTGCGCTACGAGGACGGCGTGCTGGTGCGCGCCGCGACGCGCGGGGACGGGCAGGTGGGCGAGGACGTGACGGCGAACGTGCAGTTCATCGAGGATATTCCCGGGACCATAGAGCCCCTTCCCTCGAGGGAAGGGGTTGGGGATGGGTGTTCGGCGTCGGATGCGGGCGCGGCAACGTCACCCTCGGCCCCTCCCCCCAGGGAGGAGAGCGTCCCCGCGGTCTTCGAGGTGCGCGGCGAGGTCTACATGGAGCGCGCCGCGTTTGCCGAATTGAACGCCCGGCTGATGGAGGAAGCGCGCGCGGCCGCCGAGGCGAAGGGCGAGGAATTCGACCCCGCCAAGGTCCGCCAGTTCGCCAATCCGCGCAACGCCGCCGCCGGTTCGTTGCGGCAGAAGGATGCGAACGTCACCGCGAGGCGCCCCTTGCGGTTCTGGGCGCATGGCTGGGGCGCGGCCTCCGCCGTGCCGGGCAGGACGCAGGCCGAGGTGATGGAAACCCTGCGCCGGTGGGGTTTCCCGGTCTCGCCGCTCTTCACCCGGGTGGAAAGCGTCGCGGACCTGCTCGAACAATATGACCGCATCGCCGCCGCGCGGGCGGGCCTGCCCCATGAAATCGACGGCGTCGTCTACAAGATCGACCGGCTGGACTATCAGCAGCGGCTCGGCTTCGTCGCCAGGGCGCCGCGCTGGGCATTGGCGCACAAGTTCCCGGCCGAGCGGGCCGAGACCGTGCTGGAGAGCATCGACATCCAGGTCGGACGCACCGGCAAGCTCACCCCCGTGGGCAGGCTGGCGCCGGTGCTGGTCGGCGGGGTGACGGTGACCAACGTGACGCTCCACAACCGCGACGAGATCGCCCGGCTCGGCGTGCGCCCGGGCGACCGGGTGGTGATCCAGCGCGCGGGCGACGTCATCCCGCAGGTGGTCGAGAACCTGACGCGCGAGGAGAGCCGCGAGCCGTTCGTCTTCCCCGACCATTGCCCGCGCTGCGGCAGCGAGGCGGTGGCGGAGGAAGGCGAGGTCGACGTCCGCTGCACCGGCGGCCTCATCTGCCCGGCCCAGCGCACCCAGCGGCTGGAGCATTTCGTTTCGCGCAAGGCGCTCGACATAGATGGTTTCGGGTCCAAGACCATCGCCGATTTCTTCGCGCGCGGCTGGCTCGAAAGCCCGGCCGATATCTTCCGCCTGAAGGAGCGGCGGGCCGATATCCTCGCGCTCGACGGGTGGCAGGACAAGTCGGTGGACAACCTGCTTGCCGCGATCGAGAACCGCCGCGAGCCCGATGCCGCGCGGCTGCTGTTCGGGCTCGGCATCCGCCATGTCGGCGAGGTCACCGCGCGCGACCTGATGCGGAATTTCCACGAGCTTCCCGTCATCCGCGACCTGGCGCAGCGCGCGCGGGCGGGGGACGAGGAGGCTGCGGGCGAACTCACCGCGATCGACGGGATCGGGCCGAGCGTGGTCGAGGCGCTGGGCGATTTCTTCCACGAACCGCACAATGTCGCGGTGTGGGAGGACATCCTCAGCCTCGTGAACCCGCCGCGCTACGAGGTCGAGGTGCTCGATTCGCCCGTGGCGGGCAAGACCGTGGTCTTCACCGGCAAGCTGGAAACGATGAGCCGCGACGAGGCCAAGGCGCAGGCCGAACGATTGGGCGCGAAGGCGGCGGGGTCCGTGAGCGCCAGGACCGACCTGCTGGTGGCGGGGCCGGGGGCAGGATCGAAGCTCAAGAAGGCCGAGGAGCTCGGCATCGAGGTGGTGGACGAGGCGGGCTGGGCCGAAATCGTCGCGAAGGCGGGGGCCTGATGGACCTCCTGCGCGAGCTTCACCCGCAGGCCTGCCGCATCGCCGCGGCCCTGCGCGCGCGGGGCGAGAAGGTCGCGGTCGCGGACGGGGCCACGGGCGGCCTGATCGCCGCGAGCCTGCTCACCGTGCCGGGCGCGCTCGATTTCTTCCTCGGCGGCGGGGTGGTCTATTCCTTGCGGGCGCGTGACGTGCTTTTCGCGCTCCCGCGCGATGCCTACAAGGGGATGCGCGGGGCGAGCGAGGATTATGCCGCGCTGCAGGCGCGGGCGATCAGGGACAATTTCGGGGCCGAATGGGGCCTTGCCGAAAGCGGCTCTGTCGGTGGCTCGAGCCATCCCACGGGTGCTCCTGCGGGGCGGAGCGTTGCGGCGCTCGCCGGGCCGGCGGGCGAGGTCTGCGCGGTGCTGGAAACCGGCAGCGGCGACCGGACCGCCAACATGACAGCCTTTACCCGAAACGCGCTCGACCTGCTCGAACGAACGCTTGCAGCGGCCTAGTCGTTCGGCATGATGTAGATCTCGCGCACCGCTGCGGTCCGGGGCTGCTCGAGCGCATAGACCACCGCGCTTGCGACGTCCTCGGGCTGGATCTTGGTCGGCATGTCGTCGTCGAAGAAGTCGGTGTTGACCATGCCCGGCGCGATCACCGTGCAGCATCCGCCCCATTCGCGCATCTCCTCGGCAAGGTTCTCGCCGAAGCCGTGGACGAACCACTTGGTCGCCGAATAGACCGAGCCCTTCATGGTGTCGCGCCCCGCCTTGGAACCGGTGACGAGGAAATGGCCCTTCGTCTTCCTGAGATGCGGGATCCCCTCGTGCGCGGCGTAGAGCACGGCGAGGATGTTGACGTGGATCATGCGGTGCCATTCGTCCGGGTCGCCGTGTTCGACGCCCGGCGATTTCACCCCGGTCCCGGCATTGGCGAAGACGGCGTCGAGCCCGCCGAAATGGTCCGCCGCCCCGTCCAGCGCGTCCTTGACCGCAGCGCGATCGGTCGCGTCGCAGGGGAGGGCGAGCGCCTTGTCGCCGATTTCCTGCGCCAGTGCTTCAAGCTTGTCCTTCGAGCGGGCGACCAGGGCGACGTTCCAGCCCGCCCGAGCGGCCGCGCGGGCCGTGGCCGCGCCGATGCCGGAGGAAGCTCCGGTGATGAAAAGGGTGCGGGTCATGCGAATGTCTCCCTATCGTTCCTTGTGTTCGACCTTTGTCCTTCAAGCGAGCGGGCGCGGGCGCGGTTCCGGCGGAGAAATTTTCGCGCCGTTGTCGAATTCGGCTTGGCAGGCGCGTCGTCGTGACGGAGCCTCGCCGTTGCGGCCGGGCCGATGACGGAGATGTGCGATGCAATTCATGCTGATGGTCAACGAGGATGAAAGCGCCTATGCCGGCTCCGAGGGCGCGGCGCTGCTGGAGGCGACCCTGGCGGCCCACATGAAGCTGGCCGAGGATCTGGTCGCGGCCGGGGTGCCGTTCTCGGGCGAGCGGCTGAAACCCGCCGCCACCGCGACCACGCTGCGCTTCGATCGGGGCGCTGTCAGCCTGCATGACGGCCCCTTCGCCGAGACCCACGAGGAACTCGGCGGCTTCCACATCATCGACGTCCCCGGCCTCGACGAGGCGCTCGAATGGGCGCGGCGCATCCCGGTGCCCCGGGGCGGGATCGAGGTGCGGCCGGTCTGGCCGATGGAAGGGTGAGGGCCGAGGGGTGAGGGGCGACCTTGCGCCTGCGATCATGGCGGCGCGGCCCCGGGTGGTGGCCGCGCTGGCCGCTGCCCTGCGCGATCTCGATGCGGCGGAGGACGCCTTTGCCGAAGCTGCCGCGTCGGCTCTCGCGCTCGCCGAGCCGCCGCGCGACGTGGCCGCGTGGCTGTTCGTGGCCGCGCGGCGCCGCGCGCTCGATGGCCTGCGCAAGGCCCGCTCCGAGGCGCGGAAGGCGGACGCGCTGGCGGAGATTTCCGGCATGGCCGGGATCCTGACGCTTCCCGAACCGATCCCCGATGAACGGCTGCGACTGCTGTTCATCTGCTGCCACCCCGCGCTGGCGGCAGAGGTGCGCGCGGCGCTGGCCCTGAAGGTGATCTGCGGCTTGCCGGTGCGCCGCATCGCGCAGCTTTTCGTGGTCGGCGAACAGACCATGTTCCTGCGGATCACCCGCGCCAAGGCCAAGGTGCGCGAGGCGGGGATCGCCTTCGATCTGCCCCCGCGCGCCCGCTGGCCCGAGCGGCTGGGCGCGGTGCTGCTGGCGCTCGAACTGGCCTTCACCGCCGCCTATGCCGATGCGGGCGGCGAGCTGTCGGCGGCGCTTGGCGAGGATCTCGCCACGGAGGTCGAGCGGCTGGCGCTGCTGGTCGCCGAACTCCTGCCCGACGAGCCCGAGGCGCTGGGCCGTGCGCTGACGCTGGCGCAGGTCGAGGGGGCAGCGGCCGGCCTCGCCGCGCTCGATGCCGCGCTGGCGCTGGGTCCGCCGCGCGCCGAGCGGCTGTGGCTGGAGCGGCTGCGGTCGGCGCTCTAGCGGATGCGCCGCCTTTCGCCAGGCACCCATTTCATCACGCCGCCCGCGAAAGGCGTCCACCAGCCGGTTTCGATCCCCGCCCCGGCGAGCCGGTCGCTGGTCCACTGGTTGCAGGTGTAGCCCAGATGGTAGAGCCCGCGCGCGGAATAGAAGACATCGTGGCGTTCGTAGCCCGGGAAAACCTGCGGGTCGGAGGTCAGATCGGCGGCGATCGCCCCGGCCAGCGCGCGGTATTGCTGCGCCGAGACGCGCAGCTCGCGGAAATCCTCCGACGGGGCGGGGCGGACATACCATGCGACATGCAGCAGCGCCTCGCCCCCGGCCAGCGCGCCCAGCGCGTTGTCGAGTTCGAGATCGGCCCAGGTCGGCGTTTCGAGGAAGAAGTTGCGCTCGCCCCAGCTCACCGCGACATGGGTGTAGCGCCGCGCCGCGGCGGCGATGTCCCCCGGCTGGAAATGCGCGCGCCAGTCGTGCCCTTCGGCGCGGATCGGCATGACGATCTCGGTGTGGACCCCGTTGTCGGCGACCATGATCGTGACCCCGGTATCCGGTTGCTCCCAATCGCCGTTGCGCGGGATCGACGAGCCGATCCACGCGGCCGCGGCGTAGAGCACGGGCAGGGCGACGAGCGCGAGCGCCGCCCGCAGCAGCCAGCGGCGAAGCGGCGAGGCGCCGCCCCTAGCGGCCACGGCGCTTTCGCAGCCAGAGGATCGCCCAGTCGCCGCGCTGCGCCCTCGCGCCGAGGTGGAAGCCCGCCCGGCGATAGGCGCGGCGCACCGCGGCCTCCTGCTCGCCCGCCAGCAACCCGGCGAGCAGCACGCTCCCGCCCGGGGTCGTGTGGCGCGCGAAATCGGGGGCGAGCGCGATCAGCGGGCCGGCGAGGATATTGGCGATGACGAGATTGTAGGGCGCGCTGACCCGCAGCAGGTCGTGGTCCATCCCCTCGGCGACGACGAAGGCCATCTCGCCGGGACGCGGGCCGAGCGCGATGCCATTCAGCGCGGCGTTCTCCGCGACCACGTCGGCGCAGACCTCGTCCACGTCGCTCGCGACGACATGGGCGCGCGGCCACAGCCGCAGCGCCGCGAAGCCGAGGAGGCCGGTGCCCGTCCCGACGTCGGCGATGCGCCGCGCAAGCAGCCCGCGCGCCTTCATTTCGCCCAGCATTTCAAGACAGCCCGCGGTCGTGCGATGCTGGCCCGTGCCGAAGGCCTGGCTCGCCGGGATCGTGAAGTCGATCGCCCCCGGATCGGCGGGAAATTCCGGCGTGTGGACGTGGAAGCGCCCGGCGCGGATCGGCCGGACGTTCTGCTGGCTGAGCGTCAGCCAGTCCTCGTCAGGCAGGCGCTCGATGGCGATTTCGGGCGCGGGGCCTGCAAACAGCCCGGCGAGCGCGGCCTCCTGTTGCGGCCCCGGCTCGCGCGGATACCACGCCTCGAGCACCCAGTCCTCGGGGCGGTCCTCGGCGAGTTCGCGGCCCGCGATGACGAGTTCGGGATCCCACTCGTCGATCTCGTCCTGGGCGAGCAGCGCCTGCTGCACCGCGCGCTTTCCGGCATGGGCGGTGAGCTTCCAGGTCGCGCCCGCTTCGCGCGTGCCGTCGCTCTCAACGGACAAAGCTTGCTCCGTTGGCGTCGATCACCGCGCCGGTCATGCTGGGCGGGGCGTCGAGCGCGCAGAAGGCGGCGATGCCCGCGATCTCCTCCGGCTCTGCGACGCGGCCCAGCGGGATGTCGGCGAGCAGGCCCGGCCCGCCGCGGCTGGCGAGATAGTCGCCCGCCATGCTGGTGTCGGTGAAGCCCGGCGTGATCGCGAAGCTGAGGACCCCCATGCCCGCATAGGCGCGCGCGATGGTCTTGTGCATGGCGATCATCCCGCCCTTGGCCGCGGCATAGTGCCAGTGCGCGGGGGAATCGCCGCGATAGGCCGCGCGGCTCGCGACATGGACCAGCCGCCCGCGCACGCCGTCCCCGTCCGCCTCGCCGGCGAGCCAGTGCAGCACCGCGAGGCGGGACAGCTGGGCCGCGGCGGTGAGGTTGATCCTGAGCGTGTCCTCCCACGCGTCGAGCCATTCGATGTCGGAGCGTTCGAGCCGCGAGGCTTCGAACAGGCCGGCATTGTTGACCAGTGCGTCGATCCGTCCGCCGCCCGCCTCGAGCGCGGCTTCCCACAGCATCTGCGGGGCGGCGGGATCGCTGAAATCGGCGGCGATCTCGCCCTCTGCGCCGCGCGTCGAATGGCCGATCACGG
Source organism: Erythrobacter sp. HL-111 (assembly GCF_900105095.1). Taxonomy (NCBI): domain Bacteria; kingdom Pseudomonadati; phylum Pseudomonadota; class Alphaproteobacteria; order Sphingomonadales; family Erythrobacteraceae; genus Erythrobacter; species Erythrobacter sp. HL-111. Next base: position 920,075 of record NZ_LT629743.1, on the reverse strand, counting down.
TCACGCCGCGGACGGCGAGGGCCTCGCGGGTCGCGGCACCGATTCCCCGGCTCGACCCCGTAACAAGAATGACACTCATGCAATCCCCTATCCCGAAATTTGCAACCCCTGTCGAGCGCTCGCCGCTTGCCACTGGGCGCAGCATCGCTAAGTGGGAAGCGGGATACCAAACAATCACGGGACGATCATGAGTCAAAGAGACCACCACAGCGCGCGGCCGCTGTCGCCGCATCTCCAGGTCTGGCGCTGGGGTCCGCACATGCTGGTCTCGATCCTGCACCGCGCGACCGGCGACGGCATGGCGCTGGTCGGGCTGCCGTTGCTCGTGTGGTGGCTCGCCGCGCTGGCGAGCGGGCCGGACGCCTACGCGACCTTTCTCGCCGTGATGGGCAGCGTGCCGGGCTACATCGTGCTGTTCGGGCTTTCCTGGGCGTTCTTCACCCACATGATGAGCGGGCTCAGGCACTTCGTGCTCGACATCGGCGCGGGCTACGATCTCGACGTCAACCGGTTCTGGTCGATCGCCTCTCCGGTCATCGCGATCATGCTGACGCTGGCGCTGTGGTCCTACCTGCTGCTCGCCAAGGGGATCTGACAATGGGCAACGGCACTTCCATCGGCCGCGTGCGCGGTCTCGGCTCGAGCCATGACGGCGCGCATCACTGGCTGCTGCAACGGACCACGGCGATCGGCAACCTCGTCGTGATGACCTTCCTCCTCGTCAGCTTCCTGATGCTGCCCGACTTCTCCCATGCGAGCGTTTCGGGCTGGCTCTCGCAGCCGGTCGCCGCGGTGCCCATGGCGCTGCTCGCGGTGAGCCTGTTCTGGCACGCCCGGCTCGGCCTGCAGGTCGTGATCGAGGATTACATGGTCGACGCCGGGACCAAGTTCGCGCTGATCACGGCGGTCAATCTCGCGGCGATCGCCGGCGCGGCCTACGCGATCTTCAGCGTCGCAACCCTCGCATTCGGAGCACAAGCTTGATGGCAAGCGCACCCGCCAATGACGCCGGACCCTCGCTCAAGGGGTCCTACAAGATCATCGACCACACCTATGACGTCGTCGTCGTGGGCGCGGGCGGCAGCGGCCTGCGCGCGACGATGGGCGCCGCCGAAGCGGGCCTGCGGACCGCGAACATCTCCAAGGTCTTCCCGACCCGTTCGCACACCGTCGCCGCGCAGGGCGGGATCGCGGCGAGCCTTGGCAACAACACGCCCGACCACTGGACCTGGCACATGTACGACACGGTCAAGGGGTCGGACTGGTTGGGCGACCAGGACGCGATCGAATACCTCGCGCGCGAAGCCCCGCAGGCGGTCTATGAACTCGAACACGCGGGCGTGCCCTTCAGCCGCAACGAGGACGGGACGATCTACCAGCGGCCCTTCGGCGGGCACATGCAGAACATGGGCGAAGGCCCGCCGGTGCAGCGCACCTGCGCCGCTGCCGACCGCACGGGGCACGCGATGCTCCACGCGCTCTACCAGCAGAGCCTGAAATACGACGCCGACTTCTTCATCGAATATTTCGCGCTCGACCTCATCATGTCCGAACGCGACGGGGAAAAGGCCTGCATCGGCGTCATGGCGATGTGCCTCGATGACGGGACGATCCACCGTTTCCGCGCGCAGAGCGTGGTGCTGGCGACCGGCGGCTATGGCCGGTGCTACTTCACCGCGACCAGCGCGCACACCTGCACCGGCGACGGCGGCGGCATGGTTCTGCGCGCGGGCCTCCCGCTGCAGGACATGGAATTCGTGCAGTTCCACCCGACCGGCATCTACGGCGCGGGCGTGCTCATCACCGAAGGCGCGCGCGGCGAGGGCGGCTATCTCACCAATTCCGAGGGCGAACGCTTCATGGAGCGTTACGCGCCCAGCGCGAAGGACCTCGCCAGCCGCGACGTCGTGTCGCGTTCGATGGCGCTGGAAATGCGCGAGGGCCGCGGCGTCGGGCCGGAGGGCGATCACATCTACCTCCACCTCGACCACATCGATCCCAAGGTGCTGGCCGAACGCCTGCCGGGCATCACCGAAAGCGGCAAGATCTTCGCCGGCGTCGACCTGACCCGCGAACCGCTGCCCGTCACGCCAACCGTGCATTACAACATGGGCGGCATCCCGTGTAACTATCATGGCCAGGTCGTCACCCTCGGCCCGGACGGGAACCCGGACCATGTCGTGCCCGGCCTCTATGCCGTGGGCGAGGCAGCCTGCGTTTCGGTCCACGGGGCCAACCGCCTCGGTTCGAATTCGCTGATCGACCTCGTCGTGTTCGGCCGCGCCACGGGCATCCATCTCAGGGAAAACCTGAAAGCCGGCGCGAGCCAGCCCGAACTGCCGGGCGACAGCGCCGATTTCGCGCTGACCCGGCTCGACCACTTCCGCTATGCCGAAGGCGGATCGCCCACCGCCGCGATCCGCGCCGACATGCAGAAGGCGATGCAGCAGCACGCCGCCGTGTTCCGCGACCAGAAGCTGATGGACGAAGGCGTCAAGAAGCTCGCCGAACAGAACAAGCGGATGGAGGACATCCATGTCTCCGACAAGTCGCTGATCTGGAACTCGGACCTGATCGAGACGCTCGAACTCGACAACCTCATGGCGCAGGCGAACGTGACCATGGCGTCCGCCGCCAACCGCAAGGAAAGCCGCGGCGCCCACGCGCACGAGGACTATCCGGAACGCAACGACAAGGAATGGATGAAGCACACCATCGCCTGGTTCGACGGCTGGGGCGGGCGCGGCTCGAACATCCGCATCGATTACCGCCCGGTCCACGAATACACGCTGACCGAGGACGCGACCTATATCGAGCCCAAGGCGCGGGTGTATTGATGTACGGTAAGTGGACTTGTTTCTGTCAATGCGAGCAGATGAAGAACCGGATCGAACCCGGTTGGTGAGTGCGAGCCTCGGTCATGCCCATCGCTCGAGATCGCTCGCCACGCGGACCACGCGGATGATCTCGACCCGATCTTCCTGGACCACATAGAATACCGCATTCCGCCCGCTGTTCATGCGCCTCAGGCCGGGGCGGGGTCCGAATTCGGGATAGCGCAGCGGAAACTCGCGCAACTCCTTGATCTGATCCCGTAATCTGCCAACGTATCGTTTGGCCTGATCCTCGCCCCACGCGCGACGCGTCTCGGCGGCAATTTGGCGCAGGTCTGCCGACGCCGCGCGACGGAATATGATGGCGATCACGCCGGGCCGAATTCGTCGTCGAACCAGCGATCAATATCGAAAGTCTCGTCGACCGGGCTGGCCAATCCCTTGTCGATCGCTTCGAGCAGCCTGTCCTTGAATTTCGAGCGTTCCTCGTGAAGCCGCAAGGCCTCGCGCACGACCTCGCTGGTCGAGTTGAATTCGCCGGATTCGACCTTTCGACCAATGTAATCGAGGAAGTGATCGCTCAGGACGATCGAGGTATTCTTGCCCATGCAAGGAAGATTACCAGAACCTGGTAACACCGACAAGCGGCGCGCCTATTCCTCCTCCACCCGCCGCACGTCGATGATCCGCACCGGCTCGGCCAGCATCTGGCCCTTCATCACCCCTTCGCCCCTGTCGGGATCGCCGGGGCGGGCATGGATCGCGGCGACCACGTCCATGCCATCGGTGACGTATCCGAACACGGCATAGCCATTGCGCCATGTCGGATTGTCGCTGTCGGGCCGCGCGTCGAGCCCGGTCTGGTCCTGCAGCATGATCGAGAAATCGCCGTTCGCCGTCCCCGGCACGCCCATCGCCATCGACAGCGCGCCATTGGTGTGGGACAGGCCGGTTTCGCTGGTCGGCTCGTGTTCGATACCCGGCAGGACGCGCTGCGGGTCCTGCTGCGTCCCGCCCTGGATCAGGCCGTTGGGCATTGGTTCGCGGTCGAGCTTCATCGCGCGGTAGAACACCGTGCCGTCGAAACGGTCCTCCTCGGCATAGCGCAGGAAATTCGCCGCCGTGATCGGCGCGCGCTCGGTTTCGAGCGCAACGGTGATGTCGCCGAGTTCGGTCTCGATCACGACGGCGGTGGTTTCGTAGTTTTCGGGCGGGGCGACGTCGGCAGGCGGTGGCGGGGGCTCGTCGGAGGGAATCTCGAACTTCGCCAGCAGGGTGCGCTGGCAGCCGGGCGCGTCGTTATCGGCGCAGTTGCGGAAATTGTCGTCGCTGACGAGGTAGAGATAGGTCCGGCCCGCCGCTTCGCGCAGGGCCAGCCCTTCGAAATTGTCGAGCTTCATCGGCGGGCGCATGACCGCGAGGGTCCTTGGCGCGGTGTCCTCGGCGATTTCGACGATGGCGGCGCGGTTGCCTTCCTCCCGGCGATAGCTGCGGAAGAGGACATAGCACGTGCCGTCCGCCCTGCAGGCGGCATCGGTGGGCACTCCGCCCGCTTCGGCGATGCCTTCGGGGGCGGGGAGGTGGAACGCGCTGGCGCTCCCGCCCGTCACCCGCAGGCAATTGGGCCGTTCCGCGTCCACCCATTCTCCGCAGGCGAGGAAGCCGTCCGCGAACCCGGCGAGCGTTTCGATCCCGCTGTTCGCGCTCGCCCCGGCGATGAGCGGGGCGGCGCGGTCCTCGCTCGCGGAGGGGGCGGCGCGATAGTCGTCGTAGCGCCAGACGCGGTGCTCGCGTTCGAAACCGACGAGCCATTCGCCCGAAGGCAGGCGCGCGATCGCCTCGGCATCGGCGCGCCGCTTGTCGGTGAGTTCGTCCCCCTCCGCGTCGAGCAGCGGGCCGATCTCCATCGCCGCGACATCGACGAGGCTGCGATTGATGGCGTCGGGCGTGATCGTCAGCCAGCGCCCGTCATCGCTCACCGCGTGGAGCTTGCCCCCGTGCCATTCGAGCCCCGAAATGCCGCCGATCCGGGCCTCGTCGGGTTCGATCTCGACCGCGCCGCGAAAGACAAGCTCGCCGACCTCCTCCCCGTCCGCGATGCCGAGGTCGGCCGGATTGGTGAGCGGGAAGAATTCCTCCGCGGCGAGCGGCACGGCGGCCAGGATCGCGGCAAGCAGCGCCGCGAGGGCGGGGCGAAGGCGGGGCAGGTGCGTCATCATCCGGGCGATGATATCCGCGCTTCGTCGGGGCGCAAGCGGCCTTCGACACCCCCGGCGCCCCTGATCCTTCAGCCGTCCCCGGGCGGTTCCAGATTGTCCGCCATTTCCTCCGCCGCGCGTTCCTCGGGCAGGGTCATGGCCCGCGGGGAGGCCGGGTATTCGCAGCCGCGCCCTTCGCCGAGCCCTTTCAGGAAGCCGCGCCGCACCATCCCGGCGTTGATCGCGTAGAGCAGGTCGCGCTCCACCCCGGCCGCACCCGTCACCTCTCGCACGAGGCCGCGGAAGGGGATCAGCGCACCGACGAGACCTTTGGCGATCCGGCCCGGTTGCAGTTCCTCTTCCGGCCGTCCGACATAGTCGTAGTCCGACCCCAGCACCCGGTCGATCCGCGCGACCTCGGCCACGATCGCGTTGCAATCGGTGAGGGCGTCGTCGGCATAGGGATCCGCCGCCGCCTCGACCAGCACGGACGGGATGTCGTCGGGATCGATGTTGAGATCGTCGAGCGGGGTTCGCGCGATTTCCTCGACACCCGGTTCGGGCTTCAGCACCTGCGCGCCCGCCGGGGCGGGGACGATGGCCGCCAGCGCCGCCGCCAGCGCTCCCGCCACCGTCGCGAGGACGGGGATTCTATTCGAAAAACCGGTCGCAAGCCGCATGGTCGCCTGTCTCCATTCCCAGCCGCAGCGCCGCCTGGCGCTGGGCGCTGGTGCCGTGGGTGAAATCTTCCGGGTCGATCCGCCGTCCGGCCCGCCGCATCAGCGTGTCGTCCCCGATCGAGCCTGCCGCGGCCATGCCTTCCTCCATGTCGCCCGGCTCGATCCGCGCGGCGTTGAGCCCGGCCCACACCCCCGCATAGCAATCGGCCTGCAATTCCATCGCGACCTGCAGGCCGTTGGCCCGCGAGGGATCCCGCGCCCTGGCCTGCCGCACCGCGCCCGCGATCCCGGTCAGGTTCTGGATATGATGGCCGTATTCGTGCGCGATCACATACAAACGCGCGAAATCGCCCCCCGTGCCCGACATTGTCGCAAGCTGGTCGTAAAAGCTCGTGTCGATGTAGATCCCCATGTCCGCCGGGCAGTAGAACGGCCCCACCGCCGAGGAAGCGCTGCCGCAGCCCTCGGTCGTGACCTGCCCGCCGCGGTAGAGGTCGAGCACGGGCTGCTCGAACCGCGCGCCTGCGCGCGCGAAGACCGGTTCCCACGTCGCGTTGAGGCTGGCGAGGGCGTCGCAGGCCTCGCGCGCATAGGGGCCCATGCGGCAGACCTCGTCCTCGCTCATCGCGCCTGCTTCGCCGCCGCGCTGCTGCGGGAGCGCCCGCTGCGCGCCTTCCATCAGGCCGATCGCCTGGCGCGGGTCGATATCGAGCACGAAGGCCGCGACGAGCGCCACGATGATGCCGACGATCCCGAGACCGCCCGCCTTGCGGGCCCGGCCCGCCCCGCTCGAGCGGACCTTTATCTCCGACGTGTCGTAGCGGTCGAGCCGCATGGCGTCCTTCCCTCCCCGAAAGCGCCGATCCCGCAAATCGCTGGACAGGCGGCGCGCGCACGGCAAAAGCACCCAGGCGATGACGAAGCGAGTGCAGGAGAAGGACGCAATGCACAAGAGCGATGCGGCTGCTGCTGCGGCTGGCGGGGCCACGCTGGCGGGGCGGCGCGCGCTGGTGACGGGCTCGACCTCGGGCATCGGCCTTGCGATCGCGCGCGCGCTCCGGGCGGAAGGGGCGGCGATCGTGCTCAACGGGCTGGGCGACGAGGACGAGATCGCCGCGCTGTGCGAGGAACTGGGCGCGGATTTCAACGGCGCGAACCTGATGCAGGCGGATGCCATCGCCGCGATGATGGACGAGATCGGCGGGATCGACATTCTCGTCAACAATGCCGGGATGCAGCACGTCGCCCCGGTCGAGGAATTTCCCCCGGAGAAGTGGGACGCGATCATTGCCTTGAACCTCACCGCGGCGTTCCACACCACCCGGCTCGCCGTGCCCGGCATGAAGGCGAAGGGATGGGGGCGGATCATCAACACGGCGAGCGCGCATTCGCTCGCCGCCTCGCCGTTCAAGAGCGCCTATGTCGCGGCCAAGCACGGCATCGCCGGTTTCACCAAGACCATCGCGCTCGAACTCGCCGAACACGGCGTCACCGCGAACTGCATCTCGCCCGGCTATGTCTGGACCCCGCTGGTCGAGAACCAGATCCCCGACACCATGGCGGCGCGCGGGATGACGCGCGAGGAGGTCATCAACAATGTCCTGCTCGCGGGGCAGCCGACCAGGAAATTCGTCCGGCCCGAGGATGTCGGCGCGATGGCGGTCTTCCTGTGTTCGGCGGCGGCGGACAACATCACCGGCGCAAACCTCTCGATGGACGGGGGCTGGACGGCGAAGTGAGGCTGCCCGGCCGCCTCCTGCGGCTCGCCGCGCCGCTGCTCGGGTTCGCCGCGCTCGCGGCCTGCGCCACTGCGCCCGCGCCGCCGCCGGCCGATCCCGGGATCGCGGAGATCCGCGCCAATCTCGCGCGCGACATCGCGATCCTCGCGAGCGACGAATTCGGCGGGCGCAAGCCGGGCACGCCGGGCGAGGAGCGGACGACCGCCTTCATCATCGAACGGCTCGAGGCGGCGGGGCTGGTCTCGGGCACGAACGACCCGGGCAGCGCGTGGCGCGCGCCGGTCGAGCTCGTCGCCACCACCCCGCAGGCGAGCGGGCTGTCCTTCGAGGTCGGCAGCCGCGGCTTCCTCATCCCGGACGAGGAGGGCGTCGCCTTCACCTCCCGCCGCCGCGTGCTGGTGCAGGCCGGGTCCGATCTCGGGAGCGAGCTGGTCTTCGTCGGCCGCAAGGGGGAGAGCATCCCGGCCGAAACCGCCGCCGGGCAGATCCTCGTCATGCTGGGAGAACCGGGCGCAAGCCCCGAGCGGCGCGCGGCGCTCTTCGCCAGGAACCCGGTGGCGATCGTCACCGTGGTCGAAGACGAAGCCGCGATCGCCGCGACCCGCGCGGCCTTCGCGCGCGAGAGCATCCTGCTGGCGAGCGAGGAACAGGTCCGCCTTGCCGCCTTCGTCACGCGGGGCGCGATGGCGCGCGTGCTGGGCGATGAGGCGTGGCAGGCCCTCGAAGCGAGCGCCGCGGCAGAGGATTTCGCGCCCGTCACCATCCCGCCCGCATGACGATCGAGGCGACCTCGCGGCGGCGCGAATTCACCAGTTCCAACGTGATCGGGCTGCTCCCCGGCGCACGGCCCGAGGCGGGCGCGGTGCTGCTGATGGGCCATTGGGATCATCTGGGCGAATGCGGCGAGGGGCCGGACCCGCTCTGCAACGGCGCGGTCGACAACGCGAGCGGCATCGCCTCGCTGCTCGAACTCGCGCGGCGGCTGGCCGCCTCCGGCCCGCACGACCGCGATATCTACGTGCTCGCCACCAGCGCGGAGGAACAGGGCCTGCTCGGCGCCAAGGCTTTTGCCGAAAGCCCGCCGATCCCGCTGTCGAGCATCGTCGCCGCGTTCAATTTCGACACGGTCGCGGTCGCACCCGCGGGGACGCCGCTCGGCTTCGTCGGGCAGGGCCGCACCCCGCTGGACCGCCTGGTGCTCGACCTCCTGGCCGAGCGCGGCCGGACCGTGGGCGATCCCGATTTCGCCGAAAGCTTCCTCAGGCGGCAGGACGGCTGGGCGCTGCTCGAAAAGGGCGTGCCCGCGGTGCTCCTGTCGAGCGCCTTCGCCTCGCGCGAGGTGCTCGGCCCCTATCTCTCGAGCGATTACCATCGCCCCTCGGACGAGCCGGGGGGGATCGAACTGGGCGGGGCGATCGAGGACCTGCTGCTGCACGAGGAGCTCGTGCGCCGCCTCGCCGATGCGGATACCCATGTGCCTGTCGGGACGGATGGCTCCGAATGGGCGGGCAGGCGTCGATAGGAACCCAAAGCGCCCTAGCGTTCGCGCCGATGCGCGATTACATGGGCCGTCACGATTCTCCCGGCCGGCGGGGCAGGACCCGTCGGCCAACAGCTTCAGGAAAGTGACGCTCATGGACATCCCGCTCGGCCTTACCTTCGACGACGTGCTGCTGCGTCCGGCCGAAAGCGAGGTGCTGCCCTCCATGGCCGACACGAAGACGCGCCTGACGCGCGAAATCGCGCTCAACATCCCGATCCTGTCGAGCGCCATGGACACGGTGACCGAGGCGGACATGGCGATCGCCATGGCGCAGCTGGGCGGGATCGGCGTGCTGCACCGCAATCTCGACATCGACGAACAATGCGCGGCGGTGCGCGCGGTCAAGCGCTTCGAGAGCGGGATGGTGGTGAACCCGATCACGATCGGCCCCGACGCCGCGCTGGGCGAGGCGCAGGCGCTGATGCAGCAGCACCGCATCAGCGGCATTCCGGTGACCGATGCGGGCGGCAAGCTGGTCGGCATCCTGACCAACCGCGACGTGCGCTTTGCCGAGAACCCGGCCCAGCCGGTGCGCGAGCTGATGACGACCGACAATCTCGCCACCGTCGCGCTCGGCACCAGCCAGGAGGAAGCGCGCCGCCTGCTTCACCAGCGCCGGATCGAGAAGCTGCTGGTGGTCGACGACGACTACAAGTGCATCGGCCTCATCACGGTCAAGGACATCGAGAAGGCCGTGACCTATCCCGACGCGACCAAGGACGCCGCCGGGCGCCTGCGCGTCGCGGCCGCCACCACGGTCGGGGATTCGGGCTTCGCGCGGACCGAGGCGCTGATCGAGGCCGAAGTCGACGTGATCGTGATCGACACCGCCCACGGCCACAACCGCGAGGTCGCGCGCGCGGTCGAACGGGCCAAGGCGCTCTCGAACGCGGTGCAGGTGATCGCGGGCAATGTCGCCACGCCCGAAGCGACCCGGGCGCTGATCGATGCGGGCGCCGACGCGGTCAAGGTCGGGATCGGGCCGGGCTCGATCTGCACCACCCGCGTCGTCGCCGGGGTCGGCGTGCCGCAATTGACCGCCGTGATGGAAAGCGCCGCCGAGGCGAAGAAGTCCGGCGTGCCGGTGATCGCGGATGGCGGCCTTCGCACCAGCGGCGACATCGCCAAGGCGCTGGCCGCGGGTGCGAGCACGGTGATGATCGGATCTATGCTGGCCGGCACGACCGAAAGCCCGGGCGAGGTGTTCCTGTACCAGGGCCGCTCCTACAAGGCCTATCGCGGCATGGGTTCGGTCAGCGCGATGGCGCGCGGCAGCGCGGACCGCTATTTCCAGCAGGACGTTTCTGCGATGAAGCTCGTGCCCGAGGGGATCGAGGGGCAGGTTCCCTTCAAGGGTCCGGCGGCCGACGTGATCCACCAGCTCGTTGGCGGGATCAAGGCGGCGATGGGCTATACCGGCTCGGCGACGATCGCGGACCTGCAGGAGCGCGCGCAATTCGTGCGGATCACCAATGCCGGCCTTTCGGAAAGCCACGTCCACGATGTCGCCATCACGCGCGAGGCGCCGAACTATCCGACGCGCTAGGCCTTTTCCTCCCCTCCCTTTCATCCCGGCCTGCGCCGGGACAGGCATAGGGGACCGAGGGGTGGTTTCGCTGCCGCAGGCATCGCGGCGCGTTCGCGCCGCTGCCACCACCCCCGGCCCCCCTCCTCCGGGGGAGGAGGGTGCTTTCGCATGACCCCCGCCGCGCGCGTGCAGGCCGCGATCGAGGTGCTCGACGCCGTGATCGACGCGGCGAAAGCCGAGGGCGCGCCCGCCGACCGCATCCTTGCCGACTATTTCCGCGCGCGCCGCTATGCCGGGTCGAAGGACCGCCGGGCGGTGCGCGAACTCGTCTACGGGGCGATCCGCGCGCTCGGCCCGGTGCCCGGCAATGGCCGCGATGCCATGCTCGCCTATGGCCGGGCGGACCCGGCCCACCATCACCTGCTCGATCTGTTCGACGGGTCGCCCCACGGCCCCGCCCCGATCGAAGCACCCCTGACCGACAATGGCGCGATCGAGGCCCGGCCCGGCCTCGCGCCCGACTGGCTGGTGGCGGCGCTCGCGCGGTCGGGCGTCGCGGGCGAGGCGGCCGCGGCGCTGATGGGCCGCGCGCCGCTCGACCTGCGGGTCAACACGCTCAGGACCGACCGCGCCTCGCTCGACCTTCCCGAACCGGGCGAACCCCTCGCCGCGCCGCAGGGCCTGCGCTTTGCCTCCGGCACGCGGGCCGAGGAATGGGAAGCCTACGCGCAGGGTCTCGTCGAGGTGCAGGATCACGGCAGCCAGCTCGCCTGCCTCGCCGCCGCCGCGCGCCCGGGGGAAATGGTGGTGGACCTGTGCGCGGGGGCGGGCGGCAAGTCGCTCGCGCTCGCCGCCGCGATGGAGAACGCGGGGCGCCTGATCGCCTGCGACACCGACAAGCGGCGGCTCGGCAACCTCGCCCCGCGGGCGGCACGCGCCGGGGCGGGGCTGATCGAGCCGCGCCTGCTCGATCCCGGCCGCGAGCGCGAGGCGCTGGGCGATGTCGCGGGGAAGGCGGACCTCGTCCTCGTCGATGCGCCCTGTTCGGGGACGGGCACGTGGCGGCGCAAGCCCGAGGCCAAATGGCGGCTCACCCCGCGCGCGCTCCGGGGCTATGCGGCGCTGCAGGACCGCCTGCTCGACATCGCCGCCGCGCTGGTGAAGCCGGGCGGGCGGATCGTGTTCGTCACCTGCTCGCTGCTCGACGAGGAGGGGGCGCAGCGCGCTTGCGCGTTTCTTTCCCGCCACGAGGGTTTCGCCGCGCGCCCCGTTAACCTTCCGCTCGGCACGGCGCGGGGCGAGGGCTGGCGGCTCGAACCGCTGCGCGACGGCACGGACGGGTTTTTTATCGCCATTCTCGCGCGTCCGTGTTAGCCATATGCCTTATGGCTGAGCCTGCTGCCTCCCGGCTTGCTGAGATCAAGGAGCTGTTCATGCGTTTCGCGCCCGCTGCCGCCGCCCTTTCGCTCTTCCTCGCCACCACGGCAAGCGTGACGAGCGCGCAGGAACGCGAACCGGACGTGCGGGCCGAAGCGCTGATCAAACAGGGCGAGGCCTCGCTCGCGGCGGGCGACACGCAGGGCGCGATCGACGCCTTCGAGGCGGCGCTGGCGGTCGATCCCGGCCATACCCCGATCTTCGTCAGCCTGGCCGAGGCCGCGCGCGAAAACGGGCTGCAGGGCAAGGCGATCCGCTATTACCGCGAGGCGCTGGCCCGCGATCCCGACAATTTCGCCGCCATTGCGGGCGAAGGCGCGGCGCTGGTCGAAAAGGGCGCGATCGAAAAGGCGAAACGCAACCTTGCCCGGCTGCAATCGATGTGCGGCGATTCCTGCCCCGAAACCGTGGCGCTGCGCTCGACCATCGCGACCGGGGCGACCGCCCGGCGGCTCGCTGTCGACACGGCAGAGGGCAAGACCGCCTCGCACTGACGCGGCGGCCCCATGCTGACGCTGCACCATCTCGAATATTCGCAGAGCTTCCGCATCCTCTGGCTGCTCGAGGAACTGGGCGCGCAATACGAGCTGAAGACCTATCGGCGCGATCCGGAAACGAATCTCGTGCCCGACGATTACAAGGCCCTCTCGCCGCTCGGCACCGCGCCCGTCGTGACCGATGGCGACCTCGTCCTGGCCGAAAGCAATGCGATCATCGACCACGTGCTCGATGCGTATCCCGACAGCCCGCTGCGCCCTGGCCCGGGCCATCCCGACCGCCCGCGACACCTGTTCTGGTTCCACGCCGCGCAGGGTTCGCTGATGAGCATCCAGGGCGTGGCGATGGTGCTGACCCTGCTCGAAAGCCGGACGCCGTGGCCGATCGGCGCGCTGCTGAAGGCGATTTTCGGGCAGGTGCGAAAGCTCTTCGTGAACCCGCGGCTCGACGCGCTGTTCGCCCTGATGGAACGGGACCTTGCCGAAAAGCCCTTTTTCGGGGGCGACAACCTCACCGCGGCCGACATCACGCTGGTCTATCCGATGTTCGCCGCCCGCGAAAAAGGCGCGTTCGAGCACGGCTTTCCCAACACGGCGAGGTGGTTCGACCGGGTCGAGGCGATGGAAAGCTTCAGGGCGGCGCGGGCGAAAGACGACCGCGATTCGATCGTCTTTCGTTTCTAGCGCGGGATGTGGCTGCGGAATTCCTCGAGGATCTCGCGATAGACCTGCCGCTTGAACGGGATGATCAGCTCGGGCAGCCGGTCGGGTTCGATCCAGCGATAGGCGTTGAATTCGGGCGGGTCGTGCGCCTCGAGGTCGATGTCGTCCTCGCTCCCCAGGAAGCGGCCGAGGAACCAGTGCTGTTCCTGCCCGCGATATTTTCCCTTCCACACCTTGCCCAGCAGTTCGGGCGGCAGGTCGTAGCGCAGCGGTTTCGAGGCGGGGGCGATGACCTCGACGAGGTCGGGGGTGATGCCGGTTTCCTCGCCCAGTTCGCGCAGCGCCGCCGCCTGCTTGTCCTCGCCCGGATCGATCCCGCCCTGCGGCATCTGCCAGGTCCCGTGCGCGCGGGTCTCGATCCGCTGGCCGACGAAGACGAGGTTCTCGGCGTTGAGCAGCATGAAGCCCGCGCAGGGGCGATAGGGCAGGTCGTGCGGCGTAGCGCTCGTCATGGGTCAGGCCGCCAGCATGAATTTCATCGCCGCGACGACCTTTTCGAGGTCGGCCTGCGTGCTGGGCACGGCCTGGCGCAGGTTGGTGAAGGAATGGGTGACGCCCCGCATTTCGAGGAACAGGCAATCGCGCCCCGCATCGACCAGCGCCTTGGCGTATTCCCGGCCCGAATCGCGGATCGGATCGAGGCTGGCGGTGACGACGATCGTCGCCGGCGCGCTGGAATGATCGCCGAGGATCGGAAAGCCGCGCGGGTCCGAACGGTCGGCGCCGTATGCGGCATCGAAGAAGCCCATGGTCTCGGCGGTGAGGACGAAGCCTTCGGAAAAATCCGCCATGCTGGCCGAGCCTTCGGCATCGGCGACCAGCGGGAAGATCGGCACCTGCAGGACCACCGGCACCGCGGCCGGGTCCTGGCCGAGCAGCTGGGTGACGACGACCGTGGCATTGCCCCCGGCGCTGTCGCCGATCGTCACCAGCCCCGTCGCCTCGCGGGCGAGTTCCCCCGGATTGCCCGCGATCCAGCGCGCGGCGGCCTCGCAATCCTCGATCGCGGCGGGAAACGGCGCTTCGGGCGCGCGGCGGTAGTGCGTGGCGACCACCGGCAGGTCGAGCAGGTGGGCGAGTTCGGTGCACAGCGCGTGATGCGTCTCGAGGTCGCCGATGACGAAGCCGCCGCCGTGGAAGAAGCACACCACCGGGCCGGGTTCGCGGGCTTCACGGGCGTCATAGAGCCTGAGCGGAATGTCCCCCGCCGGACCCGGGCAGGCAAGGTCGCGGATCACGGCAAGTTCGCGCGCGGGCTTGTCTGCCATGGCATGAAGGGCCACGTAACTTGCGCGCGCTTCCTCGAGGGTCATGTCGGTGATGGCCGGTCCCTCCATGGCGGCGAGCGCATCGAGGAAGGCCTGCATGTCGGGCCTGACGAAAGGGGCGGCTTGGTCCATGGTGGTCTCTCTCCCTGTTGTGTCCCTGCGTGACAGGTGCGTGATAGGCGGGAGCGAGGCGCATTTCCACTGCCATGAAGCCGCCCGAACCATTTGCGGAAAGGAACGCGGAACAGCGCATGAAATATTCGGTCAGGACCCGCACGCGGCTGCCTCTGCTCTTTGCGCCGAGCGCGATGTTGGCGGCCTATTTCCTGCCGCTCGCGAACCAGGTCCAGACCGCGATATTCGGCATCGCCGCGGGCGCGATCGCCGGTTTCGCATCGCGCGGGGCGATCGAGCGGCGGTTCGATCCGCCCGATGCGCCGGCCAGCGTCAAGCGCCGGATCGTCGTCGCGCTGGCCCTGTCGAAGCTGGTCTTCGGCCTGCTGCTGATGCTGCTCGGCATGATCGCCTTCACCGAGTGGCTGGCGACGCCTTTCACCGTGCTGGGCGGCTATCTTGCCGGGACGACCGCCGCGACGCCGCTCGCCCGGAGCGAGTTCGAAAGCGGGACCCGGGCCTAGGGCGCAAGGGGGCGGCATGGACAACATCACCCACAGCCTCGTCGGCGCGCTGATCGGGCAGGCGGGGCTCAAGCGCCAGACCGGGCTCGCCATGCCGGCGCTCGTGATCGGGGCGAACCTGCCGGATGTGGACGCGGCGTGCTTCTTCTGGCTCGACGGGGCGGAGCATCTCGGGTTCCGGCGCGGGATCACCCATGGACCGGTCGCCTGGGTGGTGCTGCCCTTCCTGCTCGCCGCCGCGCTGTGGGCCTTCGACCGCTGGCAGGACAGGCGCGGCACCCGGCCCGAGGCCCGCGCGCCGGTCGATTTCGGGTGGCTTTACGCCCTTTCGCTGATCGCCTGCCTGACCCACCCGGCGCTCGACTGGCTCAATGTCTACGGCATCCGCCTGTTCGAACCGTTTTCGAGCGCATGGTTCTATGGCGACACGCTGTTCATCGTCGATGTCTGGCTGTGGGCGCTGCTTGGGGTGTCGCTGTGGCGTTCGCGCCGGATCGAGACGCGCGAGGGGGCGGAGCGCGCGACTCTGACCGCGCAGATCGCGCTGGCTCTGATGCTGCTCTACGTCGCCTTCAACGGGCTGGTTTCGGACTATGTGGCCTATCACAAGGCCAAGCTTTACGATCCCGAGCCGGAGATCGCGATCGCTTCGCCCGTGCCGCTGTTCTTCTGGCAGCGCGAACGGATCATCCGGACCGAGGACGGGCGCTGGTATTCGAGCGAATGGGAAGGAGAAGCCTTCGGCAATGGCTATCACGCGCCGCTCGCGCCGGTGTGCCGGATCCCCGCCGATGCTGCCGAGGCATCGCAGGAGGCGCGCGCCTTCCTGTTCTGGTCGCGCGCGCCCTTTGCCGAACGGGCCGAGGACGGTTCGGTCATCCTGCGCGATGCGCGGTATTACGACCCGCGCGCGCGCGACCGGTTCAGCGTGAGATTGCCCGCTCACAAATGTGAGGAACTCCCCGCGCCCTGATGCGCTCTTGCCGGCATGAGTGACGTCCAGATCGTCTGGCTGCGGCGCGATTTGCGCATGGCCGACAATCCCGCCCTTTACGAAGCCGCCCGCAAGGGTCCCGTCTGCGCGGTCTACGTGCTCGACGATGCGGCGGCGGGGCACCACGCGATGGGCGGGGCCTCGCGCTGGTGGCTGCACCATTCGATCGAGAGCCTGTCGCGGAGCTTCGGCAAGCGCAACGCACGGATCGTCCTGAGGCGCGGGGACGCGGTCGAGGAATTGTGCAAGGTCGCCGACGCGCTCGGAACGCGCTCCGTCCACGCGAAACGGCATTACGAGCCGTGGTGGAGGAAGGCGCAAGGCGCCCTCGCCGAAAAGCTCGACCTGACGCTCCACGACGGCAATTACCTGTTCCCGGCGGGCCACGTGACGACGGGGTCGGGCGAGCCCTACAAGATCTACACGCCATTCTACAAAGCCCTGCGCGCGCAATTGCCCCCGCGCGACGCGGTGCCCGAGCCCGAAACGCTGTCCTCGCCCGACGAATGGCCCGCCAGCGACGATCTGTCCGACTGGAAGCTGCTCCCGACGAAACCCGACTGGTCGGGCGGGATCGCCGCCTTCTGGAGCGTGGGCGAGGAGGCCGCGCACGAACGGCTCGCCGAATGGGACGCCTGCGTCGGCGACTACGAGGCGAGGCGCAACCTGCCGAGCATCGACGGCTCCTCGCGCCTGTCGCCCCATCTCCACCACGGCGAGATCACCCCGGTGCAGGTGTGGCACGCGCTGAAACACCACCGTTCGGAAGGCTGGCGGAGCTTCGAGAGCGAGCTGGTCTGGCGCGACTACGCGCAGAACGTCATCTGCCGGTTCCCCGCCTATGGCAGCCGCAATTACCGCGAGGAATACGACGCGTTTCGCTGGCGCGACCCGGCGAAGGACGAGGACGCCGCGCGCGACCTCGAGGCGTGGCAGGAGGGCAGGACCGGCTACCCCATCGTCGATGCCGGGATGCGCCAGCTTTACCAGATCGGCTGGATGCACAACCGCGTGCGGATGATCACCGCGAGCTTCCTCATCAAGCACCTGCTGATCGACTGGCGCGAGGGCGAAAAGTGGTTCTGGGACTGCCTCGTCGATGGCGATTATGGCTCGAACTCGGTCAACTGGCAGTGGAATTCGGGCACCGGCGTCGACTCCAATATGTTCGTGCGGATCATGGCCCCGCTCACCCAGTCCGAAAAGTTCGACGCGGCGGGCTACATCCGCCGTTACGTGCCCGAACTCGCCGGGCTCGACGCCCCGGCGATCCACGATCCCGAGGCGCATGGCTGCCGTCCAAAGGGCTATCCGCGCAAGATCATCGCCCACAAGGCCGGACGCGAGCGGGCGCTGTCCGCCTACAGGGCGATGAACGGCGAATAGCGGCCCCGCGCGCGCTTGCCTCCGGCGCGGGACGGGGGGTAAGACCCTCTGCGAAATTCGACCGAGAGGGGACGACCGACATGACCATCGAACGCGGCGCGCTTGGCGCCTTCCTTGCCGCCTGCCTTGCCGGGACCGCGGCCTGCACGGGCACGCTCGGCGGCGCCGACGCCCCGATGGCGAGCGCGGCCCCGGCGTTTGGCGAGGTCGAACTCGTCACCCCGCCGGAGCGCGACCCGGCGGAACTGCAGGTGCTGTTCTGGGACGACGAACAGCGTTCCGCCCGTTTCCGCGCGATGGAGGACTGGTTCCCCGGGCACGAGGTTCCCGCTGCCTCGACCCCGCGCGACCTGCCGCGGGGCGAACCGCTCCCGCCCGCTTTCGCCGCCGAGATGCGCGCCCTGATGGAGAAAAGCTCCGCTGCGGGCGTGATGGTGCTCGAGGACGGGCGCGTGCGGTTCGAGGAATACGGGCTCGGGCTCTCCCCGCAGGACCGCTGGACGAGCTTTTCGGTCGCCAAGAGCTTCACCTCGACCCTGCTCGGCGCGGCGGTGCGGGACGGCTTCATCGCCAGCCTCGACGATCAGGTGACCGATTACATTCCCGAATTCGCCGGAACGGCCTATGACGGCGTGACCGTGCGCCAGGTCGCGACCATGACCAGCGGGGCCAAGTGGAACGAGGATTACACCGATCCCGATTCCGACGTCGCCCGGATGAACGATTATATCGTCGAATACGGGCCGGAAGGCGCGCTGATCCAGATGCAGGAGCTCGAGCGCGAGGCCGAACCGGGGACGAAATTCGTCTACAAGACCGGCGAGACGAACCTTCTGGGAATGCTCGTCGAAAACGCGGTCGGCCTCCCGCTCGCCGAATACGCGCAGGAAAAGATCGTCGAGCCGGCGGGCTTTGCCGGCCCCATGTTCTGGATGACGACCCCGCTCGGCGGCAATATCGGGGGCTGCTGCCTTTCGCTGCGCCTGTCGGACTATGCCCGCATGGGCCAGTTCGTGCTCGAGGGCGGGAAGGGCGTCTCCGGCAGGCAGGTCGTGCCCGAGGACTGGTTCGCCGAGGCGGGGGCTCGCCTGGTCGACTTCGAGAACGGCGGCTTCGGTTACGGCTACCAGTGGTGGACCTATCCCGGCGGCAGTTTCGGCGCGCAGGGCATTTTCGGCCAGTCGATCACGATCATCCCGGACCGCAAGCTCGTCGTCGCGATCGTCAGCAACTGGCCGACGGCGACCGGCGCCTATCGCGGCGAATGGTCGGACCTCATCACCCGGCTCGCCGCGGCGCAGTGAAACGCGGGCGGGGCAGCGCGCCCCGCCTTGCGTCCCGCGCGGATGTTTCAGGCCATCGGGCGATAGACGCCGGTGTTGCTGTAACGCTGCAGGATGTTGTCGTGCACGATCGGGCTGAGCAGTTCCGAGAAGGCGCAGCCGACGATGCAGTTGTCCCACCACACGACCTCGGCCTGGAGCGATTCGAGGCCGGGCAGGGTGAGCCAGCAGACCTGGCCTTCGTGCATCCGGTTGATCGAGGCCGCCGAGAAGCCCGAGATGGACAGGTCGTGGACCACGCTCTGGAAGGCGCGGCCGCCCGACGCGCGGAGCGTCGCGGGAATGGTGAGCTTGGTGCGCTGGCCGCAGCGGTCTTCCTGCGCGGCGAGGCGATAGCGATCGGTATCGAGGGGCATTTGTCGTGAACCTTGTCCAGTAAGCCGCGGATTCTTGCTGCTGGGCCCGGAAAAAGACATTCACCTATGAGGCTTAACGCGACATTTCACGGATTGGTTAATGCGACGGCAAGCCGCGTTGCATGACGACAGGCCGTGCCGCCAGGGTGGCGAGACCTGTCGGCAGGGCCGATCAATCGACCCTTTCGCGGTGGCCGGAGGGGAAATCCTCCTGCACCAGCGCGGTGATTCGCGCCGCGACCGTCTCGGGCGGCTTGACGCTCGCGGGATCCTCGCCCGGATAGGCGCGGGCGCGCATTTCGGTCCGGGTCGCGCCCGGATCGAGCACGGCGACGCGCACCGGGCTCAGCCGCTCGACCTCCGCGCCATAGGTGAGAATGAGGTTGTCGAACGCCGCCTTGGTCGCGGCATAGGCGCCCCAGAACGGGCGCGGCTCCGCCCCGACGCTGCTGGTCAGCCCGACGACGCGCGCGCCGGGGGCTTTCCGCAGCAGGGGATCGAAGGCGGCAAGCAGGGCCTGCGTCGCGACGAGGTTGGTCATGATCGCCTGGTTGAACTGCTTGGGATCGACCTGCGAAAGCGGTGTGAGGTCCGGCAGGTAAGCCGCTGACAGGACGAGGATATCCATCGTGTCCCAGCGCCCGGCGATGGCCCCGGCGAGCCGCGCGACGCTGTCCGCTTCGGTAAGGTCGAGCGGCGCGATGGTGGAGGTGCCGCCGGCCGCATGGATCGCGTCCTCGACCTCTTCGAGCGCCTTCACCCGCCGCGCGACGAGGATCACGTGCGCCCCCGCCTCGGCGAGCGCTTGCGCGGTCGCGGCCCCGATGCCGCGGCTTGCGCCGGTGACGAGTGCGGTCTTTCCCGCGAGTGGCTTGGCGTCGGTCATGGTGTTTCGCTGCCTCGGAATCGAGCTGGGGCGATGCGCCTATCAGGCCGCCTTGGGATCGGCAAAGGGAAGCTGCGCCGCGCGCTGTTCGCTCATGCGGAAATCGGTGAGCGAGGTCGGATATTCGCCGGTGAAGCAGGCGTCGCAGAATTGCGGGCAGGCCTTGTCGCGGTCCTTCTGCCCGACCGCGCGATAGAGCCCGTCGATCGAGATGAAGGCGAGGCTGTCGGCCTTGATGAATTCGCGCATCGGCTCGAGCTCGAGCCGGGCGGCGAGCAGTTTCGAGCGTTCGGGCGTATCGACGCCATAGAAGCACGAATGCGCCGTCGGCGGGCTGGCGACCCGGAAATGGACCTCGCGCGCGCCGGCCTCGCGCATCATCTCGACGATCTTCATGCTGGTGGTGCCGCGCACGATCGAATCGTCGATCAGCACGATCCGCTTGCCCGCCACCAGGCCGCGATTGGCGTTGTGCTTGCGCTTGACCCCGGAATGGCGCGCGCTGTCCGACGGCTGGATGAAGGTCCGCCCGACATAGTGCGAGCGGATGATGCCGAGTTCGAAGGGGATGCCCGATTGCTGGGCATAGCCGATCGCGGCGGGCACGCCGCTGTCGGGCACGGGCACGACGAGATCGACGTCGCACGGTGCCTCGATCGCGAGCTGCGTGCCGATCGCCTTCCTCGCCTCGTAGACGCTGCGCCCGGCGAAATAGCTGTCGGGACGGCTGAAATAGACGTGTTCGAAGATGCAGGGCCGCGCCGGGGGCGAGCCGAACGGGCGCACGCTGCGGATTTCCCCGTCGAAGCCGACCTGGAGCATTTCGCCCGGCTCGACCTCGCGGATCAGTTCCGCGCCCACGACATCGAAGGCGACCGATTCGCTTGCAAACAGGATCGCATCGCCCATCCGGCCCATCACGAGCGGCCGGATGCCGAGCGGGTCGCGGCAGGCGATCATGCCCTCGGGCGTCATCACGATCAGCGCATAGGCGCCTTCGACGAGGCGCAGGGCATCGATCAGCCGGTCGGCGGTGGTGGGATAGCGCGAGGTCGCGACGAGGTGGATGATGACCTCGGTGTCGGAAGTGGACTGGAAGATCGAACCCTTGGAGACGAGATCGGCGCGCAGGGCCTGCGAATTCGAGATGTTGCCGTTGTGCGCGACCGCGAAACCGCCGCTGGCGAGTTCGGCATAGAGCGGCTGCACGTTCCTGAGGCCCGCTCCGCCGGTGGTCGAATAGCGCACGTGGCCCGCCGCCATGTGGCCGGGCAATTCGCCGATCGCCTCGGAGGAGGAGAAATTCTCCGCCACGTGGCCGAGCCCGCGGCGCGAGTAGAATTCGCGCCCGTCGAAACTGGTGATCCCGACCGCTTCCTGGCCGCGGTGCTGGAGCGCGTGGAGGCCCAGTGCGGTCGCGGCCGAGGCGTCGGCCGCGTTGATCGCGCCGAACACGCCGCATTCCTCGCGCAGCTTGTCGCCGTCCGCGTCGAGAAAGGGGTGGGTGAGATTCGCGTCGAGGCGGTCCCGGGTGCGCCCGGGAGTCTCGCTTTTCGGCGATGAATTGGTCATGGTGTTCGAACCCGCTGAGCTGCCCCCCGACCGTCGCCCCCCCAATGGCGATGTTACCGCCGGATTACAAGGGCGCGTGCGCGCTTCGTGCCCCGCTTTTTCGCGGCGGCCGGATGACACGCCCCGCGGGCGGGACCGGCATTGCGCCGCGCACCATTGCCGGGCAAGGGGGCAGCGCCTACAGCCAGCGCCTGCAGCCAGCGTTCAGCATTCACCCGCGAGATACCTCACCCGTCATGCTTTCCCCGTTCGAATGGATGATTTCCAAACGTTACCTCTGGCCCGGCAAGGGCGAGGCGTTCATCGCGCTGGTCGCGGGGATTTCGGTCGGGGTGGTGATGCTATCGGTCGCGATGCTGGTGATCGTGATGAGCGTGATGAACGGGTTTCGCGGCGAATTGCTCGACAAGATCGTGGGGCTGAACGGCCATGCGATCGTGCAGGCCTATGGCGGCCAGCTCGACGACTGGGAAAACGTGCTTGCGGACGTGCGCGAAACCGACGGCGTGGTGAACGCCAGCCCGCTGATCGAACAGCCGCTGCTGGTCAGCTACAACGGGCGCACGGTCGCGATCCTGGTGCGCGGGCAGACCGACGAGGACATCGCGGAACTGGGCGACCAGGTCGTCGCGGGCGAGATCGAGGCGCTTGCCCCCGATGCCGGCGTGATCGCGATCGGCTCGCGGCTCGCGCAGAACATCGGCGCGCGGGTGGGCGACACGATCACGATCATCAACCCGCAGGGCCGCTCGACGCCCTTCGGCACCTCGATCCGGCAGGTCCCCTACGAGATCGGGGCGATCTTCGAGGTGGGCGTCTACGACTACGACGAGAAGTTCATCATCATGCCGATACCCGACGCGCAGACGCTGCTGCTGATGGACGAGAGTATCGGCATGATCGAGGTGACGGTCGAAAACGCGGACCGGGTCGGCGAAATCCTCGCGCCGGTGCGCGAAAAGCTCGCGGGCCGGGCGGTGATCGCCGACTGGAAGACGATCAACGCCGCCCTGTTCGAGGCGCTCCAGGTGGAACGCGCGGCGATGGGTTTTGCATTAAGTTTCATGGTCCTGGTGGCCGCTTTCAACATCCTGTCGAGCCTCGTCATGCTGGTCCGCGCCAAGACGCGCGACATCGCGATCATGCGCACGATGGGGGCGACGCGGCGCAGCCTGCTCAAGATCTTCGTCACCACCGGCACGACGATCGGCGCGATCGGGACAATTGCCGGGCTGCTGCTGGGCGCCGTGGTCCTGCTGTTCCGCGAACAGATCGTGCAGGCCATCGCCTTCGTCACGGGTCAGGAATTGTGGGACCCGGAGGTGCGTTTCCTCTCGACCATGCCCGCGCGGGCCGATCCGGTGGAGATCGCCGCGATCACCGCGCTCGCGCTGGTGCTGAGCTTTCTGGCGACGCTCTATCCCGCGTTGAAGGCGGCGAACACCGATCCGGTGCAGGTGCTGCGCTATGAATAGGGGCAACGAGGCCGCGCCGATCGTCTCGCTGCGCGGTCTTACGCGCAGTTTCGAGCAGGGCGGCCAGCGCATCGACGTGCTGCGCGGCGTCGATCTCGACATCATGCCGGGCGAGATCGTCGCGCTGCTCGGCCCGTCGGGTTCGGGCAAGTCGACCATGCTGCAGGCGGTGGGCCTGCTCGAAGGGGGCTTTTCGGGCTCGATCGGCATCGCCGGGCAGCAGGCCGAGAAATTGCCGACCGACGGGCGGACCAAGCTGCGGCGCGAACATCTCGGCTTCGTCTACCAGTTCCACCACCTGCTGCCCGATTTCGATGCGCGCGAGAATGTCATCATGCCCCAGATGATCGCCGGGGCCAGCCGCGCCGGGGCGGAGGAACGCGCCGACAGCCTGCTGGGTGCGCTCGGGCTCGAACATCGCCTGACCCACCGCCCGAGCCAGCTTTCGGGCGGCGAGCAGCAGCGTGTCGCGGTCGCCCGCGCGCTCGCCAACCGGCCCACGCTGGTTCTGGCGGACGAGCCGACCGGCAATCTCGACGAGGCTACCGCCGACACCGTGCTGGCGCAGTTCCTCGACCTCGTGCGGGGGGAGGGCAGCGCGGCGCTGGTGGCGACCCACAACGAGCGGCTCGCCGCGCGGATGGACCGGGTGGTGCGGCTGAGGGAAGGCCATCTCGAATAGGGCCGGACCCGAAATCGCTCCTGCTCATTGATCGCATGAAGGAGGAGCGACCATGTCAGACCATCCCAGCACATTCGAGGGCACGCCCGAAAAGAGCGGCGAGACCGCGTGGGAGGACCGCGCCGTCCTGCAATCGGCCGCCGACGGGACGGCATTCTCGACGGGACCAAGGCGATCCGCCGCGGCACCTTCGCCGAGATGATCCGCCACATCGTCTCCCTGCCCGACGGGGAGCGCGACCGCTACGTCATCGAAAGGGCGGGCGACCGCGAATATTCGGCCGCGGAGGCGGTCGAGCTGAGCAAGCACGCCGATTTCCCCTTTCGCGGGTGATGCGCGGCGCGATCCCGGCTTGACTTGGGCTGCCCCGCTGGCGGAGCAAGGGGAGCGCCCATCGCAGCAGGGGATCATCCATGACCACGATTGCCGATTTCACCGTCACCACCAATCGCGGCGAGCAGCTCGATCTTGCAAGCAAGCAGGGCAAGGTCCTGCTCGTCGTCAACACGGCGTCGAAATGCGGTTTCACCCCGCAATATGACGGGCTCGAGGCGCTCTACCAGCGCTTCAGGGACCGCGATTTCGAGGTTCTCGCCTTTCCCTGCAACCAGTTCGGCGCGCAGGAACCGGGCAGTGCCGACGAGATCGCGCAGTTCTGCCGGGTCAATTACGGCGTCTCCTTCCCGCTGATGGCGAAGGTGGACGTGAACGGCCCCGCCGCGTCCCCGCTGTTCGACTGGATGAAGAAACAGGCCAAGGGACTGATGGGTTCGACCTCGATCAAGTGGAACTTCACCAAGTTCCTGATCGACCGCGAGGGCAGGGTGGTGAAGCGTTACGGCCCGCAGGACACCCCCGCAGGCATCGCGAAGGACATCGAAAAGCTGCTCTGAGCTGTGGAGAAGTCGGGCCGCGGGACGCTTACCGAATCCGCGACGATTTCCTAGATTGCGCCGATGGCTTTCGCTCCCTTCGTCCCCCTGCGCGTGCTTTCGTCCTATTCGATGCTCGAAGGGGCGATCGATCCCAAGAACATCGCCAAACTGGCGAAGGAGCGCGGCTTTCCCGCCATCGCGATCTGCGACCGCGACGGGCTCTACGGCGCGGTCATGTTCGCCGCTGCCTGCCGGGGGGAGGGCGTGCAGCCGATCATCGGGACGCTGCTCGGCGTCGCGCGCGAAGGGCCGTCGGGCGCGGCCAGCCAGGGCGCGATCGGATCGAACACGATCCCGATCGACTACCTCCCCCTCTTCGCGCAGGACGAGCGCGGTTACGACAACCTGTGCCACCTCGTCAGCAAGGCGCATCTCGACCGGCCGACCGAATTCGACCCGCACGTGACGCTCGCCGACCTCGAAGGGCGGACCGACGGGCTGATCGCGCTCACCGGGGCGGGCGAGGGGGCGCTGACGCGGCTGCTCGCCGAAGGGCAGGACAGGGCGGCAAGGGCGCTGTGCGACCGGCTCGACCGGCTGTTCCCGGGCCGGCTCTACATCGAGATCGCGCGCCACGGCGATCCCGTCTGCGAGGCTGCCGAGGAGGCGCTGATCGACCTCGCCTATGCCCGCGAGCTGCCGCTGGTCGCGACCAACCCGGCGAACTTCGCCGAGCCGCACATGCACAAGGCGCATGACGCCATGCTGTGCATTGCCCATTCCTCGCAGATCGAGGCCGAGGACCGCCCGCATTCCAACCCGCAGGCCTTCGTCAAGTCCGACCGGATGATGGCCGAGCTTTTCGCCGACCTGCCCGAGGCGACCGCCAACACGCTCGTCATCGCGCAGCGCTGCGCCTGCGCCCCGCCCGACCGCGCGCCGATCCTGCCGAGCCTTGCGGGCGACCTCGAAGGCGAGGCGCGGATGCTGGCGGAGGATTCGCGCCGGGGGCTGGAGGCGCGTCTGGCGCCCTACGGCGCATTGCCGGAGGAGGAGCGCAGGGCCTATTTCGAGCGGCTCGACTACGAGATCGGCATCATCGTCAGGATGGGCTTTCCGGGCTATTTCCTGATCGTCGCCGATTTCATCAAGTGGGCGAAGGAGCAGGGCATCCCGGTCGGGCCGGGGCGCGGGTCCGGGGCGGGATCGCTGGTCGCCTGGGCGCTCACCATCACCGATCTCGACCCGATCCGGCTGGGCCTGCTGTTCGAACGCTTCCTCAATCCCGAACGCGTCTCGATGCCCGATTTCGACATCGACTTCTGCGAAACCCGGCGCGGCGAGGTGATCCGCTATGTCCAGAAGAAATACGGGCACGATCACGTCGCGCAGATCATCACCTTCGGCAAGCTGAAGGCCCGCGCCGTGCTGCGCGATTGCGGGCGCATCCTGCAGATGGGGTATGGCCGGGTGGACAAGCTGTGCAAGATGGTCCCCAACCATCCGACCGATCCCTGGACGCTGCCGCGCGCGCTCAACGGCGCGCCCGATTTCAGGCGGGAATACGACAACGACAACGAGGTGCGGCGCCTCGTCGATCTCGCCATGCAGCTGGAGGGGATGCCGCGCAATTCCTCGACCCATGCGGCCGGCGTCGTGATCGGGGACCGGCCGTTGTCGCAGCTCGTCCCGCTCTACCGCGACCCGCGCTCGGACATGCCGGTGACGCAATACGACATGAAGCATGTCGAGAGTTCGGGCCTCGTCAAGTTCGATTTCCTCGGGCTCAAGACGCTGTCGGTGCTGCGCAAGGCGGTCGACCTGCTCGCGCTGCGCGGCATCGACATCGACCTCGGCGCGCTGCCGCTCGACGATCCGGCGGTCTACGAGCTCATGCAGGTCGGCAACACGGTCGGCGTGTTCCAGCTCGAATCCGAAGGCATGAGGCGCACGCTGAAAGCGGTGAAGCCGACCAATTTCGGCGACATCATCGCGCTCGTCTCGCTCTATCGCCCGGGTCCGATGGACAACATCCCGCTGTTCGGGCGGCGCAAGGCGGGCGTGGAGCCGATCGAGTACCCGCACGAAAAGCTCGCCGGGATCCTCGAGGAAACCTACGGCATCTTCGTCTACCAGGAACAGGTGATGCAGGCCGCGCAGATCCTCGCGGGCTATTCGCTGGGCGATGCGGACCTGCTGCGCCGGGCGATGGGCAAGAAGAACCAGGCCGAGATGGACAAGCAGCGCGCCGTCTTCATCGCAGGCTGCGCGCGCGTGTCCGGGATCGGCGAGGCCAAGGCGAACGAGCTGTTCGACTTGATCAACAAGTTCGCCGGTTACGGCTTCAACAAGAGCCACGCCGCCGCCTACGCGCTCCTCGCCTACCAGACCGCGTGGCTCAAGGCGCACTACCCCGAGGAATTCTACGCCGCCTCGATGTGCTTCGACATGCACCAGTCGGAAAAGCTCGCCGTCTTCGTCGACGACGCGCGCCGCTATCCCGGGACGGAGGAGGGGATCGAAATCCTTCCCCCCTGCATCAACGCCTCCGAGGCGCGCTTCACCGTCGAGCAGACCGAGCGCGGCTACGCGGTACGCTATGCGCTCGCCGGGATCCGCAATGTCGGGGAGAAGGCGATGGAAGCGATCGTCGCCGAACGCACGGCCAAGGGTCCGTTCAGGAGCCTCCAGGATTTCTGCGAGCGTGTCCCGCACGGTGCGATGAACCGCCGCCAGTTCGAGGCGCTCGCCTGCGCCGGCGCGCTCGACGGGATCGAACCCGACCGCGCGCTGGTCCATGCCAATGCCGAACACCTGCTCGCCGTGGCCGAAGCCGCCATGCGCGAACGCACCAGCGGGCAGGCCGGCCTGTTCGGGGGCGAGGTTGCGCCGGGCGAGACGCTGCGGCTTGCATCGGCGGCCGAGTGGAGCCGGGCCGAGCGCATGGCGAAGGAGCGCGAGAATTTCGGGTTCTACTTCTCCGGCCACCCGATCCAGCAATACCGCGAGGTCGCGCTCGCCAACGGGGCGCGCACCTACCAGAGCCTGATGGAGGCGGGAGGCAGCGGTTCGGCGGTCATGGCGGCGATGGTCGAGAACGCGACCAAGGCCCGTACGAAACGGGGCAAGGAATTCATCCGCGCCGATTTCTCCGACCTTTCGGGCCAGTTTTCCTCGGCCTGCTTCGAGGAATCGCTGGTCCCGCAGTTCGAACGCTGGGCGGCGAGCGGGGAATGCCTGCTGCTCGATGTCGAGCTCGACGCGCCCGATCCGGCCGAGCCCCCGCGCCTCACCGTGCGCGGGGCGCGGCCGCTGGCCTGGGTGAGCGGGTCGACACGGATGCAGTTGCGGGCCGACATCGCCACGCTCGAGGCGCTGCAGGAGCTCAAGACCGAGCTCGTCATCGCGCAGGCAGCAGGCGGTTCGGGCCGCGGCGAGGTGCTGGTCCGCCTCGCGCTCGAAAGCGGGGGGCACGCGTCGGTCCGGCTGGGGCGGGATTTCGCGCTCCACACCGAAATGGCGGAACGGCTCGCCGGGGTGCCGGGGATCGAGAACGTCGCGCTCGGGCCGCTGCCGGGCAAGGCGAAGCTGCGGCTGGTCGCCTGATCGCCGCCACGAAAAAGGGGCCGGGAAAGCCCCGGCCCCTTCGCGCTCTGTAGGCGGGCAGACCCGTTACATCCCCGAATTGGGTCCGTAGGTGATCTCGACCCGGCGGTTCTGCGCCTCGCGCACGCCGTCCGCGGTGGGCACGCGCGGCTGCGATTCGCCGAAGGCTTCGCTCGACATGCGCGCCTCGGGCACGCCCCGGCCGGCGAGGTATTCGCGGACCGAATCGTTGCGGCGCGCGGCGAGCGCCATGTTGTAGGTCGCCGAACCGGCCCGGTCGGTGTGCCCGGCGAGCATGACGTTGGCGGTCCCGCAATTCGAATAGGCGGTCACCGCGCTGTCGAGGATCGAGGCGGCTTCCGCGGTGATCGTCGATTCGTCGAAGTCGAAGAACACGATGTAGGGCCCGGTGTTGCACGCCGGCTGCGGCGGCGGAGGAGCCGGCGGAGGCGGCGGCGGCGGCGGGGGCGGGGGCGGAGGAGGCGGCGGCGGCGGAGCGGCCGGCTCGGGCGCGGGGGCCATCGCGGGCTCGGGCGCGCGGCCGAAATTGTAGCGCAGGCTGGCGAGGACCGAATGGCTCTGGAAGTCGGCTTCGAGCGGGGCACCGGCCGCGCTGTCGAATTCGAACTCGTCGATCACGAAATAGCGGTACTTGACGCCGAGGTCGATGTTGTCGGTGACCGCGAAGCGGAATCCGCCGAGCAGCTGCCAGGCGAAATCGGTGGTCGAATCGTCGATCACCGTGCCGACCCCCGCGACTTCGACCGGCAGGTCGACATTGGCGAAACCCGCGCCGCCGCCGGCGAAGATCTGGAACGTCTTGCCGTATTCGAGGATGCCGTTGACCATGCCGCTGAAGATCGAGAGATCCTTCTCGTTCTGGACGACGGTGCCCGGCGCGATATCGGCACCCGGGACGAGATCGGGGCTCACCACGGTCAGGCTGTCATAACCCGCGCGCTTGTAACCGCCTTCCGCCTCGAGCCGGAATGCACCGAAATCGTAACCGAACACGATGTCGGCATCGAGCCCGGTGTTGGTATCGGCGAAGGCGGCGTTGTCCTGCAGCCCGTCCGGGCGGCCCGCGTCGATGTCGACATCGAGCTGGTCCTCGAGCATGATGCCCCCGTCCACGCCGACGTAGAATGCCCCGTCGCGCGCCGCCGCGGGCACGGCGACCATTGCGGCGGACCCCGCCAGTAACCACGCTGTTCTTGTCATGATCGTTCTCCCGATCCTTGGTGAGACCCGTGCGGGATAGGAGCGCTCCATGGCAATGCTGTGACAAGGCCCGGCGGAAGGGCCGACGATTGCCATTCGCATTCGCCCAAGGCATGACAAGTCCATGATTCATGCCGGGCAGCACGCTTCCCGGCGCCAGCACAGGGGAGAGAGAAAATGGCCGTTCTCGGAGCGATGCAGGACTGGACCATGCGGATCACCAGCGTGATCGATCATGCCGCGCGCGAGGCCGGGGGGCGCGAGATCGTGACCCGCTGGGCCGACGGCAGCGTCACGCGCACCGACTGGGCCGGGATCCGGCGCGACGCGCTGAAGATGGCGCAGGCGCTGCAGCGGCTCGGGATCAGGCCGGGCGAACGGGTCGCGAGCCTCGCGATGAACCATTCGCGCCATCTCGTCAGCTGGTACGGCGTCGCGGGGATGGGCGGGGTGCTCCACACCGTGAACCCGCGCCTGTTCGAGGACCAGCTCGAATACATCGTCAACCACGCCGAGGACCGGGTACTGCTCTACGATGCCGCGTTCCAGCCGATCGTCGACGGGATGCGCGATCGCTGGCCCACGGTCGAGCATTACGTCTGCTACGATTCCGGCGACAACGCGCCCGCCTTCGAGGACTGGATCGCGGCGGAGGACGGCGATTTCGAATGGATCACCGGGGACGAGCGCGACCCGTGCATGATCTGCTACACCTCCGGCACGACCGGCAATCCCAAGGGCGTGCAGTACGAACACCGCTCGACCGTGATGCACGCCATCGCGGGCCTCCAGCCGGCGGCGTTCAATTTCTCCGGCTCTTCGGTCATGCTCCCGGTCGTGCCGATGTTCCACGCGGCGAGTTGGGGCCTGCCCTATGCGGGCGCGATGGCCGGGATCAAGTTCGTGTTCTCCGCGGTCAACGACCCGGCGGTGCTCCACCAGCTGATGATCGACGAGAAGGTGACGGACAGCGCGGGCGTGCCGACCGTGTGGCTCGCCCATTTCCAGTATTGCGACGCCAACGGGCTCGACCTGCCGCCCTTGAAGGCCGCGACGATCGGCGGGTCGGCGGCGCCGAAGTTCATGATCGAGCGGCTGATGAAGAACGGCACCCGCGTCCAGCACGCCTGGGGGATGACCGAAACCAGCCCGATCGGCACGGTCGGCGGACCCACCTGGGACTGGGACGAGCTCAGTTTCGAGGAGAAGGTCCGCAAGACGGCCATGCAGGGCCGCCCGATCTTCGGGGTGGAGCTGCGGACGGTCGACCTCGACGACATGGCGAGCGAATTGCCGCGCGACGGGAAGACCGCGGGCGCGCTGCAGATCCGCGGGCCCTGGGTGATAAGGCGCTACTTCAAGGCCGAGAAGGACGCGGTCAACAACGAAGGCTGGTTCGACACCGGCGATGTCGGCATCCTGCACCCCGACGGCACGCTCCAGCTGACCGACCGGACCAAGGACGTGATCAAGTCGGGGGGCGAATGGATCAGCTCGGTCGAGCTCGAAAACGCTGCCGGCGGCCACCCCGCCGTGGCCGAAGCCGCCTGCGTCGGGATGCCGCATCCCAAGTGGGACGAACGCCCGGTGCTCTTCGTGGTCAAGAAGCCCGAAGCCGAGGTCACGGGCGAGGAGATCATCGAGCACCTGCGCGGGCAGGTCGCGAAATGGTGGCTCCCCGACGCGGTCGAGTTCATCGACCAGATCCCGCACACCGCGACCGGCAAGATCTCCAAGAAGGACCTGCGCGACCGGTTCTCGGACTACAGGCTGGAAGCGTGAAAATGACCGAAAACCATATCGACCCTTCGCCGAAGAACTTCCAGGCCTTCAAGGACTTGCCGCGCGACGAGCCGATCCACATGCTCAACCTGCTGCTCTACCGCGACAAGGCCGAGTATCCCGAAGGGCATGAACACGCCGACAAGGGCTGGACCGGCCGCCGGGCTTACGAAGAATACGGGCGCACGTCCGGCCCGATCTTCCGCCGAGTGGGCGGGCGGATCGTGTGGCGGGGGACCTTCCAGGCCATGGTGACAGGCCCCGAGACGCGCGCCTGGCACGACGGTTTCGTCGCCGAATACCCGAACGCAGGGGCCTTCTTCGCGATGATCAAGGACCCGGATTACCAGCACGCCGTCATCAACCGCACGGCGGCGCTGGTGGACAGTCGCCTCGTGCGGTTCGCGCCGGGCGAAGCGGGCGAGGGGTTCGGGTAAGGGGCGCTCGCCCGGCTCCGTTCAGAGCAGGCGCATCTGCCCGCCCGCCTCCGGCGGCCTGAAGCGCGAGCAGTCGAGTTCGAAGCGGTGCTTGCCGATCCCGGCGCGCTTGCAGGCGAGGGCGAAGCGGCTGCGGAAGAGGTCGGCCCACACGCCTTCGGGCTTCATGCGCGTGCCGAAATCGGGATCATTGTCTCGCCCGCCCCGGATCGAACGGACGATGCCCATCACCTTGCCTGCGCGTTCGGGGAAGTGGACGTCGAGCCATTCGCGGAACAGCGGCGCAACCTCGTGCGGCAGGCGCAGCGGGATCCACCCCGCGCTCTGCACGCCCAGCCTGCCGGCCTCCGCGACGATGCCTTCCATGAATTCGTCGGTGATCGCGGGGATGATCGGCGATACCGAGCAATGCGTCGGCACGCGCGCCTCGACCAGCCGGGCGAGCGCGGCGAGCCGCTTGGCCGGGGCGGCGCAGCGCGGTTCGAGCTTGCGGGAGAGCGCGGGATCGAGCGTGGTGACCGAGATCGCCACCGCGACGAGCCTTTCGCGCGCCATCTGCGCGACGAGGTCGAGGTCGTCCAGCACCCGGTCCGACTTGGTCGTGATCGTCACCGGGTGGCGCGCTTCGAGGCAGACCTCCAGCACGCTGCGGGTGATCCGCCAGTCCCGCTCGATCGGCTGGTAGCCGTCGGTGTTGGTGCCGATCGCGATGGGGCGGGGGCGATAGCCGGGCTTCGCCAGCGTTTCGCGCAGGAGCTCCGCCGCATTGGGCTTGGCGAACAGGCGCGTTTCGAAATCGAGCCCGGGCGACAGGTCGTGATAGGCATGGGTCGGGCGGGCATAGCAATAGATGCAGCCGTGCTCGCAGCCGCGATAGGCGTTGACCGAACGGTCGAAGGGCACATCGGGCGACCGGTTGAAGCTGAGGATCGAGCGCGGGCGCTCCTCCGTGACGGTCGTGCGCAGTCTGGGAGGCGGTCCGTCCAGGGCCGCGACGTGATCGCGCCAGTTGCCGCAGGCCTCGCGCGCGGCGAGGCCGAAACGTTCGGGCGTGCGGGCGGAAGCCGCTCCGCGGCCCTTGACTGCCGTGCGCTGGGTATCGGGCATGATCGGAACATAATAAGAACGCCGTGCCGTGTCGAGGCTCTATCCGCGGTAGATCTGCAGGCCTGTCCCGATCGCCCACAACCCGATCAGCATGACCGACTCCCATCCGATCTTGCCCGGCCCTTCGCGTTCGCGGCGCAACATGCCGAGCAGCAGGACAGCCGTCATCACGATCACCAGCCCCATCCAGAACAGCGTCGCATCCGAGATCGCGTGATAGATGCTGCCCTCGCGATAGGCGAAGTCGCTTGCCGCGACGAACAGCGAATCGAACATGTTGCCGCTCACGATCCCGCCGATCGCCAATTGCGGCGCGCGCCTGCGCACGGCGGCGATGGTGGTGACGAGTTCGGGCAGCGACGTGACGGTCGCGGTGGCGAGCGAGCCGACCAGCGCCCCGCTTAGGCCGAGCCGGTCCGACAAGGCGATGCCGATCTCGCCCACCGCATAGCCGGCAAGGCCGACGATCGCCACGAGCCCGCCAAACAGCACGAACAGCATGGCGAGCGATTGGCTCTTGTCGTCCTCATCCGCGACGTCTTCCTGCGTGTCGTCGGTCTGTTTCGGCAGCCACATCGGCTCCTGGTGGATGCGATGGGCATTGTGCAGGCCGATCAGGTAGACCGCGATCAGCACCGGGCTCAGCGGGTTGACGCCCCAGATCGCGAAAGGCGGCGCGGCCCAGGCCATGACGGGCAGCGCGATGAGCACGATCAGCACCGTCGCCTGCCCCAGATTGACCGCGCTCACCCCGGCATGTTCGAGATTGACCCGCTTGTAGAAGATATCGGCAAGCGCCAGGAACATGGTCTGGGCGACGATCCCGCCCATGGCGTTCGAAACGCTCAGATCGGCCGCCCCGCTCGCCGCGGTCGTGATCGAGGTGACGATCCCGGGCATGCTCGTCCCCGCGCCCAGCATCACCGAACCGATCAGCGCTTCGCCGAATCCCGTCCGGTCGGCGATTATGTCGGCATAGCCCGCCATCTTCGAACCGAAGAACGCGATGACCACCGCGCAGGCAGCGAAAGCCAGGCCGAGAACGGTGGTCGAATACTGGGCAAGGTCGAGCAAGCAGGCTCCGGCGCGTGACGGTGACTTGCCTCGCCAATCCGGGGCGTCGGGGCTTTGTTCCGCGTCAGCTTTCGCGCAGGCGGGGCATCAGTTCGACGAAGTTGCAGGGCCGGTTGCGCGCGTCGAGCTGTTCGGCGAGGATGTTGTCCCAGCCGTCCTTCACCGCCCCGTTCGAGCCGGGGAGGGCGAAGATGTAGGTCCCGCGCGCTACGATCGCTGAGGCGCGCGACTGGATCGTGCTGGTGCCGATGGTGCGGAAACTGATCCAGCGGAACAATTCGCCGAACCCGGGGATTTCGCGCGCGCCCTCGATCATCGCCAGCGCTTCGGGCGTCACGTCGCGGCCGGTGAGGCCCGTGCCGCCTGTAGCGATGACCGCGTCGATCGAGGGATCGTCGATCCAGCCGTCGAGGCGCTCCACCAGCAGGTTTGCGTCATCCCGCTCGATCGCGCGGGCGGTGAGAATGTGGCCTGCCGCCGCGATGCGCTGGGCGAGGATGTCGCCCGAGGTGTCGGTGTCGGCGGTGCGCGTGTCGGAAACCGTGAGCACCGCGATGCGGATCGGCACGAAGTCCCTGCCCTCGTCGATCGCCATGCCGTCTTGTCCCTTTCAGTCCGCCTGCTCGTACCTCGCGGTGCGGACCGTAGCCACGTGCGGAAAGACTGGCCAGCGCCCCTGCGCGAGCGCGCGCCTGCTGGGGGAGGGGACGCCGGCGGCGCGCTCGTACATCCAGTAGTTCCGCATGACGATCGCGACATAGCCGCGGGTTTCCCAATAGGGGATCGATTCCATCCAGAGCAGCGGGTCGCCCTGGTCGTTGATCTCGCTGTTCCAGCGGTCGATCGGGGTGAGTCCGGCATTGTAAGCGGCCATGATCTTGGGCAGCAGCCCGCCGGTCGCGCCGCTGTCGCGCAGCATTTCGAGATGCTGCTGGCCGTAGGCGAGATTGACCTCGGGATCGTTGAGATCCGCGTAGCTCGCGCCCAGTTCGAGCCGGCGATCGTGATCGCGCGCGGTGCCGGGCATGATCTGCATCAGGCCGCGCGCATTGGCGGGGCTGACCGCGGCGGCGCGGAAATTCGATTCCTGCAGCGCATGGGCAAAGGCGAGCGCGGGATCGACCCGCCAGCCGGTGCGCGGCTGCCAGCGGGCGACCGGAAAGCGCAGCGCCGCCTCGCTCCGCATCCCGTAGGGCGCGTGGTGCGCCATGAACAACTGGGTCGAGGGCAGGCCGAGCTCGCGCGCCAGCCGGGCGAGGGCGGGATAATCGCGCGCCGGGCCGATCCGCGCCTCGTGCCGCAGCACTTCGTCGGCGAGCGCGTAGCGCCCGATCTCGACCAGCGCGATCGCCACGCGCACGTTGCTGCGCCGCTCGAGCGCGCGCCAGTCGTCCCTCGTGAAAGCCGACGGCGCGGCCTCTGCGGGAAGCTCCAGGGCGAGCTGATCGGCGGCGAGCATCCCGTAGAGCGTTTCGTGATAGCGCGCCGCGGCGGCGAGATGCTGCTGCGCCTCGCCCGGTGCCCGGCAGCGCACGAGCGCGCGGTGCGCCCAGTAATGCGCCGCCGTCGTCAGCTCGTCATTGGTCGATAGGCGCGCCGCATCGGCGAAGCTTTCGGCCGCGAGCGCGCAGTGGCCGAGCCGCCAGGCGGCGAGCCCGGCGACCCATTCGCCTTCGGCAACCCATGGCCCGCTGCCTTCGGCGACCCGTTCGGCCAGCGCGAGGGCGGCGGCATCGTCGTTCTCGATGTAATAGCTCCACGCGACCCGCTGGCGCCATTCGGCGCGCGCTTCGGGGCTGAGGCGGTAATCGACCTCGTCGAGCAGGCGGTGGGCGCCCGCCGGATCGTCATTGCGGATCGCCTCGAGGATCGCGGCGCTCGTTGTGCCCGGCATCGTCCCGTCCTCGATCGGGCGCGGGCGGATGCGCTTGGAGGTGGCGGGCTGGCGGCTGAGCGCCTGCGTGGAGGGCAGTTCGGGCAGGGTTTCGAGCCCGCGCTTCGCCCCGAGCCGCCCGAGCTGTTCGGCCTGCGGAAGCTCGACCCCGCGCTCGAACCAGCGCGCGATCTGTTCGGCGCTGACCCGGGGGCTGTTCGCGTGGGTGTAGTATTCGGCGAGCGCGGCCTGGTGCAGCACGCCCTCGCGTGCCGCGAGAAGGGCCTCGACGCGGTCCCATTGCTCGCGCTCGATCGCTTCGAAGAGGGTGCGGTAATGCGCCCGCTCCTCGTGCGAGAGGACGCCGGGAAGGACCGCGGAGCCGCTCCCTTCGCGGTCGTAATGCGCGACCATGCTGCCCGTGCCCTGCGCCGCGAGCCCGGCAGGCCAGGCCAGCGCCGCGAGCACGCCGAGCGCGGCGAGGGTTCCCGGCCGCGCCTTGCCCCGCCTGCCGCGTGTCACACGAGCTCGCCCGACCATTCGATCCATCTCCGCCAGAACTGTGCCTTGAGGTGCGACATGCTCATGAGGCTTTCGAGGTCCCCGCTCAACAGCACCGGCACGTTGCCGGGCTCATGGTGAATACCAGGTAAATTCACGTAATCCTTTTTCGCGTCCGGTCCCAGAAGATCGGCCAGTCCTGTGCCAAACGCGACGATCCGCTGCGGGGAGGCGAGCGCGATGTGGTGCGAAAGGACCTCGGCCATGCCGCGCCGGGCCTCGGCTTCGCAATCGGCCAGCGGCGTGAAGCGCGGCAGGGCCGAGGCGATGTAGGCCTCGTCGGGCGCGATCCCCATCGCCGCGAGGATCGCATCGAGCAGGCGGCCCTGCGGCCCGGCGAGCAGGCGCCCGGCGTCGCCCTCCTCGGGATGGACCACGAGGACCATCAGCGCCGCACCCGCCTGCCCGCGCGGGGGAACGCGCCCGCGCGGGCCGATCGCATCGAGGCCGGGCGCGGCGAGCCACCATTCACGGAAGGCCTCCGGCGTTTCCGGCGGCGAATCGCCGAGCAGGCCGGGCGCTGGTGCTTTTTCCGCAACTGCCGGCCCGGATGATGCGACACCGGCCCGCTCCCGCGCCGCCGCAGGCTCGCCCGCAGGCGGCGGGGCGACCGGTTCGGCCAGCCATGCCGTAGCGTTATCGGCGAAATCGCAATCGACACCGGCGAGCTCCCACCAGGCCCGGTGGGCGGCGATTTCGCGGGCAAGGTCGGGGTCGGCAGCGGTCATTCTCGTCCAATGCGGGTCTTGACTGTCCGGGGGGCAGTTAGCAAGTGCAAGAGGCCGAAGTTCGATAGATCGGGGCGGGGCACCCCCAGGCGCCTTCGGGCGCTCAGCCGGAAACAAGAGTTACAAGAGAAGCGCATGAGCGAACGTGAATCAATGCCTTGCGATGTCGTCATCGTGGGGGGCGGGCCGGCCGGCCTGTCCGCCGCGATCCGGCTCAAGCAGATCAACGAGGAACTCGAGGTCATCGTGCTCGAGAAAGGCTCCGAGATCGGGGCGCACATCCTGTCGGGCGCGGTGATTGATCCCAAGGCATTGGACGAACTCCTGCCCGACTGGCGCGACAATGGCTGCCCGATGGCCGAAACGCCGGTGACCGACAACTGGCACTGGATGCTGTCGAAATCCGGCAAGACCTCGCTCCCGCACGCGATCATGCCCCCGCTGATGAGCAATAAGGGCTGCTACACCGGCTCGCTCGGCAACATGACCCGCTGGCTCGGCGAACAGGCCGAGGCGCTCGGCGTGATGGTTTTTCCGGGCTTTCCCGCCGCCGACGTGATCTTCGACGACGACGGCGCGGTCGCGGGCGTGATCACGCAGGACATGGGCGTCGATGCCAATGGCGAGAAGAAGCCCGATTACGAGCCGGGCATGGAAATCCACGCCAAGTACACGCTCTTTGCCGAAGGCGCGCGCGGTTCGCTGACCAAGCGGATGAAGGCGAAGTTCGACCTCGAGGCGAATTGCCAGCCGCAGGTCTATGGCCTCGGCATCAAGGAATTGTGGGACATCGATCCCAAGAAGCACGTGCCGGGCCGCGTCATCCACACGCAGGGCTGGCCGCTTACCGAAAGCGACACCTGGGGCGGGGGCTTCCTCTACCACCAGGCGAACGGCCAGGTGGCGATCGGTTTCGTCACCGCGCTCGATTACAAGAACCCCTGGGTATCGCCCTACCAGGAATTCCAGCGCTGGAAGCACCATCCGGCGATCCGCGAATATCTCGAAGGCGGCAAGCGTGTCGCCTATGGCGCGCGCGCGATCAACGAGGGCGGCTGGCAGTCCGTGCCCAGGCTCGCCTTCCCCGGCGGCGCGCTGATCGGCTGCGCGGCAGGCTTCGTCAACGTGCCGCGGATCAAGGGCAGCCACACCGCGATGAAGAGCGGGATGCTCGCTGCCGAAAGCATCGCCGCGGCGATCGCGGCGGGCCACGAGAAGACCGAGCTTTCGGATTATGACAGCAACCTGCGTTCGAGCTGGATCGCGGACGAGCTGAAGAAGGTCCGGAACGCGCAGCCTGCCGTCGCCAAGTATGGCGGCGACCTCGGCACCGCGATCGCGGGGATCGACATGTGGATGCGCACGCTGAAGATCGGCCTGCCGATCAGCATGAAGCACCACCGCGACCACGAGATGACCGGCCGCGCGGACATGTATCCCAAGATCGACTATCCCAAGCCCGATGGCCGGATCAGCTTCGACAAGCTCACCAACGTCGCCTTCAGCTACACCAACCACGCCGAGGACCAGCCCTGCCACCTTCAGCTCAAGGATCGCGAGCTGCAGAAGGAAAGCGAGCTCGAGGTCTATGGCGGCCCGTCGGCACGCTATTGCCCGGCAGGCGTCTACGAATGGGTCGAGGAAGAGGGCAAGGAGCCGCAATTCGTGATCAATTCGCAGAACTGCGTCCACTGCAAGACCTGCGACATCAAGGACCCCAACCAGAACATCAACTGGGTGACGCCGGAAGGCGGCGGCGGGCCGAATTATCCGAATATGTAGCCGGTGATCCTCCCCGCTTCCGGGGAGGGGGACCACGAAGTGGTGGAGGGGCAGAGCGGCAAGCACCAGTCCCGGCGGAGAGTCCCCTCCGTCAGTCGCTTGCAGCGACTGCCACCTCCCCGGTGCGGGGAGGAACTAAGATGCGCGAAACCGCCTACGCCAAGATCAACCTCGCGCTGCACGTCCGCAGGCGGCGGGAGGACGGGTATCACGAGCTTGAAACCCTGTTCGCCTTCGTCGATGCGGGCGATGTGCTGAGCGCCTCTCCGGCGGAGCAGGACAGCCTGCACGTGGTGGGCGAATTCGCCGGATCGCTCGATGCATCTCCCCTCCCCACGGGGGAGGGGTTGGGGGTGGGGGGACCGCCGTCCGATCATCTGACCGAAGCAAGCCCCCCTCCCGACCTCCCCCCTCTCGGGGGGAGGAGTGAAACGTCCGATAATCTCGTCGCCCGCACACTCTCCGCGCTGCCGCGCTCGCAGGGCCTCGCCATTACGCTCGAGAAGAACCTTCCCGTCGCGGCCGGCCTCGGCGGAGGGTCGGCCGATGCGGGGGCGGTGTTCCGCATCGTCGAGGCGCTCCACGGCCTGCCCGACGACTGGCTGGAGCGCGCATCTGCTTTGGGAGCAGACGTGCCCTGCTGCGTGCGTTCCGACATGGCGATCGGCCGGGGGACCGGGACAGAGCTGGAGCCGGTCGAGAACGACATGGCTGGAATGCCCGTCCTCCTCGTTAATCCGCGCGTGCCGCTCGCGACCGGGCCCGTGTTCAAGGCATGGGCCAATATTGGGGATGGCAAGGACCGCGGCGGCCTGCCCCAAGGCCCCGCGCGGCACATCGCCTTCGAGGGGCGCAATGATCTCGAACCCCCCGCCATTTTCCTGTGCCCGGTGATCCGCGAGGTGCTCGACGCGATCGAGGACACATCGCCCTGGCTTGCCCGAATGTCCGGTTCGGGCGCGAGCTGTTTCGCGCTCTACGACAGCGAAGCGGACCGGGATGCGGCGGCAAGGCGCATCGCGGCGGATCGTCCGGGCTGGTGGCAACTCGCGGGCAAGCTCAGATGATCGAGGGCCAGCCCTATCGCCATGTCGGCGAGGTCCGGCGCATTCCCGGCGAGCCCGTTATCGTCAGCGTCGCCGACCACGCCTCGAACTTCGTTCCCCAAGACATCGACCTCGGCATCGCGCCCGCATTGCTCGAGGAGCATATCGCCCTCGATATCGGCGTCGCGGGGGTTGCGGAGCGCATGGCCGGACGCCGCGGCATCGCCGCCCATCTCGCCACGGTAAGCCGCCTCGTCTGCGACCTCCACCGCGACGAGGATCATCCGGGCGTCGTGCCGGAAACGAGCGACGGCCATGTCATCCCCGGCAATGTCGGCGCGGATGTCGAAGCGCGCCTGGCGCGATTCCACCGCCCCTATCACGCCGCGCTCGAACGATGGTTCGATGCCGCGCAGCCGGACCTGATCCTCTCGCTCCACTCCTTCACCCCGCGCATGGCCTCGACCGACGAGGAGCGCCCGTGGGACGTCTCCCTGCTGTGGAACACCGATGATCGCGCCGCGCGCCACGCGATCCGCCTGCTGCGCGACGAAGGGCTCCGTGTCGGCGAGAACCAGCCCTATTCGGGCGCGGAACTGAACGCCACGATGAACCGCCACGCCGAGGCGCACGGGCGGCCCTATTGCTTCTTCGAGATCCGGCAGGACCACATCGCCACCCGCTCCCGGCAATCGCGCTGGGCCGACATCATCGCCGATGTCGCGGGAAGGGTTGCGCTGGCGCTTTCCTGAAGGCAGGGGCTGTTGCGCGAAACAGCCAGTGACGGGAAAGAAAATGTCCGAACGCTTCGACAAGTCGAAACTGCCCAGCCGCCACGTCTCTCTCGGCCCGGAACGCGCGCCGCACCGCTCCTATTACTATGCGATGGGCATGACCGAGGAGGAGATCAACCGGCCCTTCGTCGGGGTGGTCAGCGCCGGGAACGACAGCGCGCCGTGCAACACGACATTGAACGCGCAAGCCGACATCGCGCGCGAGGGCGTCATCGCAGGGGGAGGGACCCCACGCCGCTTCAACACGATCACCGTCACCGACGGGATCGCGATGGGCCACCAGGGCATGAAAAGCTCGCTCGTCAGCCGCGAGGTGATCGCGGATTCGGTCGAGCTTTCGGTGCGCGGCCATTGCTACGACGCGCTGGTCGGCTTCGCCGGCTGCGACAAGAGCCTGCCGGGCATGATGATGGCGATGCTGCGGCTAAATGTGCCCTCGATCTTCGTCTATGGCGGATCGATCCTGCCCGGCACCTACAAGGGCGAGGATGTGACCGTGGTCGACGTGTTCGAGGCGGTCGGCCAGCACGCGGCGGGCAATTGCCCGCTGACCGAGCTGATCGCGCTCGAAAAGGTCGCCTGCCCCGGCCACGGCGCCTGCGGCGGCCAGTTCACGGCGAACACCATGGCCTGTGTCGGGGAGGCGATCGGATTATCTTTGCCCAACAGCAACATGGCGCCTGCTCCTTACAAGTCGCGCGAGGAAATCGCGCGCGCCGCCGGCAGGCAGGTGATGACCCTCGTCGAAAAGCAGCTGCGCCCGCGCGACATCTGCACCCGCGCGGCCTTCATGAACGCGGCGCGGGTGGTTGCGGCGACCGGGGGCTCGACCAACGCGGCGCTCCACCTGCCCGCCATGGCGAACGAGGCGGGGATCGATTTCGACCTGTTCGACGTCGCAGAGGTTTTCAAGACGACGCCCTACATCGCGGACCTCAAGCCCGGCGGGAAGTATGTCGCCAAGGACATGCACGAGGCGGGCGGGGTCTACATGGCGCTCAAGACCCTGCTCGACGGCGGGTTCATCGATCCCGAACCGATCACGGTGACCGGCAGGACGCTGGGCGAGAACATCGAGGAGATCACCTGGAACCCCGACCAGAAGGTGTTCTACGAAGTCTCGAACCCGATCACGCCAACCGGCGGGGTCGTCGGCCTCAGGGGCTCGCTCGCACCCGACGGGGCGATCGTGAAGGTCGCCGGCATGGCGCGGCTGCAATTCAGCGGCCCTGCGCGCGTGTTCGACCGGGAGGAGGACGCCTTCGCCGCCGTGGAGGCGCGCGACATCGCCGAAGGGAGCGTGATCGTCATCCGCTACGAAGGGCCCAAGGGTGGGCCCGGGATGCGCGAAATGCTTTCAACCACCGCCGCGCTCTACGGTCAGGGCATGGGCGAGAAGGTCGCGCTCATCACCGACGGGCGCTTTTCGGGCGCGACGCGGGGCTTCTGCATCGGCCATGTCGGGCCGGAAGCCGCCGAATGCGGCCCGATCGCCTTGGTAGAGGACGGGGACATCATTGCGATCGATGCCACCCTGGGCACGATCGATCTCGAGGTCGACGAAACGGTGCTGGAAGAACGGCGCAAGGCGTGGCAACCGCGCGAGCATGATTACCGGTCGGGCACGCTCTGGCGCTATTCGCAAACGGTCGGCCCGGCGCGCTACGGGGCGCTCACCCATCCGGGAGCGAAGGCGGAGACGCACTGCTTTGCGGACATCTAGCGCGCTCGCCCTGGCACTTGCGCCCGCGCTCGCGGCCTGCGGGCCGGAAGCGGGCCCGCCGCAGGGCGAAGCGATCGAATGCGCGATCGGCCCGGGGGCCGATTTCGCGCGCGACTGCACGGTCGAAATCGCGGCGGGAGAAGCGCTCGTCATCCATCATCCCGGCGGCGGATTCCGGCGCTTCGTGCGGGAGGGAGGCGGCCTCCTCCCGCTCGACGGGGCCGATCCGCTCGTCATGGTCGCGCAGGATCCGGCGGGCGGCATCGAATTCGCCATCGCGGGCGACCGCTACCGCCTCCCGCCGCCGGGCGAGGCGGAATGAACGGCGGGCAGATCCTCACCGCCGCGCAGATGCAGGCCGCCGAACAGGCGATCTTCGATGCCGGGACGAGCGTGTCGGAGCTGATGGAGACCGCCGCCGGGGGCGCGGCCGAATGGATCCGCCGCATCGCCGCCGGGCGCCCGGTCACGGTGCTGTGCGGACCCGGCAACAACGGCGGCGACGGCTATGTCATCGCCCGCCGACTTGCCGAGGCGGGAAACCCGGTCGAGGTGGTCGCTCCGATCGAACCCGCGACGGATGCTGCCCGCACGGCGCGCGCGCGGTTTTGCGGGCCGGTCCGCTCTTCGGGCGGGGAGGTCGGCGGGCAGGTCTTCGTCGACTGCCTGTTCGGCACCGGCCTCGCCCGCCCGCTGTCGGGGGAACTCGCGCTGTTGCTGCGCGATCTTGCCGCGCGGCACCCGCTGCGGATCGCGGTGGACCTGCCTTCGGGGATCGCCAGCGACAGCGGCGCGCTGCTGGGCGAGAAACTGCCCGCCTTTGACGTGACCCTCGCGCTCGGCGCCTGGAAGTTTGCCCATTGGAGCCTGCCGGGCCGCGCGAAGATGGGTCGGCTGAAGCTCGTGCCCATCGGCATCGCCCCGGTCGAGGGAGCGGCGCGGCTGATCGGGCGGCCGGCGATCCCTCCGCCTGAGCGCGACAGCCACAAGTATTGCCGCGGCCTGTGCGCGGTCGTCGCGGGCGAGATGCCGGGGGCGAGC
The DNA here is from genome assembly GCF_900105095.1 of Erythrobacter sp. HL-111. Lineage (NCBI taxonomy): Bacteria > Pseudomonadati > Pseudomonadota > Alphaproteobacteria > Sphingomonadales > Erythrobacteraceae > Erythrobacter > Erythrobacter sp. HL-111. Next base: position 876,646 of record NZ_LT629743.1, on the reverse strand, counting down.
CTGCTTTCGGCCCTTGCCGCGCAGCGTTCGGGGGCGGGCTATGTCAAGCTGCTCGCCGACACCGCGCCCGCCGCACCGCCCGCCGATCTCGTGGTCGAAACGCGCCCGCTGGCCGAGGCTCTCGGGGACGAGCGGATCGACGCGCTGCTGTGCGGGCCGGGGCTCGGCCGGGGGGAGGGGCCGCACGGGCGGCTCGAAACGGTCCTCGCCGCGGGCAGGCCGGGCGTGCTCGATGCCGATGCGCTGGTGCTGCTGCGCCCCGAAATGCTCGGCGAGGCCGCCTTCGTCGCCACGCCCCATGACGGCGAACTTGCGACCCTGTGCGAAAGCTTCGCGGTGCGGGCCGAGGGTCGCCGGGACCGGGCGCGCGCGCTTGCCGCGACCAGCGGGATGATCGTCGTCGCCAAGGGGCCGGATACCGTCGTCGCCGCCCCGGACGGGAGGCTGGCGCTCGCGCCGCCTTCGCCGAGCTGGCTGTCGGTCGCGGGCACGGGCGACGTGCTGGCCGGGATCATCGCGAGCCGGCTCGCCACCGGGCGCGAGCCGTTCGAGGCGGCCTGCGAGGCCGTCTGGCTCCACGGCGAGGCCGCGCGGCTCGCCGGTCCGGCCTTCACCGCGGAGGAGCTCGCCAAAACCGTCTCGCGCAGCCTCGCCGCCGTGCTCTGCCCGGTAGCGGCGTGAGCGAGCCCGCCGCGATCACCCGCATCGCCGCCAGGGGCGACGGCGTCACCGAAGACGGGCGGCACGTCGCGGGGGCGGTGCCGGGCGACCGGGTCACGACCGGCGGGGCGATCCTGCCGGGCCCGCATCACGCACAGCCGCCCTGTCCCCATTTCGGCCCCTGCGGCGGCTGCCAGCTCCAGCACGCCGACGATCGCGCGCTTGCCGATTTCGTCCGCGACCGGGTGCTGAACGCGGCGAGCGGGCAGGGGCTCGTGCCTGGCGAAGTGCTCCCCGTCCACCTTTCCCCGCCGCAAAGCCGCCGCCGGGCGAGCCTTCATGCGCTGTGCACGGCGCGGGGCGCGGTGATCGGCTTTCGCGAAGGCGGCTCGCATCGGATCGTCGACATGAAGGCCTGCCCGGTCCTGCGCGGGGAATTGTTCCGGCTCGTCGCGCCCGTCCGCTCCTTCGTCGCCGCGCATGGCGGAAGGGGCGGGATCGAGGCGCGGATGGCGCTGGCCGATCAGGGGGTGGATCTCGCGCTGGGCAATATCGCGCTCGAAGGGCTTGCCGCGACCGAGGCGGCGCTCGAATTCGCCCGGCGCGAAGGCCTCGCGCGGCTGTCGATCGACCAGGGTTACGGCCCCGAGACGGTGTGGGAGCCGGATCCCGTCACCGTCACCCTCTCCGGCATTCCCGTGGGCCTGCCGCCCGGGGCCTTCCTCCAGGCGACCGAGGATGCCGAGGCGCGCATGGCCGCCGATGCGAGCGAATGGGTCGGCGATGCGGCGATCGTCGCCGATCTGTTCGCGGGGCTCGGCACCTTCGCCTTCGCCCTGATCGCGGATGGCGCCCCGCACCGGCCCGACAACTGCCCCAAGAACCGCCCCAACAACCGAAAAGTGCTGGGCGTCGAGGCGGACCGGGCGGCGCACCTCGCCTTCAAGGCCGCCGGGGCGCGGACCGGGGGCAGGGCGCTCGCGCTCCATCGCGACCTCTTCCGCGCGCCCCTCCAGGCGGGCGAGCTCGCGCGCTTCGATGCGGTGCTGCTCGACCCGCCGCGCGCCGGGGCGAAGGCGCAGGTGGCCGAGATCGCCCGCAGCGAGGTGCGCCGCGTCATCTATGTCAGCTGCAACCCGTCGAGCTGGGCGCGCGATGCGGCGCAGCTTGTCGAGGGCGGCTATCGGTGCACGAAACTGCGCCCGGTCGGCCAGTTCCGCTGGTCGACCCATGTCGAGCTCGTCAGCCTGTTCGAACGGGCCTGAGCGTCAGTCAGGTCCAGTGCGTCAGCTCCTGAGCGCGGCGAGGATCTGCGCATCGAGCCATTCGCGGTGCTCGGGCCGGTCATAGGCATGGCCTGCGCCATCGCAGCGGGCAATCCGCGGGTCGCCCGCGTCCCAGCATTCGGCGAAGACCTGCGCGGTGCGGTCGCCGGTCGCAAGCAGGATGCGGACCGGGCCGTCATAGGCGGCGAGACCGGCGCGCATTTCCTCGGCGAGGCTCGACGGGGCGGGCGCCGGGGCGAGCGAGCGGACCAGCCCGCGGCCGAGCCTGGCAAGGTCCACCCCGCCGCGCAGCAGCCGCAGAACCTCGCGCGGGTTGGCGAGCTTTTCGGCGTAACGCGCCCGGATCGCCGAAGGGGGCAGGGCGGCATCCCCCGGGTCGCCCTCGATCGTCCACGGATTGGACAGCACCAGCCCGTCGAGCCCCGCGCCCTCGGCCAGCATCAGGGCCGAGGCGGCGTCGCAATTGCCGAAGCCGATCACCCGGTCGATCTGCGGGGCCATGGCGCGGAACGCCTCCAGCGCCGCGGCGATGTCGCGCCGCGAATGGCGAAAGCCGGAGTTCTCGCCCTCGCTGTCGCCGATCCCGCGCCGGTCGAAGCGGAACACCGGAAAGCCCGCCCGCGCGATCCGGGCGGCGAGGAGCGACTGGCCTGAAAAGGCTCCGCTGCGGATCTCGTTGCCGCCGCTCACGATCAGCAGCCCGGTGGTGCCGGGCGCGGTGTCGAGCGTCCCGGCGAGCTTGAGTTCGCCGCAGCCGAAATCGAGCGGGAGCCGCCTCATGCCCCGTCCTCCCCGGCCAGCGCGCCGGCGGGCGATGCGGCGATGATCCGGGCGAGGGCTGCCGCCTGCGCAGGGTCGTGGTCGGGTTCGGCGCGCAGCCACAGGCCCGGCCCGCCGAGTGCGGCCTGGGCGATGTCCTGCTGCCCGGCTGAAGGGTCGGGCTCGGCCTCGGCGAACTGCGCGAAGAACGCCGCGCCGAGCGGCCATCCGGCAAGCACCAGCCCTTCGCCCCGGCCCCGTTCCATCAAGGCTTCGCTGGTTTCCTCGCGCCCTTCCTCGCGCGCGGCGATGGTGCGGGCGCGGACCATGCCGCGCAGCTGTTTCGGCCCGCTCTGCGCGGCGTAGCGCCAGCCGGGAAGGCCGCCCGGGGCGACGAGCGCGCCGGCCCGGATCGCGAGCACGTGGGTCGCGGCGAAGTCGTCCGCTGCCGCCTGCATGGCCTCGCGCCACCCCGCGATGGTCTGGCGATCGAGCGGGGCGAGGCTTTCGTTGCAGCCGGGAAGATCGGGCAGGAAGCTGTCGATCCCGCTCTCGTCGAGCCGGCGCATCACCTCGACCGTGAAGCGGCGCAGCTTGTTCGCCTCGTCGAACCAGGCCGGGCAGACGAGCACCCGCATCGCGCGGCCGCGGTCGAAGGAGACGAGCAGTTCCTCGCTCTCGGCGCCGCCGGGCAGCCGGGCCGTCCAGGTGCCGATCACGCGCTGCTCCCGTCGATTGGTGCCGGAGCTCAGCCTCAGCCCCGGACGAGCTTGGCCTCGGCAAAGGCGAGGAGGCCGCCATAGGTTTCGAGCATTTCGCCGTCGACGTCGTCGTCCTCGATCACGATGTCGAGCCGGTCCTCCATCTCGGTGAGGAGGCCCGCGACCGCCATGGAATCGAGTTCCGGCAGGTGGCCGAACAGGCCGGAATCGGGACCGAGCGCGGCGGCCTGCGCCGCGTCGATGCCGAGCACGTCGGCGATGATCGCCTTGAGTTCGCCGTCGATGGCGGCCCGGTCCATCCCCGTGCCTGCCTCGCTGTCGCCCTTTTCGCCGGGCGCGGAATCGATGGCCGGATTGGTGCTCATTGCGGTCGGGTCCCTTCTGCGGGCGGCGCGCAGCGATCTTGCGGGCGCGCGCCCTTCGTGGTGCGCGGCCTTAGCCAGCGGGCGGCGCGGGCGCAAGTTCCGGCACGTCCGGCGCGGCCAGCCGGCGGGCGGCGAGCCGCGCGAGATCGATCCAGCCGCGCACGTGTCCCATGTCGAGACAGTCGATCTGGTAACGCGGGCGGATCTCCTCCATCCAGTCGGCCTTGTAGGGCTGGTCGCCGCTGCCGAAGTCGACCACCGCCACCCCGTCGCGGTCGATGACGTGTTCGAACAGCGCCGCGGTAAGCGTCGTGCCCGCCGAAAGGTGGCGGTGGCTTTCGAGATGGGCGAGCTTGTGGATGAAGGCGGTTCCGCCCTCGACCGTCCAGCATTGCGCCGCGACCGGCGTGCCCTGGTGCCACGCCATGCCGAAGCGCAGGCGGCCCGCCGCTCCTTCGGCGCGGGCGAAATCGCGCAGCATGGCGGGGTGATCCTCCCGCGGTTTCCAGCTGGCGGCATAGATGCGCTCGTAATGCGACCAAGCCTCGGCGTCGAAATGGCAGAGGATGCGCGTCTCGACCTTTCTGCCCTTGCGTTTCAGCGTGTTGCGGATCCGCCCGGGCCGCCCCGCCCAGTACTGGGCGAAGCTGCGGCCGCGCACGTGGAGGACGTGGTTGACGTCGCAGCGCGTGACCTCGACGCGCCAGCCGGCCGCGCGAAAGGCGCGCGCGAGGCGGCCTGCCGAACCGTCTTCCTGCGGCACGGGGGCGAGGGTGACGCGGTGGCCTTTCGATTTCAGCTGCCGCGCGATCTCGACGAGCAGGCGGTCCCCGCGCTCCCCGGGCGGGGCGAGCTGGCGCCAGGTGAAGCTGTACCAGTTGCGAAGGGGGGCGATCCGGCCGTTCTCGCGGGTGAGCGCGAGCGCGGCCCCGTCCTCGCCGTCGCTGGCGATGGCGACGAGCGGCGTCAGCCCGGTTTCGGCGAGCAGCGCGTACCATTCCGCCCGGTCGAACGGGGAGGGCGCGCACGTCCCTTCGCGCGCGGCGAGAGGTTGCAGGGCGTTAACGCTATCGTGATAGGTCGATACGATCATTATATCCCGTGTCCGAAACCCCTTCGCAGCCGCTCCCGTCCGTCCGCGCAGAAAGCCCGATGCCCAGTCCGTCCCAGCCCGAGACCGCCGTGACAACCGCCTCCCGCGCCGCAGCGGCGCCGGAGCCTGCGCCCCGTCCGATCGACCACCTCGCGGTGCTGGCGGGCGAACGGGGGCGGGGCGCGGACCCGGCGCTCGTGCTGCGCTCGGGAGCCTTAAGTCACGAAGCGTTAAACTTGCGTGTTGACGATCTCGCCGCGTGGCTGATGCGCGCGGTGCCGGAACGGGGCGCGCGGGTGGCGACCTGGGCGGCGAAGGGGGAGCTCGCCTGCCTCATGCCGCTTGCCGCGGCGCGCGCGGGCCTCGTCCATGTGCCGGTCAACCCGCTGCTGAAGCGGCTGCAGGTCGCGCACATCCTCGCCGACAGCGGGGCGCGCCTGCTGGTCGGCACCGGCTCGCGGCTCGCGACGCTGGAGGAGGGCGACGTGCCCGCGGGCTGCGCGGTGCACGAGGAAGGCGAGGCGCTGGCGCAGGCATCCGCGGCGTGGCCGGGTCCCGGGCCGTCGTCGGCCGACCCGGAGGAGCTTGCGGCGATCCTCTACACCAGCGGATCGACCGGGCGGCCCAAGGGGGTGATGCTCAGCCATGCCAACCTGTGGCTCGGCGCGGTGGCGGTGGCGCATTACCTCAAGCTCGCGGACGACGACGTGACGCTCGCCGTGCTGCCGCTGAGCTTCGATTACGGGCAGAACCAGCTCCTTTCGACATGGTACGCCGGGGGGAGCGTGGTGCCGCTCGATTTCCTCTTTCCGCGCGACGTGGCGAAGGCCTGCGCGAAGCACGGCGTGACGACGCTTGCCGCGGTGCCGCCGCTCTGGGTGCAGCTGACCGAACTCGACTGGAAGCCCGGGGAGAGCGCCCCGCTGCGCCGCCTGACCAACAGCGGGGGCGCGCTGACGGTTGAGCTTGTGCAATCGCTCCGGAGAATCTTCCCTCAGGCGGACATCTATCCGATGTATGGATTGACCGAGGCGTTCCGATCGACCTACCTCGACCCGTCTCTCGTGGAAAAACATCCGACTTCAATGGGTAAGGCGATACCCTTTGCAGAGATTCTCGTAATCGGGGATGACGGGGAGGAAGCCGCGACAGGCGAGGAGGGCGAGCTCGTCCATTGCGGGCCGCTGGTCGCGCAGGGGTACTGGCAGGACCCTGGACGCACCGCCGAACGCTTCCGCCCTGCGCCCGCCTGCTCGCGCCATGGCGGGACCGCGGTGTGGTCGGGCGATCGGGTCAGGCGCGATGCGGCGGGGCTGCTCCACTTCGTCGGCCGGCGCGATGCCATGATCAAGAGCGCGGGCAACCGCATTTCCCCGCAGGAGGTCGAGGAGGCCGCGCTCGCCACCGGGCTCGCCGCCGAGGCGGTCGCGCTCGGCGTGCCCGATGCACGGCTCGGCCAGGCGGTGCACCTCGTGGTGCGGGGCTCAGGCGACACCGACGCGCTGACAAGGGCGTTGAAGAGCGCGCTGCCCAATTTCATGCAGCCCGCCGCGATCCACTGGCGCAAGGCCATGCCGCTCAATCCCAACGGCAAGATCGACCGCACTGCGCTCGCCGCCGAACTGAAGGACACCGCCGCATGAAGCCCGTCGGCCCGATTCCCTCAGGTTACGAGACGATCGAGGGCGAACTCGCCATCTCCGGGCGTAAGGCCGGCGCGCTCGTCGAGGAAGCGGGCGGGACCCCGCTGTTCGTCTATTCGCGCGCGCTGCTGAGCCGCCGGGTCGCGGACCTGCGCGCCGCCCTGCCGGAGCGGATCGGGATCAACTACGCGGTCAAGGCCAATCCCATGCCCGACCTCGTCGCCCACATGGAACCGCTGGTGGACGGTTTCGACATCGCGTCCTCGGGCGAACTCGCGGTCCTGCAGGGCGTCGGCATCGACCCCGCGCGCATCAGCTTTGCCGGGCCGGGCAAGCGCGACGACGAGCTCGAGGCCGCGATTGCCGCGGGGGTCACGCTCAATTGCGAATCCGCCGGCGAAGCGGCGCGCTCGCTCGCGATCGGCGAGCGGCTCGGCAAGCCGCCGCGCATCGCGATCCGGGTCAATCCCAGTTTCGAGCTCAAGGGTTCGGGGATGAAGATGGGCGGCGGGGCCAAGCCGTTCGGGGTCGACGCGGAGAAAGTGCCCGCGCTGGCCCGCCACGTCATCGCGCAAGGGGCCGAATGGCGGGGCCTCCACATCTTCACCGGAAGCCAGGCGCTGAGCGCAGAAGCCATCGCAGAAACGCAGGCCAACGTGTTGAATCTGGCTGCGGGACTGGCCGATGCGATCGGCCATCCCCTGCCCAGGCTCAACATGGGCGGCGGCTTCGGCATCCCCTATTTCCCGGGCGACGAACCGCTCGATCTCGCCGCCGTGGGCCGGGCGCTCGGCGAACGGGTCGCCAATCTTCCCGCGAGCCTTGCCGACACCGGGCTGTGCCTCGAACTTGGGCGCTACCTCGCGGGCGAGGCGGGGGTCTATCTCTGCCGCGTCGTCGATCGCAAGGAGAGCCACGGGCAGGTCTATCTCGTCACCGACGGCGGGCTCCACCACCAGCTCGCGGCCTCGGGCAATTTCGGCACCGTGGTGCGGCGCAACTACCCCTCGGCCATCGCCACGCGCTATGCCGAACCGGCGGCGGAGGAGGTCAACATCGTCGGCTGCCTGTGCACCCCGCTCGACCGGCTCGCCGACCAGGCGATGATGCCGCGCGCCGATGTTGGCGATCTCGTCGCGGTGTTCTGCGCCGGGGCCTATGGTGCGAGCGCCTCGCCCAGCGGTTTCCTCGGCCACGGCCCCGCGCGCGAGCTGCTGGTCTGATCCGCGGCCTGCGCGGGGCCGGGGTAAGCCGCGCGTTAACCTCCCGCAATCCCTTGTCCCAAGCCGGGATGGGGCCGCAATTCGGGACTTATTCCTAACACTATGTTCACCAATTTCGGGCAAGTCCCGGGGTGGAGTTTCGCGGCACCGGGCGCGGGACGGGACAGGCAGGACCGCTCCCCGCCCCGGCTGCCCGGCCCGCCGACCCCCGCCATGGACAGGTCCCGAGGAAACGTATCGATGCTGAATTCGCCCTTCTTCCGCCCACGAAACGCCCGGCCCGCCGCGACGCTCGCGCTCGCCTGCGCGCTCGCAGCCTGCGGGGGAAGCCGTCCCGAACTGCCGCCCGCGACCTATGCCGCCGCGCCCGAGCAGCCTTCGGAGGAATACCGCATCGGCCCGCTCGACGACATCACGATCCACGTCTGGCGCAATCCGGAACTGAGCGCGGAGAAGGTCATGGTGCGGCCCGACGGGCGGCTGACGATCCCGCTGGTGCAGGACATCCCGGCGGTCGGCAAGACCGCGACCGAACTGCAGGATTACATCGCGGGCGAGCTCGCCCAGTACATCGAACAGCCGATCGTCTCGGTCATCGTCAACACGCCGGGCGGCACCTATGACCAGCGGGTGCGGGTCGTGGGGTCGACCGAACAGCCCGCTTCGCTGCCCTACCAGGCCAACATGACCGTGCTCGACGCGATGATCGCGGTCGGCGGGCTCGGCGAATTCGCCAGCGGCAACCGGGCCAAGCTGATCCGGCTCGACCGCGAGAGCGGCACGCAGAAGGAATACCGCCTGCGCCTCGCCGACCTGCTCAAGCGCGGCGATGCGAGCGCCAACGTGCTGCTCAGCCCGGGCGACACGATCATCATCCCGGAAAGCCGTTTCTAACGGGGCGCCGGGCGGATGGAGGAGCTCTTCGACGAGATGCGCGCGGCGCTCTGGACGATCTGGCACCGCCGCTGGATCGCGATCGCGGTCGCCTGGGGCGTATGCCTGCTGGGCTGGCTGGTGGTCGCGATGATCCCCAATTCCTACGAATCCAAGGCGCGCATCTACGTCCAGGTCGACGATGTCCTGTCCGAACAGCTCGGCATAGCGGGCGACGGGCGCGAGGAAATCCGGCGGGTGCGCCAGACGCTCGCGAGCAACGTCAATCTCGAACGGGTGATCCAGGGCACGCGCCTTGGCGAAGGCATCGTCGAGCGCGGCGAGATGGACAATGCGATCGCCGAACTCGCCCAGCAGGTCGCGGTCGAAAGCGAGGAGGAGAACCTCTTCGCGATCAAGGCGATGGTGGGCAAGAGCAACCTGTCCGACGCGGAGAACGCGGTGCTGGCGCGCAACGTGGTGCAGAAGCTGCTCGACATCTTCCGCGAGGAACACATCGCCGGCAACCGGGCCGGGATCGACCAGGCGATGGCCGAACTCGATTCGCAGCTCGAGGAACGCAAGGCCGAACTCGAGGCGGCGGAGGAGCGGCGGCTGTCGTTCGAGGCGCAGTATCCCGAGCTGATCGGCGGGTCGCAGACGCTTTCGACCAAGGTCCAGCAGGCGCGTACCGAACTGCGCGACGTGGAGGCCGACCTCGCCGCCGCGCAGAGCGCGCTCGCCGCGATCGAGGGCCAGCTTTCCGGCACGCCGCGCACGATCATGGGGCCGGGCGGGGCGACGGGTCCGCGCGGCGCGCTGATGCAGGCGCAGGCGCAGCTCGCCGAGTTGCGCTCGCGCGGGCTGAGGGACGAACATCCCGACGTGGTCGCGACCAGTCGCCAGGTCGATCTGCTCGCCAAGCAGGCGGCGCCCTCCGCTGCCGAGGACGCGGGCGGGACGCCGAACCCGGCCTACACCTCGCTCATCGCGATCCGCGCCGACCGGCAGGCGGCGGTCGAATCGCTCCAGGCCCGGCGTGCGGCGCTGCAATCGAGTGTCGCGGGGCTGATGGCGAGCCAGGCGAGCGAACCCGCGGTCGCGGCCGAAGCCAACCGGATCAGCCGCGATTACGACGTGCTGCGCAAGAATTACGAGGCCCTGCTCCAGAACCGCGAGGAGATCCGCACCCGCGGCGACGTGGTGGACGAGACGAGCCAGTACAAGTTCGACCTGATCGACCCGCCGGTGGTCCCGCAGAAGCCCGCCGCGCCCAATCGCCCGCTGCTGCTGCTCGGCGTGCTGGTGGTCGGACTGGGCGCGGGCGCGGGCGTTGCCTGGGGGCTCGGCCACCTGCGTTCGACCTTCGCCACGCCGCATAAGCTCGAACGGGCATTCGACCTGCCGGTGATCGGCGCGATCTCGCTGACGCTGTCCGATGCGGCCAGGGCGCTGGAGCGGCGCCGGCTCAAGCAGTTCGCCGGGGCCTGCGCGGGGCTGGTCGGGATGTTCGTGATCCTGCTCGCGATCGAGGTCGTCTCGGTCGGGACCGTGGCATGAGCGGGGGCGGGAGGAACACGGCATGACCGAATTCAGCAGGATCACGCCTCCCAGGGACGCGCAGGAGAAGCGCCGTTCGCTGATCGAGCGTGCCGACGACGCCTTCGGGCTGGACCGACTCGGCCCGGCGCGCGTCCCGCGAGCTCTGCCCGAGGCCCGGCGCACGCCGCCGCAAGTGCAGGCCGGGGCGCCGATCGAACCGCCAGCGGCCGAGACTGCGGCTGCGGAATCGGCTGCGGCACCTTCTGCCGGGGCGGGCGCCCCGCCTTCGGCCCCGCCCGTCGCCCTGTCCGGCCCGCGCCAGGCGGTCGACCGCGAATGCCTGCGCCGCGAAGGATTGCTCGTCCCGGAGGACCCCGTCACCGGCCAGCTCGAGGAATTCCGCATCGTCAAGCGCGAGCTGCTCACCGAGGCGCGCGCAGGGAACGATCCGCTCGCCCGGCGCATCCTCGTCTGTTCGCCCCATCCGGGCGAGGGCAAGACCTATTGCGCGACCAACCTCGCCATCGCGCTGGCGGCCGAGCGCGACATCGAGGTGGTGCTGATCGATGCCGACGTGGTGAAGCCCTCGGTCACGCGGCGGCTCGGGATCGAGGGCGGGCCGGGCCTGATGGACGCGCTCGCCGACCCTGCGATCGCCCCCGAAAGCTGCGTCATCCGCACCGACATCGAAGGGCTCTTCGTGCTGCCCGCGGGCGGATCGAACGTGCGCGACGCCGAATACCTCGCGAGCGCGCGGACCGGCGAGCTGCTCGACCGGCTGACCCGGGACGCGCCGCGCCGCATCCTCGTTTTCGACACGCCCCCCGCGCTTGCCGCTTCCCCCGCCGCCGAGCTTGCCGGCCATGTCGGCCAGGCGCTGCTGGTGGTCCGCGCCGACGAGACGAGCCGAGCCGCGCTCGAGGATGCCCGGCAGCTGCTTTCGGCCTGCCCGGATATCAAGCTCCTGCTCAACGCTGCGCGCTACAGCCCCTCGGGCCGGCGCTTCGGCGATTACGGGAAGGGTGAGGACTGATCCCATGCGTTTCGCCGTTCTCGCCCTTGCTGCCCTCGGCGCGCTCTGTGCCGTCCCCGCCGCGGCCCAGGACGGGCGCGCCGCCGACGGACAGGCGGGCGGCAACGGCCGCACCGTGGTCCAGCCCTATATCGAGGTCGGGCAGGTGCTCTCGGCCGAACTTTCCCCCGGCGACGAGGTGCTGACCTTCACCCAGGTCGCCGCGGGCATCGACGCGAACACGCAGGGGCGCAATTCGGGCGCCTCGGTGTCGCTGCGCTACGAGCGCAACATCGCCTATGGCGACGACCAGGTCGACACCGACACGCTGAGCGGGGTCGCGCGCGGCTATCTCGCGGTGGTCCCGCGTGCGCTGACGCTCGAGGCGGGGGGCCTTGCGAGCCGCACGCGGCTCGACGGCGGCGGGGGCGTTTCGGCCAACCCCCTGGTGCGCGAGGACGCGGAAAGCCAGGTCTATTCGGCCTATGCCGGCCCGACGCTCGCCACCAATGTCGGCCGGGTCGCGGTCAACGGCTTCGCGCGGATCGGCTACAACCGGTTCGAGACCGAGAACGCCGCGTTCGATCCCGCCGGCAACGCGATCGACGTGTTCGACGACAGCGTGACCTATAACGGGCGCGTCACCGCCTCGACCCGCGCGGGCGACCCGCTGCCGGTCGGGCTCGCGGTGACGGGCGGGGTGTTCCAGGAGGACATTTCCAATCTCGACCAGCGGGTGCGCGACGCCTTCGTGCGCGCGGACGTGACCGTGCCGCTCACGCCCTCGCTCGCGCTGGTCGGCGGGGTCGGCTACGAGGATGTCGAGATCTCCAGCCGCGATGCACTGCGCGATGCGAACGGCGATCCTCTCGTCGGCGCGGACGGGCGGATCGTCACCGACAGCGCCAGCCCGCGGCTGATCGCCTTCGACGTCGACGGCCTGCTCTGGGACGTCGGCGTGCTGTGGCGGCCGAGTTCGCGCACGTCGCTGGAAGCGCGGGTGGGCGAACGTTATGATTCAACCACCTATTACGGCAACTTCACATACCAGCCGAACGAGCGCAGCGCGCTCGCCGTCATCGCCTATGACGGGGTGAGCGGCTTCGGCGGCGTGCTGAACAACGCGCTCGCCGGGCTGTCGAGCGATTTCACCGCCTTCCGCAATCCCGTCACCGGCGATTTCGGCGGGCTCGTCTCCGGCGGCGAGGGTCCGGGCCTCGTGGCCGGGCTCGGCTCGGTGCGCTCGGCCGCGTTCCGCGGGCGCGGCGTGCGGGCGAGCTACCAGCGCCGGCTCGGCCGGCTCGAGGCGGCGATCGGGGCGGGCTACGACCGGCGCACCTTCATCGCTGCGGCCGGGACCCCGCTCGAGGCGGCGGACGGCCTGACCGACGAGGTCTACTACGTCACCGGCGCGCTCAGCCGCCAGCTGGGCGAGCGCGCGATCCTCAACCTCAACGCCTATGCCAACTGGTTCGAGAGCGCGGCCCAGGGCGGCGACGTGACGGGTTACGGCGCCTCGGCGGCCTATAACCGCTCGCTCACCCGGCGCCTGTCGGCGCGGGCGGCGGTCGCGGTCGATTACTTCGACAGCGAGTTCACCGCCGAGGACTTCGCCTTCGCCACCGCGCTGCTCGGCCTTCGCTACGATTTCTGATCCCGGGGAGCCAGACCCAATGTACGAACAATTCTACGGCCTCACCGCAAGACCCTTCCAGCTGACGCCCGATCCCGAATTCTGGTTCGAGAGCACGACGCACCGCAAGGCGATGAGCTATCTCGGCTACGGGCTCAACCAGGGCGAAGGCTTCATCGTCGTCACCGGCGAGGTCGGGGCGGGCAAGTCCACGCTGGTCGCACACCTGATGGAACGGATCGACCGCGAGGCGCTCACCGTGGCGCAGGTCGTGACCTCGTCGCTTGACGGGGAGGAGCTGGTCCATGTCGTTGCGCAGGCGTTCGGGCTCTCGGTCGAGGGGCACGACAAGGCCGGGGCGCTCGGCGCGATCGAACGCTTCCTGCAGGACGAGGCGCGCGCCGGGCGGCGCTGCCTGCTGGTGGTGGACGAATGCCAGAACCTCACGCTCGACGCGCTCGAGGAGCTGCGGATGCTGTCCAATTTCCAGCTCGGCTCGCACCCGCTGCTGCAGGGCCTGCTGCTCGGCCAGCCCGAGTTCCGCCGCACGCTCGCGCATCATCCCGGGCTCGACCAACTGCGTCAGCGGATCATCGCGTCGCACCATCTCGAGGCGCTGGGCGAGCGCGAGGTCGAGGCCTATGTCGCGCACCGGCTTTCCCGTGTCGGATGGAAGGACCGCCCGATCTTCGCCGAGGGACTGCTCGGCGCGCTCTACCTCGCAACCGAGGGCATTCCGCGGCGGATCAACCAGGTGATGAACCGCCTGCTGCTGCTCGGCGCGATCGAGGAAGCCGAGGAGCTTACCCCGGCCATGCTCGACGCGGTGATCGAGGAAATGGCAGGCGACGAGGCGCGCGGCGCCACCGGCACGCCCGGTCCGGTGCAGGCCCCCGCTCTCGTGGAGGAAGAAGCCGCGGGGCCGACCCCGGCGGACGCCGTGCCCGCGGGCGAGGTCGCAGCCCTGCTTGCCGAGCGCGACGCGCGCACGGCCGAGCTCGAGGCGGCGATTTCGGAACTGCAGGCGGCAGGGCGGCTTTCGCAGGGCGAACTCGACGCGGTGCGCGGAGCGGAAGACCCGGACCTCGCCGAGGCGATCCGCCGGATCGAAGCGCGGCTCGAGGAGCAGGAACAGTCGCTGCGCCACGTGCTGACCATGCTGATCGAATGGCTCGAGGGCGACGGCGCGCGGGAGGCGGCCTGACCATGGCGGATGCGCCCGATCCTGCGCCGGTGGTGAACGGCCTGTCGGTCGATGTCGAGGACTGGTTCCAGGTCGGCGCGTTCGAGACCGTGATCGACCGGGCGGACTGGGACTCGCTCGCCAGCCGGGTCGAGGGCAATGTCGACGCGCTGCTCGACCTCTTCGCCCGGCATCGCGTCCGCGCGACCTTCTTCACGCTGGGCTGGGTGGCGGAGCGCCGGCCTGCGCTGATCCGGCGCATCGCGGAGGCCGGGCACGAGATCGCCAGCCACGGCTACGACCACGCGCGCGTCTTCACCTTGTCGCGCGCCGCCTTCGCCGCGGACATCGCGCGCGCGCGCCGCATCCTCGAGGACGCGTCCGGCGCGCGGGTCGCGGGCTACCGCGCGCCGAGCTTCTCGATCGACGCGCGCACGCCTTGGGCCTTCGAGGAGCTGGCGACGGCGGGCTATGCCTATTCCTCCAGCGTCGCCCCGGTCGTCCATGATCACTATGGCTGGCCCGAGGCCCCGCGTTTCGCCTTTCGCCCGGTCGCGGGGGCGGACCTCGTCGAACTGCCGGTGACGACCGCCCTGGTCGGTCGGCGGCGGGTCGCGGCGGGCGGGGGCGGGTTCTTCCGCGTGCTGCCCTACGGATTTTCGCGCTGGGCGATCCGCCAGGTCAATGCCCGCGAGGGCCGCCCGGCGATGTTCTATTTCCATCCGTGGGAGATCGACGCGGGCCAGCCGCGCGTCGCCGGGGCGCCGCTGCGTTCGCGGCTGCGGCATTACACCGGGCTCGCGCGGATGACGGGCAAGCTCGCGGCCCTGCTCGGCGATTTCGCCTGGGACCGGGTCGATGCCATCGCCCCGCGCGAGGCGGAGCGGGCGGCGGATTGGCCGGTCGCCCGGCTCGCACCGGCGGCGGCGCAAAAGGTCGCGGCATGAACGCACCGGTCCGCCTTTCCCCGTCCGTCCGTCTTGCCGACCTCCACGACCCGCGCGAGGCGCGGCGGATCGAAGGCTTCGTGGCCGAAACCCGCGCCAGCCTGTTCCACCGCCCGCAATGGCTGCTCGGCGTCGAAGCGGGAACGGGGCAGCGCGCCGCCGGCTTCGTCGCGGAACGGATGGGGGCGATCACGGGCTGGCTCCCGCTGACCGAGGTGCGCTCGCTCGTCTTCGGCAAGGCGCTCGTCTCGAGCGGTTTCGGCGTCGGCGGCGGCATCTGCGGCGGCGACGATGCGGCGATCGCGGCGATCGCCGAAGCGGCCGAGCGCCATGCCGCCGCGCGCGGCTTTTCCGGTGTCGAACTGCGCGGCGGGCCGGTTCCGGCGCGGCCGGGCTGGCGGCACTGGGACGACAGGCATTGCGGGTTCGAGCGGGCGCTTGAAAAGGACGACGAGGCCGAACTCCTTGCGATCCCGCGCAAGGCCCGCGCCGAGGTCCGCAAGGGCCTCGCCAGGGAACTGCCGGTGCGCGTCGGGCGGGAGCGGGCCGATCTCGCGGCGCATTACGCGGCCTATTCGGCCAGCGTCCGCAATCTCGGCACGCCGGTCTTCCCGAAAAAGCTCTTCGCCGCCATGCTCGCCGCCTTCCCGCGCGAGAGCGACATCCTCACCGTGTTCGCGGAAGGAGTGCCCGTCGCCAGCGTGCTTTCCTTCTACCATGGCGGCGCGGTCATGCCGTTCTGGGGCGGGGGGACCACTGCCGCCCGCGGGCTGCGCGCGAACGAGCTGATGTATTACGAGCTCATGCTCCAGGCCCGCCGGCGCGGCATGGAACGCTTCGATTTCGGCCGTTCCAAGACCGGCAGCGGACCGTGGAAGTTCAAGAAGAACTGGGGTTTCGAACCCGAACCGCTGACCTATGCCGCGTGGGACGCCCCGGGCCGGACCGCGCGCGATGTCGACCCGACGAGCGAAGCCTATGCCCGCAAGATCGCGCTGTGGCGCAAGCTGCCGCTGGGCATCGCCAATCTCGTCGGCCCGCCCATCGCCCGCGGCCTCGCCTAGCCGCGCCGGGGGAGGGCCGCAGCCGTATGGGCGACATCCTGTTCCTCGCACACCGCGTGCCGTTCCCGCCCGACCGGGGGGACAAGATCCGCTCGCACCACCTGCTGGCCAGGCTCGCCCGCCTCGCCCCGGTCCGGGTCGGCGCGCTGGTCGAGAGCGCGCAGGACCGCGCCGGGGAAGCCGAGCTTGCCCGGATCGCCGCGAGCCATTTCGCCCCGCGCCGGGCCAAGCCGCTCGCGCTCGCGGGGATCGAGGCGGTGATCGCGGGCAAGCCCGTCAGCCTCGCCGCCTTCCATTCCGCCGCGCTCGAACGCTGGGTGCGGCGCACCCTTGCCGAACACGAGGTCGACACCATCGTCGTCTTTTCGGGCCAGATGGGACAATACGTGCCGGAAGACTTCGCCGGGCGGGTGGTGATCGACCTGTGCGACGTCGACAGCGCCAAGTTCGCCGGATATGCCGAGGCCGGCCAGCGCGCCTGGCTCAACCGGCGCGAGGCGCGCCTGCTCGCGCGCGAGGAGGAGCGGCTCGCCGCCCGCGCCGATGCGACGATCCTCATCAGCGAACCCGAAGCGGACCTGCTGCGCCCGCGCCTGCCGGCGGCCGCTGCGGCGCGGCTGCACGTCATCGGCAACGGGATCGACGCCGCGCGGTTCGATCCCTGCACGAGCGCGCCGCACCCGGCGCTGGCCGCCCGGCCGGGTCCGCACTTCGTCTTCACCGGGCAGATGGATTACCGGCCCAACGAGACTGCGGCGAAATGGGCTTCGCGCGAACTGCTTCCCCGCCTGCGCGCGCATTTTGCGCGGGCCGAATTCCATGTCGTCGGACGCAATCCCTCCCGCGCGGTTGCGGCGCTGGACGAGCGCGAGGGCGTGACGGTCTGGGGCGAGGTGCCTGACACGCGGCCCTTTCTCGCCGCCGCCGACGTGGTGCTCGCCCCGCTCGACATCGCGCGCGGGGTGCAGAACAAGGTGCTGGAGGCGATGGCCATGGCGCGCCCCGTCCTGCTCTCGCCCGCCGCAGCGACCGGGATCGCAGCCGCCGACGGGACGGATTTCCTCGTCAGCGAGCTCGACCCCGGGACCATGGCGCAGGCCGCCGCCCGCCTCTTGGCCGACCCGGCGCGGGCCGCGGCGATGGGCGCGGCGGCGCGTCGCTTCGTGCTCGAACGCCATGGCTGGGACGCGCTGCTCGCGCCGCTCGAAACGCTGGTAAGTGCCGGGCCGGAGGGTGTGCGCCATGCCGCCTGAGGCGCGTCCCGTCCGCGCGGCCATGGGTCAGGGCGCATGGCGCGCGCTGCCCGAGGCATGGCGCGGGGCGCTCGCCCGGCTTGCGCTGGCCGTCGCCGCGCTGATGTTCGCGGCCGCGCGCGAATGGGGCGAGATGGCGCACCAGTGGTGGAACATCGACACCTACAACCACGTGCTGCTCGTGCCGGTCATCATCGTCTGGCTCGTGCGGCTGCGGCTCGACGCGCTTGCCCAAGCCGAACCGCGCGCCTGGCTGCCCGGCCTCTCCCTTGTCGCGGCGGCGCTGGCGCTGTGGGGGGCGGGCCGGATCACCGGCATCAACCTGCTCGCCCATGCCGGGGCGGTGGGCGCGGTGCAGGGGGCGGTGATCGCGCTTCTTGGCCTCAGGGTCGCGGCGCTGCTCGCCCTGCCGCTGGGTTTCGCGGTGTTCCTCGTGCCCTTCGGCGACGAGATCATCCCCGCGCTCCAGCTTGTCACCGCCGATATCGCCGTCGCGCTGACCCGGTGGAGCGGCATCCCGGCCGAGGTGGAAAGCATCTACATCCAGACTCCGGTCGCGCTGTTCATCGTCGCCGAAGCCTGTTCGGGGGTGAAGTTCCTCGCCGCCATGGTCGCCCTCGGCGTCCTCGTCAGCTTCACCCGGTTCGAGCGCTGGAGCCGCCGCGCCGCGTTCATGCTGGCCGCGATCATCGTGCCGATCCTTGCCAACGGGGTGCGCGCGTGGGGAACGATCATGGTCGCCCACACCTACGGGGTCGAGTTCGCCGAAGGGTTCGACCACATCGTCTATGGCTGGGTGTTCTTCGCGCTCGTCGTGGCGGTGCTGCTTGGCGCGGCCTGGCCCTTTTTCGAGCGCGAGCCGGAAGATCACGGCTGGAGCCCGGCTGCGCTGGGCGCCTCGGGCTTCCTCGCCCGCAGCGAAGGGAAAGAGGCGCGCGCCGCATTTCCCGCGCTGCTCGCCTTCGCGTTCGTCGCCGCGCTGTTCGGCGCGATTGCCGGCTTCGGGCCGGCCGGCTAGCGGATCAGGTCCATGTGCGGCATCGCCGGTCTCTTCCATGCCGAAACGCCCAGACCGGTCGATCCCGTCCGGGTCGAGCGGATGTGCGACGCGCTTGCCCATCGCGGCCCCGACGGGGCAGGCGTGTGGACCGGGCCGGGGGTGGGCCTCGGCCATCGCCGGCTTTCGGTGATCGACCTGGCAGGCTCGCCCCAGCCGATGCATTCGGCGGACGGGCGCTGCGTCATCGTCTTCAACGGCGAGATCTACAATTTCCGCGACCTGCGCCGCGAACTGGAAGGTGAGGGCGCGCGGTTCCGCACGACCGGCGATACCGAGGTGATCCTCGCCGCCTACCGGCGCTGGGGAGTGGACTGCCTCGAACGGCTCGACGGGATGTTCGCCTTCGCGCTCTACGACCTCGACAGGCGCGCGCTCTTTCTTGCGCGGGACAGGTTCGGGGTGAAGCCGCTGTTCCTCGCGCCGCTTTCGGACGGTGCTCTCGCCTTCGCCTCGGAGCTGAAGGGGCTGATGGCGCATCCCCTGCTGCGCCGCAGGGTGAGTCCCGAGGCGCTCGACGCCTATCTCGCCTGGGGCTACGTCCCCGACAGCCACGCCATCCTCGCCGACACGCGAAAACTGCCCGCCGGGCATTTCCTGTGGGCGGAGCAGGGCAGGCCGCTGCCCGAGCCGCGGCGGTGGTGGGACATCGATTTCACCGCGCGGATGCAGGGCAGCGAGGCGGACCTTTCGGCCGAACTGCGCCACCTGATGCAGGGCGCGGTGCAATCGCGCATGGTGGCCGACGTGCCGTTGGGCGCCTTCCTGTCGGGCGGGGTCGATTCATCGAGCGTGGTCGCGCTGATGAGCGAGGCGAGCGCCGAACCGGTACGGACCTGCTCGATCGGCTTCGATGTCGAAAGCCTCGACGAAACCGGCCATGCCGAGGCGGTCGCCCGGCGGTTCGGGACCGTTCACACCGCGCGGCGCGTCGGGCATGACGACTTCGCCGCGCTGGACCGGCTCGCCGCCATGTTCGACGAACCCTTCGCCGACGCCTCGGCCCTGCCGACATGGCGCGTGTGCCAATTGGCGCGCGAGCAGGTGACGGTGGCGCTGTCGGGCGACGGTGCGGACGAGGCTTTCGCGGGCTATCGGCGGCAGGTCTTCCATGCGGGCGAGGAACGGGTGCGGGCGGTCCTTCCCGCAGCCCTGCGCACGCCCGTCTTCGGCGCGCTTGGACGGGCCTGGCCCAAGGCCGACTGGGCGCCGCGCCCGCTGCGGGCGAAGGCGACGCTGCTGGCGCTCGCGGCGGGCGGTGAGGAAGGCTATGCGCGCGGCCTGTCGGTGACGACGCCCGAACAGCGCGCGGCGCTCTACACCGACGAATTCGCGCGATCTCTGGGAGGCTTCCGGGCCGAGGACGAGCTCGTCGCCCTGATGCGCGCGGCCCCGGCGCGCAGCGGGCTCGACCGGGCGCAATATGCCGACCTCGCCTTCTGGCTGCCCGGCGACATCCTGACCAAGGTCGACCGCACCAGCATGGCCGTCAGCCTCGAGGCGCGCGAGCCGCTGCTCGACCATCGCCTCGTCGAATTCGCCGCGCGCCTGCCCGAACCGATGCGGGTGCGCGGCACCACGGGCAAGTACCTGCTGAAGCGTTGCATGGAACGCTATCTCCCGCCCGACATCCTCTACCGGCCCAAGCAGGGTTTCGTCACGCCCATCGCCGAATGGCTGCGCGGCCCGCTAGCCGCCGAGGCGCGGGGCATCGCGGCGAGCCCGGTGATCGCGCAAACCGAGTTTTTCGATGCGGGCGCGCTCGCCCGGCTGGCCGAGGCGCACATTTCCGGGCGCAGCGACAATGCGCGGGTGCTGTGGCAATTGCTGATGCTGGAGAAGTCCCTGACACGACTCGCCATTTCCGCCTGACGCGCGCTTGCCGTCCGGCGTAATGCAATGAGTCTTCCGGGGAAGGATCGCACCGCTCCTCGTCGCAACATTGCTGGCTTGGTAAATATTTGATTGCCAAGCGAGTCCGCCCTCGCGTAGGTTCCGAAAAACAGAGCCAAAGGGCCGAATACCGATCCGGCGATCCGCTCGCCGGGAAACATGGGGCGTATCGGAGACGGTTTTATGGACAGCAGTGCGACGAGTGCTCTCCCTTTGGCCAGCGACGAGGCGGAGCTTTACGCGGAAAGCGCGCTTCACGCCGCGATCCCCGGGGAGCTTTTCGACCTGGCCGAGCTCGACGTTCTCTATGACGAGAACGCGGCGACGCTGTGGACCTTCATGAATCCGCCGGGGCGGCCGACCTTCACCCCGGCCCTGTTGCACGATTTCGAAGCGTGGCAGGACCTGATCGGCGCGGGCTTCGGTCCGGGCAAGGTGCCGCTGCGCTACCTCGTGCTCGGCAGCCGGGCGCAGGGCGTGTTCTGCTTCGGCGGCGATCTCGACCTTTTCCAGCGGCTGATCCGCGAACGCGACCGGGAAGCGCTGGTGCGCTACGGGCATCGCTGCTGCGCGATCCTCGATCGCAACATGGCGACGCTCGACATCCCGATGCTGACGATCGGCCTCGTCCAGGGCGCGGCGCTGGGCGGCGGGTTCGAGGCGCTCCTGTCCTTCGACTACATCATCGCCGAAAGGCAGGCGACCTTCGGGCTGCCGGAAATCATGTTCGGCCTCTATCCCGGCATGGGCGCGCACGCCCTGCTCGCGCGCAAGCTGGGGAGCGCGATGGCCGATCGGATCATCGTTTCGAACCGGACCTACACCGCCGAGGAAATGTACGACCTCGGCATCGTCCACGCGCTCGCCGAACCGGGCGACGGGGTGAACGCGGTGCGCGATTTCGTGAAGAAATCGGACCGCCGCCATGCCGGGCTCGTCGGTGCGCGCCGCGCGACCAAGCAGGTCTGGCAGCTCGACGTGGCCGAACTCAACCGCATCACCGAGATCTGGGCCGACACTGCGCTGCAGCTGACCGAGACCGACCTCAAGGTGATGAACCGTCTCGTCGCGGCACAGGCCCGCCTTGCCGAGCGGATCGCGGCGGCCTGAGCCCCGGTTCCTGCGGTTCAGTCCTCCCCATGGCCGAGCGCCATGTATTCTTCGCTCTGCATCTCGTTCAGTCGGCTCACCGTCCGCTCGAACTCGAACGCGCCGTCGCCTGACCGGTAGAGCTCTTCCGGGGCCGCGGCGGCGGTGGCGAATAGTTTCACCCGGTTCTCGTAGAGCGCGTCGATCAGCGTGACGAAGCGCGCCGCCTCGTTGCGGTTTTCCGGGCCCATGCGGGGGATGCCGACAAGGATGACGGTGTGGAACGCCCGCGCGATGGCGAGGTAGTCGCGCGCGCCTCGCGCCTCGCCGCACAGCCGCTTGAAGCTGAACACGCCAACGCCCTTGAGGCTCTTGGGCACGTGGACCGTCCGCTTCGCGCCCACCGGCAGATCCTCGGACGGCACGTGCGCGGCGTCCTCGGGCGCGAAGTCGGTCAGGCGGAAGAAGGCCTCGCGCACCTTAGCCGTCGCCTCGTCCCCCCGCGGCGTGTGCCAGGTCGCGAGCCCGCCGATCCGGTCGAGCCGGTAGTCGGTCGGCCCGTTCAGGGGCAGGATGTCGAGTTCCGCCTCGATCAGTTCGATGAAGGGCAGGAAATGCTCGCGGTTGAGCCCATCCTTGTAGAGATCGCGCGGCGGGCGGTTCGAGGTGGTGACGATCGTGACGCCTTCCTCGCGGATCAGGCGGGTGAACAGGCGGCTCATGATCATCGCGTCGGCCGAATTGTTCACCACCATCTCGTCGAAGGCGAGGCAGCGCACGCCCTCGGCAAGCCGTTCGGCGACGCGCGGGATCGGATCGCCTTCGCGGGTCTGGCGGACCTCGCGCATGGTCTCGTGGACTTCCTGCATGAAGGCATGGAAATGGACCCGGCGTTTCTCCGCGATCCCCAGAGTCTGGTGAAAAAGGTCCATCAGCATCGACTTGCCGCGCCCGACGCCGCCCCACATGTAGACGCCCCCGGGCCGGGCCGGCTCCTTGCCGAACAGCCTGCCCAGGAACCCGCCCGCTGGCTGCGCCGCCTCGAGCTCGCGCTGGAGCCGGTCGAGCCGTTCCGCGGCCGCGCGCTGGTCGGGATCGGCGCGCAGTTCGCCGCTCGCGATCAGCTCCTCGTAGCGCGCGAGCATGCCCGCCATCAGCGCGGTTTCATCTTCCGCACGATGCCCGAATAGCTCGCCACCACGTCCTTGCCCTGAATCGCCTGCCCGCGCAGGAACAGCATCCGTCCGGTTTCGCGGACGATCTCGCTCACCGCGTCGAGCGGGCGCGACGGATCGCCCGCGCCGACGAACTGCGTCGAAAGCTCCACCGTGACCGACGGCCCCGCATCGCCCTGTCCGACCACGTGCATGGTCGCGAACAGGGCGATGTCGATCAGGCCGAGCGTCGTCGCGCCATGGATCTTGTCGTCAAGGTTGGTGTGGCGTTGTTCGGGGAACATCCGCAGGCGGCACTGGTCGCCTTCGCGGCGCACGTGCATCTCGCCCAGCACGGCGGTGTTGTAGCGCGTGCGATCGACGAGGTTCCAGCTGTACCAGCCGTCCTCGCCGCCCGCTTCTTCCGGGGGGATCGCGCGATAATCGAACGGAGGGCCGCCGTCGTTCACGGTCTTTCCCCTCCCGCCATTGCGTGGGTCATGCGCAGGATCAGAGCTCGCGCTCGGCCATCATCTTCTTGGTTTCGGCGATCGCCTTGGCGGGCGAGAGGCCCTTGGGGCAGACATTCGCGCAGTTCATGATCGTGTGGCAGCGATAGAGCCGGAACGGGTCCTCGAGCGCATCGAGCCGTTCGCCGGTCATCTCGTCGCGGCTGTCGGCGAGCCAGCGATAGGCCTGCAAGAGGATCGCGGGGCCGAGGAACTTGTCGGAATTCCACCAATAGGACGGGCAGGCGGTCGAACAGCACGCGCACAGGATGCACTCGTAAAGCCCGTCCAGCTTTTCGCGCTGTTCGGGGCTTTGCAGCCGTTCCTTGCCCGAAGGCGTCGGGCTGACGGTCTGCAGCCACGGCTTGATCGAGGCGTACTGCGCGTAGAAATGCGTGAAATCGGGCACGAGATCCTTGATCACGTCCATGTGCGGCAGCGGCGTGATGCGGATCTCGCCCTTCAGGTCCTCGATTGCGGTGGTGCAGGCGAGGCCGTTCTTGCCGTTGATGTTCATCGAGCACGACCCGCAGATGCCTTCGCGGCAGGACCGGCGGAAGGTGAGCGTCGGGTCGATCTCGTTCTTGATCTTGAACAGGGCGTCGAGCACCATCGGGCCGCATTCGTCGAGGTCGATCTCGAACCTGTCGTAGCGCGGGTTTTCGCCGCTGTCGGGATCGTAGCGATAGACCTTGAAGGACTTCACCCGCTTCGCGCCTTCGGCCTTGTGGACCTGGCCGGTCTTGCGGATCTTGGAGTTCTTCGGAAGGGTGAATGTGGCCATATTCTTCGTGATCCCGGTTCGTTTGCGCCACCTATCTAGCGTCTTGTCCCAAGGAGGCAACCGGCGAGGTGTTGCGCGCTTTGGCACATTGGTTGAGCGCCCGGCACGCTTTGCGGTGGCGGGGAACTTCGCGCGCGCTGCGGCCTTGTCTCCAACATGGATCAGGATCGGGACGAAGGGGGCGCCGGGCACGGCTTCCCCCGAATGGCGGCGGTTTTCGGCAGTTCGGGCGGGATCGGCCGGTCCTTGTGCGAAGGGCTGGCCGCGAAGGGCTGCGAGGTCATTCATGCCGGTTCGCGCCGCGGACAGGAGCCTGCGGGCGGGCCGTTTCGCCCCTTCGCCTTCGACCTCACCGACGAGGACAGCATCGCCGCCGCGGCCATGGCGATGAAGGACGAGCCGCCCGAATGGGTCATCGTCGCGAGCGGGGTGCTGACCCTTGCCGACGGCACCGGGCCGGAGCGCAGCTATCGCCATGTCGAGGCGGCGGGCATGGCCGAGGTCTTCGCGTTGAACACGATCGGACCCGCGCTTGTCGCCAAGCACATGCTGCGCCTGATGCCGCGCAAGGAGCGGTTCGTGTTCGCCGCGCTGAGCGCACGGGTCGGCTCGATTTCGGACAACGGGATCGGGGGATGGCACTCCTACCGCGCGTCGAAGGCGGCGCTCAACATGCTGCTCAGGAACTATGCGATCGAGCTGGGCCGCACGCACGAGGCGGGCGTGGTGGTCGGCCTGCACCCCGGCACGGTCGACACGGCGCTGTCGGAGCCGTTCCAGAAGAACCTGCCCGAGGGCCAACTGACCGAGCCGGGCGATGCGGCGGGCGAGCTGCTCGGCGTGCTCGCGCGGCTGGGGCCGCAGGACAGCGGCAAGGTGTTCGATTACGCCGGAAAGGTGGTCCCGGCCTGAAACGACCGGCCGGCCGCGTCAGTCGAGCTCGATCAGCCCGCGGCGCGCCAGCGCTTCGGCGAGTATCGTCTCGATCAGCTCGCCCTGCGACCAGCCCGCCAGGGCCGCCGCCCGGCCGAAGACCTTCTGCGACCACAGGTTGCAGTTGAGGTTCAGTTCGAGGAAATTGACCTCTCCCGTCGCCTCGTTGACGCGGAATTCGAAACGGCCGTAGTCGAAGGGGCGGTATTCCTCCCACACCAGCCTCGTCATCGCGGCGATGCGCTCGGTCAGGTCGGGGTCGGTGAACGGGTCGAGCGAATAGGCCCCGCTGCGGTCGACGAGGTCGCGCTTCTCGTAATAGGTCCGCAGGTGCGAGGGATCGGACTGGCGGAAGATCAGCATCGGCAGGATCTGCGGCTCGCCCTGCATGGTGATGACCGGGACCTCGACGTCCGAGCCTTCGAGGAAACGTTCGACGATCGCGTCCTGCCCGCCGTTCGAAGGGTCGGTGTGGATGCGGCGCACGGCCTCCTCGACGCCGGCCCAGTCGTGCGCGTCGCCGACGCCCCAGCTGGCCGAGGAGTTGTTCGGCTTGACCACGTAACGCGGCGCCTCCGGCAGCCTGTCGCGGGTGACCGGCGCGCCCTTGCGATAGACCGCCCAGGGCGCGGTGGGCACGCCCGCGATCGCGGCGGCGCGCTTGGCGAAATGCTTGTCGTCCGCGATCCCGCGCAGGATCGGGCTCGCGCCGAGATAGGGCAGCCCCGCGCGCTCGCACAGCAGCGGGAGCAGCATCTCCGAATTGAAGAATCCTGCCCGGTTGAGCAGCGGGAAGACGAAATCGACGCCCTCGGGCGGGTCGAACAGGATCTCGTGGGTCTGCGCGATCTTCAGGTTCAGCCCGAGCGATTGCAGCACCTCGCGCATCTCGCGGTGGTAGAGCGCGTGGTTCCCGTCCTCGGGGTGGATGCCGCCCTCCCACAGCGCGTTCTTGGCCACGAACAGGATGGTGAGAGCGTCCTTCGCCCGTGCCGGGATGGCAAACGGGCGGAGCGGCCGGGCGAGGGCGGCGGGCCGGTCCATTCCTAGCCCGCGATCAGCCCGTTGCGCCGCCAGCTTTCCGCGAGCAGTGTCTCGAGAAGGTCGGCATGGCTGAAGCCCGCCCGCGCGGCGGCCTTGGCCATCACCTTCTCCGACCACAGGTTGCAGTTCAGATTGATCTCGATGAAGTTGATCTCGCCCTTTTCGAGGTCGAGCCGGAATTCGATCCGGCCATAGTCGAAGGGCACGAATTCGCGCGCCACCGCGCGGGCCATCTCGCCGATCCGTTGCGCGAAATCGGGATGCTCGAAGGTCTTGAGCGCGGCCTTTTCGGTGTTCTGGACGAGGTCGCGCTTCTCGTAATAGGTCCACAGCCGCTGCGTGTCCTCGCGCTCGTACCAGAGCATCGGCAGCGCGGTCGGCCGGTCGTGCAGGGTGATGAAGGCGCACTGGATGTCGTAGCCGTCGAGATAGGGCTCGACGATCGCGTCATGGCCCTGTCCGTGGATGTCGGCGATGGCGTTGGCGATGCCGGAGAAGTCGAAGGCATCCGAAATCCCCCAGCTCGCCGAGGAGGCATTGGGCTTGATCACCCAGCGGCCCTTGGGGCTGGCGGGCAGGTTCGCCTCCTCGACCGGCGCGCCGCGGCGATAGCAGAACCAGTCGGCCGTCGGCACGCCCGCGTGGCGCGCGACGAGCTTGGAGACCGACTTGTCGTCCCCCAGCCCGCGCAGGAAGGGCATCGCGCCGAGATAGGGGATGCGCTGCATGTTGCAGAGCAGCGGGACCAGCATCTCCGAGTTCACGAAGCCGCCGCGGTTGAGCAGCGGGAACACGAAATCGACCGGCGGGCGGGTGAAGAGGATGTCGTAACTGTCCCCCAGTTGCAGGTTGAGGCCGAGCCCTTCGAGCGTCTGGCGCACCTCGTGGTGGTAGATCGCGTGATTGCCGTCCTCCGGATGCATCCCGCCGCCCCACCGGGCGTGTTTCGCCATGAAGAGCAGGCGGACGCGCTCCTTGTCCCGGGGCGAGATTCGCAGGGGTTCGATCGTATCGGTCATTCGGGTGTCCGTGGTGGATGGCAAGGCGGCGCTGATTACAGTTTCGCCGCGCGCTCGGCCAGACAAATCGTGGGGGTCGAAGCCCGTTTCGAAAGCGCTTGGCAAGGAACCGGTTTCAGGGGAAAACCGACTCACGGGCGGTGCGGAAAGGACGAGCGATGGGCCTTGGCGAATGGTACGATGCGCACATCATGCCGCGGCTCGTCACCTGCGCGTGCAGCCAGGGGCAGGTGATGAAGCGCCGCGCCGAGGTCGTCCCGCAGGCGAGGGGCGACGTGTTCGAACTGGGTTGCGGCGGGGGGATCAACCACGAATTCTACGATAGGGGCGCGATCACGAGCTATGCGGGGATCGACCCGCACGAAAGGCTGCTGGACTGCGCGCGCCGGGCGGCGCAGGCGAAGGGGTGGGCGGCCGACATCAGGCAGGGGCGGGGCGAGGCGATCCCCTTTGCGGACAGCGCGTTCGACACGGTCGTTTGCACCTTCACGATGTGTTCGGTCGACGACCCGCCGCGCGTGCTCGCCGAACTCGCGCGGGTGCTGCGGCCGGGCGGGCAGGCGCTGTTCCTCGAACACGGCCGCGCGCCCGATGCCGGGGTGGCGAAGTGGCAGGACCGGATCGAGCCCGTGTGGAAACGCCTCGCGGGCGGTTGCCACCTGACCCGTCCGATCGGCAGCGCCTTTCGCGGGGCGGGCTTCCACGTCGCTCCGATCGGGCAGGGCTACACCCCGCAGGCGCCGAAATTCGCAGGGTGGATGGAATGGGGCGCGGCGATCAAGCCGGGCGGCTGAGCGTGAGCCCGGCCGCCCGGCCCGTCACCTGATCGTTCCGCCCGGACGGCCCGGCCGCCGCCGGATCATTCCCCGAAGGTGCGCTGCCACCAGCCGCGCTTCGCCGGGGCGGGCTTCGCGTCGGGCTGGCCGGCATCCGAGCTCGCGGGCCGGGTTTCGGCTTCCTCGGCCTCGGCCGGTTCGCTTTCCCGTTCGGCCGGTGAGGCGGGTTCGCCCGCATCGGCGCTCAGGCTCTCGCCTGCGCCCGCGTCCTCGGCCTGCTTGGCCGGGGCCTTGCGGCGCCGGGGCGTCTTCGGCTTCGGCTCGGACTGGGGCTCGGGCTCGGGCTCGGGCTCGGCTTCGGCTGCGGCTTCGCTGCCGGTCGGGACGGCTTCGACCTTGGCTTCGGCCTCGTCCTTCTTCTTGCGCGGTGCGCGCTTGCGCTTCGGCTTCTCGGACGCGGCGGCTTCCTCGGTCGACGCTGCGCTATCGGCGCCCGTTTCGGCAGGAGCTTCGGCCGCAGCTTCAGCCGCAGCCTCTTCCCCCTTCTTGCGGCGCGGTGCGCGCTTGCGCCTGGGCTTTTCTTCGGCCGCAGCGGCTTCCTGCGCCATTTCGCCGGCGGTTTCGGGCGCGTCGTCGGGGCCGGAGACGACGGTCATGTCCTCCCTGACCTGCTCGGCGACCTCCTCGAGCTGCTCCGCGCCCTGTTCGAGCGCTTCGTCCGCGCTTTCGAAGGAGTCGTCGTCCTGACGGCGCGAACGTCCGCGACCGCCGCGACGGCTGCGCTTCTTGGGCTTCTCGTCGCCGTTCTCGGCGGTCTCGTCATCCCCGCCCGAGCCGGTTTCCTCGCCCCCGTCGGAGGATTCCTCCGAACCGTTCTCGCCGTTCTCGTCGCCGTCCTGGCGCTTCTTGCGGCCGCGGCCGCCGCGCCGCCGGCGGCGCTTCTTCTTGCGGGGGGTACCGTCATCCTCGGCCGAACTCTCTTCGGAGGCGTTGTCCTCCTCCTCGTCGGTGTCCTCCTCGGGCAGGTCCTCGTCCTCCTCGTCGTCGACGATGGGATCGAACCTCGGGGCAGAGGCGGGCTTGGGACCCGCGCTCGAGACGTGCATCTTGGCACCCTCGTTCTCGCCCTCGGGGATGACTTCGACCCGCACGCCATAGCGCTGCTCGATTTCGACGAGGTCGTCACGCTTTTCGTTGAGGAGGTAGATCGCGGCCTCGGTGCTCGCGGCGAGGCGGATGATCGTGCCCTTGCCCTTGGCCGCCTCGTCCTCGATCAGGCGCAGCGCCGAAAGCCCCGCCGACGAGGCGGTGCGGACAAGGCCCGTCCCGTCGCAATGCGGGCATTCGCGCGTCGTCGCCTCGAGCACGCCGGTACGCAGGCGCTGGCGGCTCATCTCCATCAGGCCGAAGCCCGAGATGCGCCCGACCTGGATGCGCGCCCGGTCGTTCTTGAGCGCCTCCTTCATCGCCTTCTCGACCTTTCGCACGTTCGAATTGTGCTCCATGTCGATGAAGTCGATCACGACGAGGCCGGCCATGTCGCGCAGGCGCAGCTGGCGGGCGATCTCCTTCGCCGCCTCGAGGTTGGTGTGCAGCGCGGTCTGCTCGATCCCGTGCTCCTTGGTCGAACGGCCGGAGTTGATGTCGATCGAAACCAGCGCCTCGGTCGGGTTGATGATGAGGTAGCCGCCCGATTTGAGCTGCACCATCGGATCGTACATCGCGCGCAGCTGGTCCTCCGCGCCATAGCGCTGGAACAGGGGCACAGGGTCGGAATAGGCCTTCACCCGCCGCGCATGGCTCGGCATCAGCAGCTTCATGAAGCCCTTCGCCGCCTTGTAGCCTTCCTCGCCCTCGACGATGACTTCCTCGATCTCGCGGTTGTATATGTCGCGGATCGCGCGTTTGACGAGGTCGCTGTCGGAGTGGATCAGGCTCGGCGCGGTCGAGGCCAGGGTCTTTTCGCGGATCTCGTCCCACAGCCGCGCGAGGTAGTCGAAATCGCGCTTGATCTCGGTCCTCGTGCGGCTGAGCCCGGCGGTGCGGACGATCAGGCCCATGGTCCTGGGCAGCTTGAGGTCGGAGACGATCTGCTTGAGCCGCTTGCGGTCGCTGGTGGAATTGATCTTTCGGCTGATCCCGCCGCCATGCGAGCTGTTCGGCATCAGCACGGTGTAGCGCCCGGCGAGGCTGAGATAGGTGGTCAGCGCCGCGCCCTTGTTGCCGCGCTCTTCCTTGACGACCTGGACGAGCAGGACCTGGCGGCGCTGGATGACGTCCTGGATCTTGTAGCGGCGGCGCAGCGCCATGCGCTTGGCGCGGACCTCGTCCACTTCCTTGGCGCGGCTGCGACCGCTGCCGCCCCTGCTGCCGGCATTGCCGCGGCCCTTCGGCTGGCGGCGACCCCGGCGCGCGCGGCCGCGGCGGCTGCCGCCGTTGTCGCCGTTCTCGTCGTCGGAATCGTCTTCGCCGTTGCTGTCGTCGGAATCGTCGTCGGAATCGTCGTCCAGCGCGCCGTCCTCGATCGTCGAGACGCGGCCATTGTCGTCGTCGTCGATCTCCTCGACCCCGTCCTCGGCGAAATCCTCGGCGAGGCTTTCTCCGCTCTCGTCCTCGGCATCGTATTCGTCGCCGGGGGCGATGCCTTCGCTCTCCTCCTCGTCGCGCAGGCGCTGCTCTTCCTCGGCCGCCTCGGCCTCTTCGGCGAGCAATCTCTGCCGGTCCTCGTAGGGGATCTGGTAATAGTCGGGATGGATTTCGCTGAAGGCGAGGAAGCCGTGGCGATTGCCGCCGAAATCGACGAAGGCGGCCTGGAGCGAGGGTTCGACCCGCGTGACCTTTGCTAGGTAGATATTGCCCTTGATCTGCTTGTGTTCGGCAGATTCGAAATCGAATTCCTCAATCCGGTTGCCTTTGAGCACCGCCACCCGGGTCTCTTCCGAGTGGCGCGCATCGATAAGCATGCGCGTTGCCATTATGTAGTCTCCAGGCGCCCGCCCGCTTTCGCGATAAGCGGCAGGGCGGGCGCAGATTGTGGGATGATGCGGCGAGCCTTCCGGCCCTGCCGCCATTGCATTTCGCGGCCGTTTCGACGGCGAAGGCCGGCGCGCTGTTCGTGTCTGCCATGACGGGAATGCGGGTCGTCCCCGCGTCTCGCCCCGCGTGGCCGCGAGCGGCACGGATGCGCTCGGGGCTGGTCTGCGGGGGGAAGCGTCTCGTCACTGCATCAACCTGTATCCGGGCCGAGCGGAGGATGCCGCAGGGCCGATCGAGCGGAGCAACCTGTCGGGATTTTCCGGGACGCCTTCGCAGGAATAGTCCTGCGAGCCCCTTGAAAACAGTTACGTCCACTTGGGAAGTGCTAGCACCACGGGTCAGCCCCCGCAACTCTATTGCGCTTCCATCGCGCAACATCCTAAGCGTTGCGCGTCATGAGCTTTCGCACGCTGCTGCTGCTGGTCCTCGGCCTCCCCGCGATCCTCCTCGGCGGTGCGGTCCTGACGGGGCTCGCGATCCCGGTGCCGCATTGGGGACGCGACTATGTCCTGCGCCTGCCCATAGGCGAAGAGGCGCGCGCGCTCGACCTGCCGGAGATCGCCGGGCCGGACGATCCCGCGCGCCCGCTGGTGGTGATCGACGCCGGGCACGGGGGACGCGATCCGGGTTCGGTCGGGGGCGGGGTGCGCGAGAAGGACGTGGTGCTCGCCATCGCCCGGAGCCTGCGCGCCGAACTGCTCGAGGCGGGCGGCATCCGCGTTGCCATGACGCGCGAGGACGACCGCATCGTGCCGCTCGCCGACCGGCCCGAGATCGCCCGCCAGCTCGGCGCGGACCTGTTCCTGTCGATCCATGCCGACAGCGCGGGGGAGCGCGAGGAGGTCGCCGGGGCGAGCATCTACACCCTCTCGAACGAGGCCTCGAGCGAGGCGGCGGCGCGCTTTGCCGAACGCGAGAACGATGCCGACAGGCTGAACGGCGTCGCGATCGGGGGCGAGAACGAGACGGTGAGCGCGATCCTCGTCGAGCTGTCGCAGAGCCGCACGCAGGACGACGCGACCGAGTTCGCCGCCCTCATCGCGCGCGAGGGCGAGGGGCGAATCGCCTTCCACCCGCAGGCCCGCCGGTCCGCCGCGCTCGCCGTGCTGCGCGCGCCGGACGTGCCGGGCGTGCTGTTCGAAAGCGGCTTCGTCACCAACCGCGACGACCGCGCGCGGCTCACCACCGAGGAAGGGCGCGAGGCCTATGCCGAGGTGCTCGCGCGCGCGATCCGGGTCTATTTCGCGCGCCGCGCCGCCCGCTGAACCGGCCTGTGCCGGCAATCGTCAAGCGCGGCGAAAGCGCGCTGCGGCGAAGGGGCAGGGCTGACCGAGCGCGAAGCGGCTGGAATGTCGCTCGCAGACCGTGCTAATCGCCCGACCGATCATGACCGACCCCGCGACCCTGCCCTTTGTCGACTATGTCCGCTACCGCCTCAACCGCGACCTTGGCGGGCTCGCCGCGTGGTTTGCCGCGAAATGGCGCGAGAGCTGGCTGTTCAAGCTCGCTGCCGCCGCCTTCGCGCTGCTCGCCGCGCTGTGGGTCGCGGCGTGGCTCTCTCTGGCGAGCGACCTGCCGAATGCCGATAGGCTGCTCGAATACGAAACCCCGCTGCCGACCGTCGTGCGCGGGTTCGACGGGGAAATCGTCCATTCCTACGCCCGCGAGCGGCGGGTGCAGCTGCAATATCCCGATTTTCCCGAAAGGCTGAAGCAGGCCTACATCTCGGCCGAGGACAAGACCTTCTACAGCCACGGCGGGGTCGATTTCACCGGCACGCTCAACGCCGCCTTCGACTACGTCGCCAAGATGGGCTCGGGCGAGCGCGCGGTGGGCGGTTCGACCATCACCCAGCAGGTCGCGAAGAACCTTCTCCTGGGCGATGAATATTCGGTCACGCGCAAGCTGAAGGAAATGATCCTCGCGAGCCGGATCGAGGACGCGATGAGCAAGCAGGAGATCCTCGAGCTCTACCTGAACGAGATCCCGCTCGGGCGGCGCTCCTTCGGGGTGCAGGCCGCCGCGCGGGCCTATTTCGACAAGGACGTGGCCGATCTCGACCTGCACGAAATGGCCTTCCTTGCGATCCTGCCCAAGGCGCCCGAACGCTATGGCCGGAAAGGTCAGGAACAGGCGGCGATCGGGCGGCGCAATTTCGTGCTCGGGCAGATGGAGGCGAACGGCTTCATCACCGAGGCCGAGCGCGCCGAGGCGGCGGCCGAGCCGCTCGGCCTCGTCACCCAGCGGCGCGAACGCAGCGTCGATGCGGGCTATTTCCTCGAGGAAGTGCGGCGCCAGCTGATCGCGCGGTTCGGCGAAACCGCCGAGGATGGCCCCAACAGCGTCTATGCCGGCGGGCTGTGGGTGCGCACTTCGCTCGACCCCGAAATGCAGGACGCCGCGCGCGCTGCGCTGCGCGAAGGGCTGCTGCGCTATCACGGCAATCGCGGCTGGAGCGGGGCGATCGCAACGATCGACGTTTCCGAAGGCACGTGGGCGCGCCAGTTGCAGAGTTCACCGCTCGGCATTCGCTACCGGGACTGGCGCCTCGGCGTCGTCACCAGCCGCGACGGGGCCTCGGCCCGGATCGGCTTTTCCGACGGGATCGAAGCGCCGCTGACAGGCCTTCCCGATGCCCTGAAGACCGGCGACGTGATCGTCGCGAGGCCCGCGGGGAACGGCTATGCGGTCGCCACCGTGCCCGAAGCGCAGGGCGGGATCGTCGTGCAGGACGCGCAATACGGGCGCGTGCTCGCGATGCAGGGCGGGTTCGATTTCCGCCTGTCGGACTTCAACCGCGCCACCCAGGCGAACCGCCAGCCGGGCTCGACCATCAAGCCCTTCGTCTATGCCGCCGGGCTCGACAACGGGATGACGCCGTCGACCCGGATCGACAACACCCGCTACTGCTACTACCAGGGCGCGAACCTCGGCGAGAAATGCATTCGCGGCGGGCGTGCCGGGCAGTTCCCGATGCGCTACGGGCTCGAACAGTCGCAGAACATCATGACCGTGCAGATCGGCTCGACCGTTGGCTTCGACAACGTGGTCCGGGCGATCGAGCAGGTCGGCATCACCGACGAGGCGCAGCCCTATCCCTCGACCGCGCTCGGCGCCGGCGAGACGACGGTCGCAAGGATGGTCGCCGCCTACGCCGCGCTCGCCAATCACGGGCGGCTCAACCAGCCGACCGTGATCGACTACGTGCAGGACCGCCGCGGCAAGGTCATCTGGCGCGCCGACGAACGGCCGTGCCGGGGCTGCAACATGGCCGAATGGGACGGGCAGCCGATGCCGCGTTTCGGTCTGAAGGGCGAGCAGGCGATGGACCCGCGCACCGCCTTCCAGGTGATGCACATGCTCGAAGGGGTGGTCCAGCGCGGCACGGCGACGAACCTGCGCGATCTCGGCCTGCCGCTGTTCGGCAAGACCGGGACCACCAGCGGGCCGAAGGACGTGTGGTTCGTCGGCGGCACGCAGCAATTGGTCGCGGGCGCCTATGTCGGTTTCGACACCCCGCGCAACATGGGCGGCTATGCCTATGGCGGAACGATCGCAGCGCCGATCGTGAAGAGCCTGATCGAGCGGACCAGGCCGCGCTGGTCGGACCTCCCGTCGGTAGCGCCCGAGGGCGTGCGGATGGTCCGCGTCGACCGCCGCACCGGCAAGCGCGTGTTCGAGGGCTGGCCCTCGGACGATCCGCTTTCCGGCATCATCTGGGAAGCGTTCAAGCCCGACACCGAACCCGAGCGTTACACCCGGCAGGACGCGATCGCCGCGCGGCGGGACGAGATTCTAGACCTCATCCGCACCGGGCGCCTTGGCGCGGTGCCGCGCCGGCAGGAAAACCCCTTCGGCCAGCCGAGCGATTTCGTCGAGGAGCAGGGCGGCATCTACTGAGCACCGCCATGCGTATCTGCCCCGCCATCCGTTTCGTCAGGAGATGACAGTGATGACCCGTTCTTTCGCCCTGCTTGCCGCCGCCCTGGCCGTGAACCTCCCCGCCGCCCCGGCGCTCGCCGATCTTCCCGTGGGCAAGACGGCACCCGCCTTCTCGACCCAGGCCGCGCTTGCGGGCAAGGAATTCGCCTTTTCCCTGCGCGAAGCGCTCGGGAAGGGGCCGGTCGTGCTCTATTTCTATCCCAAGGCCTTCACCCAGGGCTGCACGCTCGAAGCCAATGCCTTTGCCGAGAGCATGGGCGAATTCCGGGAGGCCGGGGCGAGCGTCATCGGAATGTCGAACGATGACATCGCCACGCTCAAGCGCTTCAGCCGCGAGGAATGCCGCGACGCCTTCCCTGTCGGCGTCGCGAGCGCGAAGGTGATCGCGGATTACGACGTGAAGCTCGGCACCACCGGGCTCGCCAGCCGTACCTCCTATGTCATCGCGCCGGACGGCCGGATCGTGGCGGTTCACTCGGACAGCGACTATCGCGGCCACGTGAAGGAAACGCTTGCCGCGGTCAGGGCGCTTTCGCGCTGATCTTTACAATTGGATGATGCGCGCTAGGTGAGGCGTCCCGCCGGCCGGGCGGGACGTCGCTAGCGCTGAAGGAACCTCCATGCGGGCAGAAGCCCAGGCCCATATCGACCGGATCGAAGCCGCGCTTGCGCTGGTGCGCCAGTCGCTCGACTGGGAACGCGCCCTGCGCCGGCTCGACGAACTGAACGCGCGGGTGCAGGATCCCTCGCTGTGGGACAATCCCAAGGAAGCCCAGGCGATCAGCCGCGAGCAGAAGACGCTCGAGACGGCGGTGAGCACGGTCCGCGAAATCTCGAGCGAAATGGCCGATGCCGTCGAATTCGTCGAAATGGGCGAGGCCGAAGGCGAGGAGGACGTCGTCCAGGACGGGCTCAGGAGCCTCGCGCGGCTCGCCGAACGGGCCGACGCCGACAAGGTGCAGGCCCTGCTGTCCGGCGAAGCGGACGGCAACGACACCTATCTCGAAATCCACGCCGGTGCCGGCGGGACCGAAAGCCAGGACTGGGCCGAGATGCTGCTGCGGATGTATTCGCGCTGGGCCGAAAGGCGCGGCTTCAAGGTCGAGACGGTCGAATACCAGGCGGGCGAGGCCGCGGGGATCAAGTCGGCGACCCTGCTGATCAAGGGCGAGAACGCCTATGGCTATGCCAAGACCGAGAGCGGCGTCCACCGGCTCGTCCGCATCAGCCCCTACGACAGTTCCGCGCGCCGGCATACCAGCTTTTCGAGCGTCTGGGTCTATCCCGTGATCGACGACGACATCGACATCGAGATCAACCCGGCCGACCTCAAGATCGACACATACCGCGCGTCCGGTGCGGGCGGGCAGCACGTCAACACGACCGATTCCGCAGTCCGCATCACCCACCAGCCGACCGGGATCGTGGTGGCGAGCCAGAACGACCGCTCGCAGCACAAGAACCGCGCGACCGCGATGAACATGCTGAAAGCGCGCCTGTTCGAACGCGAAATGGCGATGCGCGAGGCGGCGGCCTCGGGCGAATACCAGGAAAAGAGCGAGATCGGCTGGGGCCACCAGATCCGTTCCTACGTCCTTCAGCCGTACCAGATGGTGAAGGACCTTCGCACCGGCGTCACATCGACCTCGCCCGACAACGTGCTCGACGGGGAGATCGACCCGTTCATCTCGGCCGCGCTCGCCCAGCGGGTGACGGGCGAGACGGTCGAGATCGAGGACGTCGAATAGGCCGCTGGAGCGTTCGGGGACTTATCCCTTTCGCGCGAAATTCGCTTTTGCCAAGCCGGTTTCCAGCGGCTAAGCGGCGGGTTCGATGCGTTCCCGACTGATCCCGGCCCTGACGCTGTCCCTGCTGCTGGCGATCCCGCTCGCCGCCTGCGACGGGGTCTTCGGCTCTTCCGACCGGCCGGCGACCGCGCTCGATTTTCCCCGGCCCGACCGGCCGGTGCCCCGCGTCGTCTCCAACCAGTTCGCCGACGAGGTCGCCCGCGACGAACGCGACGAGGCGCGGATCGTCATGGATCTCGCCGAAATCAAGGTCGGCATGACCGTCGCCGACATCGGCGCGGGCGCGGGCTATTACACGGTCCGCCTCGCCGAACGGGTCGGCGAGGAAGGGCGCGTGCTGGCGCAGGACATCGACTGGGAAGCGCTCGAGCGGCTCGGCCAGCGGGTCGAGCGCGAACGGCTGGAAAACATCTCGATCAAGCCCGGACGCGTCGACGATCCGCAATTGCCGGCAGACAGTTTCGACCGCATCTTCCTCGTCCACATGTACCACGAGGTGACCGAGCCTTACGCCTTCCTGTGGCGCATGTGGCCCGCGCTCGCCGCCGGGGGCGAAATCGTCGTGGTCGAAACCGACCGCCCGGTCGGCAGCCACGGAATCCCCCATGCGCTGCTGTTCTGCGAGTTCGAGGCGGTCGGCTATGTGCTGCTCGAATTCATCGAACGGCCCGACATCAAGGGCTATTTCGCCCGCTTCGGCCGGGGCGAGGCACGCGTGGAGCCCGAGGCGATCAAGCCGTGCAGCGCGCCGTGACCGGCGCGGGCCGGGCGGAGGGGCCGATGCATATGTCATTGCCGCGGCGCCGGCGCGTCCTTATGTGACGCCAGGATTTCAAGGCGACGCGGCGGCAAGGCCCGCCCGTGCGCGAAAGTTCGATGCGACGCGGCGGCAAGCTGCGTGCGCGCGCGACAATTTGATGCGACGCCGCGGCAGGGCCGGTGCGTGCGCGAAGGGGAGTGAGTAATTGTTCAAGGGATTGAGTCCGATCGTCTACGGCGGGCGCGAAGTGTGGCCGCTGATCGAAGGCGGCAAGGGCGTGTCGGCGACCAATCATGCGAGTTCGGGCGCTTGGGCCGCCGCGGGCGGGATCGGCACGGTAAGCGCGGTCAATGCCGACAGCTATGACGAGGACGGCAATGTCATCCCGCAGGTCTATCCGCAGGCGACCCGGCAGGAACGCCACGAGCAATTGATCCGCTACGCCATCGACGGCGCGACCGAACAGGTCCGCCGCGCCTACGAGATCGCGGGCGGGCGCGGCGCCATCAACATCAACGTGCTGTGGGAAATGGGCGGGGCGCAGACCGTGCTCGAAGGCGTGCTCGAACGCACGCGCGGGATGGTCGCGGGCGTCACCTGCGGGGCGGGAATGCCTTACAAGCTCGCCGAGATCGCGGCGCGCTTCAACGTCAGCTACCTTCCCATCGTCAGCTCCGCGCGCGCCTTCCGCGCCTTGTGGAAGCGCTCCTACCACAAGGTGTCCGAACTGATGGCGGCGGTGGTCTATGAGGACCCCTGGCTTGCGGGCGGGCACAACGGCCTGTCCAACGCCGAGGACCCGCGCGAGCCGCAGGCCCCCTATCCCCGCGTCAAGGACCTGCGCGCCACCATGCGCAAGGAAGGCGTCTCCGAGGACGTGCCGATCGTCATGGCGGGCGGGGTGTGGTACCTGCGCGAATGGAACGACTGGATCGACAATCCCGAACTGGGCAAGATCGCCTTCCAGTTCGGCACGCGGCCCCTTCTGACCCGGGAAAGCCCGATCCCGCAGGTCTGGAAGGACATGCTGCGGACGGTCGAGAAGGGCGACGTGCTCCTCCACAAGTTCTCGCCCACCGGATTCTATTCGAGCGCGGTCAAGACGCCTTTCCTCTACGACCTCATGCACCGCTCCGAACGGCAGATTCCCTTCTACAAGCGCGGCGAGACGGAAGGCACCGTGCAGCTCGGCGACACCGGCAAGGCGCGAAGCTTCTGGGTCACCCCGGAGGATCGCGCCCGCGCCGAGGTGTGGATGCGCCAGGGCCATACCGAACCGCTCAAGACGCCCGAGAACACGATCGTGTTCGTCACCCCGGAAAAGCGCGACGAGATCCGCAAGGACCAGCAGGACTGCATGGGCTGCCTGTCGCACTGCCAGTTTTCGAGCTGGAAGGACCACGACGATTTCACCACGGGCCGGCTCGCCGACCCGCGCAGCTTCTGCATCCAGAAGACCCTGCAGGAAATCGCCCACGGCGACGATCCGGCCGACAACCTCGCCTTCGCAGGCCATTCGGCCTACCGGTTCAAGACCGACCCGTTCTATTCGAACGGCTACACGCCGAGCGTGGGCGAACTGGTCGAGCGGATTTTGACGGGGGATTGAGGGGTCAGATCAACCCCGTCAGCACCTGATCCGGCGGGCGGTGCCCGTCGGCCCAGAAGCGGATGTTGGCGATCACCTTCTCGCCCGAAGCCTCGCGCCCCTCGACCGTGGCGCTGCCGATGTGGGGGAGGGTCATGACGTTGGGATGGTCGAGCAGGCGTTTGTCCACTTTCGGCTCTTCCGGATAGACGTCCAGCCCCGCGCCCGCGAGGCGCCCCTCGTGCAGCGCCTCGACCAGCGCTTCCTGGTCGATCAGCTCGCCCCGCGCGGTGTTGATGATGCTCGCGCCCTGCTTCATCAGCGCGATCCGGCGCGCGTCGATCATCCCGCGCGTTTCCTGCGTCAGCGGGCAGTGCAGGGTGAGGATATCCGCCTGTGCGACCAGTTCGTCGAGATCGGCGACGAAGCGCGCCGCGAACATCCGTTCGGCCGCCTCGGGCAGCGGTTTTCGCGCGTAATAGGCGATCTCGAGCCCGAAGGCGCGCGCCCGGTGCGCCACCGCCTGCCCGATCCGGCCCATGCCGATGATGCCGAGCACCTTGCCGCCGATCTTGCGGCCGAGCAGGCCCGAAGGCGCCCAGCCGGTCCATTCGCCGCGCCGGACGAGCTGCGTGCCCTCGCGGATGCGGCGCGGCACGCCGAGGATCATCGCCATCGCGATGTCCGCGGTGTCGTCGGTGAAGACGCCGGGCGTGTTGGTAACGATGATCCGCCGCTTGGCCGCTGCGGCGAGATCGATGTGTTCGGTCCCAGCCCCGAAATTGGCGATCAGGCCGAGCCGCTCGCCGCATTCCGCAATCATGTCCGCATCGATCCGGTCGGTCACGGTCGGAACCAGCACGTCGCAGTCCCGCATCGCCTCGACCAGTTCCTCGCGGCTCATCGGCCGGTCGCTCTCGTTGAGGACGGCATCGTAGAGCTCGCTCATGCGGGCCTCGACCTGCGGCATGAGGTGGCGCGTCACCACGACGCGGGGCTTGCCCGAAGGGAAGTGCGGGGCGGTCGGTGTAGCCATGGGGAAAAGCGCTAATGGGTGAGGGGCTTGGCGGTCAAGCGGTTCCGGTGCGGCCCGGCGCGGGACGCCGTGCACGGGCCGACTTGAAGCCTGCTCGCCGCGCGCTATCACGAAGGACATGAGCGCCCTTCGCCTTGCCGCCGTGATCATCCTCGCCGTCGTCGTCGCGGTCTCGCTCATCGCAGGTCCGGCGGGCGCGCAGGGGCGCGAGGAGGTCCCCCGCTGGGCGAGCCTGCGTTTCGACGAAGTGCGGATGCGCGTCGGGCCGAGCCGGGAATACCGCATCGCCTGGGTCTACCAGCGCCGCGGCCTGCCGATGAAGGTCGTGCGCCTGCGCGAAGGCTGGATGCTGGTCGAGGATGCCGAGGGCACGACGGGCTGGGTTTCCGCCAGCCAGCTGACGAAGGCGCGCGGGGCGATCGTCGTCGGGACCGGGCTTGCCGACATGCGAGAGCGGCCCGATCGCGCCTCGGTGCTGCGCTGGCGGGCCGAACCGGGCGTCGTCGGCAAGCTGCTGCGCTGCCGCGAGGGCTGGTGCGAGATCGACGTCGCGGGTCGCACCGGTTGGGTCCGCGCCGACCGGCTATGGGGCGACGAGGAGCTCGCGCCCGGCGACTGAACCCCGTCCGGCGAGCGGCATGACCCGGCAGCGGGAAAACCTATTCGCCGGCACGCCGCCTAAGGACCGCCCTATCCTCGGCGATGGCTTAAACGCCCGGCCCGATCGCGGCGCCCGGCGTGTCTTCGGGAAGCGGGGCGGGTTCGAGCGGATCGGGCTCCTGCGGCGGCTCGTCGCAGGCGGCGAGCAGCAGGGCCGGAAGGGCGAGGGCGAGGAACCCGATCCGCATCGGCCTCACACCAGCTCGACCGCGACCGCCGTCGCTTCGCCGCCGCCGATGCAGAGGCTGGCGACGCCGCGGGTCTTGCCGTGCTTCCTGAGCGCGTTGAGCAGCGTCACGATGATCCGCGCGCCAGACGCCCCGATCGGGTGGCCGAGCGCGGTGCCGCCGCCGTTCACGTTGATCTTGTCGTGCGGGATGTCGAGATCGCGCATCGCGAACATGGCGACGCAGGCGAAGGCCTCGTTGATCTCGAACAGGTCGACATCGTCGACGCTCCACCCGGCCTGGTCGAGCACCTTCCTGATCGCGGGGATCGGCGCGGTGGTGAACTTCGCCGGTTCGTGGGCGTGGGCGGCGGCGGCGACGATCCTGGCGACCGGCGTCAGGCCCTTGTGCCGGGCGACGCTTTCGCGCGTGAGGACGAGCGCGGCCGCCCCGTCGGAGATCGAGCTCGACGTCGCGGCGGTGATCGTCCCGTCCTTGGCGAAGGCGGGGCGCAGGCTCGGGATCTTGTCGGGGCGGCCCTTGCCGGGCTGTTCGTCGATTTCGACCACGACGTCGCCCGCGCGGGTCTTGACCGTCACCGGCACGATCTCGTCCGCGAAGGCGCCGCTTTCGATCGCCTTGTTCGCGCGGGCGAGCGATTCGATCGAATAGGCGTCCATGTCCTCGCGGGTCATCTGGTATTCGTTGGCGGTTTCCTGCGCGAAGGTGCCCATCGCGCGACCTTCCTCATAGGCATCCTCGAGCCCGTCGAGGAACATGTGGTCATAGGACGTGTCGTGCCCGAGCCGCGCGCCCGAACGGTGCTTCTTGAGGAGATAGGGCGCATTGGTCATGCTCTCCATGCCGCCCGCGACGACCATGTCGATCGTCCCGCTGGCGAGCGCTTCGGCGCCCATGATGACGGTCTGCATCCCGCTGCCGCAGACCTTGTTGACCGTGGTCGCCTCGACCGACAGCGGAAGGCCCGCCTTCACCATCGCCTGCCGCGCCGGCGCCTGGCCGAGCCCGGCGGGCAGCACGCAGCCCATGTAGGCGCGGTCGAAATCGTCCGGAGCGGCGCCCGAACGCTCCACCG
This sequence comes from Erythrobacter sp. HL-111, assembly GCF_900105095.1. Lineage (NCBI taxonomy): Bacteria > Pseudomonadati > Pseudomonadota > Alphaproteobacteria > Sphingomonadales > Erythrobacteraceae > Erythrobacter > Erythrobacter sp. HL-111. The sequence goes on along the minus strand of NZ_LT629743.1, from coordinate 835,037 downwards.
CGGCCTTCACCGCGACCGCGCCGAGCTCGGTCGCCGAAACATCGGCCAGCGCGCCCTGCATCCCGCCCATCGGGGTGCGGGCGTAGGAGAGGATCACGATCGGGTCTTCCTGCGAAAACTGGGGCATTCCTGGGCGTCCTTCTGTTCGGTGTCGTTCCGGGCGCGAGGTCTAGTGCTGCACCGCAATAATGGCAATCGCGCGTCGCCGCGCTCCTTCATGTTACCTTGTCATCCTGCGCGCTTTGGGCAAGTGTCGCATATTGGTGGCGATCCGCAACGGATGCCGAACGGGATCAGGAGAGACAGGATGGCTGACGACCGGCGCAACGAATTGGAGGAACTGCTGCAGCACCAGCGCGATGCCTTCACCGCCTCGCGGCCCGAGGCGATGAGCCTGCGAAAGGACCGGATCAAGCGGGCGATGGCGCTGCTTAAGGACAATGGCGAGGAACTGTGCCGCGCGATGGCCGCCGATTTCGGCAACCGCGCGCTGGAGCAGAGCATGATCACCGACATCGCCGGCACGGTCGGGCTCGGCAAGGACGCGCTCAAGCACATGGACGCCTGGGCCAGGACCGACCGGCGCAAGGTGCAGTTCCCGCTCGGCCTGCTCGGCGCGAAGGCCGAGGTGCGGTACGAGCCCAAGGGCGTGATCGGCATCCTTTCGCCCTGGAACTTCCCGGTGAACCTCGCCTTCGGTCCGCTGATGCAGGTCCTCGCCGCGGGCAACCGGGCGATGATCAAGCCGAGCGAATTCACCGAGCGCACGAGCGAGCTGATGGCCGAGATCACGCCCCGGTATTTCGCCCGCGACGAGGTAGCGATCGTGACCGGCGGGCCCGAGGTCGCCGCGGCGTTCTCCTCGCTGCCGTTCGATCACCTGGTCTTCACCGGCTCGACCGCGACGGGCCGCCTCGTGATGAAGGCGGCAGCGGAAAACCTCGTGCCCGTCACGCTCGAACTCGGCGGCAAGTCGCCCGTCATCATGGGCCGCAGCGCCGATTTCGCCAAGGCGGGCGAACGGATCGCGCTGGGCAAGATGATGAACGCAGGCCAGATCTGCCTCGCCCCCGATTACATGTACGTCCCCGAGGACAAGGCCGACGAGGCTGTCGCCGGCGTCTCGAACGGAGTTTCGGCGATGTATCCGACCCTGCTCGAGAACGAGGACTACTGCTCGATCGTCTCCGACCGCCATTTCGAACGTTTGAAGGGGCTCGTCGAGGATGCCCGCGACAAGGGCGCCGAGGTGATCGAGGTCAACCCCGCCGGGGAGGACTTCGCCAGCGCCAACCAGCGCAAGATGCCGCTCACCATCCTCAGGAACGTGAGCGACGACATGGCCGCGATGCAGGAGGAGATTTTCGGCCCGGTCCTCCCGGTCAGGACCTATCGCGCCATCGACGAGGCGATCGACTACGTCAACGAACACGACCGCCCGCTCGGGCTCTACTATTTCGGGGAGGACAAGGCCGAGCAGGAGCGGGTCCTTTCGCGCACGATTTCGGGCGGGGTGACGACCAACGACGTGATCTTCCACGTCTCGATGGAGGATCTGCCCTTCGGCGGGGTCGGACCGTCGGGGATCGGCAGCTATCATGCGGTCGAGGGTTTCCGCGAGTTCAGCCACGCGCGCAGCGTCTATCACCAGCCCAGGATCGACATCGCCAAGCTCGCCGGGTTCAAGCCGCCCTACGGCAAGGCCACGCTCAAGGCGGCGGCGAACATGATGAAATAACAAGCGCGCGAAGCAATGATGCGTGCGAGGCGCGCATCGCACCAAGTGTTCGATTTCGTGCAACCGGGATGCGTCGTTTTGCCCGAGTCGTCCCCTTGCGCGGGCGTTGGGACAGGCCTAGGTGGCACGTGGGATAAGCAAGCCTGGACATCGCCGTGATCGACCTCAGCCAGTATCTGCCGATACTGTTATTCATATTCGTGGCCCTCGGGCTTTCGGTTCTCTTCGTGTTCCTGCCGATGGGCGTTTCGCGCCTGACCGGCGCGCACAATCCGGACGCGGAGAAGCTGAGCGAATACGAATGCGGCTTTCCCGCGTTCGAGGATGCGCGCAGCCAGTTCGACGTGCGTTTCTATCTCGTCGCGATCAGCTTCATCATCTTCGACCTCGAGGCGGCGTTCCTGTTTCCCTGGGCCGTGAGCCTGGGCGAAACGCAATGGGTCGGCTGGATCGGCATGATGACCTTCCTCTTCATCCTCGCCGTCGGCCTCGCATACGAATGGAAGAAAGGAGCTCTGGACTGGGAATGAGCAAGCCTTCCGACAGCACGATCGTCACCCCGCCGCGCGCGTTGCCGGACACTTCCGGATACGCGACCGCGAAGGGCGGCGAGGTGCGCCAGCCCGACCAGGATTATTTCAACGCGCTCCAGACCGAGGTCAACGACAAGGGCTTCCTCGTCACCTCGACCGAGGACGTGTTCCAGTGGGCCCGCACCGGCTCCCTGTGGTGGATGACGTTCGGCCTCGCCTGCTGCGCGGTCGAGATGATCCACGTCAACATGCCGCGCTATGACATGGAACGGTTCGGTGCCGCGCCGCGCGCCTCGCCCCGCCAATCGGACCTCATGATCGTCGCGGGCACCTTGTGCAACAAGATGGCCCCGGCGCTGCGGAAGGTCTACGACCAGATGTCGGACCCGAAATACGTCATCAGCATGGGTTCGTGCGCCAATGGCGGCGGCTACTATCATTACAGCTATTCCGTGGTGCGCGGCTGCGACCGGATCGTGCCGGTCGACATCTATGTCCCCGGCTGCCCGCCGACGGCCGAAGCGCTGCTCTATGGCGTGATGCAATTGCAGCGCAAGATCCGCCGCTCCGGCACGATCGAGCGGTGAGGCCGGCGTGATGGCAGTTCTTCATTCCGCCCCCCGATACGCCTCCAACGAAGGCGTGATCGATCGCATCGCCGAGACGATCAGCGTCTGGCTGCTCGATGCGCGCGAGGCGCATGGCGAACTCATCTTCACCGTCCGGCGCGAGGATATCGAACGGGTCCTGCGCGTCCTGCGCGACGATCACGCCTACCAGCAGCTGATGGAGATCGCGGGCGCGGACTATCCGCAGCGGCCCGAACGCTTCGAAGTCGTCTACATGCTGCTTTCGCTGACGAAGAACCACCGCATCATCGTCAAGTGTTCGACCGACGAGGAGACGCCGGTTCCGACCGTCACGACGCTGTGGCCCAATGCGGGCTGGCTCGAACGCGAGGTGTTCGACATGTTCGGCGTGACCTTCGCGGGCAATCCAGATCTGCGCCGCATCCTGACCGATTACGGGTTCGAAGGGCATCCCTTCCGCAAGGATTTCCCGATGACCGGCTATACCGAGCTGCGGTATTCCGAGGACGAGAAGCGGGTGGTCTACGAGCCGGTCGACCTCGCGCAGGACATGCGGACCTTCGATTTCCTCTCGCCGTGGGAAGGGGCGGACTACCAGCTTCCGGGCGATGAAAAGGCGCAGCAGCCCCCGCTCGCCGACGAGGTCAAGCCGCCGGTCAAGGATCCCAAGACCACCGAAAAACCGGCCGATACAGGCGCGGGGCCGCGAGCGAACGCGAAGGCGGCCGAGGGCACCGAGGCCGCTCCGCCGAAGATGAAGGACGGCAACGGCGCGCCGGGCGCTCCAGACCCCACCGAGGACAGCCCGGATCGCGCTCCGTCCGGGAGCAACGTGCGCGGGACGAAGGGCGCGACCAGGCCCGAAGGCAGCGACCAATGAGCATCGAGATCGAAAAGTCGCCGACCACCGAAGGCGACGTCATCACCAATTACACGATCAATTTCGGTCCCCAGCACCCGGCCGCGCACGGCGTGCTGCGGATGGTGATGGAGCTGGACGGCGAGGTGATCGAGCGGATCGACCCGCATATCGGCCTGCTCCATCGCGGCACCGAGAAGCTGATCGAGCACAAGACCTACCTCCAGGCGCTGCCCTATTTCGACCGGCTCGACTATTGCTCGCCGCTGTGCATGGAGCACTCCTACGTCCTCGCGATCGAGAAGCTTCTCAATCTCGAGGTGCCCGAACGCGCGCAGTATCTGCGCGTCCTGTTCGCTGAGCTGACCCGCATTTCGAACCACATGCTCAACATGGGCGCGCACGTGCTCGACGTGGGTGCGTTCACGCCGAACCTGTGGATCATGGACCTGCGCGAAGACTGCATGAACTTCTTCGAGCGGGCGAGCGGCGCGCGGATGCACTCCGCCTGGTTCCGCCCTGGCGGCGTGCACCAGGACGTGCCGGAAAAACTGCTGGTCGATATCGGCGACTGGCTCGACAACCGCTTCTTCCAGCTCTTCGACGATGCGATGAGCCTCGTGCTCGACAACCGCATCTTCAAGCAGCGCAATGTCGATATTGCCGTGGTCAGCCGCGAGGATGCGGTCGCGTGGGGCTTTTCCGGCCCGATGATCCGTGCGGCGGGCATCCCGTGGGACCTGCGCAAGTCGCAGCCCTACGATGTCTACGAGCGGATGGATTTCGACGTGCCCGTAGGCACCAATTCCGACTGCTACGACCGCTTCATGGTCCGGGTGAAGGAAGTGCGCGAGAGCGCGAAGATCATCAGGCAATGCCTCGCGCAGATGCCGGGCGGGCCGATCGCGGCGGAAAACAGCAAGGTGGTCCCGCCCAAGCGCGGCGAGATGAAGCAGTCGATGGAAAGCCTCATCCACCATTTCAAGCTCTACACCGAAGGCTTCCACGTGCCTGCGGGCGAGGTTTACGTCGCGACCGAAAGCCCCAAGGGCGAATTCGGCGTCTATCTCGTCAGCGACGGCACCAACAAGCCGTATCGCTGCAAGATCCGCCCGACCGCGTTCAGCCACCTGCAGGCGATGGACATGATGTCCAAGGGCCACATGCTGCCCGATGCGACCGCCATTCTGGGCGCGATCGACGTGGTGTTCGGGGAGTGTGACCGGTGATTGTCCTTCGCACAAACGTCATCCCGGACCTGATCCGGGATCCCGCTCTTTTTCCGCTGTACACCAAGGCAGCGGGACCCCGGATCAAGTCCGGGGCGACGATCTGGAGGGATCGCCGTGGCTGACCGCACCCCCGCTCCCGACACGCCCGAACTGCGCGCGCGCTGGGGCTCGTTCGAATGGACGCCCGAGAACCGCACAAAGGCCGACTGGCACATCGCCAAGTATCCCGAAGGCCGCCAGCGTTCGGCGGTGATGCCGCTGCTCGATCTCGCCCAGCGGCAGGTTGGCGCGGAGACCGATACGCAGGGCTGGCTGCCGCTGCCGGTGATCGAATACGTGGCGAACTATCTCGACATGCCGGTGATCCGCGTGCTCGAGGTCGCGACCTTCTATTTCATGTACAACCTCAAGCCCGTCGGCAAATTCCACGTGCAGGTGTGCGGCACCACGCCCTGCATGTTGCGCGGCAGCGACGACATCATCGCCGCCTGCAAGAAGCGCGGGATGGTGAAGGGCGAGGTGTCCGAGGATGGCCTCTGGACCCTCACCGAAGTCGAATGCATGGGCAATTGCGCGACCGCGCCGATGGTCCAGATCAACGACGACAATTACGAGGACCTGACGCCCGAACGCCTCGACGCCGTGCTCGATGCGCTCGCCGCGGGTGAGCAGCCCAAGGCGGGCACGCAGGAGCCGGGGCGTCACACCTCCGAGCCGGTCGGCGGGCCGACCACGCTCAAGGAAATGGTCACCGAGAACCATGATTACCGGGGCGAATGGTGATCCATGGAGATCGTCTCGATCATCGGTGCGCTGGTGCTGGCGTTCATCGCCTACAAGCTGCTGATGGGGCTGGTGCGCGTCGGGGTCGTCATCGCGATCCTCGGCGTGCTCTTCGTGCTTTTCCAACAGGGAGCGATCGGATGAACGGCGGCACCCTGGCTTTTGCGCTTGGCGGGATCATCTGCTTCTTCATCGGGGCCTATCTCTCGGCCACCGGCGATCTTTACCTCGGCATCTTCTTCATGGGCGTGGGCCTGTTCTTCCAGGTAGCCTCGCTCGCGCGGATCAAGGCCGAGAAGAAACGGGCCGCCGAGGCGGCCGGCGAAAGGAATGGCGACAATGCTGGCCGATAAGGACCGCATCTTCACCAATGTCTACGGCTTCCAGGACTGGGGCCTGAAAGCAGCGCAGGCGCGCGGCGACTGGGACGACACCAGGGCCTTGATCGAGCGCGGCCAGGACGCGATCATCGACGAGATCAAGGCATCGGGCCTGCGCGGCCGGGGCGGGGCGGGCTTCCCTACGGGGCTCAAATGGTCCTTCATGCCCAAGGAATCGAAGGACGGCCGGCCGAGCTTCCTTGTCATCAATGCCGACGAATCCGAACCCGGAAGCTGCAAGGACCGCGAGATCATCCGCCACGATCCGCACAAGCTGGTCGAAGGCGCGCTGGTCGCCGGTTTCGCGATGCGCGCGCGGGCGGCCTACATCTACATTCGCGGCGAATACATCCGCGAGGCCGAAACGCTCCAGGCAGCGATCGACCAGGCTTATGACGCCGGGCTGATCGGCAGGAACGCCTGCGGGTCGGGCTATGATTTCGACGTGTTCATGCACCGCGGCGCGGGCGCATACATCTGCGGCGAAGAGACCGCGATGATCGAAAGCCTCGAAGGCAAGAAGGGCCAGCCGCGCCTCAAGCCCCCGTTCCCGGCGGGCGCGGGCCTCTATGGCTGCCCGACGACGGTGAACAATGTCGAGAGCATCGCGGTCGTCCCGACCATCCTGCGGCGCGGAGCCTCGTGGTTCAGCAGTTTCGGGCGCGAGAACAACGCCGGGACCAAACTGTTCCAGATCTCCGGCCATGTCGAAAAGCCCTGCGTGGTCGAGGAAGCGATGAGCATTCCCTTCCGCGAGCTGATCGAGAAGCATTGCGGCGGCATTCGCGGGGGGTGGGACAACCTCCTCGCGGTGATCCCGGGCGGTTCCTCGGTCCCGCTGGTGCCGGCCGAGCAGATCATGGACGCGCCGATGGATTTCGACGGGCTCAAGGAACTGGGCTCCGGCCTCGGCACGGCGGCGGTGATCGTCATGGACAAGTCGACCGACATCGTGCGCGCGATCAGCCGGATCAGCTATTTCTACAAGCACGAAAGCTGCGGCCAGTGCACCCCCTGCCGCGAAGGCACGGGCTGGATGTGGCGCGTGATGGAGCGCCTTCGCACGGGCGATGCGGCAATCGAGGAGATCGACATGCTGCACGACGTCACCAAGCAGGTCGAAGGCCACACGATCTGCGCGCTGGGTGATGCGGCGGCCTGGCCGATCCAGGGGCTGATCCGGCATTTCCGGCCCGAGCTGGAGCGGCGGATCATCGAGCATAACGCACAATTCCAAGAGGCAGCCGAGTAATGCCCAAGGTCACCGTAGACGGCGTAGAAATCGAAGTTCCGGCGGGCGCGACGGTCCTCCAGGCGTGCGAGCTTGCGGGCAAGGAAATCCCGCGCTTCTGCTATCATGAACGGCTCAGCATCGCCGGCAATTGCCGCATGTGCCTCGTCGAGGTGAAGCCCGGGCCGCCCAAGCCGCAGGCCTCCTGCGCGCTGCCCGCGGCGGAGAACCAGGAAATCCGCACCGACACCATGATGGTCAAGAAGGCGCGCGAAGGGGTGATGGAGTTCCTGCTCATCAACCACCCGCTCGATTGCCCGATCTGCGACCAGGGCGGCGAATGCGACCTGCAGGACCAGGCGATGGCCTATGGTCGCGGCGGCTCGCGCTACACGCGCGAGAACAAGCGCGCCGTGACCGAGAAATACATGGGGCCGCTGATCAAGACGATCATGACCCGCTGCATCCACTGCACCCGCTGCGTGCGCTTCTCCGAAGAGATCGCGGGCGTGGACGAGATCGGCGCGCTCTATCGCGGCGAAGACATGCAGATCACGACCTATCTCGAAAAGGCCGCGGCGCACGAATTGTCGGCGAACGTGATCGACCTGTGCCCGGTCGGCGCGCTGACTTCGCGCCCCTATGCCTTCGAAGCGCGGCCGTGGGAATTGAAGCGCACGCTCTCCATCGACGTGTCGGACGCGGTCGGCGCGAACATCTCGCTGCACTCCAAGGGCCGCGAGGTGATGCGCGCGCTTCCGCGGATCAACGACGACGTCAACGAGGAATGGCTGTCCGACAAGGGCCGCTACATGGTCGATGGTCTCGTCAAGCGACGGCTCGACCGGGTGTGGATGCGCAAGGGCGGCAAGCTCCAGCCTGCCAGCTGGTCCGACGCGTTCGAGGCGATCGCGGGCCATCTCGGTAGCGACAAGGCGAGCATCGCGGCTGTCGCGGGCGACCTGGTCGATTGCGAGACCATGTTCGCGGCCAGGTCGCTGCTGAGGGCGTGCGGGTCCGACCTCGTCGAAGGACGGCAGACCGGCATGACCTACGACGTGTCGAACCTTGCTGCGGTCAATTTCAACACGACCTTTGCGGGGATCGAGACCGCCGACTGCATCCTGATCGTCGGCAGTCACATCCGCTGGGAGGCCGCGCTGGTCCACCCGCGCCTGCGCAAGGCGGTGAAGGCGGGGGCGAAGGTGTTCCTCGTCGGGCCGGAATGGGACACGACCTTCGCGGCCGAATGGCTGGGCGCGGATCTCAAGGTGCTGAACCGCCTGCCCAAGGCGCTGGGCGATGCGATGAAGGCGGCGAAGCGTCCGGCGGTAATCCTCGGCGGGGCGGCTCTGGCGAAGGGCGCGCTCGCCCCCGCGCTCAAGCTGGTCGACAAGTTCAAGCTGGTGCGCGTGCTCGAGGATGGCAGCCCCTGGAACGGGTTCAACGTGCTGCACATGGCGGCGGCGCGGATGGGTTCGCTGATGCTCGGCTTCGCGCGCGAAGGCGGCATGGCCGATCTTGCGGCAGCGCAGCCGAAGGTGCTGCTCAGCCTCGGTGCGGACGAGATGGATTACGAACCTTTCGCCGACTCCCTGAAGGTCTACATCGGCCACCACGGCGACCGCGGCGCCCATGCGGCGGACATCATCCTGCCGGCGGCAAGCTATGCCGAAAAGGACGGGACCTATGTCAACACCGAAGGCCGCGTGCAGTTCGCCGAAAAGGCCGTCTTCGCGCCCGGCGATGCGCGCGAGGACTGGACGATCCTGCGCGCGCTCGCCGATGCGCTGGGCGTCTCTGTCGGTTTCGACAGTTTCGAAGAATTGCAGATGGCAATGATGCGCGAAGTGCCCGCGCTCGGCGAAGAGGGGCTGGCCGATTACGGCGAGCTTCCCAAGCCCGACACGAACGCGAAGGCGGAAGGCGTGATCGAGGCCTATCCGATCAGGGATTTCTACCTCACCAACCCGATCGCCCGCGCGAGCGCGGTGATGCAGCGCTGCTCGGCCGAACTGCTGCACGCCGACGAGGTCAAGGAGGCGGCGGAGTGACCGATTTCTTCCAATCGCTCGGCCTGTCCTACGAATGGGCCTGGACCATCGGCACCTTCGCCGCGATCCTCATCATTTCGCTGCTCGTGATGTTCTCGGTGGCCATGGTGATCTTCGTCGATCGCAAGGTGCTGGGTGCGATCATGCTGCGGAAAGGTCCGAACGTGGTCGGGCCGTTCGGCCTGATGCAGAGCTTCGCCGACGGGCTGAAAGTGTTCCTGCAGGAAACCATCATTCCGAGCGCGGCGAACAAGGGCATCTTCCTGCTCGCGCCGATCGTCACCTTCACCGTCGCGCTCGCCGCCTGGGCGGTGGTGCCGTTCGATGCGGGCTGGGTGGTCGCGGACATCAACGTGGGCCTGCTCTACATCCTCGCGATCTCGTCACTGGGCGTCTACGGCGTGGTGATGAGCGGGTGGGCGTCGAACTCCAAGTACCCGTTCTTCTCCGCCATGCGCGCGGCGGCGCAGATGATTTCCTACGAGGTCTCGATCGGGTTCATCCTCGTGTGCGTGGTGCTGTTCGCGGGCACCTTCAACATGACCGGGATCGTGATGGCGCAGCAGGGCTTCGGGCTCGGCATCATCAACGGTTTCGTGGTGCACCCGCTGCTGTTCCCGATGTGGGTGGTGTTCTTCATCTCGGCGCTGGCCGAGACGGCGCGCGCGCCCTTCGACCTGACCGAGGCGGAAAGCGAGCTCGTCGCGGGCTACCAGACCGAATATTCGAGCATGGCCTTTGCCCTGTTCTGGCTCGGCGAATATGCCAACATCCTGCTGATGTGCTCGCTCAACACCCTGCTGTTCTGGGGCGGGTGGCTGCCGCCGATCGACTGGGCGCCGCTCTACGCGATCCCGGGCATCTTCTGGTTCCTGCTCAAGACCTTCGCCTTCTTCTTCATGTTCAGCTGGATCTGGGCGACCGTGCCGCGCTACCGCTACGACCAGCTGATGCGGCTCGGGTGGAAGATCTTCCTCCCGATGAGCCTGCTCTTCGTCGCTCTGATCAGCGGCTACCTGATGGCGACGGGGCATTTCGAGCGGAAGTCGATCCTGAGCGAGGAGGCCCCCGCCGCCGCCCCCGCTGAACTCGCAATCAACCACCCTGCACGGCCCGTCGCCGTGAGAGGCCAGTCATGACCACCGCAACCCAACTCCTCAAGTCCTTCACCCTCTGGGAATTCCTCAAGGCTCACACGCTGACCTTGAAGTATTTCTTCAAGCCCAAGGTGACGATCAACTATCCCTTCGAGAAGTCGCCGCTTTCCCCGCGTTTTCGCGGCGAACACGCGCTGCGCCGCTACCCGAACGGCGAAGAGCGCTGCATCGCCTGCAAGCTGTGCGAGGCGGTGTGCCCCGCGCAGGCGATCACGATCGAGAGCGAGCCGCGCGAGGACGGCAGCCGCCGCACCACACGGTACGACATCGACATGACCAAGTGCATCTATTGCGGTTTCTGCCAGGAGGCCTGCCCGGTCGATGCCATCGTCGAGGGTCCGAACTTCGAATATTCCACCGAAACCCGCGAGGAGCTGCTCTACGACAAGGCCAAGCTGCTTGCGAACGGTGACAAATGGGAAAGGGCCATCGCGGCCAATCTTGAAGCGGACGCACCCTACCGCTAGGGGCATCGCGAAATTCACGACGAGGAGGCTTCTTGCGAGTCTCCGCTCGCCCCTGTCCCTTGCCGGGAAGGGGATACTAACAAGGGATCAGATCGCCGCCTTGCCATGCTCCGCGCCGGGCGCGGGGGAGGGGCGGCCACAAGCATCATGATACAGGTCCTAGCCTTCTATCTCTTCGCCGCCGTGGTGATCGCGAGCGCGGTGTTCGTGGTCCTGTCGCGCAACCCGGTCCATTCGGTGCTGTGGCTGATCCTCGCCTTTTTCAACGCGGCGGGGCTGATGGTGCTGGTGGGCGCGGAATTCATCGCGATGCTGCTGGTGATCGTCTATGTCGGCGCGGTCGCGGTGCTGTTCCTGTTCGTCGTCATGATGCTCGACATCGATTTCGCCTCCATGCGCGCAGGCTTCATCCGCAATCTGCCGCTGGGCGTGGCGGTGGCGGTGATCCTGCTTGCCGAACTGCTGCTGGTGGTCGGGGCCTATGGCGCGGGCGGCATCGCGATCGGGACGGCCGACGGATCGCGGGCGGCGCCGCTCGGACTGAGCAATATCGAGGCCCTGGGGGCGCTGCTCTACACCGATTACATCCTGCTGTTCGAGATCGCCGGGATCATCCTCCTCGTCGCGATGATCGGGGCGATCGTCCTCACTTTCCAGCCGCCGAAGCCCGGCGCGCGCGGCCGCCAGAACGTCGGCAGGCAGATCGCGCGCCGACCGGAAGATGCAACCGTCATGAAGAACCCGGAATACGGGAAAGGGGTCGAGCTGTGATCGGCATCGAGCATTATCTCACCGTGGGCGCGATCCTGTTCGTGCTGGGCGTGCTGGGGATATTCCTCAATCGCAAGAACGTGATCGTGATCCTGATGGCGATCGAGCTGATCCTGCTCGCGGTGAACATCAACCTCGTCGCATTCAGCGCCTTCATGGGCGATCTCGTCGGGCAGGTCTTCGCCATGCTGGTGCTGACCGTCGCGGCGGCCGAGGCGGCGATCGGGCTTGCGATCCTCTTCATCTACTTCCGCGGCCACGGCACGATCGCGGTCGACGACGTGAACCGGATGAAGGGATAATCGCCGGTGCAATCGATCCTCATCATCGTCTTCCTGCCGCTGCTGGCCGCGATCGTCGCGGGGTTCGGCAACCGCGCAATCGGCAACGTCGCGGCCAAGACCGTGACGACGGGCGCGCTGTTCGTGTCCGCCGCGCTGTCGTGGCCGATCTTCCTCGGCTTTCTTGACGGGAGCGAGACGGAGCGTGTCGTGCCGGTGCTCAAATGGGTGCAGTCGGGCGACATGAGCTTCGACTGGGCGCTGCGGGTCGATGCGCTGACCGCGGTGATGCTGGTCGTCATCAATTCGGTCTCGGCGCTCGTCCACCTCTATTCCTGGGGCTACATGGAGGAGGACGACAGCCAGCCGCGCTTCTTCGCCTATCTGTCGCTGTTCACCTTCGCCATGCTGATGCTGGTGACCGCCGACAACCTCGTCCAGATGTTCTTCGGATGGGAAGGGGTGGGCCTTGCGAGCTACCTGCTGATCGGGTTCTATTTCAGGAAGCCCAGCGCGGGCGCGGCGGCGATCAAGGCTTTCGTGGTCAACCGCGTGGGCGATCTCGGCTTCATGCTCGGCATCTTCGGCACGTTCCTCGTGTTCAACACGACCTCGATCCCCGAAATCCTTGCAGCCGCCCCGGCGATGAGCGGATCGACCATCGGATTTCTCGGCTTTCGTTTCTACACGATGGATATCCTGTGCATCCTGTTGTTCATCGGGGCGATGGGCAAGTCCGCGCAGCTTGGCCTGCACACCTGGCTGCCCGACGCGATGGAGGGGCCGACGCCGGTTTCCGCGCTGATCCACGCCGCGACCATGGTGACGGCGGGCGTGTTCATGGTCTGCCGCCTGTCGCCCATGTTCGAGACCGCGCCGACCGCGCTCGCCATCGTGACGGTCGTGGGCGCCGCGACCTGCTTCTTCGCCGCGACGATCGGGACGACGCAGTGGGACATCAAGCGGGTGATCGCCTATTCGACCTGCTCGCAATTGGGCTACATGTTCTTCGCCGCCGGGGTCGGGGCATACGGCGTCGCCATGTTCCACCTCTTCACCCACGCCTTCTTCAAGGCGCTGCTGTTCCTCGGCGCGGGGTCGGTGATCCACGCCATGCACCACGAGCAGGACATGCGCTATTACGGCGGGCTGCGTAAGGCGATCCCGGTCACCTTCTGGGCGATGATGGCGGGCACGCTCGCGATCACCGGGGTCGGCGTTCTGGGCGTGTTCGGGTTCGCGGGTTTCTATTCCAAGGACGCGATCCTCGAAGCGGCCTGGGCGCGCGGCACGGGTGTTGCCCACTTCGCCTTCTGGGCCGGTGCGATCGCGGCGCTGCTGACGAGCTTCTATTCCTGGCGACTCATGTTCCTCACCTTCTGGGGCAAACCGCGCTGGGCCGAGAGCGAACACATCCGACACGCGGTCCATCACGGCGAACACGATTCCGATCACGCGCACCCCGCACCGCACGAAAACGCCGCGCAGAAGGGGCCGCACGCCGTGCCTTCGACCGACGAGCATGACGGGACTGCCGGTTACCACCCGCACGAAAGCCCGCTTTCGATGCTCGTCCCGCTCGGCGTGCTGACGCTGGGTGCGGTCTTTGCAGGCTATGTCTTCAAATATCCCTTCATCGACGGCTCGTCCGATATGGTCGATCCGAACGGTTTCTGGGGCAATTCGATCTTTTTCAACGAGAACCTCATCCACGCGCTTCATGCGGTGCCGCTCTGGGTCAAGCTGACCGCCACCGCGTCCATGGTGATCGGCCTCGGCGGGGCGGTGCTCGCCTACATCCTCAGGCCGGACATCCCGGGCGCCTTCGTCGCGCGGTTTTCGGCGCTGCACCGGTTCGTCTATCGCAAGTGGTATTTCGACGAGCTTTATGACGCGATCTTCGTGAAGCCCGCCTTCTGGCTCGGCCGCCAGTTCTGGAAGATCGGCGACATCGGCGGGATCGACCGCTTCGGCCCCAACGGCATCGCCTGGGCGGTCCAGCGCGGCTCGGTCGCGGCGCGCTCGATCCAGTCGGGCTATCTCTACACCTATGCGCTGGTCATGCTGCTCGGCCTCGTCGCCGCCATGACCTACGTTCTTCTCTAAGGGGCCGGGGCTTACATGGAAGGCTTTCCCATCCTTACGACGATGATGCTCGTGCCGCTCGTGGGTGCGGTCCTGTGCCTGTTCACCGGCGCAAGCGCCGCGCGCGGGATCGCGCTGGCGGTAACGCTCGTCACGCTCGCGCTGGGCGCCGTGCTCTGGCTCAATTTCGATGTCGGCGGGGCGCAATGGCAGTTCACCGAGCGGGCCGAGCTGTTCGACGGTTTCTCCTACGCGCTCGGCATCGACGGGATCGCGCTGATGCTCATCATGCTCAGCGTCTTCCTGATGCCGATCTGCATCCTCGCCAGCTGGGATTCGATTGCGAAGCGGGTGGGCGAATACATGAGCGCCTTCCTGCTGATGGAAGTGCTGATGATCGGTGTCTTCGCCGCGCAGGACATCTTCCTGTTCTACATCTTCTTCGAGGCGAGCCTCATCCCGATGTATCTCATCATCGGCGTCTGGGGCGGGGACAACCGCATCTACGCGAGCTACAAGTTCTTCCTCTACACCCTGCTCGGCTCGGTCGTGATGCTGATCGCGATGTTCTGGATGGTGGCGGAAGCCGGCACGTCCGACATCCCGACGCTGATGGCCTATGATTTCCCGGCCAGCGCGCAGACCTGGCTGTGGCTCGCCTTCTTCGCGAGCTTCGCGGTCAAGGTCCCGATGTGGCCGTTCCACACCTGGCTGCCCGACGCCCACGTGCAGGCCCCGACGGCAGGTTCGGTGATCCTCGCGGGCGTCCTGCTCAAGCTCGGCGGCTACGGCTTCATCCGCTTCAGCCTGCCGATGTTTCCCGAAGCCTCCGCCGACCTCGCCTGGCTCGTCTTCGCGCTGGCGATGGTGGCTGTGATCTACACCTCGCTCGTCGCGCTGGTGCAGCACGACATGAAGAAACTGATCGCCTATTCCTCCGTCGCGCACATGGCGATCGTCATGGTCGGCCTGTTCGCCTTCAACGTGCAGGGGCTCGAAGGCGCGATGGTGCTGATGCTCAGCCACGGCCTCGTCTCGGGCGCGCTGTTCCTGTGCGTGGGCGTGATCTACGACCGCCTGCATACCCGCGAGATCGACCGCTATGGCGGCCTTTCCATCAACATGCCCTATTACGCGATGTTCTTCCTGTTCTTCACCATGGCCTCGATCGGCCTTCCGGGGACGAGCGGTTTCGTCGGCGAGTTCCTGTCGCTGGCCGGAATCTACCAGGTATCGACCTGGGCCGCGCTCGTCTGCACCACCGGCATCATCCTCGGCGCTGCCTACATGCTCTACCTCTATCGCCGCGTCGCATTCGGCGTGCAGAAGAACGACGATGCCGCGCGCATGGGCGACCTCAGGCCGCGCGAATGGGCAATGATGGTTCCCGTGGTCGCCGTGGTGCTGTGGATGGGCGTCTACCCCGAAAGCTTCATCGCCCCGATGCGCGCCGATATCGCCGCGCTCGACGCGCGCATCGCGCCCACCGGGCCGGAAAGCGACAGCCGGCTCGCGGCAGGACCCCCCCGGGCAGAGGCGGCCAATGCCCTGCCGCATGACGCCCATGCCGGGGAGGGAGAACATTGATGGACTTTCCCGCAAGCTTCGCGCTGATCGCGCCCGAACTGGTGCTGACCGGCACCGGCCTCGTCCTGCTGCTCGCGGCGGCCTGGGCGGGCGACAAGTCCGCGCGCAGCATCACCATACTTGCCGCGACCGGCCTGTTCGGGGCGGGCTTTCTGCTCGTGCCGGGGCTTCACACCGGCATCGACGGGCCCGAAACGCTGGCTTTCGGCGGCCTTCTCAAGATCGACAGCTTCGCGCTGTTCGCCAAGGCGCTGATCTATCTCGCCGCGATCGCGTGCCTGATGGTCGCGCCGCGCTTCTTCGACAGCGAGGCGGCCGGTCTCGACCGGGGGATGCGTGCGGAATATCCGGTGCTGGTGATCTTCGCCGTGCTCGGCATGAGCATCATGGTCTCGGCGAACGATTTCATGTCGCTATATCTCGGGCTCGAACTCAACAGCCTGTCGGCCTATGTCCTTGCCGCGATCCTCAAGCGCAACGCGCATTCGGGCGAGGCGGGGCTCAAGTATTTCGTCCTGGGCGCGCTCGCCTCGGGCATCCTGCTCTACGGGATGAGCCTGCTTTACGGGTTCACCGGCGGCACCAGTTTCGACACGGTGCGCGCCGGCCTCATCGGCGAACTTGCCTATGGCCCGCTGTTCGGCCTGACCTTCGTGCTCGCCGGGCTGGCCTTCAAGATTTCGGCCGTGCCGTTCCATATGTGGACGCCCGACGTCTACGAAGGCGCGCCGACGCCGGTGACCGCGTTCTTCTCGACCGCGCCCAAGGTCGCCGCGATCGGCCTCACCGCGCGGGTCGTGTTCGACGTGTTCGGCGGCCAGGTCCTCGCCTGGCAGCAGATCGTCATGTTCGCTGCGCTTGCCTCGATCATTTTCGGCGCGCTGGGCGCGATCGGTCAGGAGAACCTCAAGCGCCTGCTGGCCTATTCCTCGATCAACAATGTCGGCTTCATCCTGCTCGGCCTCGCGGTCGCGAGCGAGGCGGGGGCATCGGCCATGCTGGTTTACCTCTTCATCTATGTCGCGATGAGCCTCGGCAGCTTCGTCGCGCTGCTGATGCTCAGGAGCGAGGAGGGCGGGCTCTACGAAACGTTCGGTGACATTCGCGGTCTTTCTGTCACGCAGCCCGCGATCGCCTGGTGCCTGCTGATCTTCATGTTCAGCCTCGCCGGGATTCCCCCGCTGCTCGGCTTCTACAGCAAGTTCGTGGTGTTCCAGGCGACGGTCGATGCGGGTCTCGTCGCGTTCGGCGCGATCGCCATCGCCGCGAGCGTCATCGGCGCGTTCTATTACATCAAGTTCGTCAAGGTGATGTTCTTCGACGAGCCGGTCGGCCTCGTCACGGGCAAGAGCGGGGGCGGGCACTGGGCGCTGCTGTTCCTGACCGCTGCGCTGCTTTCGCCGCTGGGCTACCTGTTGACGCCGTCGCTCAGCGATCTCGCCGACAAGGCCGCGGCTTCGCTGTTCTTCGCGGTTTGACCAGCGCGCCCAGCCTTCGCATCGTCGAGGAGACGGGATCGACCAACGCCGATCTCGTCGCATCGGTCCGCGCGGGCCGTGCGCCGGGTGAGGGCGAATGGCTCGTCGCGCGCCGCCAGAGCGCCGGGCGCGGGCGGCAGGGGCGGCACTGGTTCGACGGGTCGGGCAATTTCATGGGCTCGAGCATCGTCCTCCCCCTCGAGGGCGATCCGCCGCCCGCCTCGCTCAGCTTCGTCGCCGCCCTGGCGGTCCACGATGCCGCCGCCGAGGCCTTGCGCGAGAGGGCAGGGCTCGCGCTCAAGTGGCCCAACGACGTGCTGCTCGACGGGGGCAAGCTGTCGGGCATCCTGCTCGAAATGGTGCGGCATCGCGTGATCGTCGGGATCGGCGTGAACCTCGCCCGCGCGCCGGACCTCCCGGACCGCCGGACCGCGGCGCTTGCCGATCACGGGGCGGTTCCGGAGGTGGAAACCTTC
Organism: Erythrobacter sp. HL-111; assembly: GCF_900105095.1. Classification (NCBI taxonomy): domain Bacteria; kingdom Pseudomonadati; phylum Pseudomonadota; class Alphaproteobacteria; order Sphingomonadales; family Erythrobacteraceae; genus Erythrobacter; species Erythrobacter sp. HL-111. Next base: position 817,335 of record NZ_LT629743.1, on the reverse strand, counting down.
GCCCGCAGCCTCGCGGCGGCCTTCGCCGCGCGCCTCGCCGAATGGCGCGCCGAAGGGCTTTCCGTGACGCTCCAGCGCTTCCTCGCCGCCTCGATCCACGCCCCCGGCGCACCGCTGCGCGTCCACGACGGCGAGGGCGAGCCGATCGAGGGCCGCTTCGCCGGGCTGGAGACCGGCGACGGGGCGCTGCGTCTGCGCTTGGCGGACGGCTCCGAACGTGTCATTCGCGCGGGCGACGTGGACTAAGGAAAAGGCCGGAACACCCATGCTGCTCGCCGCCGATGTCGGGAACACCAATGTCGTCTTCGCCCTGTTCGAGGGCGACGGCGAAACGCAGAAGGTCCGTGCGCGCTGGCGTATCGCGACCGATCCGCGCCGCACCGGCGACGAATACGCGGTCTGGCTGCTCCAGCTGCTCAAGATCGAGGGCATCGGACGCTCCGACATCACCCGGATCATCTTCGCTTCCGTCGTCCCGCGCGCGGACCACAACCTCACCGTCCTCGCCCAGAAATATTTCGGGATTACTCCGCTCGTCGCCGGGCAGGGCGCGGCGCGCTGGCGGTTCGAGATCGATGTCGACCAGCCCAGCTCGCTGGGGGCGGACCGTGCGCTCAACATCCTTGCCGCGCATCACAAGTATGGCGGCGATCTCATCGTGGTCGATTTCGGCACCGCGACCAAGTTCGAGGCGATCGACTTCAACGGCACCTACAAGGGCGGCTCGATCGCGCCGGGGATCAACCTGTCGCTCGACGCATTGGTCGGTAAGACGGCGAAGCTGCCGCGCATCGCGATCCGCGCGCCCGAAACCACCAGCGTGATCGGGCGCAACACCGAGGACCAGATGCTGATCGGCGTCTTCTGGGGTTATGTCGCGATGATGGAAGGGATCATCGAGCGGATGCGCGCCGAAATCGGCCGCCCGGCCAAGGTCGTCGCCACCGGGGGCCTCGCCATCCTGTTCGACGAGGCGACCTCGATCTTCGACCATGTCGATGCCGACCTGACGATCGAGGGCCTCGGAATACTCGCCCGGCAGGCGGCGCAGGGCTGAGGAACCGGAGAGAACGTGGACAAGAACTACACCCCGCAAGACGAACTGCTTTTCCTCGCGCTCGGCGGATCGGGCGAAATCGGGATGAACGTCAACCTCTACGGCTGCAATGGCAAGTGGTTGATGGTCGATCTCGGCATGACCTTCTCGGGCGGCGAATACCCGGGCGTCGACCTTGTCTTCGCCGATCTCGAATTCATCGAGGACCGCCGCCGCGATCTCCTCGGCATCGTGCTCACCCATGCCCACGAGGACCATATCGGCGCCGTCCCCTATTTCGCGGGCGATCTCGGCGTGCCGCTCTACGCGACGCCCTTCACCGCGGATCTCGTCGCGCGCAAGCTGGAGGAAGCGGGCCTGCTGGGCGAGGTCGAGCTCAACATCATCGAGGAGGACCACGGGCGGATCGAGCTCGGGCCTTTCGCCGTCACCTATGTCCCGCTCGCGCATTCCATCGCCGAGGGCAACGCGCTGCTGATCGACACGCCGCACGGGCGCGTGTTCCACACCGGCGACTGGAAGCTCGACGAGGACCCGATCATCGGCGAGCCCACCACCCAGGAGGAACTGCGCGCGATCGGTGACGAGGGCGTGCTCGCGCTGGTGTGCGATTCCACCAATGTCTTCAACCCGAACCCCTCGGGCTCGGAAGGCGCGGTGCACAAGGCCCTGATGGAGGAAGTCGCCCGGCACAAGGGCAGGCGGGTGCTCGTCACCACCTTCGCCAGCAATGTCGCCCGCCTCCAGACCCTGGGCGAAGTCGCGCGCGAGACCGGGCGGCAGGTATGCATCGCAGGCCGCTCGCTCGACCGCATCATCGAGGTCGCGCAGGACAACGGCTATCTCGAGGACTTCCCGGACACGGTCGATTTCGACACGGCGATGGGCCTGCCGCGCGGTGAGGTGCTGATCCTCGCCACCGGCGGGCAGGGCGAACCGCGCGCCGCTCTGTCCCGGATCGCGGAAGGCAACCACCCGATCGAACTCGCGAGCGGAGACGTCGTGCTGTTCTCCTCGCGCCAGATACCGGGCAACGAGATCGCGATCGGAAAGGTCCAGAACCAGCTCGCCGCGCGCGGGGTCGAAATGGTCACCGACCGGCAGAGCCTGATCCATGTCTCGGGCCATCCGGGCCGGCCCGAACTCGAGGCGCTCTATTCGTGGCTGCGCCCGGAGGTTCTCGTCCCCGTCCACGGCGAGATGAAGCACATGGCCGAACAGGTGCGGCTCGGGAAGCAATGCCGGATCCCGCGCGCCGTGCTCCAGTCGAACGGCGACATCGTCCGCCTTGCCCCCGGCGAACCCGGACGCCTCGCGCAGGTGCGCCACGGGCGGCTCGTGCTGGACGGGGACATCATCGCGCCCTCTGATGGCGAGGCGGTCGTCATGCGGCGCCGGATCGCACAGGAAGGCGTGGTGATCGTCGTCCTCGTTCCCGGCGAAACCCCGCTGATCGAGGCGATCGGCCTGCCGCTCGACGAGGACATGGACGATTTCGTCGCCGAGGCGCAGCAGGACATCCTCGCTGCGGTCGGCAGGCTAAAGGGCAGGGACGCGCGCGATCTGGCCGCGATCCACGAGGCCGCGCGCCTCGCCGCCCGCCGCGCGGCGCAGCGCTGGTCCGGCAAGCGCCCGCAGGTCCGCGTGCTGATGCCGGGGGCCTGAACGCGATGCAATGGACCTCGATCCTCGCGATCTACTTCCTCGTCTGGATCGCCACCGCCTTCGTGATGCTGCCCTTCGGCGTGCGGACCGCGGACGAGGCGGGGGTCGACAAGGTGCCCGGCCAGGCGGAGAGCGCGCCGGTCAATTTCCGCCCCGGCCGGCTCGCCCTGCGCGCGACGGTGCTCGCCGCCGTGCTGACGGGCATCTATGTCCTCAATTACGAGCAGGGTTGGATCACCGCGGCGGACCTCGACCTGATGCCCGAACCGCCGGCCGACCTGCAGCGCTAGCCGCGGAAGCGTTCGATCGCCTGGGCGAGCGCGACGTAGAGCTTGCCGGCGTCCGATCCCAGCACCGTCACGCCCAGCGCATTGCCGTCGCGGGTCGAAAGCATCGCGCGCAGCATGGCCTCGAAATCGTGGATGTAGCGCGACACCGCGGCCTTGAAATCCTCGTCCCGCTGGTAGAGCTCGGCGATAGCCTTGGCGTCGTTCCCGTCCAGCAGCCGCACCGCGCGGCGGGTGAAGATGCCGCGATCGCCCTTGAGATAGGCGTCCCATGCCGTGTCGGTTACCTCGGTCGAAAGCGCCGAGGCGATATCGATCGAAGCCGAATTGAGACTGTCGGTGATGAGCGCCATGCGCCGGGCGAAATCATTGCTGACCTTCTCTTCGGCCATCTCGCGGGCGCGCGCGACACGCTGTTCGAGATTGCCGGCGAGTTCGTTGACGCGGGCGAGCTGGTCGCGCAGCTGCGCCGCCGCCTCGCGCCCGACGCCGGAGGCATGGGCAGCGGCCTGTTCGATCTTGCCGATCGTCGCTGCGCTCTCGCTGCGAAGCGAGCGTTCGAGCGCCTCGACCGCCTGTTCGCCCATTTCCCCGCCGAGTTTCGCCAGCCGCTCGCGCGCGCCTTCGTCGATCGTGCGGAAGGCGGCCTCGGTCGCCGCGCGCAGTTCCTCGAGCGCCGTGCGCAGGCGGTCCTGCGTCTCGCCGCCGAGCCGGTCGCTTTCCTCGACGAGCCGTTCGAACCCGCCGCGCAGGCCGCCCAGCCGGGCAAGGGTTTCCTCCGCTTGTGCGGCCAGTCGCGCCGCGAGCCGGTCGAGCGCGCCGTCGGTCGCCTCGATCTCGTCCCTGGTCCCGGCCAGGCGGTTCGTCAGCTCGTCGCCGTGCCCCTTGGCGGTCAGCATCAGGCCGCCGAGCGCCTCGACGCGCTGCTCCACCGACGAAAGGCCTCCGGTCGCGGTCTCGATCGCTTTCGGCAGGTCCTCGCGGGCGTGACGCGCGCCCGACTGGATGATCTCGAGGAGCCGAATTCCCGCTTCGGTCAGGTCGGACAGCAGGCGATCGGTTTCGGCCAGTTCGCGCCGCCGCGCATCGAGCTGTTCCCCGAGCGCGTCGAGCCCCGAGCCGAGGCTCTCGCGCGTCGCGTCGCTCTGGCGTCCGATCTCCGCGATGAGCGCGCCCAGCCGTTCGATTTCCGCACCCAGTTCCTGCCCGTGCCGGACAAGCTTCGCAGTGTCCTCGACCTGCGCCTCGCGGCGCTGGGCGAGCGCTTCGTCGAGGTCGGCGAGCCGCTGGGCGAGGATTTCGCTCGCCTGCGATTCGCGGGTCTCGAATTCGTCCTGCCGCCGCCGCATCTCCTCCATGAAGCGAAGGTCGCGCGCTTCGAGGCGGTCGTCGAACCGGCCGGCTTCCTCGTTGAGGTCGACGAGCCGCTTGCGCGCCGCCTCCATCGCCTGCCGGTCGAGCCCTTCGAGCGTGGCGATGGTTTCGGCGATCTCGTCGTGCAGGCGGTCCTTCGCCTCGTGCAGCCGGGCGAGCGCCGCATCCTCGCCCTGGCGCAGGTCGCTCGCGGCGGACTCGCTTTCCGCGCGCAGTGCCGCGACCCGTTCGCGCAGCGCCGCGATCGCGCCTTCCTCGGCTTGCTCGAAGGCGGCGCGGTAATCGCCCGCTTCCTCGCGGAGCGCCGCCAGCCGGCCTGCGCCAAGCTGTTCGATCGCGGAGAGTTGATTCTCGAAGCCCGCCAGCGTCTCCGCGACTTTCTGGCTGAGCGCGGCGACCTGGCTCGCGCTGGCCGTGCCGAACTGGTTCAACCGCTCGAACCCGGCGACGAGCTCGTCGAGCTGGCCGTGCGCGGTGCGGCCGGCATTGCCGATCTGGTTGGAAACGTCGCGCGCCGAATTGGCGATCACCGGGAGGTCGTCGCGCAGCCGGTTCATGTTGGCGAGCGCGGTCTCGCTGGCCGAACCGATCGCTTCCACCTGCGCGCCGTTGTCGTTGATGAGCCGCTGCAATTCGCCGGCATGGGCCGAGATCCGTTCGCTCGCGATCCGGCCGAGCGATTCGAGTTCGCGCGACTGCGCGGCGAGGAATTCGCGCGCGAGGCTGAGTTCGCGGTTGACCACGGCGAGCCGTTCCTCGAGCTCGGCGCTTTCGCGGCTGAGCAGCGCGGCCGAGGCGGCGAAGCGCTTCGCTTCGGCCCGCGAATTGCGCATCGCGACGAGGTAGATGACCGCGACGAGCAGCACCGGCACCGACCAGTCGATGATCCAGCCGGCCCAGGCCGAAGGGGGAGCGGAGGCCGCAGCGTTCCATTCCGCCCGCATCGCCCAGGCGAAGAACCCGGTCCACGCGGCGATGGCGAGTGCGGCGAGAACGCTCACCACCCGGTCGAACCGGGTACCCGCGGGCGCGGCGTCGGACCAATCGGGCTCGGCCTCGGTCCAGCTTTCCTCGACCGTCTCGTGTTCGAGCAGGAGCGTGTCGTCCTCGCGGGCAGCTTCGTCCGCGACAGTCGGCTGCGACCCCGACCCTTCCGGTTCGCGGGGTCGCGCGCCGCGGCCGATCGCCCTGATATGATGTCCACCAGACATGGCCGAACAATACCACACCCGCACTCGCGATAAACCCCGCTTTAACTTCGTCGCGGATAAGTCCTCGTCATGGCTTATGAAAGTGGCGCTCTCGATGCGACGATCGCGGCGGCGGCAGGGGGCGACCCGGCGCTGATGGGCGAATTGCGCGAAGCCTTCCTCGCCAGCGCTGCGCGCCAGCTCGATCTCCTGCGGCGCTCGCGCTGTGACGGGAACTGGCACGTCGCGGCGATGCGGCTGAAGGGCCTCGCGGCGAGCTTCCATGCCGAGGAACTGCTGCTCGCGGCCGACAACGCGCTCGCCTCCGCGCCCGGCGAACCGGCCGCGATCCGCGGTATCGAAACCGTGCTCGCCCGCTTTTCGGGCCGCGCGCGCGCCTGACCTGCCCGAAAACGCGACCCGTCCCGCGTCCGCGGCGGTCGGGCTCGCGCTCGCGGCGCGCGCACGGTTCCTGCTGCGTTCGGGGCGCCGATGGGCTAACGCGGGTTTAACTATACGCGCGTTATCGGGCATTTATGGCGCAGAGTGCAAACAGCCTTCACGGAACATCGGCCAGTGTCGAGAGCATCCTCAGCGAAGAACTCGCGCGGGGGGATCGTTCCTTGCGCGGGGTCGCGCCGGTGCTCGCGCACTTGCTGGCAAGTTCCGGCCAGCCGCTCGTCAGCGATGCGATCGTCGCGCGGGTGCGGGGGATGCTCGATCATCTCGCCCGGCAATTGCTCGCCGCAGAACGGGCCGAGGTGCTCGGAAGCCCGGCGCATGGTCCGCCCGCCCCGGCCGAGGCGGTCGATGCCCTGGCCGCGCACCTGGCGCAGGACCATGTCGTGCTCGGCCATTCCCATGTCCTCGCGCTCGAAAGCCACCTCGCCGAACGGCTCGAAAGGCGCGCCTCGCTCGACCCGGTGCTGAGCCCGCTCCTGCAGGAGCTGATCGCGTCGGACCGGCCGGCGATCGCCGAGCTTGCGATGACGACGCTCGCGGCGCAGTCGCGTTTTATCCAGAGTCAGCGGCGCATGGACATGCCGCTAAGCGAGCTTCCGGCCGAACTCTTCCTCGCCGTCATCGCCTGCTGGGAAACGGCCGCGCGCGCGGGCGAGCGGGGCGGCGTGCCGCGCGGCGCGATCGAACGGCTCAAGCGCTCCCACGACGAAGGCGAAAGCCGGGCGGGGCTGCTTGCCCGGCTCGTCTCGGCGATGGGGAGCGGGGTGCTCGCCGCGCTCGAACTCGAACACGCCGGGCTCGCCCTGTTCGCCAGCGCGCTCGCCTCGGTCACCCGGCAGCCGCGCGAGAACGCGGTGATCGCCTGCCACGAAAGCCAGGCCGCACGCCTCGCGCTCGCCTTTCGCGCCGCCGGGATGGACGCGCAGGCGATCGAGCGGCAGTTCATGCTGCTCGAACCCGGCGTCAGGGTGCCCGGCGTGATCGGTGAGCTCGCGCCCGACCGGGCGCAGGCGATCCTTGCCCGGTCTGACGCGCGCGTGGTGGACATCGAGCGGTGATCGAGCGCGGCGACACCCTGCTGGCGGCACGCGGGCTGACCGATGCGCGCGACCGGCTCGTCATCGCGGACGAACCGCTCGCCGATTTGCAGGCGGCCTGCGGGGGCAACCTGCCGGGGATGCTCGCGGTGCCCGACCTGCTCGACCTGGTGCGCCAGGCGCGCGCCATGGGCCTGCGCCTCGCCCGCGAATTCAGCGCCCATGACGGCGAGGAGGTCGTCTCCGGCTTCGTCCGCATTCATCCGCGCGAGGAAAGCGAGGGCGGCGGGTGCGAGCTCCTCGTCGAGAACTGGCAGCGCCATCCGCGCCCGCTCGCGGGATCGGGCGGGGGCGAGTTCGCCGAACAGCTCGACGCGATCGACCGCGCCAGCGCCGAGGCGAGCGGACGGCTCGATGCGCGCCAGCGGGTCCAGCTCGTCAGCGCCGGGGCGCCCGATGCGAAGGCGCTCGAACAGGCCATTGCCGACCAGCCGGGGCGGGTGTGGACCAGCTACGTCACCCTGCAGGACATCGCCCACCGCCAGCCGATGCACTGGCGCCTGCTCGACGGGGCGCACTGCAGCCTGCCGGGCTCGGAGCGGCGCTGGCGCGTGCGGCTGCTTCCTCTGGGGACGGTGACCACCGCGCCGGCCGGTTTCGAATGGCTGCTGGTGCCGCAGGAACCGCTCGGCGATGGCGGGGAGGGCAGCGAGGAGGAGGCCGCCGTGTCCGGGCACGGCCGGCTCATCGGGAGCGCGCTGACCCCGGTCCTGCGCCAGCCGATCGCGCGCATCATCGCCAATGCGGAGACCATCCGCGCGCGCCTCGCCGGGCCGCTGCGCGAGGAATACACCGAATATGCCGGCACCATCGTCGCCGCCGGACAGCACCTTTCGGGGATGCTGGATGACCTTGCCGACCTCGAAGTGGTCGAGGCGCCCGGCTTTTCCACCGCCCGCGAAAAGGTCGACCTTGCCGATGCGGCGCGCCGGGCGGGGGGCATCCTGGGCGTCCGGGCGCAGGCGCGCGACATCGCGCTCGACCTGCCGGGCGAGCATGAAAGCCGGATCGCCACGGCCGAGTTCCGGCGGGTGCTGCAGGTCCTCCTCAACCTCATCGGCAACGCGATCGCCTATTCCCCCGCCGAAAGCCGGGTGACGGTTCGGACCCACGCCGGGGCGGACGGGCGCGTCGCGGTCACCGTCGCGGACGAGGGGCCGGGCGTAAGCGACGAACAGGCCGCGCGCATCTTCGACAAGTTCGAGCGCCTGGGCCGCGACAATGACGGGGGATCGGGCCTCGGCCTCTACATCTCGCGCCGGCTTGCGCGGGCGATGGGGGGCGACCTGACGGTGGCGGCGGGCGAAGGCGACGGGGCGGTCTTCCGGCTCGACCTACCCGCGCATGGCAACGAAGGCACGGCTTAACGCTTCAGGAAGCGCCCGCCCGCCCAGACGAGAAGCGCGCCGATCGCCGCCGTGATCCCGCCGTAAAGCGCCCATTCGCGCTGGGCGAGCATGAAACTGCCCGGCGGCCACATGACGATGCCGAGCCCCTGGAGCGCCCACAGCAGGCCCGAAAAGACGAGGGCGGCCCCCAGCACCTGCACCGCAAGCACGAGGAAGGGCCGCCCCATCGTCCCGGTTCGCTCCGCCGTCAACGCTCGGACAGCGGCACGTAGTCGCGCTCGGTCGGCCCGGTGTAGAGCTGGCGCGGACGGCCGATCACCTGGGCGGGATCGGAGATCATCTCGTTCCACTGCGCGACCCAGCCCACCGTGCGGGCAAGCGCGAAGAGCGCGGTGAACATCGTGGTCGGGAAACCGATCGCCGACAGGATGATGCCCGAATAGAAGTCCACGTTCGGGAACAGTTTCTTCTCGCGGAAATAATCGTCGCTGAGCGCGATTTCCTCGAGCCGGAGCGCGGTTTCGAACACCGGGTCCTGCACGTTCAGCGCCTCGAACACTTCGCGCACGGTCTTCTGCATGACGGTCGCGCGCGGGTCGTAGTTCTTGTAGACGCGGTGGCCGAAGCCCATCAGGCGGAACGGGTCGTTCTTGTCCTTGGCGCGTTCGATGTAGTGCGGAATCTTGTCCGGCGTGCCGATTTCGCGGAGCATGTTGAGCGCCGCCTCGTTCGCGCCGCCATGCGCCGGGCCCCACAGGCAGGCGATGCCCGCCGCGATGCAGGCAAACGGGTTCGCGCCCGAGGAACCGGCGAGCCGCACGGTCGAGGTCGAGGCGTTCTGTTCGTGGTCCGCGTGGAGGATGAAGATCCGGTCCATCGCGCGTTCGACCGCCGGGATCACCTCGTATTCCTCGGCCGGGACGCCGAAGGTCATGCGCAAAAAATTGCCGGTGTAGCTGAGCGAATTGTCCGGCTGCATGAAGGGCTGGCCGATCGCGTACTTGTAGGCCATCGCCGCGATCGTCGGCATCTTGGCGATCAGGCGGTGGCTCGAGATCTTGCGGTGCTCGGGGTCGGAAATGTCGGTGCTGTCGTGGTAGAACGCCGACAGCGCACCGACCACGCCGCACATGATAGCCATCGGGTGGGCGTCGCGGCGGAAGCCCTGGTAGAACTGGCGCAGCTGCTCGTGCAGCATGGTGTGGCGGGTGATCGTGTAGGTGAAATCGTCGAGCTCTTCGCCGCTCGGCAGTTCGCCGTTGAGCAGGAGGTAGGCGACCTCCATGAAGGAGGAATGTTCGGCGAGCTGCCCGATCGGGTAGCCGCGATGGAGCAGGACGCCCTCGTTGCCGTCGATATAGGTCAGTGCGCTCTCGCAGCTCGCGGTCGACTTGTAGCCCGGATCGAAGGTGAAGCGCCCGGTCGACCCGTAAAGCTTGCGGATGTCGACGACATCCGGTCCGGTGCTGCCGCTGAGGACGGGAAATTCATGCGTTTCGCCGCCAAGCTCGAGTGTCGCGTGCTTGTCTGCCAAGATGTGTCTCCTGCTCAATCCTTTTGCCCCTCTTCGCGCCTCCGCGCGGCGGCCCGGTCAGGCCGCCTGCGCGTCGAGCCGTGCCAGGGCTTCATCCCGTCCCAGAAGGACCAGAACATCGAAAATACCGGGCGAGGTCGTCGTCCCGGTGAGTGCGGCGCGCATCGGTTGCGCCAGCTTGCCGAGGCCCAATCCCAGTTCCTCCGCGAGCGCCTTCGTAGTGGCTTCGAGAGCCTCGCTTGTCCAGCGATTTTCCTGTGCAAGCCGGCTTGAAATCAATGCAAGGCGCGAGCGTGCTTCGGCGTCGAGCAGGCCCGCCGCTTTCTCGGTCATTTCGAGCGGGCGAGTGGCGAAAAGAAAGCCGGCACCGTCGGCGATTTCGTTGAGATTGCGCGCGCGGACCTTGAGCACCGGCATGGCCTCGATCAGCAGGTCCCGGTCGGCGCCCGCGGGCAGGCGCGGCAGGACGAGGTCGGCGAGCAGCGAGTCATCGGCTTCGCGGATGTAGTGCCCGTTGAGGTTCTCGAGCTTCTTCATGTCGAAGCGCGACGGGCTCCGGCCGACACCGGCGAGGTCGAACAGTTCGATCGCCTCGGTGCGGGTGATCTCCTCGCGGTCGCCGTGCCCCCAGCCGAGCCGCAGGAGGTAGTTGAACATGGCATCGGCGAGGATCCCGAGCTCGTCGCGGTAGGTCGAAACGCCGACCGCCCCGTGGCGCTTCGACATCTTTGCCCCGTCGGGTCCGTGGATCAGCGGGATGTGGGCATAGACCGGATCGTCCCAGCCGCCTTCGACCTCCTGCATCGCGCGGTAGATGGGGAGCTGACGGAAGGCGTTGTTGAGATGGTCGTCGCCGCGGATGACGTGGGTCACGCCCATGTCGCGGTCGTCGACCACCACCGCGAGCATGTAGGTCGGCGTCCCGTCGGCGCGCAGGAGGATGTAGTCGTCGATCTCCTCGTTGGCGACCGAGACGCTGCCCTGCACGCGGTCCTCGATCGTGGTCACGCCGGTGAGCGGGGTCTTGAGCCGGATCGTGTAGGCAGCACCCGCGGGTGCCTCGCCCGGGTCGCGGTCGCGCCAGCGCCCGTCGTAGCGCATCGGCTTCTTCTGCGCGCGCTGTTCCGCCCGCATCGCCTCCAGCTCCTCGGGCGTGGCGAAGCACTTGTAGGCATGGCCCGCCTCGAGCAGCTTGCGCGCGACCTCGGCATGGCGTTCGGCGCGATGCGACTGGAAGACGGGCGGCTCGTCGTAATCGAGGCCGAGCCAGTCGAGCCCTTCGAGGATCTTGTCGATCGCCTCCTGCGTCGAACGCTTCCTGTCGGTGTCCTCGATCCGCAGGAGAGCCTTGCCCCCGTGATGGCGCGCGTAAAGCCAGTTGAACAACGCCGTGCGCGCGCCGCCGATATGGAGGAAGCCGGTCGGCGAGGGGGCGAAGCGGGTGACGACGGATGCGGTGCTATCGCTTGCCATGGAGGGCGAATTCCTTTTCTATGCGGCGACTTTCCGAATGGCCTTGACCCTGGGGGGAGGCGGCCTGTGGGCGATGTGCCGATCATTCCGATGGGAGACGGTGGCGACGGCAGCACCGTTGCCGGGGCCGCCGCCGGACGGTCTTCCGCGCGCCCTTGGCAAACGCGCCCCGGATTGTCCAGCGGCGGCGGGGATGCAGGCCTCGCGAGCGCGGCGCTCGACCGGGCCGAGCGCTTCCTCGCCGAGGCGGGGTTCGACCGGGCGCCCTGGCTCGCGGTGGTCTTCGCCAGCGGGATCCTCGCCTGGTTCGCGCTGTCGGACCCCTGGCAGTGGATGGGCGCGATCGGCGGCGGGATCCTGCTCGCGCTGACGGCGCTGGCGGTATGGCCCGCCGGGTCCGCCATCGCCGACCGGCGCGGGCACCTGCGCCGCGCGATGATCGCGGTCGGCCTCGTCTTTTCGGCGGGCATCGCGGTGATCTGGGTGCGCTCGGAGATCGTCGGGGCCGAGCCGATCGACCGGCCCTCGATCGAGCGCGTCCAGGGCTATGTCCTAGAACGCGAGGACCAGCCCGCCGAGCGGCGCATCCGGCTGACCCTCGCGGTGCGCGACGCATCGACCGGGCAGGGCCGCAAGATCCGGGTCAATGTCCCGGCCGATGCGCTCGCCCCGGTCGAGGCCGCTGCGGGCGAAGGCGCGCTGGCCGAAGGGGCGGTGGTGCGGATGCGGGTCCGCCTGATGCCGCCTGCGAGCCCGATGCTTCCGGGAGCCTATGATTTCGCCCGCACCGCCTGGTTCAGCGGGCTGGCCGCGACCGGGAGCATGATCGGCGAACTCGAACTGGTCGAACCCGCGCCGGGCGGTTTCGGCATAGCCCCGGTCCAGCGTGGGCTGTCCGCCCATGTCCGGGCGCGGGTCGAGGGCTCGGCGGGGACCATCGCCGCCGCCTTCGCGAGCGGGGATCGCGGCGCGATCGATCGGGCTGACGAGGAGGCGATGCGCGATGCCGGGCTCACCCATCTGCTCTCGATCAGCGGCCTGCACGTGAGCGCGGTCATCGCCGCGGCCTATCTCGCCGCGCTGCGCGTGCTGGCGCTGTTCCCCGCGATCGCGCTGAGGGTCCGGCTGCCGGTGCTGGCCGCGGCCTGCGGGGCGATCGCGGGGATCGGTTACACCTTGCTGACCGGGGCGGAGGTGCCGACCGTCAGGAGCTGCGTCGCCGCCCTCCTGGTGCTGGTCGCGCTTGCCATGGGGCGCGATGCGCTGTCGCTCAGGATGGTTGCGGCGGCGGCCTTCGCGGTCATGCTGCTGTGGCCCGAAAGCGTGATCGGGCCGAGCTTCCAGATGAGCTTCTGCGCCGTCCTCGCGATCGTCGCGCTGTCCGCCTCGGGGCCGGTGCGCGCCTTCCTCGCCCCGCGCGAGGAGGCGTGGTGGCGCCATGCCGGGCGGCGCGTCGTCATGCTGTTCGTCACCGGGCTCGTGATCGAGATCGCGCTGATGCCGATCGTCCTCTATCACTTCCACCGGGCCGGGCTCTACGGGGCGCTCGCCAATGTCGTCGCGATCCCGCTTGTCACCTTCGTGTCGATGCCGATGATCGCGCTTGGGCTGCTGCTGGACCTTGCCGGGCTCGGCGGGCCGGTCTGGTGGCTGGTGCAGGCCTCGCTCGACCTACTGCTCGGCATCGCCCATGTCACCGCGGCGCAGCCGGGCGCGGTCAAGCTGATGCCGCAGATGGGCCCGCTCACCATCTTCCTGTTTACCGCCGGGGGATTGTGGCTCGCGCTGTGGACGGGGCGAGCCCGCCTTTGGGGACTGGTCCCGGCCGCGATCGCCACGGCGATGCTGCTTGCCACTCCCATTCCCGACGTCCTGATCGACCGCGAGGGGCGGCACGTCGGCATCACGATCGAGACCGCGCAGGGCGGCCGGCGTCTCCTGTCGCTGCGCGACACGCGGTCGGAATACAGCCGCGACAACCTGCTCGAACTCGCGAGCGTCACCGCGGACCCGATCCCGCTCGCGAACTGGCCGGGGGCACGCTGTTCGCGGGCGTTCTGCGTGCTCAGGATCGAGCGCGGCGGGCGCGAATGGACCCTGATGATGGCGCGCAACCGCGAATGGATCGAGGAGGACCTGCTCGCCGAAGCCTGCGCCGCATCCGACATCGTCGTCGCCGACCGCTTCCTGCCGCGTTCCTGTCGGCCGCGCTGGCTGAAGGCGGATCGCAAGCTGCTGCTGCGGACCGGGGGCCTCGCGCTCGATCTCGAACGCGGGCGCATCACCAGCGTGGCCGAGGGGCAGGGCGAGCATGGCTGGTGGCGCGGTTGGCGCGATTGAAGGCCGCGCGGGACCGGCGACTGGTCCGGGCGAGGCGGATCCGACCGCAAGCGGCCCCGCATGTCGAAGCCGCCATGTCCCTCGATCCTCTGGAAGCGGCAGGCCTGCGCTCGCCCCGGACCGCCCGCGGGCGGCACCATCGCATTCGGCGCTGCCGCCCGCCGCGATCGCCGGGCAGACGGCAGCCCCGGATCAGTGGTAGCGCCGCAGGAGCCCTGCGAGCTTGCCTTGGACCTGCACTTCCTCGGGCCGATAGACCTGCGGTTCGTAGGCCGCATTGGCCGGGTCGAGCCGGATCGCGCCGCCTTCCTTGCGGAGGAACTTGAGCGTCGCTTCCTCGCCGCGCACCAGCGCCACGACGATTTCCCCGTCGCGGGCCGTGTCGGTCCGTTTCACCAGGGCGAAATCGCCGTCGAAAATGCCGGCCTCGATCATCGAATCCCCCGACACCTCGAGCGCGTAGTGTTCGCCCGGGCCGAGCAGGGCGGCAGGCACGGGCAGCGAGTTCTGCCCCTCCAGCGCCTCGATCGGGGCGCCCGCGGCGATCCGGCCGTGCAGCGGGATCTCGATCACGTCATTGGCCGGTTCGGGCGCGGCGCGCATGGTGCGCGAAACCGAGGCGACCGCGTCATTCGCCGCATCGAGGCCCGGCGTGGCGCGCCCGCCGGGCACCGCATCCTCGGGCTGCCGGATCACTTCGAGCGCGCGCGCGCGGTTGGGCAGGCGGCGGATGAACCCGCGTTCCTCGAGCGCGGAGATCAGCCGGTGAACGCCCGACTTGCTCTTGAGGTCGAGCGCTTCCTTCATTTCCTCGAAACTGGGCGAGACGCCGGTTTCCTCCAGCCGCTGCTGGATGAAGCGGATCAGTTCGTGCTGCTTTGCGGTCAGCATAGATATTCTCCCACGGGAGCCAGCGCACGCGCCGGACCGCGCACGCAGGACTTTACGGCACACCCGCGAGAGGCACCGCGAAAAGGTGCATGGCGGGCACTGTCGAACACCGAAAAGGTGAACGAATAAGGAACGAATAGGCAACCGGGTTCGTCAAGTCAAGCCGCTCCACCGCGGAAACCCGCGCGATTCAGGCGCCGTGGAGGGGAAAGACCATGACTTCCTCGCCCGCGCGCAGCGGGGCGGCGCCGGCCGACCGGTCGATCAGGCAGTTCGCCGCGGCGAGGGCGGTGAGAGCGCTCGAATCCTGCGAACCGGCCTCGCGCACGACCCGGCCGTCATGGACCGCGCGCAGGAATGTCCGCCGCGCCCCGGCCGCGGGCAGGTCCTCGCCCGCACGCATGGCGACCGGGCGGGGCAGGGAAGCGGTCGCCCCCATCGCCGCGCGAACCAGCGGCAGGACGAAGAGAAAAGCCGTGACGAAGCTCGACACGGGATTGCCCGGCAGGCCGATGACGACCTGCGGCGGGGCGTCGCCGCGCGCGCGGGTCGCGACGAGAAGCGGCTTGCCCGGCTTGATCGCGACCTTCCAGAACGCGATCGCGGCCCCCCGGTCGGCCAGCGCCTGGCGCACGAGGTCGTGATCGCCGACCGATGCGCCGCCGCTCGTCACGAGGATGTCGGCATCCTCGGCTTCCTCCAGCGCAGCGGCTAGCGCTTCGAGCGTGTCCGCCACCGGGCCGAGCCGTATCGCACGCACCCCGAGCGGGGCGAGCTGGGCCGCCAGCATCGCCCCGTTCGAGGCCGGGACCTGCCCCGGTCCGCAGGCGGCAGGATCGCGCACGAGTTCGTCCCCGCTGTCGAGCACCGCCACGCGCGGCACCGCGGCCACGGCGCAGCGCGCATGGCCCGCGGCGAGCGCGAGAGCGATCTGCGCCGGACCGAGGACGGTTCCCTTGGAAAGGACCGTGCTGTCCTGCTCGAAATCGAAGCCGCGCCGCCGCACGTGGGACCCGGCCGGCGGCATTTGCGCGCAGCGCACCGTCCCGTCATCGACCAGCGCGTCCTCCTTGAGCAGGACCCGGTCGGCGCCCTGCGGCATCAGCGCTCCGGTCGAGATCCGAATGGCCTCGCCCGAGCCGAGGGTGCGGGCGAATGGGTGTCCGGCGCGGCTCTCGCCCACCACGCGCCACTGAACGGAGCCTCCATCGGCGGCGAGGGCATAGCCGTCCATCGCCGAGAGGTCGGCGGCAGGCTGGCTGCGCGCGGCGAAGAGATCGGCGGCGAGCACCCGGCCGAAGGAATCCTCGATCGCAACGTCCTCGGCGCGCACGGGCGGGGCGAGGGCGAGCAGCCGGGCCTGCGCGTCTTCGAGCGGAAGCGGTCCGGTCATGCTTTCCCGGCGGGCGCGTGCCAGTCGCCGCTCTTGCCGCCGCGCTTCTCGACCAGGCGGACCTCGCCGATCACCATCCCCTTGTCGATCGACTTCGCCATGTCGTAGATCGTGAGCAGCGCCATCGTGACTGCCACCATCGCCTCCATCTCGACCCCGGTCCGGCCCGTCAGCGAGGCGCTCGCCGTCACCCGGACCGCGGCCTGCGGGCTGTCCTCGAAGGTGAAATCGAGGCTCACCGCCTCCAGCGCCAAGGGGTGGCACAGCGGGATGAGGTCGCCGGTGCGCTTGGCCGCCATGATCCCGGCGATGCGCGCGGCGCCCAGCACGTCGCCCTTGGGCGCATCGCCCGCCCGGATGGCGGCGAGGGCCGCGGGGCTCATCGCGATCCGGCCCGAGGCGACCGCGAGCCGGGCGGTCGCGGCCTTGCCGCCGACATCGACCATGCGAACGGTGCCGTCCTCGCCGAGATGTGTGAGCTTGCTCATTCGTGTCGCTCCCTTGCGCCCGTCAATGCCATGGGAGCAGCCCCGCGAACAGTCGCGCCGTCGCAGGCCCGTTCAGCCGCCAAGCAGTTCCCGAGTCGCCGCTGCGATGTCGGGCGCGCGCATCAGGCTTTCCCCGACGAGGAAGCAACGCACGCCCGCCGCCGCCAGCCGCTCGCAATCGGCGTGGGACCCGATGCCGCTTTCGCCGACGATCAGCGCGCCCTGCGGGGCGAGCGGGGCGAGCCTTTCGGTCACGGCAAGGCTTGTCTCGAAGGTGCGAAGGTCGCGGTTGTTGATCCCGATCAGGCGGGAGCTGAGGTGCTTTGCGGCGCGTTCGAGTTCGCCCTCGTCGTGGATTTCGACCAGCACGTCCATGCCGAGCGCAAGCGCCGCGGCCTCGATCTCGGCCATCTGCGCGTCCTCCAGCGCGGCGACGATCACGAGCACCGCATCCGCCCCGATCGCGCGCGCTTCGATGCATTGCCACGGATCGATCATGAAATCCTTGCGCAGGACCGGCAGGCTCGAGGCGCTGCGGGCGGCGACGAGGTAGTCCTCGTGCCCCTGGAAATAGGGCGCATCGGTCAGCACGGAAAGACAGGCCGCGCCGCCCGCCGCGTAGTCGCGGGCATGGTCGCCGGGGCGGAAATCCTCGCGGATCAGGCCCTTGGAAGGGCTCGCCCGCTTGATTTCCGCGACGAGGCCGAAGCCCCCGGCGCTCGCTTCGCGCAGGGCCGCCTCGAACCCGCGCGGGGCCGCGGCGCGCGCGGCCGCGGCTTCGAGTTCGCCGAGCGAGATCGCGTTCCGGCGGGCGGCGACGATCTCGCGCTTGGCGGCGCAGATTTCCTCGAGCTTGTTCATGAAATTCGGCCTCCCGGCATTGCCCTGTTGGAAAGGCGGCAAGTCATACCGCCAGCGCGATCCAGCGTTCGAGCAGGCGGCGCGCCGCCCCCGAATCGATCGCTTCGGCGGCCATGGCGATCCGGTCGCGCCACGCCTCGCCCCGCTTCGCCACGCGCAGCGCGCCGGCGGCGTTGAACAGGACCGCGTCGCGATAGGGTCCGGGAGCGCCCATCAGCAGCGCCTTGAGCGCGGCGGCGTTGTGCGCCGCATCGTCGCCGCGGATCGCCTCGATCGGAGCGCGCGGGAGGCCCGCGTCGGCGGGCTCAGCGCGCTGCATCTCGAAACTGTGACCGGTCACGACCGCGACCTCGTTGCCGCCGGCAAGGCTGAGCTCGTCGAGCCCCTCGTCGCCCGAGACGATCAGCGAGCAACCCGTGCCGAGCCGTGCCATCGCGCCCGCGTAGATCGGCACGTAGGCCGGCCGGGCAATCCCGATGAGCTGGCTCGCGACGCGCGCGGGGTTGGACAGCGGGCCCATCAGGTTGAAGATCGTGCGCCGCCCGATCCGCACCCGGATGGGCTGGATGCGCGCCATCGCCGGGTGGTGGTTCCTGGCGAAGAGAAAGCAGATGCCGATCTCGGCCAGCGTCCTTTCCGCGGTCCGCCCGGCGGCGTCCATGTCGAGCCCGAGCGCTTCCAAGGTGTCCGCCGCCCCCGCCTTGGACGAGGCCGCGCGGTTGCCGTGTTTCGCCACGGGCACCCCGCAGGCCGCGACGACCAGGCTGACCGCGGTCGAAACGTTCAGGGTATGGTGCCCATCGCCGCCCGTGCCGCAGACGTCGATCGCGTCTTCGGGCGCATCGATCGGGATCAGCCGCGCGCGCAGCGCCCGCGCCGCGCCCGCGATTTCGTCGGAGGTCTCGCCGCGATCGGTAAGATCGATCAGGAAGCGCTCGATCTCCTCCTCGTCCGGTTCCCCGTCGAGCAGGACGCCGAAGGCGCGCTCGGCCTCGGCTTCGGACAGGGGGCGGGAAATGTCGGGCAGCAGGCTCATCGCGAAACAACCTTTTCGGGCAGGGCCGTCTCGATCCCGCAGAGCTTCGCGAAATTGGCGAGCAGGGCATGGCCGTGCTCGGTCGCGATGCTTTCGGGGTGGAACTGGACGCCGTGAATGGGCAGCTCTGCGTGGCGCAGGCCCATCACCGAAAGGTGATCGCCGCCCGGCGTTTCGGCATGGGCGTTGGCGATCAGGATTTCGGGCGCATCGACCACTTCGAGGCTGTGATAGCGCGTCGCGGTGAAAGGGGAGGGCAGGCCCGCGAACACGCCCGTCGCGTCATGCGTGACCGGCGATGTCTTGCCATGCATCAACCCGCCGCGCACGACGCGCCCGCCGAAATGCTGCCCGATCGCCTGATGGCCGAGGCACACGCCGAGCAGCGGCTTTCCCGCGTCCGCGCAGGCCGCGACGAGATCGAGGCTCACCCCCGCCTCATTCGGCGTGCAGGGGCCGGGGGAGATGAGGAAGCCTCTCGCGCCCGTGGCCAGCGCTTCGGAAGCCGAAATCGCGTCGTTGCGCTCCACCCGCACCTGCGCGCCCAGTTCCATGAGGTAATGGACGAGGTTGAAGGTGAAGCTGTCGTAATTGTCGATGACGAGGATCATGTCTTGCCTGCCAGCTTGTCCGTCGCCCGCACGAGGCCGTCCACGATGCCCGGCTCGCCCGCGGAATGGCCCGCATCGTGGACGATCCACAGCTCGGCCTCGGGCCAGGCCTTCTTCACCTCCCACGCGCTGGTTGGCGGGGTGCAGATGTCGTGGCGGCCCTGCAAGATGATGCCGGGGATGTGGCGGATGCGGTCCATGTTCGCGAGGAGCTGGCCTTCTTCGAGGAAGAAGTCCTCGAGGAAGAAGCGCGCGCAGATGCGGGCGAAGGGAACCGCCTTGGCCGGGTCGGCGAATTCGTCGAGAAGCGCCTCGTTCGGGAGCAGGGTCGCGACCGTGCCCTCCCACAGCGACCATTCGCGCGCCGCGGCGAGGCGGGTGTCCTCGTCCTCGCTGGTGAGCCGGTCGTGATAGGCCTTCACCAGGTCGCCGCGCTCGGCTTCGGGGATGAGCCCGGTGAAGCGGTCCCATTGTTCGGCCATGATCTCGCTCGCCCCGTAGGCGTAGAGCCAGCGCTTCTCCTTCTGCCGGGCGAGGAAGACGCCGCGCAGCACGATTTCGCTGACCCGGTCGGGGTGGGTCTGGGCATAGGCGAGCGCGAGCGTCGCGCCCCAGCTGCCGCCGAGCACCTGCCATTTGTCGTGCCCGCACATCGTGCGAAGCCGCTCGATGTCGGCGACGATGCGCCAGGTGTCGTTTGCCTCGATCGCGGCAAAGGGCATCGAGCGGCCGCAGCCGCGCTGGTCGAACAGGAGCACGTCGTAGAGGTCCGGATCCCACTGGCGGCGATGGGCCGGGCTCATGCCTCCGCCGGGGCCGCCGTGGAGGAAGACCGCGGGTTTCGCGCCGGGCGTGCCGACGCGTTCGTAATAGAGCGAGTGGCCCTCGCCGACGTCGAGCATCCCGGTTTCGTAGGGCTCGATCGGCGGATAGAGGGTGCGTTCATAGGCGAGGGTCACGGTTTTTCCTCCACCACGAGGATCGGCCCAGCCCGCCCCTGGTCGAGCCGCCCGGAAGCCGGGTCCCACAGCGCCGAATTGCCCGACTGGAGCATCAGCGCCTCGGGCGTCTCGAGCTCGTCGCGAAATAGGCGCGCGATGCGGCCGAAGCTGACCTCGTCCTCGGCGATCACGAAATGGGCACGGCCCTGCCTGTCCACGCCGACCCCGCTGCGGACGGCGCGCGAGGGGCCGTTGTCCTCGAAATCGGGGTGGAGCTCGCCGCCCGTCACCAGCATCGGACCCGATTGCGTCCCGAATTGCGGGCGGTCGCGGATGGTCGCGAAGAAGGCCTCGCTCGCCATCGCGCGCCATTCGTCGCCGGTGCCGAAGAAGACGCCGTTGGGTTTCATGTAGAAATTGCCCTCGCCATCGGCCCGATCGAGCTCCGAAAACCGTTCGCCGTCCTCGACGTAATAGCCGACCGCGCGCAGGTCGTCGCCGAAGGCCCCGCCGGTCATGGCGAAGGCGATGCTGCCTGCCTCGGCGGTTTCGGCGAAGGCGGCGAGCGAGCCGAAGGGCTGGCCGCCGGCAGGGGCGAGGGCGGTGCGGATGGTGTGGCGTTCGGGGTCCGCGATGCAATGGGTGAAGGCCGTGTCCTCGAAGGTGAGGGCGGTGCAGGCCGAGGCGGGCTGCGGCACCTCCGGCGCTTCGGCCTCGGCCGCGTCCGCGTCCGCCGGCTGCGCTGCGGGAGCCTCGCCGAGTTCGGTCCGCACCACCGGCTCGCCCGCGGGCTGTTGTTCGCAGGCGACAAGCCAAAGCGGCGCAAGGAGGGGCAAGAGGCGCTTCACCGGCCGTATCCCGGTTCGCTTGCGAGGCGCACCGCCTCGCGCGCGGCGGCGAAGAGCGCGCCCGCCTTGGCCCGGCATTCGGCGAGTTCGGCATCGGGATCGGAATCGGCCACGATCCCCGCGCCCGCCTGCACGTGCATCACCGCGTCCTTCACCACCGCGGTCCGCAGCACGATGCAGGAATCGACCGATCCGTCGGGCGCGAAATATCCGACGCCCCCGGCATAGGCGCCGCGCGTCTCCGGCTCGAGCGAGGCGATGATCTCGCAGGCGCGGATCTTGGGCGCGCCCGAGACGGTGCCCGCCGGAAAACCCGCGAACAGCGCGTCGAGCGCATCGCGCCCTTCGCCGAGTTCGCCCACGACGTTGCTGACGATGTGCATGACGTGGCTGTAACGCTCGATCGTGAAACTGTCGGTGACGGTCACGCTGCCGCGCGTCGCGACCCGGCCGACATCGTTGCGGCCGAGATCGAGCAGCATCAGGTGCTCGGCGCATTCCTTGGGATCGGCGAGGAGTTCGGCCTCGTTCGCCTCGTCCTCGGCCCTCGTGGCGCCGCGCGGGCGAGTCCCGGCGATGGGGCGGATCGTGACTTCGCCGCCGCGCACCCGCACAAGGATTTCCGGGCTCGATCCGACGATGGCGAAGCCGGGAAGATCGAGGAAATAGAGGAAGGGCGAGGGATTGACCCGCCGCAGCGCGCGGTAGAGCGCGAGCGGTGGCAGGTCGAAGGGGCAGGTGAACCGCTGGGCGAGCACGACCTGGAAGATGTCGCCCGCAAGGATGTAGTCCTTGGCGGCCGCCACCATCGCCTTGTAATCCTCGCCCGCCATGACCGGCCGGGGCTCGGGCAGGGGCGTGTCGGGCGCGGCGCGCGGCTCGGCAGGGCGCGGGCGGACGAGCGCGGCGAGCGCGGCGTCGATCCGCTCGCCCGCGGCGAAGATGGCGGCATCCGGGTCCTGCGCCTGCCAGATCGGCGCGACGCAGTGGAGCGCATCGGTCAGGCCATCGAAGACGAGGATCAGCGTCGGGCGCACGAACAGCATGTCGGACAGGGCAAGCTCGCTCGCGGGGGCGCGCGGGAGCTTTTCGACCAGCCCGATCGTCTCGTAGCCGAAATAGCCGACAAGGCAGGCGAGCGCCGGGGGCAGGGCCTCGGCATCGCCTTCGGGCAGGTCGATGCGGCACGCCGCGGCCAGCGAACGCAGCCGGTCGAGCGGATTGCCCGGCAGCGGCTCGAACGCTTCGCGGTCACGCTGCCAGTGGCGATTGATCTCGGCCCCGTCGGACCCGGCCCGGAACACGAGGTCGGGATCGAGCCCCAGCAGGCTGTAGCGCCCGCGCACCTCGCCGCCCTCGACCGATTCGAGCAGGAAATCGCCGCGCCCCTCCTCGATCAATCGGCGTGCCGCACTGACCGGCGTGTCGCAGTCGGCCACCACCCGGCGCCAGACCAGCGCCGGCGCGCCCGCGCGCAGCGCGCGCGCTGCCGCCTCGGCACCTTCGGGCAGGCCGGTTTCGTTCGATCCGGTCACGTGCGGCCCCTCATCCCCGCTCAGCTTTCGCCGGCGAGCCGCCTGCGGACCGCTTCGATCACGTCCTCGTTGCGTTCGACCCCGACCTCGTCCCGGATCGCCCGGGCGAGCTGGCGGCGGTATTCGTCGGCCAGCGTCGGCGCGAATTGCTGGCGGGTCTGGGCGAGGGCGGGGTCATCCGCCGCGAGCGGGTCGGCCTCGATCTCTTCCAGGTCGACGAGGTACCAGCCGAGATCCTGCGGCGCCTCGAGCAGCTTGGTCGAGCCCTGCGCCATCGAGAACAGCAGGACCAGCGGCGGGGCGATGTTGCGCCCGCCTTGGGCGAGCAGTTCGCGGCGCGACAGGTCGATGGGCTGAACCTGGAAGCGCGGTTCCTCCTCTGCGCGCAGCGCGTCGGCGAAATCGCTGCCCTCCCGCGTCTTCGCGAGCACCCGGCGCGCCGCCTCGCGCGCCTCGGCGCTGCCTTCGGCCAGACGCCACGCGGCGGTGACTTCCTCGCGAATCTCGGCGAGCGGCGGGGCGGCAGAAGGGATCACCTCGCTCACGTCGAAGATGATGAAGCGTTCGCCGCGGTCGAGCTGGGCGAGCTGCGGTTCGCTCTCCTCCATCTCGAACGCGGTTTCGAGCACCGGTCCCAGCTCGCGCGGGATCTCGGCTCCGGGTTCGTCGAAGACCGCGCCGTTGGCGAGCAGCGGGGGGCTCGTGCGGACTTCGAGATCGAAGGCCTCGGCCACCTCGGCCAGCGCGGTGCCGTCGTAGATCTCGTCCTCGATCCGGGTCGACAGGTCGACGAGCGCGGCGGCCCGCTTTTCCTCGACGATCTGCGCGGCGATCTCGTCGGTCGCGTCGGCAAGGCTGCGCGCCGGGATCCGTTCGACCTCGTCGACCCGCGCGACATACCAGCCGAGCGTGCCGCGCGCCGGTTCGGCGATGGCGCCTTCCGCGGCGGCGAAGACCGATTCGGCCAGCGCGAAGCTGGTCGTGTTCGCGACCTCCTCGCGGTCGAGCAGGTCGCTCGAGGAGACTTCGAAGCCGGCCTCCCGGGCCGCCGCCTCGAGCGAAAGCCCGCCCCTGATCCGCTCGGCCAGCGCGTTTGCCGCATCCTCGGTCGGCACGACGAAGGAACTGAACGCCCGGCGCTCGCGCGCGGCGTAGGTGTCGCGGTTCGCCTCGTAGCGTTCGGCGATCTCGTCCTCGGTCGCTTCGACGTCGGCGAGGATCGAATCCCCGTCGAAGGTGGCGAAGCGGATCACGCGCTGTTGCGGCCGGCGGAACTGGCTGCGGTTCTCCTCGTAGAAGGCCTCGAGCTTGCCGTCTTCCGGTTCGCCTTCCGGGGCGTAGAGTTCGCTCGGAATCAGCGCGATAGCGCCGCGGCGGCGTTCGAGGACGAGCGAGGCATATTGCCGCGCGGCGCGTTCGGACAGCTGCGGCGCGGCGAGCGCGGGGCGGAACAGCATTTGTTCGAGCAGGCCGTCCTTCAGATCGCCGCGCAGCATATCGTCCGTGAGGCCCTGCGCGCGCAGGGCCTGGCGATAGGTTTCCTCGTCGAATTCGCCCGCGACGTCGCGGAAGGCCGGGATCTGGAGGATCTCGCTGTTGATCAGGTTGCGGCCCGCGCGCAGCCCGAGCTCTTCGGCGAAATTGCCCACGGCATAGCGATCGATCAATTGCCGCAGCACCTCGTCGAGCAGGCCCTCCTCCACGAATTCGGGCATCCCGATGGTCGGATCCTCGCTCCGGACCTGTTCGAGCGCGGACTGGGCGGTGCTTTCCAGCTCGCTCGCCGGAACGCGTTCATCGCCGACCACAGCGACCCGGTCGCCGCCCGCGACCCCGCCGAAGGTCGAGCCGGTGATGTCGGCCGCGGCAAAGGCGAGCGCGACAAGGATGAGAAAACCGATGAAGATCGGCAGGCCGAATTTCGACTGGAAGAATCGGCGGATAGAGGAAAACATGTCGTGACTGGTCCCGTCAGAGGCGGCGCGGCCGCGCCCGGAGCGGCGCGGGTCGTTTCGGACCAGCGCCTTTATCCGGCCTGCGACCTCGCGGCAACAGGTGAGCGTGGCTTTTGACTAGCGCAGCAATGTCGGCTAGCGGCGTCTGCCCCGCGCGGCTAAACCGCCCGGTGAGATTTCTCGCACAAATTGCTTCTAACTTCGCAGGATGAACCCATGCCCCAGCGGCCTTACATCGTTGGTAACTGGAAGATGCATGGCACAAGGGCCATGCTTTCCGAAGCGCGCGCGATCGACCGCGCCGCCCAGCGGCACATGAAAGTCGAGGTGGCGATCGCGCCGCCCTACACCCTGATCCATCCCGTGCACCGCGAGGCCGAGCAGATCGGCGTCGGCGCGCAGGACTGCCACCACGAGGACGGCGGGGCGCACACCGGCGACATCTCGGCCGTCATGGTCGCCGATGCGGGCGCGAAGTTCGTCATCCTAGGCCATTCCGAACGCCGCCAGAACCATGGCGAGAGCGACGCCATCATCCGCGCCAAGGTCGAGGCGGCGCTCGCCGCGGGGCTCAGGATCATCCTGTGCTGCGGCGAAAGCGACAAGACCCGCGAGGCGGGCAAGGCCGTCTCCTTCGTCAAGCGCCAGCTCAAGGCCTCGCTCCCGGTCGGGCACGAGGCGCTCGCCGCGGCGTCCGAGCGCCTGACCATCGCCTATGAACCGATCTGGGCGATCGGCACCGGCAACAGCGCGACGGTCGAGGACATTGCCGAGATGCACCGCGAGATCCGGACGCTGCTGGTCGAACTGTTCGGGGAAGAACAGGGCGCGGAAGTCCGCATCCTCTACGGCGGCTCGGTCAAGCCCGAGAACGCCGGGCAAATCCTCTCCGCCCCCGAGGTCGGGGGCGCGCTCGTCGGCGGGGCGAGCCTCACCGTCGACAGCTTCATGAGCATCGCGCTCGCCGCGGCCGAAGCCGACGAAGGCTGAACCGCCGCTCGATCCGAACTTGCCGGGGCGCCCGCCTGTCCCTACATGGGCGGCCTGAATGCCGGGAAGGCAGGGCCGCCCGGCGTCCCGCCATCCCCGACCGACACACCAACCGAGAAGCCCGTTCATGTCGCTGTTCCTCTTCCTCACCGTCGTCCAGGCGATCGTCGCGGCCGCGCTGGTCGGCGTCGTGCTCATGCAGCGCAGCGAGGGCGGCGGGCTCGGTATCGGGGGGAGCCCGGGCGGAGCACTCGGCGCGCGCGGCGCGGCCGATTTCCTGACCCGCGCGACCAAGTGGCTGGCGATCGTCTTCGTCGCGCTGTCGATCGCGCTGGCCGCGGTGGCGGTGGAGACGCAGAGCGTGAGCGACGTGACCTCGACGTTGGAGCGCGGCGGCCCGGCGAGCCGGGCGGACGACCTGCTCGGCGAACGCTCTGACGCGCCGGCCGAAGCGGGCGAGGATGCGCCGCTGGCCGATCCCGCTTCCGAAGACGCGCCCGCACCGATCGACGACGATTCGCCGCTCGCCGAATAAGCGGGTTACGGCGTCAACTCGCGCGGGCCGCGCGGCTTTCATCCTTCCGCAAGCTGTGGATGGCCCTGCACGCGCCGGGCCAATTCGCTTGCCCCGAATCACACCTCACCACTAAGGCGACGATCCCATGGCGCGGTTCATCTTCATCACCGGCGGCGTGGTCTCATCGCTTGGCAAGGGCCTGATGGCGGCAAGCCTCGCCGCGCTCCTCCAGGCGCGCGGCTACAAGGTCCGCATCCGCAAGTTCGATCCCTATCTCAACGTCGATCCGGGCACGATGAGCCCTTACCAGCACGGCGAAGTCTACGTCACTGACGACGGGGCGGAGACCGATCTCGACCTTGGTCACTACGAACGCTTCACCGGGGTTTCGGCGCGCCAGAGCGACAACATCACGAGCGGGCGGGTCTATCGCGACATCATCGCGCGCGAGCGGCGCGGCGACTATCTCGGCGCGACGGTGCAGGTCATCCCGCACGTGACCGACGCGATCAAGCAGTTCGCGCTGGCCGACAGCGACGACCACGACTTCATCCTGTGCGAGATCGGCGGGACGGTGGGCGACATCGAATCCCTGCCCTTCATGGAGGCGATCCGCCAGCTCAGGAACGAACTCGAACCGCTCCGGACGCTTTCGGTCCATGTGACGCTGGTGCCCTACATCGCGGCTGCGGGCGAACTGAAGACCAAGCCGACCCAGCACTCGGTGCGCGAACTCGCGTCGCTGGGCATCAAGCCCGACGTCCTGCTGTGCCGGGCGGAGCATCCGATCCCCGATGCCGAACGGCAGAAGATCGCCAATTTCTGCAACGTCCGGCGCGAGGCGGTGATCCCCGCGCTCGACGCGCCCTCGATCTACTCGGTCCCGCTGCAATACCACGCGGAAGGCCTCGATGCGGAGGTCCTGCGCGGTTTCGGCATCACCGACTCGCCCGAGCCCGACCTTTCCGCCTGGAAGGACGTTACCGACCGCTACTTCAACCCGGAAGGCGAAGTCACGATCGGCGTGGTCGGCAAGTATGTCGGCCTGCCCGATGCCTACAAGAGCCTCAACGAGGCGCTCGTCCACGGCGGGCTCGCCAACCGGGTCAAGGTCAACATCCGCTGGATCGACGCCGAGATCTTCGAGGGCGAGGACGAAAGCGAGATCGTCAGCCGGCTCGAACCGATGCACGGCATCCTCGTTCCCGGCGGCTTCGGGACCCGCGGGAGTGAGGGCAAGATCGCCTCCGTCCGCTTCGCGCGGGAGCGCAAGGTGCCCTTCTTCGGCATCTGCCTCGGAATGCAGATGGCCTGCATCGAAGGCGCGCGCGCCGCGGGCATTGCCGGGGCGTCCTCGACCGAGTTCGGCGAAACGCGGGAGCCGGTGGTCGGCATCATCACCGAATGGATGAGCGAGGAAGGCCTCCAGCAGCGCGAGGAGGGCGGCGACCTCGGCGGCACGATGCGGCTCGGCGCCTATGAGGCGAAGCTTTCGCCGAACAGCCACACCTCGACCATGTACGGCGGCGCGACCACGATTTCCGAACGCCACCGCCACCGCTACGAGGTCAACAGCGCCTATATCGAGCCGCTGGAAAAACAGGGCCTCGTGTTCGCCGGCATGTCGCCCGACGGCCTGCTGCCCGAGATCGTCGAGCGGCCCGACCATCCCTGGTTCGTCGGCGTGCAGTTCCACCCGGAGCTCAAGTCGAAACCGTTCGACCCGCACCCGCTCTTCGCGGGGTTCATCGCGGCCGCGCTCGAACAGTCGCGACTCGTCTGATCCCGCAGGCCCGTCAGCCGGGCGAGACTAACCGGCCGCCGTGGTCCCGCGCGCTGCCCGCATCCGCCTCCTGCTGCCCGAAACGCCTTCCCGACACGCGAATTGTGCCTTGATGGGTCATGCCCGGCACAGGATGTGTCGTGTTCCTAAAATGATGTGAAATTATCCTTGCAATGCCCCGCTTTTCCGCCCTAGTCTTGCATCAGACCTACAGGTTTTCATAAGGGGCGGATCCCACAAGGTCTCGCTTCTCACGGGGGCAGGGCAGCCGCCTTGCCTGACAGGTTAGCGGCGGGGGAACTTACGGGTTCGGACGGATCCTGCCGCAACGGGCTCGCGCCGGGCTCGTCCGTCTTCTGCGACCCGGACGGACGGGACTGGCCGGGGCGGCTCAGGTCGCGGAGGCGGACCTAACGCAGGTCCGCCTCCAACCCCTTTGCGAAACCTCATCCTCGATCGCGCTACGGCGTCCATCCTGAATCAGTTCGGCCCGGCGCGAGGTTCGCTCGCGCCGGGCCGGCTCGTTCATTCGGTCGCGGGATCGGTCCGATCAGGCGGCGTCGGCGTTCTGCGCCTCGCTGTCCTTCCGGTCCCGCGCGTCCGGGACCGCGGTCAGGGTGGCCGCGCCGTTCACGGCGATCTTCTTGGGCTTCATCGCCTCGGGCACTTCGCGCACCAGGTCGATCGTGAGGAGCCCGTCGGCGAGATCCGCGCTGCGGACCCGCACGAAGTCGGCCAGTTCGAAGCGGCGCTCGAACCCGCGGTTGGCGATGCCGACATGGATCAGCTCCGCGTCGTCGTCATCTTCCTCGCGCTTCTTGCCCTGCACGACGAGCAGGTTCTGCTGCGCGGTGATGTCGAGATCCTGCGGGCGGAATCCGGCCACGGCAAGCGTGATGCGGTATTCGTCCTCACCGCGCCTGGCGATGTTGAAAGGGGGATAATTGTCGCCCGAATTCTGGCGGGCCTGCTGTTCGAGCAGGTCGAACAGGCGATCGAAACCCACGGTCGAGCGGCGATAGGGGGTGAAATCGAGACGTGACATATCAGCAAATCCTCCTTGTTGAGCAATTTGACTTTGGCGGGCCTGCCCCGTGCAGCACCCGCATCCCTTGTGCCGCGGCCTTTCCCGAGACTGGCGAAACGCCGCGGCAGGTCCTAGTTAGGGCAGGCGATATTGCTTTCAAGAGGGCTCGCAGACCGCGGGAATGCGGCCCTTGCGATCCCTTCCGACACAGCGAAAAGGCCAGCATGACCAGTCCCACGATCGACATCTACACCAAGTTCGCCTGCCCCTTCTGCGTGCGCGCGAAGCAGCTCCTCGATGCCAAGGGCGCTGCCTACAGCGAACACGACATCACCATGGGCGGGCCGCGGCGCGAGGAAATGATGCAGCGCGCGCCGACGGCCCGGACGGTGCCGCAGATCTTCATCGGCAAGGTTCATGTCGGCGGCTACGACGATCTCGCTGCGCTCGACCGGGCAGGCAAGCTCGACCCGTTGCTCGCGGGGAATGCCGGCGCGTGACGCGCATCGCGCTGTTCCAGATGCGCTCGGGAATCGATCCCGAGGCGAATTTCGCCGCCATCGCCGAGGCGGCAACACGGGCCGCGGAGGAGGGCGCCCTCGCGCTGTTCACCCCGGAAATGGCGCTGCTGCTCGACCGGGATCGCCGGAGGGCCGCGCGCACCATCGCGGCGAGCGGTTACGCCGATTATCCGCGGCGGCTTGCCGGGCTCGCGGTCGAGGCCGGGATCGACCTTGCGCTCGGCTCCATGCCGGTCGCGCATCCTTCGGGCAAGTGGCTCAACCGCGCGCATTACTTTCCCGCGGATGGCGGCGCGCCCACGCTTTACGACAAGCTGCACCTGTTCGACGTCGCACTGGCGAGCGGGGAGAGCTGGCGGGAAAGCAATGCCTACGCGCCGGGCGCGCAGGTGGCCTGTGTCGAAGGCAGCCCGGTCGGGCGGCTCGGCCTCACGATCTGCTACGACATCCGCTTTCCCGCCCTGTTCGAGGAACTCGGCCGCCGGCTGTGCGACTGCATCGCGATTCCCGCCGCCTTCACCGTCCCGACCGGCGCAGCGCACTGGCACGTCCTGCAACGCGCCCGGGCGATCGAGGCGAGCGCCTTCGTCATCGCCGCCGCGCAGGTCGGCGAACATGAGGACGGGCGCACGACTTACGGCCACAGCCTGGTGATCGACCCGTGGGGCGATATCCTGCTCGACATGGGGGACGAGGGTCCGGGTCTCGGCTATTGCGACATCGACCTTTCGCGGATCGGGGCGGTGCGCGCGCAGGTGCCTTCTCTTGCCAACCGCCGCGAAATCCCCAAATCACGACCGCTATGATCGTATTCGACCTGCATTGCGAGGCGGGCCACCGGTTCGAGGGATGGTTCGGCTCCTCCACCGATTTCGAAAGCCAGCGCACGCGCGGCCTGATCGCGTGCCCCGAATGCGGCTCCGGCGATGTCGGCAAGGCGCCGATGGCGCCACTGGTGCCGGCCAAGGGCAAGCGGGTCGAACCCGCATCCGCCCGCGCGCCCGAGCCGGCGCAAGCCGGCGAGCCGGTCGCGAACCGTGAGCTGCCGAAGGAAGTGCACAAGGCGCTCGCCGCGCTTGCCAAGGCGCAGGCGCGGGCGCTCGAGAAGAGCACCTGGGTCGGAGACGGTTTCGCCGAAGCGTCGCGCGCGATGCATTACGGCGAGCGCGAGGAGGCCCCGATCCACGGACGCGCCAGCCTCGCCGAAGCGAAGGCGCTGATCGACGAGGGCGTGCCGGTTGCCCCGCTGCCTTTCCCGGTCGCCCCGCCGGACGATATCAACTGAAGCGGGCATCCCCGCCCGGTTGCCGGCGGGGGATTGCCGACCCGGCACGCGATGCTATGGAAGCGATCGCAACGTCCCCGTAGCTCAGTAGGATAGAGCGTCGGATTCCTAATCCGAAGGCCACAGGTTCGAATCCTGTCGGGGACACCAGCGCTTCGCCGCCTGATCGCGGGCGCGTCGCACTTTCCGAAAACGTTTCCTGAAGGATTATCGCCCTGCGGCCCGCGAACGGGATCGCCCGGGGCGGCGGGCGGTAAGTGTGGCTCCCCGAGTTGGATTCGAACCAACGACCAAGTGATTAACAGTCACCTACTCTACCGCTGAGCTATCGGGGAGCAGCCCCGGTCTGTCTGCCGGAGCGAGCCGCGCGTATATGGGGGCGCGTGGGGTTTTGCAAGAGCCTTCGCAGCGAAAATCCCGGGCATGGCCCGCCCCCGGCAAAACCGCCCCCCGGGGGCCGGCTAGGCCGTCACGAATTGTTCCGAGACGATCCGCTCCTCGAGCGACTGGCCGGGATCGAACAGCAATTCGAGTTCGGTGTCGCGCGCGATCTCGAGCGTGACCTCGGCGATGTCGCGCAGTTCCTTCTGGTCGGCAACCGCTGCGACAGGCCGCTTGACCGGTTCGAGCACCTTGAGGATGATCTTCATCCGGTCTGGCAGGATCGCCCCGCGCCAGCGCCGTGGACGGAACGGGCTGATCGGGGTGAGCGCCAGGACCTCGCTGTCGAGCGGCAGGATCGGGCCGTTCGCCGACAGGTTGTAGGCGGTCGAGCCCGCGGGCGTCGCCACCAGCACCCCGTCGCAGACCAGTTCCCGGATTCGCACCCGGCTGCCGACCGTCACCTCGATCTTCGCGGTCTGGCGGGTCTCGCGCAGGATCGAGAGTTCGTTGATCGCGCACAGCGAGTGCCGTTCGCCGCTCTGGGTGACGGCCTCGATCCGCAAGGGGGCGATCGCCTTGTGCTTCGCGCGGTTCAATCGCCCGAGCACGTCCATCTTCGGCGTGAAGCGGTTCATCAGGAAGCCGACCGTCCCGAGGTTCATCCCGAAGGCGGGAATGATTCGCGCCCGGTCGAGCATGTCGTGCAGCGTCTGCAGCATGAACCCGTCGCCGCCCAGCACGACCGCGCTGTCGGCCTCCTCGAGCGAGGCCCAGTCGTGCTGGCCCAGAAGCGTCTCGTAGGCGATCTGCGCGCGCTCGGTATCCGATGCGAGCAGGCAGGGCCTCTTGAACTGGTGCGGCTCTTCGCCTGTCGTTTCCATGATGTCCCCGTCCCGCCGCGCCCGTTTCCCCCAGGCTCCCCGCGGCAATTACAGATTCGCCGCAATGTTTCAATTCAGGCCGTGTTTCCGATTGTCCTGCCCATCCCGCCCGTTCATGCCTAGGACAATTCCATGCGGAGACAACGCCATCTCCGCGAAAGGGCGGCGAACCCGCGAAGGGAGTGCGATTTCTGATGGACCGGCGACGATCGTTGCGGGGGCAGGGGCTCGAAAACCGGCCGGCGGGCGGCCGGGCCAGGGCGGGGCAGGGCAGCTCCGTCCTTGCCGGCGTGCGCCCTGACCTGCTCGAGACGGACCTCCTCGCCGCGCTCGACCGGCGCGAGATCGAGGTCCTGTTCCAGCCGCAATTCGCCTGCGCGACCGGCATCGTCACCGGGGCCGAGGCGCTGGCGCGCTGGCACCACCCGACGCTGGGCGAGATCGGTGCGCGCGACCTTTTCGCCATTGCCGAGCCCGCTGCGCTGGTCGCGCCGCTCTCGCGCCATGTCGTCGCCCGCGCGCTCGAACAGGCGGAGCGCTGGCCCGAGCGGCTTGCGCTCTCGCTCAACATCACGCCCGAGGAGCTGGGCGACCCGCGCTTCGCGGCCGATTTCGCGGGGCTGATCGGTCGCAGCGCCATCGCGCCCGCCCGGCTCATGCTCGAGATCACCGAGGACGTGCTGCTGCGGAACCTGAAACAGGCGGGCGAGGCGCTCGCCGCGCTCAGGAAACTCGGCTTCCGCACTGCGCTCGACGATTTCGGCGCGGGGTTCTGCAATTTCCGCTACCTGCGCGAATTGCCGCTGGACGCGCTCAAGCTCGACAAGACCATGCTCGACGGCGTGCCCGGGGATCGCACTTCGCTCGCCGTGTTCCGGGCGATCGTGCAGGTCGCGAAGGCGCTCGACCTTGCGGTCTATGCCGAGGGAGTCGAAAGCGAGGTCCAGCGCGCGGCGGTGGTCGCGGAAGGGTGCGATCACTGGCAGGGCTTCCTGCGCGCCCAGCCGATGAAAAGCGAGGCGATGCTGGAACTCGCCCGCAAGGGGCGCGGGAAGGGGCACGGGTGAGCCTCGAAAAGGTGACGCACGGGTCCCGCACCCGGGCCTGCGCCGGGGTGACGGTAAGGGCGGGAACGGGGTTGCAAGCAGGCAGTCGGGTTGCACCGTCGCGCGCCGGACAGCGGCCATAGGGTGTCCGGGGCGCGCGCCCGAACCTAGGCCGCCTCGGTCTTCTTTTCCTTCGCCTTCGCCGCCTTCTTCACGATCCCGCTCAGCCCCTTGGTCAGCTGGAACAGCCCGTTCAACCGGCTCTGCGGATCGCCCCAGGCGCGGTTGATGACGAGCTTCATGTCGGGGCGCAGCTTGGCCGTGCCCTGCAGCCGGTCGACATAGGCGACAAGGCCGGCGGGGTCGGGGAAGTCGTCCTTGTGGAAGGTGACAAGCGTGCCCCGCGCGCCGACGTCGATCTTGGCGATGTTGGCCGCGATCGCCTGGTGCTTGATCTCGATCAGGCGCACGAGGTTTTGCGTCGGTGCGGGCAGGTCTCCGAAACGGTCGATCATTTCGGCGGCGAGGCTTTCGATCTCGGCCTTGCCCTCGGCCTGGTTCAATCGGCGGTAGAGCGCCATGCGCACGGCGAGGTCGGGGACGTAGTCCTCCGGGATCATGATCGGCGCATCGACCGTGATCTGGGGCGAAACCTTGTCCCGTGCCGGTTCGAGGCCCATTTCGCCCGCCTTGGCCGCAAGGATCGCGTCCTCCAGCATCGACTGGTAGAGTTCGAAGCCGACCTCGCGGATATGGCCCGACTGTTCGTCGCCCAGGAGGTTGCCCGCGCCGCGAATGTCGAGATCGTGGCTTGCCAGCTGGAACCCTGCGCCGAGGCTGTCGAGGTCGGACAGGACCTTCAGCCGTTTCTCGGCGATCTCCGACAGCTGCACGTCCTTTTCATAGGTGAGATAGGCATAGGCGCGCAGCTTCGCCCGGCCGACGCGGCCGCGCAGCTGGTAGAGCTGGGCGAGGCCGAAGCGGTCGGCGCGGTGGATGATGATGGTGTTGGCCGATGGCAGGTCGAGGCCGGATTCGACGATCGTGGTCGACAGCAGCACCTCGTACTTGCCCTCGTAGAAGGCGCTCATCCGCTCCTCGATCTCGCTCGGCGACATCTGGCCGTGGGCGGAGACGACCTTCACTTCGGGGACGTTCTCGTGGAGCCATTCCTCGAGCGGCGCCATGTCGGAGATGCGCGAGACGACGATGAAGCTCTGCCCGCCGCGGTGATGTTCGCGCAGCAGCGCCTCGCGCATCACCATGTCGTCCCATTCCATCACGTAGGTCCGCACCGCGAGCCGGTCGACGGGCGGGGTCTGGATCGTCGAAAGCTCGCGCAGGCCGCTCATCGCCATCTGCAGCGTGCGCGGGATCGGCGTCGCGGTGAGCGTCAGCATGTGGACGTCGGAGCGCAGCTGCTTGAGCTTTTCCTTGTGGGTGACGCCGAAGCGCTGCTCCTCGTCGACGATGACGAGGCCGAGATCGCGGAAGCTCGTCGATTTGGAAAGGATCGCGTGGGTGCCGACGACGATATCGATGTCGCCCTTTTCCAGCCCCTCGCGGGTCTCGGCCATTTCCCTGGGCGAGACGAGGCGGGAGAGGCGGCCGACCTTCAGCGGGAAACCCTCGAACCGGCTCGCGAAATTCTGGTAGTGCTGGCGGGCGAGCAGGGTGGTGGGCGCGACGACCGCGACCTGCCGCCCGCTCATCGCCGCGACGAAGGCGGCGCGCAGGGCGACCTCGGTCTTGCCGAAACCGACATCGCCGCACACCAGGCGGTCCATCGGCCTGCCGCTTTCGAGGTCGCGCAGGACTTCCTCGATGGCGCGGTCCTGGTCCTCGGTCTCGTCCCAGGGAAAACGGTCGACGAACTGGTTGAAGCTGGCTTCCTCGGGCTCGAACACCGGGGCTTTCTTGAGCGCACGCTCGGCCGCGACCTTCATCAGCTCGCCGGCGATCGCGGTGATCCGCTCCTTGAGCCGGGCGCGCCGTTTCTGCCATGCCTCGCCGCCGAGCCGGTCGAGCGGGACCGCTTCCTCGGAAGAGCCGTAGCGCGATAGGACGTCGATGTTCTCGACCGGGATGAACAGCTTGTCGCCGCCGTGATATTCGAGCGCGACGCAATCGTGCTGGCTCTTGCCCACGGGGATGGGTTCGAGGCCGAGATACTTGCCGATCCCGTGTTCGACATGGACGACCAGGTCGCCCCTCGACAGCGCCTGAAGTTCGGCGAGGAAAGCGTCCGAATCGCGCCGTTTCTTCTTGCGCCGCACCAGCCGGTCGCCGAGCACGTCCTGTTCGGTGACGATTTCGAGGTCGTCATTGGCGAAGCCCGCCTCCAGCGGCAGGACCATGATCGTCGCATCGCCCCTGGCGGAAAGGCCCAGCGCTTCCTGCCAGGTGTCCGCGATGCGCGTGGGCGTGCCGGCCTCGGACAGGATCGACCCGATCCGCTTCGCGCTGCCGGTGGAATAGGCGGCGAGGAGGGGGCGCTTGCCCGCCCTGGCGATCGCTTTGAGATGCTGCGCGGCGGCTTCGTAGACATTGTCGCCGCGGGCGCGCTCGGGCGCGAAATCGCGCCCGGCCCTGAACCCGAAATCGAGCGAGGCCTCGCCCTCGGGCGCGGCGAAGACGCTCGCGCGGTGCGCGGGGGCGGCGGCCAGTGCCGCGGCGAATTCGTCCCGGGTGAGATAGAGCGCATCCGGGGCGAGCGGACGGTAACTGCCCGATCGGTCCGATCCCGTGCGCGTGCGCTGGTCGTGATAGTCGGCGATGTCGGCGATCCGCTCCTCGCTGGCAGAGATCGCCTGCGCGTCGATCACCATGACGTCGGCCGCGTCGAGATGGTCGAACAGGGTCGAAAGCCGTTCTTCGAACAGCGGTAGCCAGTGCTCCATCCCCGCAAGCCGCCGCCCCTCGCTCACCGCTTCGTAGAGCGGGTCCTGCGTCGCGCTCGCCCCGAACAATTCGCGGTAGGTCGAACGGAAACGCTTGATGCTGGCTTCGTCGAGCAGCGCCTCGGATGCGGGCAGCAGCAGGTGCGAGTTCAGCGTGCCGGTGGAGCGCTGCGTGCCGGGATCGAACAGGCGCAGGCTTTCGAGCTCGTCCCCGAAGAAATCGAGCCGCAGGCCCTGGTCGAGCGAGGAGGGGAAGATGTCGACGATCGACCCGCGCACCGCGAATTCGCCGTGGTCGATCACGGTGTCGGTGCGCGAATAGCCCGCGCGGGTCAGGAGCCTGGCGAGGCTGTCGTGCCCGATGGTCGTGCCGGGCGCGAATTCGCGCACGCTCTCGCGGACGCGGAAGGGGGTGAGCACCCGCTGGAGCGCGGCGTTGACGGTGGTGACGAGCAGCTGCGATCCGCTTTGCGGGTTCTGCAGGCGGTGCAGCGCCGAAAGCCGCGCCGCGCTGATCGACAGGGCCGGGCTCGCGCGGTCATAGGGCAGGCAGTCCCATGCCGGCAGCTCGATCACCTCGACCTCGGGCGCGAACAGGCGCGCGGCTTCCGCCACGGACCGCATCGCGGCATCGTCGGGCGCGATGAAGACGGCGCGCCGTTTCGCGGCCCGGGCGAGGTCGCCCATCACCAGCGGCAGGCTCCCCCGCGGCAGCGAAGTGAGCGTGAGCGGCGTTTCGCTCGCCAGGATGCGGGAAAGGTCGGGCATGATCGTTTAGGTCAAAGGCGCAAGGGCGCGCAGGCGTTCCCGCCGCGGCCGGGGAAAGGTGCGCGCGCCCTAGCGCGGGATGTCGACGTAGTCGAGCTTGCGCATCGCCTCGATCAGCGCGCCCCGGAAACGTTCGGGTACGACCTGCGTGCCGAGACCCCAGGCCATCACGTCGACATCGTCTTCGGCGAGGAGATCCTCGAACCATTCGAGCTCCGCTTCGCCCCAGGTCGCATGATAGCGGTCGAAGAAGCCCCCGATCATGTAATCCGCCTCGCGCGTGCCGCGATGCCAGGCGCGGAACTTCGCGCGGGCGAGCCGCTGTTCGAAAGTGGGGGTGTCGGGGGAATTGATCTCGACCATGGCTGCCAGATTAGGGGCTGCGGACGGCGGCATCAACTCGTCATTGCACGAAGCGCGAAAAACCGGCGCGGCCATCGCGCGCCGACCGCCGGCATCGATCGCGCGGTTTGTCCAAGGATTGTGTCGCCAGCAGCTCGCCATGACGAAGGGGCGGTGGTAGCGCCAGGGCACGATGCGTCCCGAAATCCTCAACCCGCTTTTCGCCGAGACCCGCTCGCTCGAGGGCGTGGGACCGAAGCTCGCGAAACCGCTCGAGCGGCTCGGCCTCGCACGGGTCAAGGACGTCGCCTACCACCTGCCCGAACGGTTCGTTTCCCGCCGGGCGATCGCCGATCTCGACGAAGGCGCCGAGGGCGAACAGGTCGTCGTCGCGCTGACCCCGACCGAACACCGCGCCGCGCGCTCCCAGCGCGGGCCGTACCGGGTGCTGGCGCAGGATGCGGCGGGCAATATCTGCGCGATCACCTATTTCGGGCGGGCGTCCTATGCGGCGAAGAAGCTGCTGCCGGTCGGGGAAAGGCGCTGGGTCGCGGGCCGGCTCGACCGCTATGGCGACATGCTCCAGATCGTGCATCCCGACCATGTCGAAGGCGGGGGCGAAGGTGACGGCGGGGACGGGGGCGGGGCGCATCTCGGGCGGCTCAACGAGCCGGTCTATCGCCTGTCCGAGGGGCTGACCCAGCCGCGCGTCGCCGCGCTGGTGGATCAGGCGCTCGCCCGACTGCCGGACCTGCCCGAATGGATCGAGCCGGGCCAGCTCGAACGCGCCGGTTGGCCCGCATGGCGCGAGGCGCTGCGGCTCGCGCACCGGAACGGGGACGCCGCCGCGCGCGACCGGCTCGCCTATGACGAATTGCTCGCGAACAGCCTCGCCCTCCTGCTCGTCAAGGCCGACAGCCGCCGCCGCAAGGGGCAGGCGCTGGTCGGCGACGGGCGACTGAGGGCGAAGCTTTCCCTGCCGTTCGAAATGACCGGCGCGCAGAAGCGCTCGATTGCCGAGATCGAGGGCGACATGGCGCAGGAGGCCCCGATGCTGCGCCTGCTGCAGGGCGATGTCGGAGCGGGCAAGACCGTGGTCGCGCTCGCCGCGATGCTGATCGCGGTCGAAGCGGGCAGGCAGGCCGCGCTGCTCGCCCCGACCGAAATCCTCGCACGCCAGCATCACGAGACGCTGCGCCGCATGGCCGCGAGCACCGGGGTGGAGGTTGCGCTGCTGACCGGACGGGCCAAGGGGCGCGAGCGCGAGGGGCTGCTGATGGGGCTGCTCGACGGTTCGATCGACATTGTCGTCGGCACCCATTCGCTGTTCCAGGACAGCGTCGCCTACCGTGACCTCGGCCTCGTCGTGATCGACGAACAGCACCGCTTCGGCGTTGCCCAGCGGCTCGCGCTCGCGGCCAAGGGCCGCCGCGCCCCGCACACGCTCGCCATGACGGCCACCCCGATCCCGCGCTCGCTGACACTGGCCAATTACGGCGAGATGGACGTGAGCCGCCTCGACGAACTCCCGCCCGGGCGGCAGGCGATCGACACGCGGGTCGTGGCGCAGGAGCGGATGGAGGATGTCGTCGCCGGGGTCGCGCGGCACCTTGCGGGCGGGCAGCAGGCCTATTGGGTGTGCCCGATGGTGCGCGAAAACGACAGCGACGACATCGCCGCGGCCGAGGCGCGCTTCGCGGCCCTCAGGGAACGCTTCGGCGATGCGGTCGTGATGGTCCACGGCCAGCTCGCGCCCGAAATCAAGGACGCCAACATGCACCGCTTCGCCAGCGGTGCGGCGAAGCTGCTCGTCGCGACGACGGTGATCGAGGTCGGG
Source organism: Erythrobacter sp. HL-111 (assembly GCF_900105095.1). Taxonomy (NCBI): domain Bacteria; kingdom Pseudomonadati; phylum Pseudomonadota; class Alphaproteobacteria; order Sphingomonadales; family Erythrobacteraceae; genus Erythrobacter; species Erythrobacter sp. HL-111. Next base: position 778,667 of record NZ_LT629743.1, on the reverse strand, counting down.
GTGGACGTTCCAGCCGCGACCCTGATGGTGATCGAACAGGCCGAACGCTTCGGCCTTGCGCAGCTGCACCAGTTGCGCGGCCGGGTCGGGCGGGGATCGGAGAAATCGGTCTGCCTGCTGCTGCGTGGTAACGAACTTTCCGAGACGGGCAAGAAACGGCTTGCCCTGATGCGCGAGACGCAGGACGGGTTTCGGATCGCCGAGGAAGACCTCGAGCTGAGAGGCGGGGGCGAACTGCTCGGCACGCGGCAATCGGGCGAGGCGGCCTTCCACCTCGCCGATCTCGACCAGGTCCAGCGCCTGCTTCCGGCCGCCCATGCCGATGCGCGGCTGCTGATCGACCGGGACGGGGGGCTGACGAGCGCGCGGGGCGAGGCGGCGCGAATCCTGCTCTACCTGTTCGAGCGCGACTGGGGCGTGCAGTTGCTGCGCGGCGGGTGAGGCCGGTCAGGCGTCCGCGAGGGGAAAGCGCGCCTCGCAGCCTTCGGCGAGGAAGCGTTCCACCACCGCATCGACCGCGCGGGTGATCTCTTTCCAGACGCGGCGGAAATCCTCCTCGTCGCCGTAATAGGGATCCTCGATCGGGCGGCCTTCGAACCCGGCGACCGCATCGTTCAGCAGCGCGACCTGCGCTTTTCCATCGCGCGGGGCATGCGCCCTGATCCCCTGCAGGTTGGCCCGGTCGAGCGCGAAGATATGGGTCGCGCTGTAGAAATCGTCGCGCCTGATCTGGCGGCCGAGGAGCCCTGTAATGTCGACGCCGTTCTCGCGCGCGATCCGGATCGCGCGCGGATCGGGCGGTTCGCCGACATGGTAGGCGGCGGTTCCGACCGAATCGATCCCGACCCTGAGCCCGGCCCTGTCCGAAGCGGCGCGGAACGCGCCTTCCGCCATGGGAGAGCGGCAGATATTGCCGAGGCAGACGAACAGGACCGCCGGAAATGATTCTGACCCTTGCCCCATGACGAAAACCAATAGGCTGCAAATGCCGGACCCGCAATCTTCTTCTAAGTATTACGAAAGTTTACTCGCTGCGGAACATCCTCCGTGCGATTGCACTTTTGGTCCTGCCGGCGCCGTGTGCCGCGGCGGAGCGGGCCGCGGGGGGCGGGGAAGGGCCGGTCAGGCGGCCTTGGCGGGCAGGGGCTTGGTCGAGCCGAGCACTTCCTCGGTGATGCGGCGGATATTGACCTGCGCCTTGAGCTTCGCGCCGAGCAGCGCCGTGCCCGAAACCTTGCGCTGCACGAACAGCGTCTCGATCGGGGGGAAGGCCCAGGTGTCCTTGTCCTGCGCGATCGCATAGCCTTCCTCGCGCAGCAGCGGGACGAAGGCCCGGTCGCCGAAATCGAACGGCTTGTCCTCGCGCATCTCGTTGATGACCACGTCGATCATGCGGTTCACCCGTTCGGGGTGCTTTTCCGCAACGATCGGCATCATGAAGCCGCTGTCGATGGTGGCCTTGAGCACCTGATCGCGGTCGCCCCTCAATCCCGCCTCGAGCATGGCGCGGTAACCGTTCGAGACGTCCGGATCGACCTCCCGGCAGGCGCCGAAATCGAGCAGGACGAGCTCGCCCGTCTCGCGGCGATAGCGGTAATTCGCGAAGTTGGGGTCGGTCTGCATCACGCCGAATTCGAACAGTTCGCGCGCGACGAGGCGCATCAGGCGGCCTACGACCTCGTCGCGCTGTTCGGGGCTTTCCTCGGCCAGCACCTCGATGCTCGCGCCTTCCTCGAAGCTCATAGCGAGGATGTGCTCGCGCGTCAGATCCTTGTGCAGGCGCGGGACGACGAAGCCCGGTTCGCCTTCGAGCCGCCTGGCGTACAGCTCCATCTGTTCGCCTTCGCGATGGTAGTCGGCCTCTTCGTGGAGCTGCTTCTTCGCGGCGGCGAGCAGCCTGTCGATTTCCAGTTCGGGCGGGGCGAAGCCGGCGACGCGCAGCAGGGTCATGACGTTGTCGACATCGCTGTCGATGCTCTTCGCGACGCCCGGATACTGCACCTTGATCGCGAGTTCCTCGCCCTCGCGGGTCATCGCCTTGTGGACCTGGCCGATGCTGGCGGCGGCGATCGGGCGGGGATTGAACCACCTGAACTGGCGGCGCCAGTCATTGCCCCATTGTTCCTTGAGCACCTGGTCGAGCTGGCGGGTCGGCATGAAGCTCGCCTGGTCGCGTAGCGTGGCGAGGATCTGGGCGAGTTCGGGCGGGAGGAAATCGCCCGCGTCCATGCTGATCATCTGGCCCATCTTCATCGCCGCGCCGCGCAGGTGCGACAGGCGGTCGGCGAGCCGGCGGGCATTGCCGGGGGTGAGGATGAGGTCGCGTGCCGAAACCCGCTCCCCGCTGGTGATGCGCCGCGCGCCCTCGGCCATCATGCCGCCGGCGACCCCGCCGACAAGCTGTCCGAAGCTAGCCACACGCGAGATGCGTCCCGAGGGGACCGCACGGTGACGACCGCGTTCCTCGCGGCCCCAGTTGGCTTCGGATTCGGCGATGTTGCGATCGTCGTCGGAAGGTTCTGACACGTAAGCTGACCCCGTCGTCTCTGGCTGCTGCTTTCCAACAGATGGTTCCGCAAGGCGTTCCGCGCAAGGCGCGCGCACGGTTCAGCTGATGCACAGCCCCCCGTCGACCGGCAGGCACTGCCCGGTGATGTAGTCCGAATGGGGCGAGGCGAAGAACACCGCGAGCCCTTCGAGCCCGGCGTGGTCGCCCGGGCGGCGCAGCGGGATCCGCTTTTCCATCCATGCGGCGAACCGGGGATCGGCCGCCGCCGTGATGTCGGTTTCGTAGAAGCCGAAGAGCAGCGCGTTGGCGGTGATGCCGTGGCGCGCCAGTTCGAACGCCGCGCCGCGGGTGAGCCCGTTGAGCGCCGCCTTGGACGCGGCATAGTCGGAGCTGCGGTTGACCCCCATGATCGACTGGCCCGACGAGGTTGCGACGAGCTTGCCGCCGGCATCGCCTTCCCCGGCGCGCGCGATCATGTGGCGGGTGACGTGCTTGTAGGTGAGCGCCGGCCCGCGCGCGTTGACCGCCATGACCCGGTCCCACCCGTCCGTTTCGATGTCGGGGATCGCCGTCCCCGCGCCCGCGATCCCCGCATTGGCGAAACAGGCATCGACCCGCCCGAAGGCGGCGAGGGTTTCGCCCATGGCGGCTTCGATCTGCGCCTCCTCGGCCACGTCGCAGCGGCAGGCGATCGCCTCGCCCCTGCCGAGCGCGCCGAGTTGCTCGAGCGCCGCCGCGTTCTTTTCCTCGTTGCGCGCCCAGATCGCGACGCGCGCGCCCGCCTTGACGAGGCCGCGAGCCATGCCGAGGCCGAGCCCGCCATTGCCGCCGGTGACGACCGCGACGCGGCCGGAAAGATCGAACAGGTCCATGCCCACCGACTGCCCCAATCGGGCACATTCGGCAAGCCGCTGGAACTGCGCGGACCCTTATGTATTTTGCGAGGTCATGGACGGACACAAGACGCTTACTCCCGCCGCCCGCTGGCTCGGCTATGCGGGGCTCCTTCCCCAGGTCATCTGCCTCGCTCTCGCGCTTGCCGAACCCGCTCCCGGTGCCGCGGCGGGCACGGGTTCGGGCTGGGGCTATGCCGCGCTCGCGGCGGGTTTCGCCTATGCGGCGGCGATCTTCAGCTTCCTGGGCGGCGTGTGGTGGGGGCAGGCCATCGCCCATTCCTTCGACCGGCCGGTGGGGGCGGGGGCCTATCTCGTCGCGGTGCTGCCGAGCCTGATCGCGGTCGCGCTGTTCCTGCCATGGCTGTTCGGGTGGGAATGGCCCGGCCCGGCGCTCCTCTATCTCGGCGGGTTGATCGCGCTGTCGCCGCTGGTCGACCGGGCATTGGGCTTCGCCTCGCGCGATTTCCTGAATCTGAGGGTGCAATTGTCGGTCGGGCTCGGCGTCCTGACGATCCTGCTCGGGATCGTCGCGGAAACGCTGATGACGTCCTAGGCGCCTGCGTTCCGGCCGGGTCTGCCGCGATCCCCGGCGCGCAGGGAGAGGGTCGAAAGCGCCACCACGCAAAGCGAGCAGGCGACCAGCATCGCCGAGGTTCCCGCCCATCCCGCCCAGTCGTAGACCGCCGGACCGAGCAGGCTGCCGAGCGCGCCGCCGAGGAACATGACGACGATATAGACCGTCGTGAGCCGGGTGCGGATCGCAGGCTCCAATGCGAGGAAGGTCATGCGCCCGGTGACGTCGATCGTCGGGCCGACCATGTTGACGACCACCAGCGGCACGGCGATCCCCCACGCGCTCCAGCCGAGCGGATAGAGCAGGGCGAGGCCGACCGCCTGCACCCCGGCCGCCATCACCCGCGCCCGGAGAGCGCCGATCCGGTCTGCGAGACGGCCGAGGCGGGGCGTGGTGACGATGCTCACCGCCGCCAGCCCCGCAAGATAGCCGACCGTATCGACGCCGTAGCCAAGTTCGGGGCTCGTCAGGTGCAGCGCGAGCGCGAGCCAGGTCGCGGTGAACATCGCGAAATTGAGCCCCTGGATCGCTGCCGAGACGAGCATTCCGGGATGCCTGCGGCCCAGCGCGAAGACCGAGGCGAGGAGCGCGCCATAGCTTCCCGCCGGGCGCTTCGCCGCGCCGCCCTCGCTCTTCATGGCGAGGGGAAGCGCCAGCGTCACCGCCGCCATCAGCGCGAAGGCACACCAGTAGACCGCACGCCAGCCCAGGCGTTCGGCCACCACGCCCGCACCCACCCGGGCGACCAGGATGCCGAAGATCACGCCCACCGTCAGCAGCGCAGTGACCTGTCCCAGCCGTTCCGGCGCGACCCGCTTCGAAGCGAAGGCGGGGATGAGATAGGGCGCGATGGTCACGAACCCCAGCAGGGTCGAGGCCGCGGTGAAAAGCGCAAAATCCTCCGCCAGAGCCATGCCGAGCATGAAGACGCTCTGCAGCGCGACGAAAAGGATGCACAGCGAACGGTTCGGATAGCGATCGCCGAGCGGCAGGAGCAGGAAAATGCCGAGCGCGAGCGCGAGCTGGTTGAGCGCGGGCACGATCCCGATCCGCGCCTCGCCCACATCGAAGCTCGCCGCGACCTCGCCGATGATCGGGTGGATGTAATAGGCGTTGGCCGTCACCACCGCGACCGTTACCGCGAGCACGTATTCCTGCGCGCGGCTGAGCTGGTCGGGCGCGGAGGAATCGATCGCGGCCGACGCGTTCAAGCGCGCAACCCGCCGGCCGCAGGGACCTCCTGCGGGATCCGCGCGGCGTTCTTCATGCCGCTTCGCCCGGGTTCGATCCCATCGGCACGCGCTCCCTGAAGGTGTGGGTCACGTAGGGGAACGGAATCTCGATCCTCGCGGCGTCGAGCTCGCGCTTGATCGCGCGGATCACCTGGTCGCGATTTTCGAGCGTCGCCGCGCCGGAAGAAGGCGCCCACCAGCGCACGTGGAAATCGACCGAGGAGGAATTGAACTCGTGGGCGAGGACCTGGATCGGCCGATCCGCGATCACGTGGCCGACGCTCTGCACCGCCTTGCGTATCGCCGCTTCCGCCGCGTCGAGATCGGTGTCGTAGGACACGCCCACCATCACGTCGTAGCGGCGCGCGTCGAGGTCGGTCCAGATCTCGACCGGGTTCATGAAGAGCATCGAGTTGGGCATGATCGTGAGCTCGCCCGAAAAGTGCCGGATGTAGGTTTCGCGCAGGGCAATGTGTTCGACCGTGCCGAGCACGCCTTCGCATTCGATCGTGTCGCCCACCTGCATCTTCTTGCGCAACATGATGAGGATTCCGGCAAGGAAGTTTTCGAAGATGTCCTTGAACGCGAACCCGATCGCGACCGAGCCCACGCCGAGCCCGGCGACGAGGCTGGCGGGCGACAGGTCTGGTATCACCACGACCGCGGCGGTGAACAGGCCGATCATCCATACCGCGAGCCGCACCAGCCGGTCGATCAGGCCCCTGAGGCTCGGCCTCAGTTCCGCCTTGCCGATGATCGCGCCCGCGATCCGTCCGGCGCCCCTTGCGACGAGCCACGTGAGGACGAGGACGAGGATCCCGACGGCGATCGCGGGCAGGCTCGCGATGACGCCCGCGGCCATTTCGTTGATCTGTTCGCGAAGTATGTCGATTATCTGCATGTGATCCCCGGATGTTCCTGCTGTCCCAATCGGTCGGGGTCAACATATGTTCCCCGTCCCGAGGCCGCTCGGCGCGGCGCGAAACGGCGGCGGGCCCGCGCTTTTCGCCTTGCAGCGGGCGGCCAAGTGTGATTCTGTCAATACAGGCGGACAGTTAGAGGCAGATCATGCGAAATCCGGTGCGTGAGCAGGCGAAACAGGGCGTGGCGCTCGCGCTGCTGCTCGTGCTCGGCGCCGCCGCCGTGGCCGGGCCGACGGGCCTGCTCGCCTGGTCGGAAAACCTCGCCGCGCTCGAAGCGCGCGAGGCCCGCATCGCCGCCCTCGCGGAAAAACGCGATGCGCTCGCCAACCGGGTCGAACTGCTCGATCCCGAGGCCGCCGATCCCGACCTTGCGAGCGAACTCGTGCGGCGCAATCTCGGCGTGATGCACGCCGACGAGGTGGTCATCACGATCGAGGACTGAGCGCGTCGCAGGTGATTGCGCGCGCCCCCTTCGAATGCCTATAGGGCGCAGCGAGAGAGACGGCGCGCGCCTCCTCCCCCATGCCGCGCGCATCATGCAAGAGAGGAATTCGCTCCTTGGCCAAGACCCCTTCGAAAAGCTCGCCCGCCGGAAAGCCCGCCGCCAAGCGCGCGCCCGCGAAGAGTGCGCCCGCCTCGAAAGCGCGCAAGGCCCCGGCCGCCCCGTCCGACGATCCCGATTTCGAACTGCGTTCGCTGCAGGAGGCGTTCGAATCGAACAAGGTCTACGCGGCGAGCGAGGAGGAGATGCTCGAATTCTATCGTCAGATGCTGCTCATCCGACGGTTCGAGGAGAAGGCCGGGCAGCTCTACGGGCTCGGCCTCATCGGCGGGTTCTGCCACCTCTACATCGGGCAGGAAGCGGTCGCGATCGGGCTGCAGAGCGCGCTTGACAATGATCGCGACAGCGTCATCACCGGCTATCGCGACCACGGCCACATGCTCGCCTACGGGATAGATCCCAAGGTCATCATGGCCGAGCTGACCGGGCGCCAGGCCGGTATTTCCAAGGGCAAGGGCGGGTCGATGCACATGTTCTCGACCGAGCACAAGTTCTACGGCGGCCACGGCATCGTCGGCGCGCAGGTGCCATTGGGCGGCGGGCTCGCCTTCGCGCACCAGTACAACGGCGACGGCGGCATCTGCCTCGCCTATTTCGGCGACGGGGCGGCGAACCAGGGACAGGTCTACGAGACGTTCAACATGGCCGCGCTGTGGAACCTGCCGATCGTCTTCGTCGTGGAGGACAACCAGTACGCGATGGGCACCTCGACCAAGCGTTCTTCGGCAGAGACCCGCTTCCACCGCCGCGGGACGTCCTTCCGCATTCCGGGCATGGACGTCGACGGGATGAACGTGCTCGAAGTGCGCGCCGCGGCGGAGGTCGCCTTCGCCCATGTGCGCGAGGGCAAGGGGCCGGTGCTGATGGAACTCAACACCTATCGCTATCGCGGCCATTCGATGTCGGACCCGGCCAAGTACCGCACCCGCGAGGAAGTGCAGGAACAGCGCGAGCAGCACGACCCGATCGAGCGGCTCAAGAAGACCCTGATCGAGGCGGGCAAGGACGAGGCCGAATTGAAGGCGATCGACAAGGAAATTCGCAAGACCGTCTCCGAAGCGGCTGATTTCGCTGAGAATTCGCCCGAACCCGACGCCAGCGAACTCTACACCGACGTGCTGGTGGAGGAGTATTGAGCAATGGCGATCGAACTCAAGATGCCCGCGCTTTCGCCCACCATGGAGGAAGGCACGCTCGCCCGCTGGCTCAAGCAGGAGGGCGACGCAATCGAACCGGGCGACGTGATCGCCGAGATCGAGACCGACAAGGCGACGATGGAATTCGAGGCGATCGACGAAGGCACGCTCGCGAAGATCCTTGTGCCCGAAGGGAGCGAGAACGTCGCGGTCGGGACGGTCATCGCGATGCTCGCCGGGGACGACGAGGAAGCGGATGAGGTCGAGGCTCCGGCCCTGCCGGGTTCCGGGGGCGAGGAAGAAACCGGCGCCGACGAGGGTGACGGTGAGGGCGACAGCGAGGGCGGGAAAGACGCGGAAGCGGAAGACGCGGGCGGGGGCAAGCCAGAGGTGTCCGAAGGCGCCTCGGTCCCCGATACCAGGCCGCCGCGCGATGCGGCGTCGGACCCGCAGGTCCCCGAGGGCACCGGGTTCACCTCGATCGCCGTGCGCGAGGCGCTGCGCGATGCGATGGCCGAGGAGATGCGCCGCGACCCGCGCGTCTTCGTGATGGGCGAGGAAGTCGCTGAATACCAGGGCGCCTACAAGGTCACCCAGGGCCTGCTCGACGAATTCGGACCGAGACGCGTGATCGACACGCCGATCACCGAATACGGCTTTGCCGGGATCGGCACGGGCGCGGCGATGGGCGGCCTTCGCCCGGTGGTCGAGTTCATGACCTTCAACTTCGCCATGCAGGCGATCGACCACATCGTGAACTCGGCGGCCAAGACCAATTACATGTCGGGCGGCCAGATGCGCTGTCCCGTCGTCTTTCGCGGTCCCAACGGCGCAGCTAGCCGGGTCGGGGCGCAGCATTCGCAGAACTACGGGCCATGGTATGCGAGCGTTCCCGGCCTCGTGGTCATCGCGCCCTATGACAGCGCCGATGCCAAGGGCCTGCTCAAGGCCGCGATCCGCAGCGAGGACCCGGTGGTATTCCTCGAGAACGAGCTCGTCTACGGACGCAGTTTCGACGTGCCCGACCTTGACGACTACGTCCTTCCCATCGGCAAGGCGCGCGTGGTGCGCGAAGGGAAGGACGCCACCATCGTCTCCTATTCGATCGGCGTCGGCTTCGCGCTCGAAGCGGCCGAACGGCTCGCGCAGGAGGGGATCGATGCCGAAGTCATCGACCTTCGCACACTGCGCCCGCTCGACCGGCAGGCGATCCTCGACAGCCTCGCCAAGACCAACCGCCTCGTCATCGCCGAGGAAGGCTGGCCGACCTGCTCGATCGCGAGCGAGGTGATTGCGATCTGCATGGAGGAAGGGTTCGACCACCTCGACGCGCCGGTCCTGCGGGTGTGCAACGAGGACGTGCCGCTGCCCTATGCCGCCAACCTCGAAAAGCTTGCGCTGATCGATGCGGACCGGATCGTCGAGGCGGTGAAGAAGGTCTGTTACCGCTGAGGAAAATCCGCCCGCGGCAAGGCCCGGTAAGGATGAAGTTTTACGAATTCTTAGCGCTGGACCCATAGTGCGTTCCCCAAATCAGGGGAACTCTCATGCGAGCAGACACGGGTTTGGCATCTTCGGGAACCGGCGTTTCCAACTCCCGCGGGTGGCTGCGGGGGCTTTTCGGCGATAGCAGCGCGAGCGTCCTGCCGATGATGGCGGCCGCGCTCATCCCGACCATGGCGATGATCGGGGCGGGGGTCGATTTCGGCCGCGCCTACCTCGCCAATTCCAAGCTCCAGGGCGCCGCCGACGCAAGCGCGCTCGCGACCGTGCGGGCCAAGCAGCTCTCGAGCAATTCCGAAAGCCAGGCACAGGAAATCAGCGAGGATTACATCTACGCCAATTTCCCGATCGGCTATCTCAAAGCGACTCTCGAAACGCCGGACGTGAACGTGGTCGACCGGAACGACGTGATCACCGCCACGGTGAGCGTGCGCGGCACGATCGACACGACGCTGCTGCGGCTCGTCGGGATCGATACCCTGCCGATCAGCGCGCGCGCCGTGGCCGAGGCGTCGGAGACCCTCCCGACCGCGATCGAGGCGCTGCTGGTGCTCGACAACACCGGGTCGATGCGGGGCGCGCGGATGCGCGACCTCAAGACGGCGGCCAAGAATTTCGTCAACACGATCTACGGCAGCAAGGACACGCGCGAGAACTTCGCGGTCGGGATCCTGCCCTACAACACGATGGTCAATGTCGGCCATCTGGTGGCGGCCGCGGATTCGAGCATGGTCCAGAGCCGCCCCGGCTTCACCGACATCGGCCTCAATGATCGGCTCGGCTGGAAGGGCTGCGTGTTCGCCGACCAGACCATCCGCAACATTTCCGATGATCGCTTCTACGTCGATCCGGGCGCCTACGACATCACCGCCAACATGCCGGGCGAAAACGGCATGCCTAAGTTCGAGCCGTTCATCTACCCGCCGATCTACGTTGATTCGTTTCAGGACATCAACAACCGGTACGAGATCCCGAACAACAGGCAGGACGATTTCTTCGACATTCCCACGATCCGCGAGGCGTTGGTGCGCCTGCACGGCAACGACATCTGCAAGAACAGGAACAACGGCAATCCCCGGCGGTGCGACCAGAACAACTCGGTGATCGACTTCGACCGCCTGCCGGACAAGGACGACTACCGCGAGGCACGCTTCTACAGCCACAAGTCGGGCGAGAACAAGAACGCCTCGCCCAACAACATGTGGGGTCCTTCGCCCAACTACCAGTGCCCGCAGCAGGCGCTTCCCGTGTCCTACGAGGCGACCAAGAGCTCGCTCAGGAGCTACATCGACGACGAGAACTACGCCCTGATGCCCGGCACCGGGACCTTTCACAACGCCGCGATGACCTGGGCCTACCGGCTGATGGAGCGCGACGACGTGTTCATCCGCAATCGTCCGAACGACGTTCCGAACAAGAAGATCGTGATCTTCATGACCGACGGGAACTTCGACAGCCGCGACGACGGGCGCCCCGGGTCCTCGGGCAGGGTTCTCGACACGGCCTACACCGCCTACAAGACCTACGAGGACCGCCTCATCATCAGCGGCACGGGCAAGAACGACACAATCGAGCACCTTTCGCGCCGCTTTGCCAAGACCTGCGAGGCGATGAAGGCGGACGGCATCGAGATCTACACGATCGCCTTTGCGCTCAGCAAAAACGCGGCGGGCAATCGCACCCGCGAGATGTTCCGAGTCTGCGCCTCCGATCGCAACACGCACTTCTTCTCGGCGGCGAACGGGGCGGAGCTCAACAACGCCTTCGTCCAGATCGCCTCGGAGCTGATCGACCTGAGGCTCTCGCAATGACCCGCCACCTGTTCGGCAGACTGGCGCGCGAACGCGATGGGGTGACGATCGTCGAATTCGCCTTCGTCGCGCCGGTCATGTTCATGCTCCTCCTGGCCCTGCTCGAAATGGGCTATGTCGCTTTCGCGCGCTCGACGCTCGAAAGCGCGATCCTGGTCGCTTCGCGCGAATCCAAGGTCGCCGAATGCCCGGCGCAGACCGCCGAGCTGATCGAGGAGGAGCTGATGGAGCGGCTCGCGGTCGTCTCGACCTTCAACGACAAGCCGCCCAAGCTCGAGGTGCGCTCCTACGGCACGAATTTCCGCAATGTCGGCAATCCCGAACCCTTCAACGACATCGATGGGAGCGGGACGTGGGACCCGGGCGAATCCTACCAGGACATCAACGGCAACGGCCAGTGGGACGACGACATGGGCAAGGAAGGCAACTTCGGCCAGTTCGGCGAGGTCGTGGAATTCTCCGCCAGCATGGAGGTTGTCTCGCTCGTGCCCTTCGTCGCCCAGGCGATCAACGGCAACGAGGGCTTCTATGCGCTTTCGGCAGAAACCGTGGTCCGCAACGAACCGTTCAAGGACGCGGAATGCTGAGCCCGGCGACGATCCGTTCCAGCGCTGCCCGCGGACGCGCCGCCGCCGCCGCCTTCGCCCGGCGGCTTGCCCGTGACGAAACGGGCCTGGCCTTCATCGAATTCGCCTACACCCTGCCGATCTTCGTCGGGTTCGGGCTGGTCGGGCTCGAATTCACCAATGTCGTGCTCGCCCGCCAGAAGACCGAGCGGATCGCCGCGACCGTGGCCGATCTCGTCGCGAGCAACCAGGTGCCGCCGAACGAGCGCCAGATCGGCGACATGTTCGCCGCCGTCCCCAAGGTCGCGCGGCCGTTCCCGTTCGAGAACGGGGGCAATGTGATCATCACTGCCGTGGTCGGCATTTACGACCGCGATTCCGATGGGGTCGAAAACAAGATCGCCTGGCAGCGCTGCATGTTCGAGGGGAGCCATGCGAGCGACGTCGGGACGCAGTGGACCGACACGGACGACATCGCGGACGGGCCGGCGGTCGAACTCGCCAACGACCTCGAACTGCTGCAGAACCAGATGGTGATCGTCGCGGAGGTCTTCTATCCTTACGAGCCGCTCATCACCCAAGGGATCGTCACGGGCATCATCCCCGACAGCGGCATCTTCCGCGAGACGGCGACCTTCCGCACCCGCGGCCAGGCGATCATGAACGTGACTCCGGTCGAGGGCACCGACCTCCACGCCTGCTGAGCGGCGCGCCGCAAGCGGCTTGACAGGGCACCGCGCGCGCCAGCAAGAGCGCTCGGGCCGTGACCCTGCCGGACGAAGACCTGCCGCCCGAAGCCGAAATGGCGCTCGCCCACACGCCGCCCGCGCTGCGCGGGGCGATGGGTTCGGCCCTCGCGCTCGACACGCGGCTCGCCCGGATCGCCGGGCAGACGAGCGAGGTCATGCTCGGCCAGATGCGCCTCGCCTGGTGGCGCGACACGCTCGCAAGCCCGCCCGATAGCCGTCCGCAGGGCGATGCGGTGCTCGATGCGATCGGGCGCCACTGGCGGGGGCGGGAAGATGCGCTCGGCGAACTGGTCGATGCATGGGAGGTGCTCGTCGCCGCCGAAGCGATGGAGCGGTCCGACATCCTCGCCTTCGCCGCCGGACGCGCTGCGCCCTTCGCCGCGCTGGCGGCGGATGGGGAGCAGGCGGCCCGCGCGCGCACGGCGGGAATGCGCTGGGCGATTGCCGAAGCGGCCCCCCGCCTGTCGCAGGAGGCGGAACGCGAGCGCTTCGTCGCGATCGGGCGCGAACAGGTCGGGAAGGGCGGCCGCCTGCTGCGTCCGCTCAGGGGCCTCGCCGTGCTCGATGCGCTGGCGGTCCGGGCGCTGCGGCGCGGGGGACGTCCCCTGATGGAGGGGCGCGGCGCGGCGCTGGCGGCGATGCGGGCGGCTATCCTCGGCCGCTGAATTGGTATATTCCTCTCCAAAAACAGGGGAGCACAATCATGCGTGAGGCGATCCTCGGCGCGGTGGCAGGCGTGGTGCTTGCCGGGATCGGCGTCTTCTGGTGGCAGGGCAGGGCAACGATCGAAGCCAGCGCCCCGCCGCCGCCCGAAGCGGAGGAACCGCCGCCCGATCCGCTCGACCTGCCGATAACCGATCCGGGCGACATGGAAGGCCCCGAGCCGCCCGAGGCGAGCGAACTCACCCGCGAACAGCGGCGTTTCTTCCGCTATGACCGCAACCGCGACTGGCGCATCACCCGGACCGAGATGATGGCTTCGCGCTCGGAAGCCTTTCGCAAGCTCGACGTCGATGGCAACAACCTGCTCACCTTCGAGGAATGGGCGGTCACGACCGCCGAACGCTTCGACGCGATGGACGCGGACAAGGACGGCGAACTGACCCCGGCCGAATTCGCCACCAGTGCGCCCAAGCCCAGGCCGAAGGCGCCCGAGTGCCGCTGCTGAGGCTCAGGCCGGGACGACCTCGCGCGTTTCGGCGATCCAGCGGGCGAGGTCGGCCTTGGCCCTTTCGGTATAGGCCTGCTTGCGCGCCTTCTTCCTGACCTCGTGGAGCGGCGGGAACAGCCCGAAATTGACGTTCATCGGCTGGAAGGTCGATGCCTCCGCGTCGCCGGTGATGTGGCTCAGCAGCGCCCCCATCGCGGTCGTCGCGGGCAGCGGGATCCATTCCCGTCCCGCCAGCTCGGCCGCGGCCATTATCCCGGCGACAAGCCCGATGGCCGCGCTCTCGACATAGCCTTCGCAGCCCGTGACCTGCCCGGCGAAACGGATGTGCGGGGCCGCGCGCAGCCGCAGCTGGCGGTCGAGCACCTGCGGCGAATTGAGGAAGGTGTTGCGGTGGAGGCCGCCGAGACGCGCGAATTCCGCGTTCTCGAGCCCCGGAATGGTGCGGAACAGTTCGACCTGCGCGCCGTATTTGAGCTTGGTCTGGAAGCCGACCATGTTCCACAGCGTGCCGAGCTTGTTGTCCTGGCGCAGCTGCACCACCGCATAGGGCCAGCGCCCCTGCGGGAATTCGGGCGTCGTGTCGTAGGGATTGTCGAGCCCCACGCCCTTCATCGGGCCATAGCGCAGCGTGTCGACCCCGCGCTCGGCCATGACCTCGATCGGCATGCAGCCGTCAAAATAGGGCGTGTCCTTCTCCCACTCCTTGAATTCGCTTTTCTCGCCCTCGATCAGGCCCTTGTGGAAGGCGAGATACTGCTCCTTCGTCATCGGGCAGTTGATGTAGTCGCCGTCCTCGTTCGAGGCGGACGTGGTCTTGTTCCAGCGCGACTGGATCCACGCCTTCGTCATGTCGATGCTGTCGCGATAGACGATCGGCGCGATCGCATCGAAGAAGGCGAGCCGTTCCTCCCCGGTCGCCGCGACGATGCTGCCGGCCAGGCCGGCGGCGGTGAGCGGCCCGGTCGCGACGATAGCAAGGCCCGTTTCGGGCAGGATGTCGATCCGTTCGCGCACGATGGTCACGTTCGGATGGTCTTCGAGCGCGCGGTGCACCTCTGCCGAGAACAGGTCGCGATCGACCGCCATCGCGCTCCCGGCGGGCACGCGCGCCTTTTCGCCTGCTCGCATGACGATCGAAGCGAGCGCCCGCATCTCGTGGTGGAGCAGGCCCACCGCGTTCGTCTCGTCATTGTCCGAACGGAAGCTGTTCGAACAGACGAGTTCCGCCAGCCCGTCGGTCTGGTGCGCCGGGGTCGTGTCCCCGCTCCCGCGCATTTCGGACAGGCGCACGCGCACCCCGCGCCGGGCGAGCTGCCAGGCCGCCTCGCTCCCGGCGAGCCCGCCGCCGATGATGTGCACGTCGTAGGTCCTGTGGGTCATGGAACGCGAGGTAATTGCGTGCTAGCGCGCCCGCAAGCCCTCCCGGTCGGGCGAGGGAGGCGAGGGGAGGAGTCAAGGGGACGATGGCGAAACGCGCGCTGGCCGATCACCGGCCCTGGCTGCTGGCGAGCGTGGTCGCGGCCTGCGCCTATTATTTCCTCTGGAACAACCCGATCGGCGAAGGGATCTGGGGCATCCTGCTCAAGGGCGCGGGGGTGGGCCTGCTTGCAGCCTACGCGATGCGCCGCACCCGCCGCGCCGACGGGGCGATCCTCGTCCTCGCGCTCGCCCTGTCGGCGGCGGGGGACATGGCGATCGAGCTGTCCTTCGAGGCGGGCGGCGCGCTTTTCATCCTGTCCCACCTGGCCGCGATCCTGCTCTATGCCCGCAATCTGCGCGAAAGCCCGACAACGAGCCAGCGCCTGCTTGCCGGGACGCTCGCGGTCGCCGGCCCGCTGATCTCGTGGCTGGCGAGCGGGCGGCTCGACATCGCCGCCTATGGCGCGGTGCTCGGCGCGATGGCGGCGGGGGCGTGGCTGAGCCGTTTCCCGCGCTACCGGGTGGGGCTCGGCGCGGTGCTGTTCGTTGTCAGCGACTGGCTGCTGTTCACCCGTTTCGGCCCGATGAACCTCGCCCCGCTGCCCGACCTGCTCGTCTGGCCGCTCTACTATGCCGGCCAGGTGATGATCGCGACCGGTGTGGTGCAGACCCTGCGCGCCGATCACGAAAGCTGACGATCGGGTCTAGCCGCCCGGTTCGCCGTCGATGTCGCGGTCGGAATGGGGCGGCGTCTCGGGCGAGGTCTGGTCGCCGCCGCCGCGCCGTTCGACCATTTCCTCGACCACCGCCTCTTCCGCCTCGTTTTCCGGCTCCTCGGTCTCGTCGATCAGCGCGGCGCCGACGATGTGCTCGCCTCTGGCGACGTCGAAGATGCGGATGCCGGACGAACCGCGCCCGTAGATGGCAAAGCCTTTCTGCGGCGGTTCGAATCCGCCTTCGATCAGGTGGCGGAAGTGGATCGGCATCCGGATGAGCTTCGCCTGGTCGGTCACGAGCATCAGCTGCGAGCCGTGCCGCACGGGGAAGCTCGCCACCACCGGGCCATTGCGTTCGGGATTGCTTTCCGGCGTGCCGATATTGGCGATCCCCTGCCCGCCGCGCCCGATCGTGCGGTATTCGTATCCCGAGGAAATCTTGCCGTAGCCGTTGGCGGTGATGGTGAGGATGAATTCCTCGCGGCTCGCCATCGCCTCCATCTGTTCCGCGGGCAGGGTCGGCTCGGCGTCGTTGTTCTTCCACGGCGCCGCGCGCAGGTAGGCTTCGCGCGTTTCCATGTCGGCTTCGAGCCGGTCGAGCACGGCGAGGCTGACGACCTTGGCATCCTCCTTCAGCGCCATGCCGCGCACGCCGATCCCGGTGCGGCTCTTGGTTTCGCGCGCGTCGGTCGCGGCGAAACGGATCGCCTTGCCCGCGTCGCTGGCGAGGAAGATCTCCTGGGTTTCGCCGACCAGCCGCACGCCGATCAGCCGGTCGCCCGATCCCTCGACGAAGCCCATCGCGTATTTCCCGTTGGTGGGCACATTGGTGAAGGCGTCCATCGAATTGCGCCGCACCATGCCCTGTTCGGTCGCGAAGACGATGCCGAGCCGGTCCCATTCCGTCTCGTCCTCGGGCAGGGGGAGGACGTTGGTCACGCGCTCGTCATCGGCGAGCGGGAGCAGGTTGACCATCGGCCGCCCGCGGGTCGAGGGGCCGCCTTCGGGCAGCTTCCAGACCTTGAGGCGATAGACGCGGCCCGTGTTGGTGAAGAACAGCACCGGGTTGTGGGTCGAGGTGACGAAGAGTTCGACCACCGCGTCCTCGTCCTTGGTCGCCATGCCCGCGCGACCCTTGCCGCCGCGGGCCTGCGCGCGGAAGGTCGAAAGCGCGGTGCGCTTGATGTAGCCGCCGAGGGTGACGGTGACGACCATGTCGTCGCGTTCGATCAGGTCCTCGTCATCGAGCCCGTCCCATGCGGGCGCGATTTCGGAGACGCGCGGGGTGGCATAGGTCGCGCGGATCTCTTCCAGCTCCTCGCGCATCACCCGGTAAAGCTTCGCGCGGTCGGCGAGGATGGCGAGCAGTTCCTCGATCTTGTCGGCGAGTTCCTTGAGCTCGTCGCCGATCTCGTCGCGTCCCAGCGCGGTCAGGCGGTGGAGGCGCAGGTCGAGGATCGCCTTCACCTGCCGTTCGGACAGGCGATAGGTCCCGCCTGCCTCGTCGGCAGTCGGTTCGATCGCCTCGACCAGGCGGATGTACTGCGCGATGTCGCCGATCGGCCATTCCTTGGCGAGCAGCCTGGCGCGCGCCGCGGACGGGTTGGCGGCGCTGCGGATCATCGCCACCACTTCGTCGAGATTGGACACCGCCACCACGAGGCCGAGCAAGACATGCGCCCGCTCGCGCGCCTTGTTCAGTTCGAACTTGGTGCGGCGGGTGATGACCTCTTCGCGGAAGGCGATGAAGCTCTGCACGATGTCGCGCAGGGTGAGCGTTTCGGGCCGTCCGCCGCGGATCGCGAGCATGTTCGCGGGGAAGGAGGATTGCGCCGGGGTGCGCCGCCAGATCTGGTTGAGCACCACTTCGGGCGAGGCGTCGCGCTTCAGCTCGATCACCACGCGCATCCCCTCGCGCGAGCTTTCGTCGCGGATGTCCGAAATGCCTTCGATCCGGCGGTCCTTGTCGGGATCCTTGGCCGCCTCGGCGATCTTTTCGACGAGGTTCGACTTGCCGACCTGGTAGGGGATCGAGGTGAGCACGATCGCGCGCTTCTCGCCGCGCTTCTCCTCGATCTCGTGGCGGCAGCGCATCAGGATCGAGCCGCGCCCGGTGGTGTAGGCCGCCTTGGCCCCGCTGGTGCCGAGGATCAGAGGAGCAGTCGGGAAATCGGGGCCGGGGATGTATTCGGTCAGCTCTTCCGACGTTATCGCCGGGTTCTCGATGAAGGCGAGGCAACCGTCGATCACCTCGCCCAGATTGTGCGGCGGGACGTTCGTTGCCATACCGACCGCGATCCCGCCCGCGCCGTTGACCAGCAGGTTGGGAAAGCGCGCCGGGAGGACCTGCGGTTCGCGGGTCGAACCGTCGTAATTGTCCTGGAAATCGACCGTGTCCTTGTCGAGATCGTCGAGCAGCGTGTTCGCCACGCGCGCCAGCCGCGCCTCGGTGTAGCGCATCGAGGCGGGCGGATCGGGGTCCATCGATCCGAAATTGCCCTGGCCGTCGATCAGCGGCACGCGCATCGACCAGTCCTGCGTCATCCGCGCGAGCGCGTCGTAGATCGCCGCATCGCCGTGCGGGTGGTAGTTGCCCATCACGTCGCCGACGATCTTGGCGCTCTTGCGATAGGGCCGCCCGGCGACGAAGCCGCCTTCCTGGCTCGCGTAGAGGATCCGCCGATGCACCGGCTTCAGCCCGTCGCGCACGTCCGGCAGCGCCCGGCTGACGATCACGCTCATCGCGTAATCGAGATAGCTCGTCTTCATTTCATCGACGATGTCGATGCGGTCATATTCGCCGGAAGGGGCGGGGGAATCGAGAATGTCGGTATCGTCGCTCAAGGCCTGGTGCCGTTTCGATTGTGTTCTGATGCGTTTGCGCGATCTGCAATGTAGGCCCTCGACCCCCGATGCGCCACTCGTCCGCACGAACGGGACGGGAACATCGCGTTCTTTTTCCACATTTCCCGGGAAGCGCCGGGCTTGTCAGCCGCCGTTCATCGCCTTTCGCCGAAAGCGCGCCTCCTGTTGAACAAGGGGGTTGAATCCGGCCGCGAGATCGGCATTCAAAGCGCGTTCAGACCGATTGGCCTAGACGCAATTGCAAACCCCTCGCGCCCGTAGCAAAGGCGCGGCAGAAAAACACACTGCGCCTGCAAGAGCGCGCGAAAACCCCTCGAGGAGGATATCCGCATGACCACCCGCCAGCCCCGCAAGCCGTTTTCCGGCCTTGCCCTTGCCATCGCGCTCGCCACCGGCACCGCCGTCGTCGCGACCGCCGTGATGCCGACCGAGGCGCACGCCCAGCGCAAGAAGAAGCAAGAGGAAGCGGCGCCCGAGCTTTCCGAGGAGTTCCGCGAGGCGTTCCTGCCGGTGCAGGAAGCGATGAACGCGGAAGGCACCGACGTGGCCGCGCTGCGCCCGCAGATCGAGCAACTGATCCCGCTGGCGCAGTCGAACGACGAGAAGTTCTACACCGGCAACGTCGCCTTCAACGCAGGCGCCAAGCTCAAGGACGAAAGGCTCCAGCTCACCGGCATGGAAATGATGCTCGAAGGCGGCAGGGTTCCGCCCGACCAGCTCGGCCGGTTCAATTTCATCGCCTACCAGCTCGCCAACGGCATGGAGCAGTACGAAAAGGCGCGCGGCTACCTCCAGGCGGCGATCGACAACAATTTCACCACCGAGACGATCGGTCGTCCGGACCTGCAGATCGCGATGGCGGAGAACTATTTCTCGGCCGGCGACGTGCGGCAGGGGCTCAACTATCTCGCCAGCGCCATCTCCGATCGCCAGTCGGCGGGCGAGGAGGTGCCCGAACAGTGGTATCGCCGCGGGATCACCGTCGCCTATGAAAACGAAGTCGTGCCCGATCTCTACGACATCACGATCGACTGGATCGGCGATTACCCCAGCACGACCAACTGGCGCGACGCGATCAACCTGACGCGCAACCTCAACACCTTCGAAGGCGGCGAAATCCTCGATCTCCTGCGGCTCAGCCGGCGGGTCGATGCGATGGACGATGCGTCGGACTACGAATACTACGTCGAGTCGGCGGATGCGCGCCGCCTGCCCAAGGAAGTGCGCGACGTGATCGAGGAAGGCTATGCGTCGGGCGTGGTCAGCCAGGACAACCTCTTCCTTTCCGAAGCGCTCGACCTTGCCAAGGGTCGGATCGACAGCGACCGGGAAGACCTGCCCGCGCTCGAGAGCGACGCGATGGCCGATGGCGCCGCGCTCAGGGTCGTGTCGGGCGCGGCCGATGCCTTCCTGAGCTACGACGATTTCGTGAAGGCGGAAACCTTCTACGAAAAGGCGCTCGGAATGCCCGGCGTCGAACAGAACGAGGCGCGGCTGCGGCTCGCGATCGCCAAGATCGAACTCGGCAAGTACGACGAGGCGGTCGAACTGCTCGGCCAGGTCGACGGCGATCGCGCCCCGATCGCCAAGCTGTGGACGGCCTATGCCAATGCCGAACAGGGCGGGACGCAGCCGGCCGCAGCCACCGGGATGACCGGCGGCTGACCGGCCCTCACCCCGATACAAGGGAAGGGCGCCGGGAGCACTGCTCCGGGCGCCCTTTTTTCGCCCAATGCCCTGCGATCAGCGCAGGCGCTTGACCCAGATCTCGCCACCTTCGCGCCGTTCGAGCGCGAAGTTCGGGACTGCATCGAGCATGTCGTAAAGCCGCGCGAAGCCATAATTGCGGGTGTCGAAGCTCGACCGGTTGCCCGCGCGCTGGCCGACTTCGGAGAGCTTGGCATAGCCGTTTTCGTCGCGCTTCGATGCGTTGTAGGCATCGACCAGCAGGTTCAGCAGTCCTTCGTCGATCCCGCCCGAGGCGGCGTCCTTTTCCACGCTCGAGCCCGCGCCGTTGCCCGGCGCCGCCCTGCCTCCGCCGCGCCGGGGCGCGGCCCTGTCCGCCTTGTCGGCGCGCAGCAGGGCGGTGACGTCGATGAAGCGGGTGCAGGCCTCGCGGAAGGCTTCGGGCGTCTTGGCCCCGCCGAAGCCATAGACCGGCAGGCCGTCCTGCCGGATACGCATCGCGAGCGGCATGAAATCGCTGTCCGAGCTCATGATGCCGAACCCGTGGACGCGTCCGCCGTAAAGCAGGTCGAGCGCGTCGATCGTCATCTTCATGTCGGTCGCGTTCTTGCCCTTGGTCAGGTCGAACTGCTGCTGCGGGTCGATGCCATAGCGGTGCATCTTGTCGATCCACCCCTTGAGGCTGGTCTTGCGCCAGTTGCCGTAGGCGCGGCGGATGTTGACCTGGCCGAGTTCGGCAAGGACGGTGAGAACCGGGTCGATCGCGGCATGGCTGGCGTTGTCCGCGTCGATGAGCAGGGCGATGTTGTTGGAGAAGGGTTGTGACATTGCGCCCATTTGGGCGAGCGGCTCGTTCGCGGCAAGTCCAATCGCGATCTTGACTGTCCGGTCGCCCCGAACGCGCCGCTCGCCTTGTCGAGCGAGTGGAGGCCCCGGGCATCGCGGCGAATTCGGGCACCCGGTTCGTCCTCTCGCAAGGGCGGCGCCGGGCGCGGGGGCCGGCCAAGGCAGGCGTTGCGCGCGGCGCAGCGGGTTTTGCGAAGAATTCCGCGCGCCCCTCACAAAGGAGGAGATCAGCGCGGTTGCGGGCAGGGTGAACGGGTCTTAAGTAGCGCGCATGAACGATCTCGCGAACACGCCGCAGCCGCACGATCAGCCGCGCCCGGCCCGCCAGCGCAAGCCCGACTGGATCCGCGTCCGTGCGCCCGCGGGCGAAGGCTATCACGAGACCCGTCGGCTCATGCGCGAGCTCAACCTCAACACCGTGTGCGAAGAGGCGGCCTGCCCCAATATCGGCGAGTGCTGGACCAAGAAGCACGCGACCGTCATGATCCTCGGCGACGTCTGCACGCGCGCCTGCGCCTTCTGCAACGTCAAGACCGGGATGCCGCGCAAGGTCGACCCGATGGAGCCCGAGAACACCGCGATCGCCGCGGCCAAGATGGGGCTCGAACACATCGTAATCACCAGCGTCGACCGGGACGACCTGCCCGATGGCGGCGCGATGCAGTTCGTCAAGGTGATCGAGGCCCTGCGCCGCACCACGCCGGGCACCACGATCGAGATCCTCACCCCCGATTTCCGCGGCAAGATGCGCCGCGCGGTCGAGATGATCTGCGAAGCGGGTCCCGACGTCTACAACCACAACCTCGAAACCGTCCCGCGGCTCTACCCGACGATCCGCCCGGGCGCACGCTATTACGCCTCCCTGCGCTTGCTGGAGGAGGTGAAG
Organism: Erythrobacter sp. HL-111; assembly: GCF_900105095.1. NCBI lineage: Bacteria > Pseudomonadati > Pseudomonadota > Alphaproteobacteria > Sphingomonadales > Erythrobacteraceae > Erythrobacter > Erythrobacter sp. HL-111. The sequence continues at coordinate 756,617 of NZ_LT629743.1, read as the reverse complement.
GCGCACGACCCCATGATCTTCACCAAGTCGGGCATCATGCTCGGGCTCGGCGAGGAACGGCTCGAGGTGCACCAGGTGATGGACGACATGCGTTCGGCCGAGGTCGATTTCATCACCATGGGCCAGTATCTCCAGCCCACGCCCAGGCACGCCAAGGTGGAGGAGTTCGTCACCCCCAAGGCGTTCGACGCCTATGGCGCGATCGCGCGGGCCAAGGGCTTCCTCCAGGTCGCATCGAGCCCGCTGACCCGTTCGAGCTACCATGCGGGTGACGATTTCGCGAGGATGCGCGCCGCGCGCGAGGAGCGCCTTGCCAAGCAGGCCGCGCGGGAAAAGGCCTGACCTCCATGCCCGGAATCCGCGAGACGCGCAGGCTGCCCTACAGCGCCGAACAGATGTTCGACCTCGTTGCCGACGTGAAGCGCTATGACGAATTCCTGCCCTGGGTGATCGCGACCCGCATACGTTCCGACAGCGAGACCGAGATGATCGCGGACATGGTGGTCGGCTTCAAGGCGATCCGCGAAAGCTTCACCTCGCGCGTGCTGAAACGCCGCCCGAAGGAGATCGAGGTGATCTATCTCGACGGGCCGCTCTCCGACCTCGACAATGTCTGGACCTTCCGCCCGCTCGACGAGCACAGCTGCGAGATCGATTTCGCGGTCGATTTCACCTTCAAGAACAAACTGTTCGAACGGATCGCGGGCCAGTATTTCGACCGTGCCTTCCGCAAGATGGTGACCGCTTTCGAAACCCGCGCGGACGAGCTTTACGGCAACAGCAGTTCCAGCGCGCACAGCGTCGCCTGACGCCGGATCGAGGCGCGCGCGCCGGGCCCGTCGCCGCCGTCGAAATGCTTGAGCTCGCCTTCGGGCTCGCCTTCCGTGGCCCGGGTGGCGCGGGCGAAGACGACCGTGCCGACCGGCTTGATCGTCGTGCCGCCACCCGGACCCGCGACCCCGCTGATCGCTACCGCGACATCGGCATTGGAACGTTCGAGCGCGCCCTGCGCCATCGCCCAGACGCAGGCGATCGAGACTGCACCGAAGGTTTCGATGATGTCGCGCGCGACGCCCAGCGATTCCATCTTCGCCTCGTTCGAATAGGTGACGAAGCCGCGGTCGAGCACTGCGGAGGAGCCCGCGATCTCGGTCAGCGCGCCGGCGACCAGCCCGCCGGTGCAGCTTTCGGCGAGCGCGACCGTGCGCCCCGCGGCGGCGTTCTCGGCGATGACCCGCTCGGCGAGGGCGGCAATGTCGTCGGGCAGGAGGTAGGGGTTCATTTCGCGGCTCCCGCTTCCGGCCTCGCGGCGCAGATCCTGATTTCGTTCGTTTCGGAAAGGTCGATGAGGAAGGTCAGCAGCCCCGCGATGTTCTCGACCGGAAGCGGGCTCAGCAGTTCGAGCCCGCGTTCGATATCGCGGCAATCCTCGCGGCGGATCTCCTGCGCGACCATCTGGCGCAGCAGCGCGTCGGCGAGCGGGCGCAGGGTCTCGGGCGGGACGGTATCGATGACCTCGGCGAAATCGATCTCGCCGGCGGCGGGATCGGACCCGCGCTGCTCGACGATCAGCCGCAGGACCCTGAGCGCGCCCGGCCAGGCCGCGTCCTGCCGCTCGCGGAACCGCGCGGCAAGCCGGTCGCCCTCCCGCGCGAGGAAGCCGTCCCGCTGGAGTGTGGTGCCGCAGGCCGCGCGGGTCGCCTCGAAGGCGAGCGGCATGGCATAGGTCATCGCATCGTCGATGTCGCGCGGCGCGGCGCAGGCCTGCCGGGCCTCCGCGGCGCTGGCCTGCGCGAGCGCGAACAGGGCGAGCGCGGGGGCGAGAAAGCGTGTCGTCATGCCTGCCATTCTCTCACGGGCGTTCCTCGCGCGAAAGGGCGACGATGGCCTGGGCCGCGATTCCCTCGCCCCGGCCGGTGAAGCCGAGCCTTTCGGTAGTGGTCGCCTTGATGCTGACCGCGCTTTCGCAAAGCCCGGCCAGGCGCGCGACCTCGGCCCGCATGGCGGCGCGATGCGGCCCGATCTTGGGCGCTTCGCAGATGAGCGTGAGGTCGATATTGGCGAGGGCATAGCCCGCTTCCCGCGCGAGGCTCACGGCGTGTTCGAGGAACCGGCCCGAACGCGCCCCGGCCCATTGCGGGTCGCTCGGCGGGAAATGCGTGCCGATGTCGCCTTCGCCGATCGCGCCGAGCACGGCATCGGTGATGGCGTGGAGCGCGACGTCCGCATCGGAATGCCCGGCAAGGCCCATGTCATGCTCGAGCCTGATCCCGCACAGCCACAATTCCTCACCCGCCTCGAGCCGGTGCACGTCGAAACCCTGCCCGATGCGGAAGGCGGCGGCATTGTCCATCAGGTCCTCCGCGAAGGTGACTTTCTTCAGCCGTTCGTCGCCGCGCACCAGCGCGACTTCGCCGCCATTCGCGGCGAGCACCTGCGCGTCGTCGCCCGCATCGGTCCCGCCCACCCAGGCCCGGTGCGCGACGAGGATCGCCTCGAACCGGAAGGCCTGCGGCGTCTGGACCCGGCGCAGGCTTTCGCGGTCGGCCTTGTCGGCCATGGTCCCACGCGCGCTGGCGACGGCGAGGGAATCGACCACGGGAAGGACGGGGATCGCGCCCGGATGTTCCGCAAGCGCATCCATCAGCCGTTCGATGACGGCGCGCGGCAGGTCGGGGCGAGCCGCGTCGTGGACGAGCACCCGGGCGGGCGCCTCGTCCGCCAGCGCCTCGAGCCCGGCGCGCACCGAATCCTGCCGGTTCGCGCCGCCGGTGACGAAGCGCACGCCGGTCGCATCGCCGACCGCCGCGCGCGCATGGTCCTCGGCCCCTTCGGCGATCACGACGACCAGCGGCGCGGCGCCCGCCTCGCGCAGGGTTTCGACCGAATGGCGCAGCAGCGGCCGGCCGCGCCAGGTGCGGTACTGCTTGGGCAGGACGCCGCCCACGCGCAGGCCCTTGCCGGCCGCCACGACGATCGCGGCGAAAGGGGGAAGGGGGCGCTCACCTGCCATGCCAGCGCGGCGCTTAGGGGCTGGACGGGATTTCCGCAATGGACTATGCGTTGCTCAAAATTTAGGCATTTCCCCGCATGACACAGCTTCCCACACCCCCGGCGCTGAAGCCGATCGAGATCGGCCCGGTGACGATCCCCGACCCCGTCCTGCTCGCGCCGATGACGGGCGTGACCGACATGCCTTTCCGCACGCTCGTGCGGCGCTACGGCTCGGGCCTCAACGTGACCGAGATGGTCGCGAGCGAGGCGGCGATCCGCGAGACGCGCCAGTCGCTCCAGAAAACCGCTTGGGATCCGGTCGAGGAGCCCGTCTCGATGCAGCTCGTCGGCTGCGATCCCGGCAGCATGGCCGAGGCGGCGAAGCTGCAGGAGGGCAATGGCGCGGCGATCATCGACATCAATTTCGGCTGCCCGGTGAAGAAGGTCGTCGGGCAATACGCGGGCAGCGCGCTGATGCGCGAGGTGCCGCTGGCGACGAAGCTGATGGAAGCCACCGTCAAGGCGGTGAAGGTGCCGGTGACCGTCAAGATGCGGATGGGTTGGGACCATGCCACCCTCAATGCGCCCGACCTCGCCCGGATCGCCGAGGACCTCGGCGTGAAGATGATCACCGTCCACGGCCGCACCCGCAACCAGATGTACAAGGGCAGCGCCGACTGGGCGTTCGTCCGGCGGGTCAAGGAGGCGGTCTCGATCCCCGTCATCGTCAATGGCGACATCTGCGGGATCGAGGACGCTGCCAGCGCGCTCGAACAATCGGGCGCGGACGGCGTGATGATCGGGCGCGGCGCCTATGGCAAGCCGTGGCTGCTCGGCCAGGTCATGCACTGGTGGCGCACCGGGGAAAGCCGGCCGAGCCCCAGCTTCGATGAACAATACGCCGTGCTTGTGGAGCATTACCAGCGGATGCTCGACCATTACGGGCGCGATGTCGGGGTCAAGATCGCGCGCAAGCACCTCGGCTGGTACACCAAGGGGATGCACGGCTCGGCCGATTTCCGCAACAAGGCGAACCAGATCGAGGACCCGCGCGAAGTGCTGGGCGAGATCGAGCGTTTCTACGAACCCTTCCTGAGACGCCGGGCGGCCTGACCATGGCGTCGGGGCGGGCGCTCGGAGGCGGGAGCGGGGATGTCGGGGACACGAACCGCGCGCCCGATGCGCGTGCCCAGATCGCGGGCCTGATCTTCGCCGTGCTGCTGGTCGACGGCGAGGGCCGCATTGCCGAGGTCAACCAGGCGGCCGAGATCCTGCTCGGCACGAGCGCGCGCCGCCTTGTCGGTCAGGACCTACTCGCTCTGCTCGGCCCGCTTGACCCGCGGGTCGAAAAGCGCCTCGAACGCACCGACGAGGCGCTGGTCGCGCGCGAACTCGCGCTGACCCTCCGGCAGAGCGAGCTGCAGGTCAACCTCACCGTTTCCCCGCTTTCCGGGGCGCCGGGCTGGCGGGTGGTGACGCTCTCGAAAATCGCCCACGAGGACACCGCGAGCGTCGAGAACGCGCGCGAGAGCGCGCCGCCGGGGCCTTCGATCCTCGCGCACGAGATCAAGAACCCGCTCTCCGCGATCCGCGGCGCCGCCCAGCTCGCCGCGCGCAAGCTGCCGCAGCGTGACCGGCCGCTCGCCCGGATGATCACCGACGAGGTCGACCGCATCGCCCGCCTGGTCGACCGGATGCAGCAATTGGGCAGCACCCGCAGCGAACCGTCCGAACCGCTCAACCCGCACGAGGCGATCCGCAGCGCGCTCGCCACGGTGCGCGTCGCGAGCGCGGGGACGAAGGCGGGCGAGGGCGCCTTCGAGGTCGCCTTCCGCGAGGAATTCGATCCGTCGATCCCCCCGGTGCTCGCCAATCGCGACGCGCTCGAACAGGTGCTGATCAACCTGCTCTCCAACGCCCGCGATGCCGCGATGGAAGGCGCGCGTTCGCCGCAGGTGACGATCCGCACGCGCTATGTCCACGGGCTCGTCTTCAGCGCGATGCGGCTCGGCCGGCCGGTGAAGCTGCCGATCGAGATAACCGTCACCGACAACGGCAAGGGCATCGACCCGGCGCTGCGCGGCGCGGTGTTCGAGCCGTTCGTCTCGACCAAGCAGCATGGGCAGGGCCTCGGGCTTGCGCTGGTCCGCAAGATGGTGCTCGACATGGGCGGCAGCGTGACCCACGAACGCGACGCACGGCTCGGACTCACCCACTTCCGGATCCATCTCGCCCAGGCGCCAGGCCGGCCTCCGGCCAAGTCCCAGGCCAACCCGCAGCCTGGCGGCAAGGGGTAGGGCGATGGCGCGCGACGATGCCCCCCTGATCCTGCTGGTTGAGGATGACCGCGCGATTGCGACCGTGATCAGCGCCGCGCTCGAGGACGAGGGCTTCAGGGTCCGGCATTGCTTTTCCATCGCCGAACGCGACGCGGCGCTCGCCGAAAGCGGGTTCGCGGTGATGATCACCGACGTCCTGCTCGAGGACGGCGACGGGCTCGCCAGCCTCGCGGCGGTGCGCCGCGAGGCCCCCGCCATGCCGGTGATCGTGCTGTCGGCCCAGAACACGCTCGACACCGCGGTCCGCGCGAGCGACAGCGAGGCGTTCGAGTATTTTCCCAAGCCCTTCGATCTCGACCAGCTCGTCCAGGCGGTCGGGAAAGCGGCGGGCGCGACCGGCGCGCGCGCGGGCGACCGGGCTGCGGGCGCGGGCGAGGGCGAGGCACCCGGCGCGGACGGGGAGGGCCTGCCGCTGGTCGGGCGCAGCCAAGCGATGCAGGGCGTCTACCGCATGATCGCGCGGGTGCTGCGAAACGACCTCACCGTCCTTGTCACCGGCGAAAGCGGGACCGGCAAGGAACTGGTGGCCGAGGCGATCCACCAATTGGGCAGCCGCTCGACCGGGCCGTTCGTCGCGGTCAACACGGCGGCGATCCCTTCCGACCTCATCGAAAGCGAGCTGTTCGGCCACGAAAAGGGCGCCTTCACCGGGGCGATCGCGCAGGCCATCGGGAAGTTCGAACATGCCAATGGCGGCACTCTCTTCCTCGACGAAATCGGCGACATGCCGTCCGAGGCGCAGACCCGGCTGCTGCGCGCGCTCCAATCGGGCCGTATCAGGCGCGTGGGCGGGCGGCAGGAAATCGCCGTGAGCGTGCGGATCATCGCCGCGACGAATCGCGACCTTGCCCCGCTGATCGAACAGGGCGCGTTCCGCGAGGATCTCTTTTACCGGCTCAACGTCGTCCCGATCCAGCTGCCCCCCTTGCGCGACCGGCGCGAGGACATCGAGGTTCTGGCCCAGCATTTCCTTGCCCAGGCGGTCGAGGACGGGTTGCCGCGGCGGCGTCTTTCCCCCGATGCGATCGCCGCGCTCGAAGCGCGGCGGTGGCGCGGCAATGTCCGCGAATTGCGGAACGTGGTCTATCGCCTTGCCCTGATGGCCCGCGACGAGGTGATCGACGCCGCGACGCTGGCCGAAGTCGTCGGACCTGAAACCGCGCCGCCCGCGTCGGCCCCGGCCTCCGGGACGCCCGACCTCGCGGGCGCGCTCGAAAGCTGGCTGGCCAGCGAATGCCCGCCCGACGGCCTGCTCCACGCCCGCGCCATCGCCGCTTTCGAAAAGCCGCTGATCGAACACGCGCTCGCCCGGACGCGCGGAAACCAGTTGCGTGCGGCCAAGCTGCTCGGCATCAATCGCAACACGCTCCGCAAGCGGATCGTCGAACTGGCGATCGAGCCCGAACGCTTCGCAAGGGCGGTCTGACGCAAAACCTTCGCATTCTGCCCTGAATATCCTTGCATCCTTGCAACACTATCGTTGTAATGGTGCAACTATGGAGGCGTCTGAAGCCACTCCCGTGCCGGAAGGCGGCGTGCCGGATGCGAGCGGCGAGGGCGCGCCCTCCGCGCCCGGCGGAGCGGGGGCGCAAAGCGCCGGGCGCGCCGAGACGCGGGCCGGCTCCGCCGAGCGCGCGGCCCTGCGGCTCAACCGCCGTTCGCCCCGCTGGCTGCGCCGTTTCATCGTCGCCTCGCGCAGGGCCAATGTCTTCCTCTGGCTCGAATTGCTCTCGCTCGCCGGGCTCGTTCTCGCGGTGGCCGCAACATGGTACGCCTTCTCGCGCGATCCCGAGGCGGGCGCGCTGGTGCCGACGCTGCAGGTTTCGCTGCTGCTGATGGCGACGCTGGTCCCGGCGATGACGATCCTTGTCCTCGCCGGGCGCCGCCTGGCGCTGCGGCGCGCGGCGGGCAGCACGGCGCGGCTCCATGTCCGTCTCGTGTTCTTCTTCTCGATGGTTTCGGCCATCCCGACCCTGCTGGTCGCGGGCTTCGCCGCCTTCCTGTTCCAGACCGGCGTCGATTTCTGGTTCTCCGACGATTCGCTCGGATTGATGGAGAACGCGAACGAGCTCGCGCAGAACTACTACGACGCGAACCAGCGCGACGTGCGCGACGAAACCCTCGCCATGGCGGGCGACATGCGGTTCTATTTCAGCCGCGGCGGGACGCTCGCCAATGACGAATTCCCCGATTTCTACGCGCTTCAGGCGCAGGGCCGGAAGATCAACGAGAGCGCGATCATCCAGCGGCTCGGCGACGGCGCCTTGCGGACCGCGGCGATCATGGACCTGATGGAGGACAACCGCCCGCTCGAATTCAGCACGGGGGCGCTTTCCCGGCTGGAGGACGGCGAACTGGTGGTGGTCGAGGGCAGCCCCGAACGCATCGCCGCGATCGCCCCGGTCGATCGGGACAGCGGGATCTATCTCTACAACGCGCGCAACACCGAGGCGACGATGTTCAATTCGTGGTCGCGCGCGCAGGCGATCGCGCGCGCCTACGACACGCTGACGGGGGACGCGCGCACGCTGCAACTGCGCTTCAACATCGCGCTGGTGCTGGTCAGCCTGCTATTGGTCGGGATCGCGATCTGGTTCGCGCTGCGCTTCGCCGATCGCCAGGTCGAGCCGCTGACCGATCTCGTCGGCGCGGCGCGCAAGGTCGGGCAGGGCAATTTCGCGCTCCGGGTCGAGGGGCGCACCGGGGCGGACGAGATCGGTCTCCTCAACCGCGCCTTCAACCGCATGACCGCGCAGCTCGAAAAGCAGACGCAGGCCCTGGTTTCGGCCAATCGCCAGATCGACGACCGCCGCGCCTTCATGGAGGCGGTGCTCGAATCCGTGACCGCCGGGGTGGTCTCGGTCGACCCGGCGGGCAGGGTGCTGCTCCTCAACGGTTCGGCCGCTGCCCTGCTCGCGCGGGAGGGCGCCCACGACCCCGCGAGCATGGTGGGGATGCGGCTCGAGGACCTTTCGCCCGAACTGCACCGCATCGCGCGCGAGGGGCAGGAAAGCGCGATCGTCACGCACCCCAGGGGGAGCGACCTTCTCACCCTCGCGGTCAAGGTCGCACCGGGGACGAGCGGTTCGGTCATCACCTTCGAGGACATCACGCGGCAATTGCTCGACCAGCGACAGGCCGCATGGTCCGACGTCGCGCGGCGGATCGCGCACGAGATCAAGAACCCGCTCACTCCGATCCATCTCGCCACCGAAAGGCTGAAACGGCGTTATCGCAAGCAGATCGAGGAGGCCGACGGCGAGCTGTTCGACGAGCTCACCAGCACCATCGTCCGCCAGGTCGGCGCGCTGCGCAAGATGGTGGACGAATTCTCCTCCTTCGCCCGCCTGCCCAAACCCGTGTTCCGGTCCGAGGACCCTGTCGATCTCGTGCGGCAGGCGGTGTTCCTGCAGGAGGTCGCCCATTCGGGCATCGACTTCAGCGTCTCGACCGAAAGGCTCGGCAGCCGCGAGATGCTGTGCGACCGGCACCAGCTCGGCCAGGCCATGACCAACGTGCTCAAGAACGCGGTCGAGGCGGTCGAGGCCCGCGCGGCCGAGGCCCGGGGACATTACGAAGGTCGCATCGCGGTGATGATGGAAGGCGACGACCAGATGATCACCATCATGGTCGAGGACAACGGCATCGGCCTTCCCACCGATCGCGACCGAATTACCGAACCTTACATGACCACCCGCGAGAAGGGCACCGGCCTCGGCCTCGCCATCGTCAACAAGATCGTCGACGAACACGGCGGGGACATGAGCTTTGCCTCGGGCGAGGCCGGCGGCACCCGCGTGACCCTGCGCTTCGCCCGCAATCCGCAAGTCCTAGGCGGCGAGAGCTGACGATGCCCGACGCCCCCACCACCCCGAGCCCGAAGGGAGCCGCCCATGGCGCTTGAAATCCTCGTCGTCGACGATGAACGCGACATCCGCGAACTGGTCGCCGGCGTGCTCGGCGACGAAGGCTACGATTGCCGCACCGCCGCCGACAGCACCGCCGCACTGGCCGCGATCGACGAACGCCGGCCGAGCCTCGTGCTGCTCGACGTGTGGCTCCACGGGAGCGAGATGGACGGACTGGAACTGCTCGATGCGATCAAGGCGCGCGAGCCGAACCTGCCGGTGATCATCTTCTCCGGCCACGGCAACATCGACACCGCCGTCTCCGCCGTCAGCCGCGGGGCGATGGACTTCATCGAAAAGCCCTTCGAGGCCGAGCGCCTGCTCCTGCTGGTCGAACGCGCGACCGAGACCGAGCAATTGCGCCGCGAGAATTCGCGCCTGCGCGAAGGCGTGTGGGGGGCGAGCGAGTTCACCGGCAACTCGGCCGCGATCAACAATGTCCGCGCGACCCTCAAACGCGTCGCCAACACCGGGAGCCGGGTGCTGATCTCCGGCCCCGCGGGGGCGGGCAAGGAAGTCGCCGCGCGCCTGCTCCATTCGTGGAGCAATCGCGCGGACAACGCCTTCGTCCTCGTCAACTCGGCCCGGATCACGCCCGAACGTTTCGAACAGGAACTGTTCGGCGAGGAGGTCGACGGCAAGCAGGTCCGGCCCGGACTCCTCGAAACGGCCGACGGCGGCACGCTCTATCTCGACGAGGTCGCGGACATGCCGCTTTCGACCCAGGCCCGCATCCTGCGCGTGCTGACCGACCAGAGCTTCGTGCGGGTCGGCGGGACGCGGCAGATCGGGGTCGACGTGCGGGTGGTCTCCTCGACCACGCGCGATCTCACGGTCGAGATGGAGGAGAAGCGTTTCCGCGAGGACCTGTTCTACCGGCTCAACGTGGTCCCGGTCGCGATCCCCTCGCTGGCCGAGCGGCGCGACGACATCCCCGCGCTGGCCGAGCATTTCTTCACCCGCTATTCGACCGACCAGGGCATCCCCCCGCCCGAGATCAGCGAGGAGGCCATGGCCGCGCTCCAGGCCTATGACTGGCCGGGCAATGTCCGCCAGCTCCGCAATCTCGTCGAGCGCACGATCATCATGACCCCGCGCGAACGGCTCGGCAAGATCGAGCCCGACATGCTCCCGTCCGAGATCACCGGCGGACGGCTCGCCTCCTCGGGCGAGGGGCTGACGGCGATGATGGGCGTACCGCTGCGCGAGGCGCGCGAGAGTTTCGAGCGCGAATATCTCACGATCCAGATCCGGCGTTTTTCGGGGAACATTTCCAAGACCGCGTCCTTCATCGGGATGGAAAGATCGGCGCTCCACCGCAAGCTCAAGCTTCTGGGAATGGCCGAACGGCGCGAAACCGGCCGCAAGGTCTGAACCCGCCCGCGGCGAAGGCGCGGGGACAGGCACCTTGACAGGCGTGTCAGGTAAGCCAGACTTCAGGAACTTGACAGCGAGTCAGGGATTGCTCGCTTGCCAAGCAAGCGCCATTATGGCCCGGGGCTGGACCGTCATATCCCTTCGCGGCGCGATGCCCTTCCTCGCGGACCGTAAAAGCGGCCGCCAAGAACAGGAGCATAGCTATATGTCGAACGGGCGAACTCTCTCTCCGCGCCCCCGGCCGCAGGGACAGCCCGGCCCGGGCACGCCGCGCCAGTCCGGCAGCCTGCAGGACGCGTTCCTAAACCTGCTGCGCCGCAACAAGACCCCGGTGACGATGTTCCTCGTCAAGGGCGTCAAGCTGCAGGGCATCATCACCTGGTTCGACAATTTCTCGATCCTGCTGCGGCGCGACGGTCAGTCCCAGTTGGTCTACAAGCACGCGGTTTCCACCATCATGCCGGGGCAGAACATCGATGCGAGCCAGTTCGCCAGCCGCGCGGGCAACCCCAAACAGCGCCTGCTGCAGGACGTGTTCCTCAGCCGCGTGAGCGAGGCCAATGTCCAGGTCACCATGTTCCTCGTCAACGGGGTCATGCTGCAGGGGCGGATCGCGGCCTATGACCTGTTCTGCATGCTGCTCGAACGCGACGGCGCGGTGCAACTGGCCTACAAGCACGCCGTCTCGACCATCCAGCCCGCGAGCCCGGTTGACCTGACCGAGGATGAGGAAGATGATGCCGGACTGGAAAGCGAACCCTATGATGACGGGTCCGAGGATGACGAAGAGGCATAGCGGCTGAGTTTCGACGACGACCTGATGGATGAGGTGACGCGCGGCGCGCGGGCGCTTGTGCTGTGCCCGGATATCCGCAGCTTCACCTACGACCTCGACGCGCGCGAGCGACTGGAGGAGGCCGAAGGGCTGGCTCTGGCGATCGGCGTGGTGATCGCCCATTCGGAAATCCTGCCCGTGCGCCAGATGCAGCCCAACACCCTGTTCGGTTCGGGCCAGGTCCAGCGCATCGCCGACTGGTGCGAGCTGTACGAGGCCGAACTCGTGATCGTCGACGGAGCGCTGAGCGCGATCCAGCAGCGCAATCTCGAGGAGAAGCTGAAACGCAAGGTGATCGACCGCACCGGGCTGATCCTCGAGATCTTCGGCGAACGCGCGGCGACCGCGGAAGGGCGGCTGCAGGTCGAACTCGCCCATCTCGACTACCAGCAGTCGCGGCTCGTGCGGAGCTGGACCCACCTCGAACGCCAGCGCGGCGGCTTCGGCTTCCTCGGCGGTCCGGGGGAAACCCAGATCGAGGCCGACCGCCGGATGATCGGCCAGCGCATGGCGCGGCTGCGGCGCGAACTCGAACAGGTGCGCAAGACCCGCGCGCTCCACCGCGAGCGGCGGGGAAGGGCGCCCTGGCCGGTGATCGCCCTCGTCGGCTACACGAATGCGGGGAAATCGACCCTGTTCAATCGCCTGACCGGCGCGGACGTGATGGCAGAGGACCTGCTGTTCGCCACGCTCGATCCGACGATGCGCGCGATCGCGCTGCCGGGGGTGGAAAAGGCGATCCTGTCCGACACGGTGGGGTTCATCTCGGACCTGCCGACGCAGCTCGTCGCCGCGTTCCGCGCGACGCTGGAGGAGGTGACCGGCGCCGACCTGATCTGCCACGTGCGCGACATCGCCAACCCGGCCAATGCGGCGCAGAAGAAGCAGGTGATGGAAGTGCTCGGCGATCTCGGCGTGGTGGATCCCGAAACCGGGGCGGGGGAAATCCCCATCCTCGAAGTGTGGAACAAGGCCGATCTCCTTCCCCCCGAACGCCGCGCGGAACTCGCCGAGGCGGCCGAGACGCAGGGGGCGGTGCTGCTTTCCGCGGCGAGCGGGACGGGCATCGCCGCGCTGGAGGGACGGATCGGCGCGATGCTGACGGCGCAGGCGAAGGAGGTGACCATCACCCTCCCCGTGAGCGACGGGCGGCGCATGGCTTGGCTCCACGCGCATGGCGACGTCCTGGAGGAGGAAGACGCGGGCGAGGGCGCGGACGGTCCGATGAAGCGCGTGACGGTCCGGCTCAATCCCAAGGAACTGGGTCAATACGAGACTCTGGACACCTGAATTCAAACGGTTTCCTCGTCCCGCTTGACCTCCTGCCAGAGAGCTTCCTGCTGGTCGAGCGATAGCTCCGCGAAGGCGTCCCCGGCCCTCGATTCCATCGCCCGGAAGCGGCGTTCGAACTTGGCATTGGCAGCGCGCAGGGCGTCTTCCGCGGCGATCCCGTGGGCGCGGACGAAATTGACCGCGGCGAAGAGCAGGTCGCCCGCTTCCTCGACCTTGTCCTCCTGCGAAGAAGCGGTGTTAAGTTCCTCTATTTCCTCGATGATCTTGGCTTCGGACCCCTTCGGATCGGGCCAGTCGAACCCGGTGCGGGCAGCGCGTTTCTGCAGTTTCTGCGCGCGCATGAGCGCCGGCAGGGCGAGCGCGACCCCGTCGAGCGCGCTGGCCATGCCCTTCTCCGCGCGTTCGGCCTGCTTGAGGTTCTCCCAGCGGGTTTCGCCCATCGTGCCGCCTTCGCCGCCGAAGATGTGCGGGTGGCGCGCCTCCATCTTGTCGCTGATCGAGCGGGCAACGTCGTCGAAGGCGAACAGGCCGGCTTCCTCGGCCATGCGGGCGTGAAAGACGACCTGGAGCAGCAGATCGCCGAGTTCGTCCCTGAGCTCGACCATGTCGCCGCGTTCGATCGCGTCGGCGACCTCGTAGGCTTCCTCGATCGTATAGGGCGCGATGCTGGCAAAGTCCTGCGCGAGGTCCCATTCGCATCCAGACTGCGGATCGCGCAGCCGCGCCATGATCGCGAGGAGGCGCTGCAATTGCGGGGAAGAGGGGACCTCGTTCATGAACTTCGCTCCCGACAGCTTGGGTGGATAATATATATTATGTAAAATACGAACTGGGTGAAGGCCGTCTCATCCCTGGATGAAGAACCCCACCAGCAGGAACAAACCGGCGAAGATAGCGAGCCAGGTCAGCGCCATGCGCGCGATCTGTCCCCATCCGAGCCGGTAGGACGCAAGCGCGCTCCCCGCGATGACCAGCCAGCCAAGCAGGCTGACGATGGCGATGATGTCGTACTGGCTCACGCGATGACCTCCAGCCCGTCATAGCCGACGATGACATGCCCCGGCACCTCGTCGCAGAGCTTGCGGTAATCCATGCTCTTGTCGAGATGGCTCAGCACGAGCCGCTTCGCCTCGCAGCGTTCGGCGAGCTCGATCGCCATGCCGAGATGCGCGTGCGTCGGATGCGGTTCGCGCCGCAGGCAATCGCTGACCAGCACGTCCGCACCGTGGAAGGTTTCGATCATCTCATCTGAAATCCTCGAGAAATCGGTGGCATAGACGATGCTCTTGCCATCGGCTTCGAAGCGATAGCCGGTCGTTTCGCCCGGGCCGTGGTCCATCTGCACCCAGTCGACCGAAAAGCCCGCGACGATGCGGAGCCGGTCGAGCGTGTCGAGATTGACGATGGTGGGATAGCCGTCCTGCCCGGCAAAGACGTAACCGAAACGCTGGCGCAGCCGGCGCACCGTCTCGGTCGAGGCGTAGCCCGGGATCGGCCCGCCGCGCCCGTAGCGAAGGACACGCAGGTCGTCGATGCCGTGGCAGTGATCGGCGTGATCGTGGGTCCAGAACACCCCGTCCACCCGGTCCACCCGGTTCGCGAGCAATTGCGCGCGGCAATCGCTCGACGTGTCGACCAGCAGCCGCGCGCCCTCGTCGCTTTCGACCAGGACCGAGACGCGGGTGCGGCGATTGCGCGGCTCGGCGGGATCGCAATCGCCCCAGTCACCCGCCCCGTCCGGCCCGCCGACGCGCGGCACGCCGGTCGACGTGCCCGAGCCGAGCAGGATGACCTTCACAGCATCGCCCGCGTGAACAGTTTCGAGAAATTGGCCGTGGTCCTTTCGGCGAGCCGTTCGGGCTCGACCCCGCGCAGGTCCGCCACGAAGCGGGCGGTGTCCGCGACATAGGCCGGCTCGCACACCTTGCCGCGGTTCGGCACGGGCGCGAGGAAGGGGCTGTCGGTTTCGACGAGCAGGCGGTCTTCCGGGATCTGCGCGGCGACCGCCTGCAATTCCTTCGCGTTCCTGAATGTCACGATGCCCGAAAGCGAGATCGTCAGGCCAAGTTCCAGCACCTTGCGCCCGAAATCCGCCGAGGCGGTGAAGCAGTGGATCAGCGCCGGAAAGGCCCCCTTCCCCATCTCCTCCTCGAGGATCGCGAAGGTATCGTCCTCTGCATCGCGGGTGTGGATGATGACCGGCAGGCCGGTTTCGCGCGCGACGCCGATGTGCATCCGGAACAGGCGCGCCTGCGTTTCGCGGTCGGAATGATCGTAATAGTAATCGAGCCCGGTTTCCCCGATGCCGATCACGCGGGGGTCCTCGCTCGCCGCAAGCAGCGTGGCGCGGCCGAGGTCGGCGTGGGCGTCGGCTTCGTGCGGGTGGATGCCGACGCTGGCGAAGACGTCGCTTTCGCGCTTCGCGGTGCCCACGACCTGTTCCCACTCGGACTTGCGGGTCGAGATGTTGAGGAAGGCGCCTACCCCGGCTGCGCGGGCGCGGGCGAGGACGCCCTGCTGGTCCTCGACAAGGCCCTTGTATTCGAGGTGGCAGTGGCTGTCGACGAGCATCATGCCGCTCCTTGCGCCGCCTCCGGCAGTTCGAGCCGCGGGAAGATCGGCGTGGGACTGTTCACGGTGAAGCCCGCCATGACGAGGCGGCGGAACCAGTCCGGGTCCTGCAGGTGTTCATATTGTCGCTCGTCCGCCGGCACGCCGAGCTGGTCGAGCAGGTCCGCGGCCTTCGTCGGCACGACGGGCCGGATCGCGATGGCAAGGTCGCGCAGCGCCATGAACAGGGTAAGGAGCACCGCCTTCATTCGTTCCGGATCGGTCTTGCGCAGGGTCCAGGGTGCCTGTTCGTCGACATACTGGTTGCAGGCATGGACCGCGCGCAGCCACGCCTCGATCCCGGTGGAGAAGGCAAGCGCCTCGAAAGCCTGCGGCAGTTCGCGCAGGCACGCGTCGCCGACCAGCGACAGCAGCTTGCGATCAACCTCGGCAGGCTCGAATGCCTCGAGATGCCCGTCCATGTTCTTCGCAATCATCGACAGCGTGCGCTGGGCCAGATTGCCGAAGGAATTGGCGAGTTCCGCATTGGCCCGCGTGACGATCGCTTCGGGCGAATAGGAACCATCCTGTCCGAAAGCGACCTCGCGCAGCAGGAAATAGCGCAGGGCATCGACGCCGAACCTCTCCGCCAGTGCCAGCGGATCGGTGACGTTGCCGAGCGATTTCGATTCCTTCTGCCCGCGGTTGAGCAGGAAGCCGTGGCCGAATACCTTCTTCGGGACCGGCAGGTCCGCGCTCATCAGGAAAGCGGGCCAGTAGATCGTGTGGAAGCGCACGATGTCCTTGCCGATGAGGTGCAGGTCGGCGGGCCAGAATTTCGCCATGTCCCCGGTCTCGTCCGGAAAGCCGAGCCCGGTGAGGTAGTTGGTCAGCGCATCGACCCAGACATACATCACGTGCCCGGAATCCGTGCCGTCCGAACCCGGCACCTTGACCCCCCAGTCGAAACTGGTGCGGCTCACCGACAGGTCGCGCAGGCCCTGTTCGACAAAGGCGATCATTTCGTTGCGGCGGCTCGCCGGTTCGAGGAAGCCCGGCGTGCGGAGCAGTTCGAGCAGGCGGTCCTGGTATTTCGACAGGCGGAAGAACCAGCTTTCCTCGACCGTCCATTCGACCGGCGTTCCCTGCGGGGAGAGCCTTTCGCCGCTTTCGCCTTCGACCAGTTCGCTCTCGTCGTAATAGGCCTCGTCACGGACCGAGTACCAGCCCTCGTAGCGGTCGAGATAAAGGTCGCCCGCCGCTTCCATCCGCTGCCAGATCGCCCGGCTCGCGCGATGGTGATCGTCCTCCACCGTGCGGATGAAACGATCGTAACGCACGTCAAGAGCGTCGCACATATCGCGGAAATAGCCCGACATTTCATCGGCGAGATCGCGCGCGGTGCGGCCCTGTTCGGCAGCCTTGCGCGCCATCTTGAGCCCGTGTTCGTCGGTCCCGGTCTGGAACCGCACGTCGCGCCCCCGCATCCGCTGGAAACGCGCGATGACATCGGCCGCGATCGCCTCGTAGGCATGGCCGATATGCGGCCTGCCATTGGGGTAGCTGATCGCGGTGGTGACGTAGAAGGGGGCGGGGTCGGTCTCAGCCATGGGCCGGTTCGCTAGCCGCGCTCGCCCCGACAAGCAAGGTTCCGATCTCAAGCGCGAGGAGCCCCGTGTCGTAATTGTGGATCGGAGCATCCCGCGCGAGTTCGACGAGCCGCGCGTGCGCCTCGACCAGTGCGCCGCGTTCGGCGTTCGAGCCGGTTTCCCGCGCGCGCGCGGCGACCAGCGCCCGGGCGAGGTCGAACGCCGCCTGCAGGCGTTCGCGGTCGGCGCGCGGGCCGATCAGGGCCGCGAGCTCCCCCCGCCCGGTCATCGCCGGATCGCCTTCGGCAAGGAGCGTCTCCATCACCTCGGCCAGCGCCCCCAGCTTCTGTTCGGCAAACCGCCGCGCCGCGCCGAAGGAGCCTTCCGCCGCCTTCATCGCTGCCGCCCGTTCGCCCGGGTCCCCGCCCGCCCCGTCCGCATCGAGCATGGCGGCAAGTTCGGCGTCGGTCAGCGGCGGGAACCGCAGCACCCGGCAGCGCGAGCGGATCGTCGGCAGGAGGCGCGCAGGCGCGTGGGTGACCAGCATGAAGAAGGTTCCCTGCGGCGGTTCTTCGAGGCTTTTCAGCAGCGCATTGGCCGCGGCGCGTTCCAGATCGTCGGCCGGGTCGATGATGACGACCCGCCGGCTGCCGATCGTCGGCCGGGTGGTGAGGCGGCGCTGCATCGCGCGGATCTGCCGGATGCGAATGCTGCGGGCACGCTCGAAGGGCTTGCCCTCGGCCGCGGCGCGTTCGGCCTTGTCGTCCTTCGGCCCGTGGGTGAGAGTCACGATATCGGGATGGTTGGCGGGATCGGCTGGCTGCCTCACGCCGGGCTCGGCGACCAGTTCGGCCGCGGCGGCGAGCGCGAAGTCGCGCTTGCCCAGGCCGCGCTTGCCCGCGAGGATCCAGCCATGGTGCATCCGCGCTCCGCCGGTTGCCATGCGCCATTCGCGCCACGGCCGCTCGTGATTGGGCCAATCCATCAGCGCGCCCCTTCCGGCATGATCGGCGCGAGCGCGGCGAGGACGCGGGCTTGCACCTCTTCCGGCTCGCCCGCTCCGTCGATCACCGCGATTCCCGCCGGATCGGCTGCGGCCATGCGGCGGAAGCTCGCGGCGACCGCGCGATGGTAATTCGCGCTGCGCCCGCCGATCGCATCGCTCTGCGCCCCGTCGCGGGCGGCGAGGCGGCGGGCGACCTGCGCCTCTGCAACGTCGAGCAGCACCGTCAGGTCGGGCCGCAGCCCGCCGCTGCCGAAGTCGTGCAGCGCAAGGATCGCCGCGTCGCCCAATCCCCCCGCTCCGCCCTGGTAGGCGCGGCTCGAATCGACGAAGCGGTCGCACACCACCCAGCGCCCGGCCTCGAGCGCGGGGCGGATGCGGCGTGCGACGTGATCGGCCCGCGCGGCGGCGAAGAGCAGCGCCTCGGCCTCGCCGGTCCAGCCCTCGCCGGGGGGCGTCAGGAGCAGGCCGCGGATCGCTTCGGCACCGGGCGTGCCGCCGGGTTCGCGGGTGGTTTCGACCGGGATGCCGCGCCCCGCCAGTGCCTCGGCGAGCAGGCGCGCCTGGGTCGACTTGCCGGCCCCCTCCCCGCCCTCGAAGGCGATGAAGCGGCCCCGCCCCCCGCGCGACGCCATCAGCCAAGCCACCGCGCGAAGGCGTTGACGATCCGGTCGAGCGGTCCCGCGATCCCGACCGGCTCGCCCGCGAACAGGGGAATGCGCGCCTCATCCATGCCCGGCACCTCGATCCTGAGGGTCGCCACCCGGCTTCCCGCCGCCACCGGAGCGCGCAGCGGGCCGTCGTAGCGGACGCTCAATGTCATCTCCCCCGCACGCCCGCGCGGGACGCTGACCTCGACCGGGCGATCCGCGACGAGCGTGACCCGGCGGGCGGAGCCGCCCTGCACCCGTGCCTGTGCGACCTCCTCGCCCGCATCGAAAAGGCGCCGCCGCTCGAAGGCGGAAAAGCCCCACTCGACATAACGCCGCGCCCAGCCGTCGCGTGCATCGCCGCGGTCAACCCCGGCGGTGACGAGCACGAGCCGCTGGGCCCCGCGCCTGACCGTGCCGAGAAAGCCGAAGCCCGCCTCGTTGGTGAAGCCGGTCTTGATCCCCTCCGCGCCCCTGACCCGGCCGATCAGCGGGTCGTGATTGCCCTGCGTCACGTCGTTGTAGGTGAAGTTTTCGTTGCCGATGTAGCGCCGGAATTTTTCGGGATGGCGGCGGATCATCGCCTCGGCGAGCAGGGCGAGATCGCGCGCGCTGGTGAAGGTGCGGCCTTCGTCCATCCAGCCGTTGGGGTTGGCGAAATGGCTGTCGGTCATGCCGAGTTCGCGCGCGTGCACGTTCATCAGCGCCGCCCAGTTCTCGACCGATCCCGCCGCGCCCTCGGCCAGCACGATCGCCGCGTCATTGGCGGAAACGGTCATGAGGCCCATCAGCAGGTCATTTACCGTGACCCGGGCATCGGCCGGCAGCCACATGGTCGAACCCTTGCCGCTCCAGGCGCGCCAGGTCTCGGGCCGGATCGTCATCACCTGCCCCGGGTCGAGCCTGCCCTGCTCGATCAGCTCGAAGGCGACATAGGCGCTCATGGTCTTGGTCATCGAGGCGGGGACGAAACGCCGCCGCGCATTGCGCTGGTGGAGGATCTGACCGGAGGAGACATCCACGAGAAGCGCGATCGGCACTTCGTCGCCCGGCGGGATCGCGGGTGCCGCCGACCGGCCTTCGCCAGCAGGGCCCGCGGGCGCGGGCGCATGGACGAACGCCAGCGCCGCCAGAGCCATGGCCATCATCGAACGGGGTCTCACACCTCTCACCCGCGCGCCTATAACCCCGCCCGTCCCGCTTGGCGAGGCGTGCGCGGCGATCAGTTCACGATTTCGTCCGCAAGCAGGCCGACGCTCATCGCGTAGTAGTTGGAGCAGTTGTATTCGAGGATCACGCGGTAATTCCCGGTCAGCAGCCAGGCGGGCGTGCCGGGGCCGTCGGGCCGGAACAGCGAGACGAGCGTGCCGGGTGCGAGCGGGCGCTGAGGGACCACGCCGAGCGCGCGCCATTCCTCCACCGTCATCCAGCGGCTGTGACGCTCGTGCACGCGCGGGCACACCGGGGCTTCGAGCCTGGTGCGATAGGCATCGACGTCGAACCCGCCGGGCACGCTCGCCCGGACGCCCCAGGGCTGGCCCGTGCGCCATCCCGCATCGCGGAAATAATTCGCGATCGAGGCGAAGGTGTCGGCCCGGTTGCCGAAGATGTCCGCCCGCCCGTCGCCGTCGCCGTCGACCGCGAGCCGTTCGTAGACCGAGGGCAGGAACTGCGGATAGCCCATCGCGCCCGCCCAGCTTCCGGTCAGTTCCGCCCGCGCGAAACCGCGATCGGCGACCTTGAGCAGCGCGATGAACTCGTCCGCGAAAAGCTCGCGCCGGCGCCCCTCCCATGCAAGCGTCGCCAGGCTGCGGGCGAGGTCGAAGCCGCCGGTGATCCGGCCGTAGCTCGTTTCGTGTCCGAAGATCGCCACGATGATCTCGGGCGGAACGCCGAAATCCCGCTCGATCCGGCGCAGCGTGGCGAGGTTCCGGCGATAGACCTCGCGCCCGCCGGCGATGCGCGCGGCGTTCACATGGGTGTCGATATAGGGGGCGAGCGCGGGATAGCCGCTGCGCGTCGGGCTGCCGGGCTGGCCGCGGTCGAGCCGGATCACCCGCGGATCGGGCGAAAGCCCTTCGGTCATGCGGCGCACGGTCGCCTCGCTCACCCCTTGCGCGCGGGCACGCTCGGCGAGCTGCGCGACATAGGCATCGAAGGCGATTCCGTCATTCGCCTCGACCTGGGCGAGCGAGGGCGCGGCAGGGCCGGCGAGAGAGAGCAGGAGAGCGAGGAAGGCAGGGGCAATGCGGCGCGTGATCATGCGCGCACCTCTGTCACAACCGGGCTGAATACCCAACAACCAACTCGCGGGTGACTTGCCCCGATCCCCCCGCTATGGGGCTGGCCCACGCGGACAGGTGGCAGAGCGGTTGAATGCACCGGTCTTGAAAACCGGCAAGGGTGCAAGCCCTTCGTGGGTTCGAATCCCACCCTGTCCGCCATTTCCCCATGAAAACAATGACTCAGGCATGAAGAAGGGGTCTGGCCTGACGCAAGGTGCACCCTTGCGTCAGACAATCGCGTCGGCCAAGGTCATGCGGATTGTCACCCGCTTTTGGACAGGCCCGGCACCAGGGGGTCGGGTCCTGCCGGGACGATGCCGGCCGGATTGATGTGCCGGTGGCTTTCGAAATAGTGGTGCCGGATGTGCCGGAAATTCACCGTCTGCGCGATCCCGTCCAGGCTGTAGAGCCGCCGGGTGAATGCCGAAAGGTTGGGATAATCGGCGATCCGGCGCAGGTTGCACTTGAAATGCACGTGATACACCGGGTCGAACCGTATCAGCGTCGTCCACAGCCGGATGTCGGCCTCGGTAAGCTGCCCTCCGACGAGCCATTCCTTGCCGTCCAGCCGCTCCTCCAGCTGGTCGAGCATGGCGAAAAGCGGTTGCACGGCCTCTTCGTAAGCCTCCTGCGAGGCGGCGAAACCGGCCTTGTAGACCCCGTTGTTCACCGCGTCGTAAACCTGCGCGTTGAGCCGGTCGATCTCCTCGCGGCAAGCCTTCGGGTAGAGGTCCAGGTCGTTCGCGCCGCAATCGTCGAACGCGCTGCCGATCATGCGCAGGATATCGGCGCTTTCGTTGTTCACGATCGTGCCGGTCTTCGTGTCCCACAGCAGCGGTACGGTGACATGGCCCGAATAGTCGGGCCTGGCGGCGGTATAGAGCTGGTGCAGGTGGTCCGCGCCCAGGGACGGATCGGGCGTCACGCATTCGCCCTCGCGGAAGGACCAGCCGCCTTCCCGCATCAGCCAGTGCACCACCACCAGTTCGATCGCGCCCGTCAGCCCCTTCAGGTGGCGGGCGACA
Source organism: Erythrobacter sp. HL-111 (assembly GCF_900105095.1). Classification (NCBI taxonomy): domain Bacteria; kingdom Pseudomonadati; phylum Pseudomonadota; class Alphaproteobacteria; order Sphingomonadales; family Erythrobacteraceae; genus Erythrobacter; species Erythrobacter sp. HL-111. The sequence goes on along the minus strand of NZ_LT629743.1, from coordinate 734,769 downwards.
TTGGCGCGATGCGCCCACGGGCAGGCGAGGCTGATGTAGAGCCGGTAACGCCCCGGTAGGGCCGCGAAACCGACCTCTCCGGTCGGACCGGGCCTGCCGTCGGGGGTTATCCAGTTGCGGAAGGCGCTCTCATCGCGCTCGAAGGCGCCGCTCTCCTCGTCGGTGTAGTCCCATTCGTCGTGCCACTCGCCGTCCTTGAGAAAGCCCACGCCTTGCCTGTCCTTGCTGTTCGAGAATCAAGCGCGGCAGGCAGGCAAGCGTTCCGAATGGCGGCGCCATCCCTGACTGTGGGCTGCGGTTACCGCGACCTTCCGGCCCGCGTCATGCGTGCAGGCTGTCCTCGAAATCGCGTTCGAACGGGCCGGGCACGTCGAGGTCGCCTTCCTCCTCGCGTTCCTCTGCGGGCGGGGGGCCGAAGGGGGCGGCCCAGAACTGGAAGGCCTGCTGCGTTCCGGCGAACATGGCCTTGAACCAGAACTCCATCACGGGTTCCCACATGGCGAAGGGATTGGGGTATTCCGGGACCTGCTTGTTCGACATGGCGCGCGCGCTCCGTGTGCTGGGGTGGTCACCGCCGGTCCTGCGGCGTGACACGTGCGCAAAAATGTCACCGGCGGGCGGCCTTGGCAAGCGCCGCCTGTCCGCCGCCGCCTGCGGGTCGCAAAGGTCCTACCACAGTCCCAGCGGATCGACCCGCGCCGCCACCGCTTCGGGCGGACCTCCCGCATCGATGCGCTTCCACTCGTCGAGCCTGCCGAGGTCCCTGGCGAGCTGGCGATCGACCACCGCCGCATCGGCGTCCGAGGGATCGCCGCGCCGGGCCGTGACCCGCTCGCGCAGCACGTCAGGCGGCGCTTCGAGCCAGATGCCGGTGAAGCCCACGCCCGCGCGCCGGGCGAGATCGCGCACCGCCTCGCGCTCCTCCCGGCGCAGGAAGGCGGCGTCGAGCACGACGGATTGCCCGCTCGCCAGCACGGTTTCGGCCTCTGCCATGACCCGCTCGTAGACCGCCCGGCCGTTTTCGGGGGTGTAGGCCGCGTGCGGCAGGCGATCTTCGGGAAGCACCCCTGCCATGCGTTTCCTGAGCACGTCGCTCCGCAACCAGCGAGCGCCCGGTGCGCGGCCGATGCGGTGGGCAACATTGCCGGCGAGGGTCGATTTCCCCGTGCCGCTGCGCCCGCCGATCGCGACCAGCCTCGCCTCGCGCGGTTCGAGGAACCCGGCGGCCGCGTCGAGATAGCCCCGCGCCTCCTCCGCTTTCGCCGCGCCCTGCCCCCCGGCCGCGGCCGAGGCCGCGACGTGCGCGCGCACGGCTGCGCGCATCGCGAGGAACAGGGGCAGCGCGGCGATCCCCTCCGCCTGGCCGGTCATGTCGCAATAACGGTTGAACACCAACGCCGCCTCGCGCGGATGGCCCCGCTCCCACAGGTCCATCAGCAGGAAGGCGAGATCGTAGAGGACATCGGTGGTCGCCAGTTCCTCGTCGAATTCGAGGCAGTCGAACATCACCGGCCGCCCCTGCCACAGGCAGATATTGGCAAGGTGAAGGTCGCCGTGGCAGCGCCGCACACGGCCTTCCGCCGCTCGCCGGTCGAGCAGCGGGGCGAGCATCCCCAGCAATGCGAGGCTGTCCCGGCAAAGCGCGCCCACCCGTTCGGGGTCGAGCGTTTCGGGATGCCGTTCCATGCTGACGCGGTTGCCCTCGATCACCGCCTCCACCCGCGCGGCGCCGCCTTCGCGCGGGCCGGGCGGCGCGCTTTCATGGAAACCGGCGATCGCATCGGCGAGATCGCGCAGGATCGCGTGCGTGAGCGCGCCGCGTTCCGCCATGTCGCTCAGCAGCGCATCCGCCGGAAATCGTCGCATGACGAGCACCCAGTCCTGCGGCGTCCCCCGCTCGAAATTCAGTTCTCCACCCTCGTCGCGGCGGATCGCGCGCACCTCGAGGTAGAGCTCCGGCGCGCTGCGGCGGTTGAGCCGCAATTCGGTTTCGAGCACCGCGCGGCGCCGCTCGGAGGTGGAGAAATCGAGATAGGGCAGCTTGACCGCGCGCTTGAGCTTGAAGGCGCGCTCGCCCGCCAGGAAGACGTGCGCTGCGTGGGTGTCGATCCGCTCGACCGGGCCGGAGACGCCGTGGCTTTCGGGCCGGGCGAGGAACGCGATCACCTCGTCCTGCGGGTCGCTCTCGGTCATGGCGTGATCCTGTCCCCTGGCGCTGGCGTTCGGCGGCGCATGGCAGACTGCGCGTCCCACGCGCCTCGCGTCAAGGACGCGATCACCGGCGTCGGGCACGGCTTCCCGCGCGAGAAAGTGACCATGCGTTCCCGGCGTCGGACGTAGTGATCGGCGCCAACAGGAACCCCCTCGGCGCTGCCTTGTTGCAAAACTCATGGGACGGAAAAGCATGGCAGGGCAAAAGGGCGGCAATATTGACAATATAATCTATGATAGGTTCCTGACATTTTCGAAGGATCCTGACCCCGAGGAAATCGAAAACGTTGCAAATTCGGGTTTCGACGGGATCGTTCTGAATTTCGAAACCACGTTTTCGTCCGACGCGAATCCGATCATCGCCAAAAAACCCCTTCGGACAATCCTTCGTCTGAGGCTGGACCGGTTCGATCTCGCCGACGAACTGATCGAGCGCTGCCCGGAAGTCTTCGCGGTCGGGGCGGGCCACGCCGGGTCCGGAACGGTGCATGATCCCCGCGAACCCGCCCCTGCCAGCGGCGAAGCGCGCGTCCTGCTCGACCGGCTCGAACCGGGAAACCCCGTGGCCGAACGCGTCGCCCTGCGGCTCGAGGCGCTGCTCGATGCGGGCGCGGACGGTTTCGTGTTCGAGGGGCTAGAGGCGCGGGCCGTCCCGTTTCACCGTGCGCTCGCCGAACGGCTGCGCGACCGGCGCCAGGGTGTCCTGCTGATCGCCGCGACGCCGGGACTCCCGCGCGATGATGCCCTCGCCCTCGCCCGCAGCGGGGCCTTCGACCGCTGCCTGTCCTCGTTCGGATGGTGGGACCAGCGCGCGCGCTGGTTGCTCGACGAGAATGCCGCGCTCGCCCCGCACTGCCCGCTTGTCGCCGAGATCACGCCTGCCGCGGCCAGCCGGGCGAGCGATCCCGAGGCGGCGCGAACGCTGCTGGTGGCGGCGCTCTTCACCGGTTCGGGCGCGCTGGTCCCGGCCGATCTCGCCGCGCGGATCGGGGATGCGGAAGACCTTGCGCGCGCGATGGCGCAAGACGCGCCCTTGGGCGGCATGGAGGTCCTCACGGCGGCTGGATCGCCTGTCACCGGGATCATCCGTCACGATGCGGCCGACGAACGCTCGGCGCAGGCGGCGCGCATCCTGCTGCTCAATCCCGGCCAGGCTCCGGCCGACATTCCCGCAAGCCTGCTCGACGGGCGGCGCTGGCGGCAGTTGCGCCGGATCGATGGCACGGCGGACCCGCTTGCGCCGCTCGGGCCTCACGAGGCGCGCCTGCTCGCGGCCGAAGCCCCGCGCGCCGTCGCGCACAAGGCGCGCGGGTCGAAGAAAGCCGCAATGATCGCCGCCGAGGCGCCGCGGATCATCGTCGAGAACCTCGTCCCCCGCGTCGATGGCGGCGATTTCGCGGTCAAGTGCATCGTCGGCACGCGGATCGAGGTCGGCGCGCACATCTACACCGACGGCCACGAGAAGATCGGCGCGCGCCTTCTCTGGCGGGCCGAGCGGGCGCGCGAATGGAACGCGGTGCCGATGTTCGAGGAAGGCAACGACGAGTGGTCGGCCGCCTTCACCCCCGAACGGCTCGGTCGCCACGAATTCACCGTCGAGGCATGGGACGACCGCTTCGGCTATTTCCGCGAGAGCATCGTCAAGAAGGTCGAGGCAGGGGTCGCACAGCCGGTCGACTTCGAGGAAGGCCGCCGCTTTCTCGAAAACGCGCGGCGCTCGGCCGATTCGAAGCACCGCGCGGTGCTCGACCAGGCGCTCGCCGCGCTTGACGGGGCCGAAAGCGATGCCGCCCGGCGCGATGTCTTCACCGATCCGGCGGTCGTGGAAGCGATGGAGGCGCTGGACCCGCACCACCACCGCGCCGCCGCGCCGCCGCAACTTCTCGACGCCGAACGACGCGAGGCGCAGTTTTCGAGCTGGTACGAGCTTTTCCCGCGCTCGATGACCGACGACAAGTCCCGCCACGGGACCCTGCGCGACGTGATCGGCCACCTCCCGCGCGTCGCGGAAATGGGCTTCGACACGCTCTATTTCCCGCCGATCCATCCCATCGGCAAGACCAACCGCAAGGGGCCGGACAACACCCTGACGCCGGAAGCGCGCGACCCCGGCAGTCCCTATGCCATCGGCAGTCCCGAAGGCGGGCACGACGCCATTCATCCCGAGCTCGGCGATTTCGAGGATTTCCGCGCACTCGTCGCCGCGGCGAAGGAGCACGGGCTCGAAATCGCGCTCGATTTCGCGATCCAGTGTTCGCCCGACCATCCCTGGCTCGCCGAGCATCCGGGCTGGTTCGCCTGGCGTCCCGACGGGAGCATGAAATACGCCGAGAACCCGCCCAAGAAATACCAGGACATCGTCAATGTCGATTTCTACGGCCCCGACGCCGTGCCCGGCCTGTGGCTGGCGCTGCGCGACGTCGTGCTGCTGTGGGTGAGCGAGGGCGTGAAGGTGTTCCGCGTCGACAACCCGCACACCAAGCCCTTCCCGTTCTGGGAATGGATGATCCGCGAAGTCCGCTCGGCCCATCCCGAAGTCATCTTTCTCTCGGAAGCTTTCACGAGGCCGAAGGTCATGTATCGCCTCGCCAAGGTCGGCTTCTCGCAGAGCTACACCTATTTCACCTGGCGCAATTCGAAGGCCGAACTGACGGAGTATGTCGAGGAACTGACGAAGGAGGCGCCCCGGAACTTCTTCCGCCCGCATTTCTTCGTCAACACGCCCGACATCAACCCCGTCTTCCTCCAGACCGGAGGCCGCCCGGCGCACCGTATCCGTGCCGTTCTGGCGGCGACGCTGTCGGGCCTGTGGGGCGTCTATTCGGGCTTCGAACTGTGCGACGCGGCGCCGCTTCCCGGCCGCGAGGAATATGCCGCGAGCGAGAAATACGAGATCCGCCCGCGCGAATGGCGCGCGTCCGGCGACATCGTCGCGGACGTGACCCTGTTGAACCGCCTGCGGCGCGGACACCCCGCCCTCCAGACGCATCTCAACACGCGCTTCTACCCCGCCCACGACGACAGCGTCATCTTCTACGGCAAGCCTTCGGCCGACGGCTCCGACATGATCCTCGTCATGGTCAACATGGACCCGCACGGCGAACATTCCTGCGATTTCGAGGTCCCGCTGTGGGAATTCGGCCTGCCCGACGACGGCGCGCTCGCGGTCGAGGACCTCGCCAGCGGCGAGCGCTTCGCCTGGCACGGCAAGCATCACTCGATCCACCTGACGCCCGACGAGCCCTACCGCATCTGGCGCATCGAACCGGAAGGAGGCGCGCATGGCTGAGGCCGACCCGCAGCTTCCGCTGGAAGAATTCAAGGCGGACCCGTCCTGGTACAAGGACGCGGTCATCTACCAGCTTCACGTCAAGAGCTTCTTCGACGCGAACAATGACGGCATCGGCGATTTCGCCGGGCTGATGCAGAAGCTCGATCACATTGCCGATCTCGGTGTCACGGCGATCTGGCTCCTGCCCTTCTACCCCAGCCCGCGCCGCGACGACGGTTACGACATCGCCGACTATTACGACGTGTCGCCCGATTACGGCACGCTCGAGGACTTTCGCGCCTTCGTCGAGGCAGCGCACCGCCGCGGCATCCGGGTCATCACCGAACTCGTCATCAACCACACCTCGGACGAGCATCCGTGGTTCCAGGCGGCGCGCAAGGCTCCGCCGGGAAGCCCCGAGCGCGATTTCTACGTCTGGTCCGACGACGACGAGAAATACGCCGGCACGCGGATCATCTTCTGCGACACCGAGAAATCGAACTGGAGCTGGGACGAGGAAGCCGGGGCCTATTACTGGCACCGCTTCTATTCGCACCAGCCCGACCTCAATTTCGACAATCCGCGCGTGCTGGAAGAAGTCATCAAGGTCATGCACTTCTGGCTCGACATGGGGGTGGACGGCCTCAGGCTCGACGCGATCCCCTACCTGATCGAACGGGAAGGCACCTCGAACGAGAACCTGCCCGAGACGCACGAGGTGCTGCGGAAGATCCGCGCTGACCTCGACGAACATTATCCCGACCGGATGCTGATCGCCGAGGCGAACATGTGGCCCGAGGACACACAGCAATATTTTGGGCCGCAAGGCGAGGAATGCCACATGGCGTTCCACTTCCCGCTGATGCCGCGCATGTACATGGCGGTGGCGCAGGAAGACCGTTTTCCGATCACCGACATCATGCGCCAGACCCCGCCCATTCCCGAACAGTCGCAATGGGCGATCTTCCTGCGCAACCATGACGAGCTGACGCTCGAAATGGTGACCGATGCCGAACGCGATTACCTGTGGGAGACCTATGCCGCGGACCGCCGGGCGCGGTTCAATCTCGGCATCCGCCGCCGGCTCGCCCCGCTGATGGGCCGCGACCGGCGCCGGATCGAGCTGATGAACGCGCTGCTCCTCACCATGCCGGGTACGCCGATCATCTATTACGGCGACGAGATCGGCATGGGCGACAACATCTTCCTCGGCGACCGCGACGGGGTGAGGACCCCGATGCAATGGTCGCCCGACCGCGCCGGGGGTTTTTCCAGGGCCGATCCGCCGCGGCTCGCCCTGCCGCCGATCCAGGACCCGCTCTACGGGTATGACGTGGTGAACGTGGAATCGCAGGAGCGCGACAGCCATTCGCTCCTGAACTGGGTCAAGCGTATGCTCGCCGTGCGCCGTGAATACCGCGCCTTCGGGCGGGGGACGCAGCGGTTTCTTAAGCCGCGCAACCGCAAGGTGCTCGCCTTCCTGCGCGAGGACGGGGAGGACACGATCCTGTGCGTCGCGAACCTCGCCTCGAGCGCGCAGGCGGTGGAACTCGATCTTGCCGAATTCACCGGGTTCACGCCGGTCGAACTTTCGGGCGAAACCCCCTTTCCCGCGATCGGCACCCTGCCCTTCCTGCTGACCCTGCCGCCTTACGGCTTCTACTGGTTCCGGCTCGACGAGAAGGTCGAGGCCCCCGACTGGTCCTCCGCCGCCCCCTCGCACGAGGTCGAACATCACACTTTCGTCCTGCGCCCCGGACTTGCCGACGTGCTCGAAGGCGAGAACCGGCAGGTGCTCGAAGGCGACATCCTGCCCGCCTACATCGCCGAGCGGCGCTGGTTCGGGCAGAAGGACGAGGACATCGCCGGAACGCGCATCGCGCGCCACGCGCAGCTTGCCGACGATCTGCTGCTGGCCGAGGTCGAGGTAAGGCTCGACAGCGGGACGAGCACCTATGCCCTGCCCTTCGGCATCGCCTGGGAGGGCGAGCACGAAGGCCCCTTCGCGCCCAACCTCGCGCTCGCCCGGACGCGGCGCGGGCGCCATGTCGGGCTGCTGACGGACGGCTTTGCGGTGAACAGCTTCCCGCGCGCCGTGATTCGCGCCTTTCGTGACAGCGCCGAGTTCGACACGGGGGATGGCACGCTGGTGTTCGAGGGGGAGGAGGCATTCGACCTCGGTGAAGACGCCGCGACCGAATGGCTTGCCGCCGAACAGTCCAATTCGACCCTCATCCTCGCCGACCGGGCGGTGGTGAAGCTGCTGCGGCGGCTCCAGCCCGGCGTCCATCCCGAGGCCGAGATGACGAAATACCTGTGCGACCTCCATTACGAGGCGGTTGCGCCCTTCCTCGGCCAGGCCCGGCGGGTGTCGCCGGACGGCACGAGCCACACGCTGATGCTGGCGCAGTGCTTCGTCCGCAACCAGGGCGATGGCTGGCGCTGGACGCTGGACGCGCTCGAACGCGCCGCGCTCGATGCCCGCGAGCTGCCGGAAAAGGGCAATCCCGTGCCTTTCTTCGAACATTTCGCGACCCGCCTGGGCGAGCGCCTTGCGGAGATGCACGCCCTTCTTGCCACCCCGACCGAGGACCCGGCCTTCGCCCCCGCCATGCTCGACCGGGGCAGCGCCGGGCGACTTGCCGAGCGGGTCAATGCCGAGATCGACAAGGCGCTCGGCATCCTCGAACGCGCCGAGCTCCAGTGGGACGAGGCCGACACGCTCGCCCGCCTCAAGGAGCACCGCGAAGAGCTGCACAACCGCATCACCGCGATCGCCGCCGATGCGACCGGCACGCAGGTGACGCGCATCCACGGCGACCTTCACCTCGGGCAATTGCTGGTCGCGGGCGACGATGTCGTCTTCATCGATTTCGAGGGCGAGCCGGCCCGCCCGGTCGAGGAGCGCCGCGCCAAGGACGTGCCCCTGCGCGATGTCGCGGGCCTGCTCCGAAGCTTCGGCTATGCCGAGGCGGCGGTGCGGCGCGAACTGCCTTCGCTCGCGGGCCGCGAACAGAAACGTGCGAGCGAACTCTTC